>NZ_JBEFLI010000071.1:0-38255 GCF_040578825.1 Cupriavidus necator | reverse complement strand
GCTGTCACCAGTTGCCGGAGGCGGCGGTGGCGGCTTCGGCGGCGGAGGCGGCGGCGGCTTCGATGGCGGCGGCGCCTCCGGCAACTGGTGACAGCAAGAGGAACGACGACGATGCCGAATCTCAGACGCGCCCTGCACCATATCGCCACCACGGCCAGCGCCGCGCGCCGGCACTTCCCGCCCGACGCGCAACAACAGCTGCATAAAGCCGTGCATGCCGGCGAGACCCGCCATCGCGGCGAGATCCGCGTGGTGATCGAAGCCAGCCTGCCGGTCGGCGACGCCTGGGCCGGCGTCACGCCGCGCGAGCGCGCCCGCTTCCTGTTCGGCGCCCTCGAGGTCTGGAACACCGAGGACCATACCGGCGTGCTGCTCTATATCAACCTGGCCGACCATGCGGTCGAGCTGCTGGCCGACCGCGGCATCGACGCCCGCGTCGGCACCGCCACCTGGCGCGAACTGTGCGACGAGCTGGCGCGGGGGCTGAAGCAGAACCTGTCGGTGGAACCGGTGCTGGCCACGGTGGCGCGGGTCCACGACCTGCTGGCCACGCACTTCCCGTCCGACGGCGGGCACAACCCTAACGAGCTGGACGACCGGCCGGTCATGCTCTAGGGTCTGCCCGCGTTTTCACGATCGGCCCAAACGCAATGGCCGGCGATGCGCCGGCCGCCGCCCTTCGCCCGTTGCCGGTTCCACCTTCGGTCTCCCCGCTCTCATCGCGCTTTCCCCATTCCCCCGAGTCGGCCCCCAAGTGCCAGTACCAGCATTTGCGGGACAAGGGGGCTTTTCACGGGCGAAACATACTTTTGCCCGATATGACCTCCCGCGCTCACAGGCTACGCTTGGTGAACAACTGCATCACGGTAAAAGAGGTGGAGCATTCAGACTCCGCTGCCATAAGGGGGAAGGCCATGTCGGAAATCGCAGCGGAGAAAGACCGGGAGGCACCTGCGCCCAAAATAGACCTCCGAGAATTGCTCCTCGAGGCTGGACTCAGAAGTGCCACCGCCATACTGCTTGCAGCATTCGCCTACGCCGCAGTCCTCCACTGGCTCACTAACCCGACGCGGATCACCTTGCTGCTGCTCGTACTGGCGAGTGGTCTGACGCTCGGCCTGTCCCTGTTTGTCCGGGTTCCGATAAGGCGAGACTGGCACCCCGTCACAGTACTCTGCTCCCTGGGCGGTACGTACTATTGCCTGGCAGTTCAGCTGGCGCCAGGGACGCACCTGGTACCGGAGATGTTTGGTGCTGGCCTGCAGATCGTGGGGATTCTGTGGCAAATCTATGCAAAGGTCTCCCTGCGTTGGTCATTCGGGATACTGCCCGCCAATCGCGGCGTTGTCTCGAGCGGGGCTTACCGGTTTGTGCGACATCCGATCTACCTGGGCTATTTCATTGCCGACGTCGGCTTTTTGCTCACCAATTTCGGGGTGCAAAACTTGCTCGTCTACACCGGCCTGTACGCCCTGCAGGCGGTGCGGATAAATCGAGAAGAAAAGCTGCTGTCCGATGATGCCGAATACCGCCGGTATCGTGAAAAAGTACGGTTTCGCGCCTTGCCGGGCGTTTACTGAGCTACTGAGCTGAGAACCCCTGCCAAACATCAGCGGGCGCGACGCGCCCCCATCAGATACCAGACCGCCGCCAGCGCCTGCAGCACCACCAGCCCGCTCCATGCCGCCAGGTGCGCTGCCTTCGGATAATGGCCGCCGGTAGCCCGCCACAAATCCAGCACGACACCCACCCCCACCTGGCACGCAAAGGTCGCCAGGAATACCGTCAACGTCAGCGCGGTAGTGGCGCGGCCGATCAGCGCATCCGGGAAGCTGCGCGCCAGTACCGCGTAGGTCAGGATGCCGCTTGAGCCGAACACACCGTAGGCCGCCCACAGCAGCGCCGGCGGCAGCGGCACCTGCGCCATCAGCAGCACCTGGATCACGATAAAGCCGGTCATGCCCGCGCCGGCAAAGGCGTACAGGCTCACGCCGATCCGTTCCAGGTGGCGCGCGGCCCAGCCGGAGCCGACGCAGCCGGCCATCATGGCAAAGCCGATCACCGAGACCAGCCGCGCACTGGTGGCGGCATCGAAGCCAGCCACGTCACGCATGAACGCGCCGACCCACAGCGTCTGCACCGCCAGGAACACGCCCTGGTTGAGCAGCGTCAGCGGCACCACGCGCCAGAAGCGTTCGCTCGCCAGGATCTGCCGCGTGCCGCGCAACTGCTCGCGCAGGCTTTCGCGGCCGGCGCGCGGCTGGTCGGGCACGCCGAACCACAGCAGCACCGCCATCGCCAGCGATAAGGCGGCCAGCCCGGCGCTGACGGTGCGCCAGTCGGTCAGCGACAGCAACCAAGACAGCGGCGTGCCCACCAGCACCGCGCCCAGGCCGCCGATCGCCATCACCACGCCGTTGAGCAGCGGCATGCGCGACAGCGGGAACCACATCGACAGCGCCTGGATGGCGGCGCCCAGGCACACCGACACGCCCACGCCGATCAGCAGCCG
The DNA here is from genome assembly GCF_040578825.1 of Cupriavidus necator. Lineage (GTDB taxonomy): Bacteria > Pseudomonadota > Gammaproteobacteria > Burkholderiales > Burkholderiaceae > Cupriavidus > Cupriavidus necator_E. The sequence continues at coordinate 35,743 of NZ_JBEFLI010000071.1, read as the reverse complement.
GCCCGCAGCCAGCCCCGCCATGCCGGGCGCCAGCGCGAACACCAGCGAGCCCGCCACCGCCGCCAGCAGCATCACCGCCTCGGTGCGGCGCGGGCCGTAGCGGTCCAGCAGGATGCCCGCCGGCAGTTGCGCGCAGGCAAAGCCAAGGAAGTAGAAGCTCGTCAGCAACCCCAGGTCGCCGGCATTCAGGCCGAGCTCGCGCGTCAGGTAGGGCGCAAAGCCGAGGTTGACGCCCCGGAACACATAGGACACCAGAAAACCCAGCGAGAACACGGCCAGCACGCGCCAGCGCGCCCGATCGGACTGATTGGCCGGTTGCGATTGCGGGGGCGCGGAAGACAAATCAGGAGAAGTCGTAGTCGTCATGGCCCGCATTGTCTTCCCCATTCCGGTGCAAGGCCAACGAAAGATACCCGCCGCAATTGTGAGTAGAATTTGACGGCCATGGCCAAATCTCCCGGCAAACCCGCCGACCGACCGGTTCACCTGCCCCCGCTGCAAGCGCTGCGCGCGCTCGAGGCCGCCACGCGCCACCGCAGCTTCTCGCGCGCGGCGCAAGAGCTGGCACTTACCCACAGCGCCATCAGCCACCATATCCGCGGGCTCGAGACCAGCCTCGGCACCAAGCTGTTCCAGCGCACCGGCAGCCAGATGACGCCCACCAGCGCGGGCGCGCGGCTGGCCGAGCAGGTGCGCGGCGCGCTCGACAGCCTGGAAAGCGCGTTACGCGAGGCCGGCAACAGCGCCGGGCCGCCGGTGGTGCGGCTGCAGGTCAGCGTGATGGCCGACCTCGCCAATGCCTGGCTGATCCGCCGCCTGCCCAGCCTGCACGCGCAGGTGCCATCGCTGGACCTGCACCTGCGTCTGCACGCCGAGATCACGCCGCCGGACCCGTATAGCGTGGACGTCGGTATCTGGCACCAGCGCATCGACCTGCCCGGCTTCGAGTGCCACAACCTGATCGAGGACCATGTGATCGCAGTCGCGAGCCCAGCGCTGCTGGCGCGCTATCCCGGCTTCACGCTGGCCGACGTGCCGCGCATGCCGATGCTGCGCTTTGCGCTGCGTCCGTGGCGCGACTGGCTCGAAGCCGCCGGCCTGCCCGGCGACGAACCCGAACGCGGGCCGATCTTCCAGGACGCCGGACTGATGCTGCAGTCGGCGGTCGCCGGCCTGGGGGTGGCCACGGCGCGCGCCCAGCTAGCGCACGACTACCTGGCCAGTGGCGACCTGGTGCAGATCGGCCCGACCCGCATCCCATCCAGCCTGCATTACTGGGTCATCTGGCGTGAAGGCAATCCGCGCGAGCAAGCGATCCAGCAATTTCACGCGTGGCTGCAGCAGCTGGTGCGGCAGGAGACGCTGCCACCGAACCCTGCCGCAGGTAACAACCCCGCGCAGTTTCAAATCTGAAATTGTTTCGGCAGCCGATGTTGGCAATACGAATCATTTTCGTCTGGACCAGCAAAATCAACGGCTTGACTGCTTCCGCCAGCGCTTGGCCGGCGTGTTGCAGGTTTGTGCCAGCGCCGCGCAAAACGGGGCCGAGTTTCACGCATGCAACCATTTCGCGAGCCATGCCAGCCGGCATCGAAAATCCGGTGGCCCCATCCAAACAGATGAGAAGCGGCTGAGGCGCGCATGCGCCGGTTCGTGCAAAGGCTTGTCAACGCGCCGATTGTCTGCGCCTGTCGGCCGCGTCGCGAAGCAACCGAAGCCAAAAGGCTGAGGTCTTTGGCGGCACGCCGCGGTTGCTGAAGAAGGACCTGTACCACGGCGTTGTATCGGCAATGAAACCCCTGCGTGGGTCAAGCCGCGTGCAGCATCGGAGCCCTGGCGCCCTCGCGCCCTAAATGCGGCTTCCCCTCTTTCGGATGGCCCCAACAGGCCGCAAGTATCGCGCCCGCCACCTGCGCCGCCTTTCTTATGGCGTTTTCGGCGCATGGCGCTTCTGCACTTCGCTGCAGCGCAACATGAATTGGCCCGCCCACGTATCAAAAGCGGAACGTTCTCGCTCGCCGGCACCCGCCTGCTCGCCGCATTACATCTATCTTCCCCTTTGTTTTCAATGACTTAGCTCGCTATGGCACATTCGTCGCACATATGTGCCCGCGAACGGAAGCCCGGAACGGGGGGACGTCTGAAACCAAAGCGGCAAACACACAGGCAAGCGTTCGCCGGAGGTCAGTTTCAGAACGACCCCTGCAACTCCCAGGGCGGGATTCGGGCTGTGCTGTAAGCGAGGGGCCACGCGGCAGGGACTGGCCCGCATCGGTGGACGCCAATGCAGTGTCCGCCGGCAAGATCAGAAGGAGGTCTTTCAGGGAACACGGGCCGCGAGCATGCGCGAGCGCGCCCGTGGAGCCTGGAAACCGCGCGACGCCACGACGAAGCCGGGCGCCACGCGGATAAAACAAGAGACGGGGTTGCAGCACCAGCCTGCCATGCAGGCGCAGCAAAGCAGCCGCCGTCGCGACCGGACCCTCACCAGGGGCGCGGGACGCGGCGGCGGCGGAACGGGCCTGACAGCCCGTGCCCTGCGGCGCCGCGGCGGGAAGAATTTTAGGGAACACGCCAGGCCGCCAGGCCGGCGCAAGCCTTAGAAGCACCGAAGCCAGTGACCGGCAGCCGCCGGCGCCGGCTTCGGAAAACAAAAAATCCGGGGAAATCGTATGAGCGCTTATGCCAACCGCCCGCTGCTGTACCTGTCGCAGCACCACGACGCCATGCTGTGCCGCCTGCTCGCACAGCGTGGATGGAAAATCAGCTTCGCGTCCAACCTGAACGACCTCAACGCACTCCCGCACAGTGCCCAGCCGATCGCGGCGCTGCTCGACCTGCACAGCGGCTTCAGCGATGCCGAGCTGGAATCGCTCGAACCCTGGTTGTCCCAACCGCACATCGGCTGGATCGGCATCATCGCCAGCCGCGATGCGCTGAGCGACGCGGCACGCCGCCTGCTCGGGCTCTATTTCGTCGACTACTACACCGCGCCGTTCGAGCCCGCCGACCTGGCGCATTCGCTCGGCCATGCGCAGGGCATGGCGCAGCTGCGCCCGGGCGTTCAGCGCGCGGTGGCCGGCACCACGCGCGCCGACGGCATGATCGGCAACTGCCCGGCGATGCAGTCGCTGTTCCGCGGCATCGAGAAGGTGTCGCGCTGGGACACCCCGGTACTGATCTCGGGCGAGTCCGGCACCGGCAAGGAACTGGCCGCGCAGGCCGTCCACCGCGCCTCGGAACGCGCGCAAAAGCCCTTCGTCGCGGTCAACTGCGCCGCCATCCCGCCTACGCTGCTGATGTCCGAACTGTTCGGCTATGAGCGCGGCGCCTTCACCGGCGCCACCAAGCGCAAGCCCGGCCGCATCGAGATGGCGCAGGGCGGCACGCTGTTCCTCGATGAAATCGGCGACATGCCGCTGGAAAGCCAGACCAGCCTGCTGCGTTTCCTGGAAACGGGACGCATCGAACGGCTGGGCGGCACCGAATCGGTCGAGGTGGATGTGCGCATCATCTCTGCCACCCACGTTGACCTGGAAGCCGCGATCGCCGCCGAACGCTTCCGCGGCGACCTCTACCACCGCCTGTGCGTGCTGCGCGTACGCCAGCCCGCGCTGCGCGAACGCGGCAGCGACATCCTGCTGATCGCCGAACACGTGCTCGACAATGTGCGCAAGCAATCGCCGGCACGCATCCGCGGCTTCTCGCCCACGGCGCTGCGCGCGATCCAGCTGCACAACTGGCCGGGCAACGTGCGCGAGCTGATCAACCGCATCCGCCATGCGGCTGCGATGTGCGAGGACGGGGTGATCCAGCCTGCGGACCTGGAACTGACGGTGCCTGCGGAGGAACGGCCGCTGACGCTGGCGGCGATCCGGCAAGCGGCGGAGCAGCATGCCATTGTGGAGGCGCTGCAGCGCAACCATGAACGGCTCATTGACGTGGCGGCTGAACTCGGGATTTCGCGGGTAACGCTGTTCAGATTGATGCGCGACTACAAGCTGCAGGTGAAAAAGGGCGACCTCGGTCTGCTTTGCGTGCAGGGATAACCTTCCCGATTGCGGAGGAACCGACCGATGTCCCCCGATGCCTATCTTGAAATGGCCGACACCGAAGCCGGCCACTGGTGGTTCCGAGGGCGGCGCGACATCCTCGCCACCATCCTGTCCGGCCTGGCACTGCCGCGTGACGCGTCCATCCTGGAAATCGGGGCGGGCACCGGTGGCAACCTGGCCATGCTTTCGCGATTCGGCAAGGTGAGCGCTGTGGAGATGGATGGCACGGCCCTGCGACTGGCACGCGAAAAAACCGGCGGAGTCTACGACATACGCAGCGGCAGGTGCCCTGACGATATGCCATTCCCGGATCGGAGCTTTGACCTGGTTTGCCTGCTCGATTGCCTGGAACACATTGCTGACGATGCGGGGTCACTCGCCTGTGCAGCAAGGATGCTGAAGCCGCGCGGCGCAGTCCTCATTACCGTGCCAGCCTACCAGTGGCTATGGAGCCGTCATGACGTCTTCCTGCATCACCAGCGCCGCTATAGCAGGCGCTCGCTGCAAGCGCTGGTCACGCGGTGTGGCTTGCGCCTGGACCGGATCTCCTACTTCAACACCCTGCTGTCTCCGCTTGCGATCGCCGCACGAATCAGCGACCAGTTGCGCGGCAGCGAGACGGCAACCGGTGCCGGCATTCCATCCCAACCGATAAACAGTGCGCTGCACGCCCTGTTCAGCACTGAACGCCACTGGCTTACGCGCGCATCACTGCCGTTCGGCATTTCCCTGATGGCGATCGTGCGCGCATCGTGAAAGCCCGTGCCAGCACGCCTGAACTGCGCAGGCTCGGGCGGTTCCTGGTGTCGGGTGCAAGCTCAACCGGCGTCCATGTCGCCGTCACCGCGACACTGGTCAGTGCAATGGGGGTTTCACCGGTCGCTGCAAACTGCGTGGCCTTCCTGTGCGCGACTGCTTGCTCCTACCTGCTCAACACCCTATGGAGCTTCTCGTCACGGCTGCGCAACCGTACCCTGGGTCGCTTTGCCGGCGTATCGCTGCTTGGATTAAGCCTGACCACAGCCATTTCATGGACGGCGCAGTTTCTCGGCGCCACGTACTGGACAGGACTGGCCTGCGTCGTGCTGATAGTGCCGGCCTTCACCTACCTCGCGCACCGGAGCTGGACGTATCGGGAATAGGACCGGCCCTTGTCCCGGGCCGTGCTGACCCGGTGCGCGGCAAGCCTCGGCCTTCAGGCCGGGGAGGAAGTCAAATCAACGTCTGTTGCCTGCTCCGCGCTCAAGCCGGATAACCCGCCTTCCCGTGGCAAGTTGCCGGTCCTGGCCGGACTCCTGATAACGGCGTCGCACCAGGTAGATCGGCCGGCCCTTGGCTTCATCATAGATGCGGCCGATATATTCGCCGACCACCCCAAGCCCGATCAGCTGGATACCGCCCAGGAACAGCACGATCGACAGCAGCGACGCATAACCAGGAACATCCGCCCCGAATATCAAGGTCCGCGCCACAATGAACGCGCCGTAACAAAATGCGCCGAACGCGATCAGCAGCCCGATATATGTCCAGCTGCGCAACGGGAGCGTGCTGAAGCTGGTGATCCCCTCGAGCGCAAGGTTCCACAAGCGCCAGCCCGAGAACTTCGAGCGGCCCGTAGTGCGCGGCTCGCGCTCGTAGCGGACGATGGCGGTCTTGTAGCCCACCCAGGCGAACAAGCCCTTCATGAAGCGGTGTCTCTCCGGCAATTGCTTGAGCGCATTGATCACCACCCGGTCCATCAAGCGGAAATCGCCAACGTTCACCGGCAGCTTCAGGTCGGAAAGCCGGTTATGGATCCGGTAATAGCCTGCCGCCGTCAAGCGCTTGAGCCAGGAATCGCACGCGCGTCTGCTGCGTTGTGCCAGCACGACCTCTGCCCCCTCACGCCAGCGCGCGACCAGCGCCGGGATCAGTGCAGGCGGGTCCTGCAAATCAACGTCGATCGGAATGACGGCATCACCAAGGGCTTCGTCGAGCCCGGCGGTCAAGGCCGCTTCCTTGCCGAAATTCCGCGTCAGGTCCACCACGCGCACGCGTTCGTCCTTGCGCGAATACGCGAGCAGCTGGTCCAGCGTGTCGTCCGTACTGCCGTCATTCACCAGCACGATCTCGAATCGGATCCGGTCGATGGACTCCAGTATCGGCGTCACGCAATCAAAGAATTTACCGATGCTCTCGGCCTCGTTGTAGCAAGGCACAACCAGAGAAAGCAGCCTGACATCGTATGGACCCGACATGATTCCCTCCCGAGGCGGCGCGGCTCGTACATCCACCGTCATGATTCCGGCTTGATGCGCCTTGTTCTTTTAAAGCAGGCTGGATAACAATGACCAGCACCTGGTGGGCGGCGACACGGGCCGCCAACGCCCGCCCAGTCGACAACTCAAACCAACCTGTTCCCCCACCACGCCCTGCGCAGGATTGCCATCAGCAGCGTCAGCGTCACCAGGGATCCAACCTGCGGCAAATAACCCTGGGCATTCACGCTCAGCACCAATGGCAGCAGCCATGCCACCACCAGCAGCTCCCGCTCCCCGGACATCCAACCGCGCCGCACCCCTTCGACCGCCAGGCCGGCCATCGCAATTCCCATCCAGGTCAGCTCGTAATACCAAAGATATGGACTCACCAGCAGGCTCGAAGCGGCCACGGCAGCAATGCGCAGCGCCGCCGAATTGCGGCCCCGCCAGACTTTGAGCAAGGCCCAGATCGCAAACCCCGCGCACAGGCCCTGGGCCCAGTACGCTGCCGCCACCGATGCCCCGGCCCGCCGCATCATCGCGAAGACCGTCGGGCAAAAGCGCCATCCGGTTTGGCCCTGCTCCAGCACTGTCTGCCTGAAGAGCGTGCCGCTTTCCAGGAACGCGGGTAGCATTTCCCACCCCCAAAGGGCGATACTGCAGGCCATCAGCGCGGCAGCCGTCGCCGCAGCGGTGAGAAGAGCCGTCCATGCGCGATCCGCCACGAGGGCCACCGGCAGCAACAGCGCGAGCTGCGGCTTCACGCTCAGCAGCCCAATCAACACGCCTGACAGCACAGGCCTGGCTTTCAAATGAATCAGCGACCACGCCGCCATACCGGCTGTCAGCAAAGAGTTCTGGCCGATCATGACCGCTTCGTGGATACCCGGAAATGCCAGCACGGGTAACCACACCGCGTAGCGCGGTGCGCCAGGCAGGCGCAAGATCCTGACCACCGCGGCGATGTAAATCGCAGCGGTGCTGCCGATGAAGAGTACATAGCTCACTGCGAACGGCAACAAGGACAACGGCACCACAAGCAACAGGAACGTCGGCGGATAGGTCCATGGCAGGAAGAATTTTCCCCCTCCCTGGACGGCGCCGAATGCGGCGATGACAGGCCGCAAGGTTTCGTAGTCGTAGACCCTGGCGGCCTGCCCTTTCAGCGCCAGATACGACGCACTCCAGAACGCCGAGAAATCCACGCCTGGCCGGCCCAGCGCATCCGTGGTGAAGCCCCTCGTCCTCAAGGCCCATATCACGAGCAGCACACCATAGGCGATCAGCATGGCAATGCTGTAGGCCCTGACTCGATCCAGGCCCAGCCAATGTTGCGACGTCACGGATCCCGGCGTAGCTTCCGGGCTATGGTCCAGGCTCATTGTTCCCCGTTCTTTATGTAGCACCGCCGGCCCATGTTTTTGTGAAGAATGCCGCGGCGATGCATCGATATACTCGCTCCATTCTGGTCAGGGGTCCCCCGATATACAAGCAGAATCAAAGCCCTGAACCGGCGAGGAAAATGGCTTTGCGCAAACGTTTCCAAACTGAATCACCGCCGGCTTTGACGGCATTCCCGCCTGTCACTCCAGTTCTTCTGGCGTTGATCGGGTGCCCAACTCTCCGGCAGCAGCGTGGCGCGTTTCCCGGCTGAAACGTCGTCCACCTCCTGGCTTGCTACCCGACACACCATCCTTTGCGAGTCAGTGCAGCGCGATTGGGCATCCGCATCCGCCAAACGCACCGTGTGCCGCGCGACGCGACTCATACTTTTGGCGCAGAAATGGCCCTGCGCGCATGCAGCCCCTGCTCGCGGCACCAACGATCGGGGGAAATAAGCACGATTCGTCCTGGAAACGACAGGACGGGCACGTTGGCCACCAGCCGGCATGGCGCGCAAATAAGGAGCGCAACCCCACGGAAGACAAAGGCGTTTGCAGCGATGGCTCGCATTTTGCGATAACGGGCGACTGCGCCCTGCCTCGGCAGGCAGATCCGGTAAGCACTACAGCCATCGCGAGACGCCATGAAACTCACCACGACCTGGGTCGAGACGACGAACGGGGAAAGCCTGCTCCGAAAGGCCGCCGCAACACAGTGGTTCTGGCTTTGCGTCTTCGGCCTGAGCTTGTTCTCGATCCTTTCCTTCATTGGCGTGCGCCTACTGGCCGATGCGGACACCCTCTGGCACATTGCCGCCGGGAACTGGATCATTGCCAACCAGGCAGTGCCAACGACAGATCCGTTCTCCTTCTCGTTCCGGGGCGCAAAGTGGGTTCCCCATGAGTGGCTGGCCGAAGTCATCCTGGCCACATCCTACGGATGGCTTGGCTGGGCCGGGCCAGTGCTTGTCACTGCGCTGGCAACCAGCGTCGCCCTGACCGTTCTGCTGCGGTTCCTGCTGCGCTATATCGAGCCGCTGCATGCGTTCACCGGTGTGGTACTGGCTTTCCTGACGCTGGCTCAGCACCTGCTGGCGCGCCCCCACACGCTGGCCTGGCCATTGATGGTGATCTGGGTCTACTACCTTGTCATGGCGCGTGAGCAACGCAAACGGCCGAGTCTCTGGCTACTTGTTGCCATGCTGGCCTGGGCCAACCTGCATGCCAGTTTTCTGCTCGGCATCGTGCTGGGGGGCGCCCTGGCGGTGGAAGCCGTGTTGACCGACGGCAATCCACGCCAGACCGCGAAGGCATGGGCACCATTCCTGGCACTCACGGTGCTGGCCGGCCTGATGACGCCAAATGGCGTGGACGGCCTGCTCTTCCCCTTCCACATTTCCGAAATGACCTTCACGCTCAGCATCATCAGCGAATGGCAGCCGCCGGAAATCCGGTTGCTCCAGCCGATAGTGCTGTGGCTCGGCTTCGTGCTGTTCGGCGCCCTCTACTTCGGGTTCCGCTTGCCCCCGACCCGGATAGCGATGTTCTTCGGGCTTGTTTATCTTGCCCTGACATCCGTGCGCTATGCCGAGCTCCCCGGGCTGCTGGCCCCTCTCCTGCTGATGCCTTCCGTCGGTCCCCAGCTGCGCGCCGCCATTCGTCCGGAAGTAAAGGCAAGACTCTCACTCAGGTGTCTTCAGGTAATCACTGTCCTGTCCACCGTGTTCTTCCTTTCAAGCATCGTCTTCCTTGCAAGAGGCATCCACCGCGGCCAGGACCCGTCGCTACCCAGGGACGCAGTCCGCGCAGCCATGGCAGCGGGTGGCTCCGGGCCGGTGTTCAATAGCTACAACTTCGGGGGCTATCTGATCTTCTCCGGCATCGCGCCGGTCATCGACGGCCGCGCAGACCTGTACGGCGATAAATTCGTCCGCCGCTATATGGAAGCCTATTCCGGCAATGCCAAGGTCCTGAAGACACTGATACAGGAATACAAGATCCGCTGGGCCGTGCTGGAACCGTCAAGTCCCGCGTTACAGGTGATCCGCGACCTGCCGGGCTGGCGAAAGGTGCATGAGGATGCCGTGGCCGTAGCCTACGTCCGCGAGCAATAGGGTCGTCGCTTCCCCGACTACCGGGGTATCCCGCTGACAACCGGCGGATGGCGTGTTGTGGGCCATCCAATGGCTGGCAACGTCATTGACTCGAGCACAGCCGCTGGCCACACTGCGTTGGCTGCCGTGAGCGTGCGCTCCCGCAGTCGCGCCGGGCACCAGATTCTCGCGCCATCAGCACTGCGCTATCCGATGACGCGCCGCTGGCGCGTCATCGGAGTTCAGGCGTTGCCGACGTTCACTGCTGACGCCTGTCCCTCCCGCCACTCCGCCTGGCAAGGCGTCCCGTCATGACGGGACTTGCGCTATCCCGTCAACCGGCAACCCGCAGGGCAAACCGCTGCACTCCTGCCGGATCCCTCGCTCGCCAATTCCCGATATCCATTGCCCTTGCGGCAATTCCCGGTACGCCATCGATGACCTGCAGCTGCGCGCCGATATCGGGCCGCTACGCAGCGTATCGCGCAAACCCGCCTCAGCACCGTCGGTAGCCAGCATCGCGGCTTCCTGGTGGCATCCCGAGGCCTGCAGGCCCGCAGCAGCCACCCACGCAGAACAGAACGCATGACGGCCAACAGCGGCCGGGACTGCATCGATACCGCCGCTTGGGCAGGCAACGTTTCCGGATTGAATCACGACACCTCACACCCCTGCGAGCCGCCTGCACACTGGGATTGCGGTGCATGCCTGCGAGTGTTTCCCTGCGTTTCCCGAGTCAGCCCGGCCATTCGACGTTTCGCTCCGGTAACGCTGGGCCCGCCATCTGTGGCCCTCGTCCGTCAGTCTGGCCGGCGCCGGGAAGACAGCCGGAAGTCCGCACGAATACCACCGGCTGCAGTAGATGGCAGAGATCCACGCAGGCATCACTTCATGCTTTCGGATGAGGTTTCCGCGCATTCTCTCCCGCCTCGCCGACATGGCCAATCCGTCGATCTAGTCCTTCCGTCGCGCCTGCGCAAATGGCGTTAACTGCCTGCGTTTCCGCACAGCAACGAAGCACGGCCAGGATGCGGTTTTCGGGCTCAGCGAGGTCCATGCCACGGTGCATCGCTACCCGCAAAGCCTTATGCCACACCGGTTTGCCCGGGGCTGGCCCACACTTTGCCTATACCTGGCATGCGGCACCGCAGTCTGGAATGCCGCAATGCCAGCGCAACGTTCGCCGGCATCAGAAGTAAAAAACTATACGGGGAAATTAGCCATGCGAGCTGTCCGCTCACTTGCGATGCCACACCGGAATGTCGGCCACGCTGCCGGCACCAGAGGTATCGGCACCACGCCATTCCGCTGCCTGGCCCGCAAAGGCCATGTGCAGCACGCCGCGCGGTGCATGCACGTGTCGGCCGAGCGTCGGCTGCAAGCGCGCAGCTCGTGTGACTCGCACGGCGGCCCTGGCCGCTGGCCGTTCCATGCCTGCGCCATCTGCGCGCCGCCCTGCCACCGCTTCTTCCAGCGCTGACCAGCTCAGCGCCGACACCGCAGTCCCGCAGTCTTACCAACTTGCTGCGCTTCGGCAACTATCCAGCCAGCCGCTTCGCAGCGCTGCAGCACCTTCTCTCAATCAAAGGAGATAGTCATGGAACACATCGCCCAAACCGTCAAGCAATTCATCCGTGATGAAGATGGCGTCACCGCCATCGAGTACGGCCTGATCGCCTCGCTGATTGCGGTCGTGATCATCGTCTCGGTGCAGACCGTTGGCAACAAGCTCAACGCAATCTTCGACTACATCCAGGGCAAGCTGACCACGCCGTAAGCACACCGGCAATCAAAGCAGCACCAGGCGTGGACCGCAAGGGTCCACGCCCGCCTCCTTCTGAACGTCTGAATCCGGAGATCAGCATGTCAACGATCAATGCTCATCTGAAGCGGTTTCTGCGCGATGAGCGCGGAGTAACGTCGATTGAATACGCATTGCTCGGCGCGCTGCTCGCCATGGCAATCGTCAGTGGCGTCAGTGCGCTGGGTAATTCGGTCGGGTCTCTTTACCAGATGATCGCGACCAAGGTGTCATCGCTGCCCGCGCTGCCCTGAGCCGCAGCCGGACCACGAACGCGAGCCGATCCAGCCATGTCCGCCACCGCCACGCTCTCCCCCTTTATCGGTCCGATCGTCATTGCGATCGTACTCACCGCCGCAGCCATCGACCTGCATCGCCGGCGCATTCCGAACTGGCTCACGTTCGGCGCATGGATCGTTGCACTGCCGGTGCAGGTTGCCATGCATGGCGTGCCTGGCGGCGCATCCGTCTGGGCCCTGGGCTGGCTCACCGGGTTCGGCATCATCCTGCCCTTCTACCTGATGCGCGGCATGGCCGCCGGCGACGTCAAGCTCATGACAGCAGTAGGCGCGTGGCTTGGCACCGGCATGGCCCTGAAGATCGCGCTGGCAACCTTCGTGATCGGCGGCGCGTGGGCGCTGATACAGATCCTCGTAACGGGGCAAGCCAGAGCGACCCTGTTCCGCGTCGGACACATGCTGTTCGCCGCCTTGCTGCCCGGCTCCAGGCCAGTGCAGCCCGATACCGAAGCCTCCGCCGGCACCATGCCCTACGGTGTATCCATCGCAGCCGGCACGCTGGCCATGCTCTTTGCCAGCACATGACACAGACAACACAACCGCACCTGCCTGTGGCGGGGCATTGAACAACCAGGACACGAAGAAAGCAACGGGGAGCGGCAATGAACGAGCATCACGACACGGGAAATACACCGCGGCTGCTGGAGGCGGTCATGGGCGGCAGGAATGCCGGCACGGACCACGGCTCCCTGCCGCTGCCACCCTGGCATGTGCTGCCGCGTACCGCCGCGGATACCGGGCTGGAGATTGCCCAGTTGCTCGGCCTGCTGATGAAGGCCGCCTACCTGCACCGCACCGTTACGCTCGCGGTGCTGACCGACACGCTCAAGCTGCCGGCCACGGTCGTCAATGAGGTTGCCGCCGTCGCCGTACGCGAACGCCTGCTGGAAATCGCACACCGCGGCGCCAGTGACCTGGACGTGCGCTTCCGCCTGACGGACGCCGGCTATACGCGCGCAGCCGAAACCTCGGCGCGCTGCAGCTACACCGGCGCCGCGCCGGTCACGCTCGATGCCTATCTCGATGCCGTTAAACGCCACTCGGTCAGTCACGCGTCAGTGACCAAGGCGGACGTCACCGCGGCCTTCCATGACCTGGTGATTCCGGTCCGTCTGCTGGATTCAATCGGCATGGCGCTGAATACCTGCCGCGCGCTGATGATCTACGGCCCCGCCGGCAGCGGCAAAACTTACCTGGCGCAGCGCCTGGGCATGCTGCTGCCGGGCGCCGTGCCGGTGCCGCACGCCATCACCGTGGCTGGCGAGATCATCCAGGTGTTCGATCCGCTGGTTCATGTGCCCTTCGATGAAAGCGAGGCTTCGCTGGCGCGCCGTTCACTGGATCGCCGCTGGGTCCTGTGCCACCGCCCGGTGGTGCTGTCAGGCGGCGAGCTCACGCTGTCCATGCTGGATCTGCGCTACGACCGCACTGCAGGCTTTTACCAGGCGCCTCCGCATATGAAGGCCAACAACGGCATCTACATCATTGACGACCTGGGCCGACAGATGGTCGGCGTCACCGACCTGCTGAACCGCTGGATCGTGCCACTCGACCGCGGTGTCGACATGTTCACGCTGCAGACGGGCGTGCGTTTCTCGGTACCGTTTGACGTCTGGCCGGTGTTCTCCACCAATCTGGAGCCCGCGGCGCTGGAAGACGACGCCTTCCTGCGCCGGCTTGGCAGCAAGCTCTATGTGGGCGCGCTGTCGGTGGACGACTACCGCGAGGTGTACCAGCGCACCGTCAACGATTACGGACTGACCAGCACTGATGCCGTCTTCGACTTCCTGGTCGACAGCCTGCACTACGCAAGCGACACGCCGCTGCTGGTCTGCATCCCGCGCGACCTGCTGCGCCTCGTCGCCTCCGGCGTGCGCTACCACGGCGGCGCTCCGCACGTCACCGAGGAGGGGCTGCTGGCTGCCTGGCAGAGCTATTACGGGCTGCGGACCTCGGCCGAAGGTATGCCGGCGACCAGCAGGAGCACCCGCTGGTCCGACGACCAACGCGCGGCGAGCTGAACCGCACCAGCCAACACGGACAACTGTAGGGGAGAGTCATCATGAAAAACACACGTGCAATCCTGATGCTGCTGATTGCCCTCGTCGCCGGCGCGGCGGCGGTGGTATCTGCATCGCGCTGGCTGATGGAGCAATCGTCCAGCTCGGTAAAGCAAGTCGTGGTAGCCACCGTCGACCTCAACCTGGGGCAGCCGCTCAACGGCAGCCAGTTGCGGCTGGTGAGCTGGCCCTCGGGCAGCGTGCCGCCGGGCGCGTTCGAAGACCTGAAGGCGCTGGAAGGACGCGTGGTGCGCACCAGCCTGCAGCGCGGCGAGCCCGTGCTCGACGCCAAGCTGGCGCCGATCGGTACCAAGGGCGGCCTGTCCGCGGTGATCAACGAAGGCAAGCGCGCCATCACGGTCCGCGTCAACGACGTGGTCGGCGTGGCCGGCTTTGCGCTGCCCGGCAACTACGTCGACGTGATCGTCAATACCAGCGAAGAAGCCAAGAGCACGCAGAACGCCAGCATCTCCAAGATCGTGCTGGAGAAGATCCTGGTGCTGGCGGTGGCGCAGCAAGTGAGCCGCGACGACACGCAGCCCAAGGTGGTCAACGCCGTGACGCTGGAAGTCTCGCCGGAGCAGGCCGAGAAACTGGACGTGGCGCGCAGCGTGGGCACGCTGTCGCTGGTGCTGCGCAACCAGATGGATGCGGCTGACATCAATACCGGCGGCGCCACCAAGGGCACGTTGCTGGGCAAGGCCCCGGAACCGGCGCCGGTCAAGGTGGTGACCCAGACCGCAACACGCACCGTGGTCAAGACCCGCACGGTGGTGGCGCAGCCTGCGCGCTCCGGCAACTGCATCGGCGTGCTGGCCGGCATGCAGGGCGGCGTCGAATGTTTCTGACCGCGCCTGTGCATGGCGCCCAACGAGTCCTAATAAGCATCACCGCTCCGGGGGGAGATTCCAAATGAACCAGAACAGAACCGAAGTCGCAGGCGGCACCCGCATCCTGGTGCTGGCCGCCATTCTCTGCACACCGCTGGCCGCTGCAGCGCAGGCTGCACTCGAGGCAGGCAACCTGGTCAAGACGACCACGCCTGCCGCGGCAAAGGCCCCGGCGGGCCCGATGACGATCAGCGTGACGCCCGGTACGGCCAAGCAGGCGGCGGCAGCACCAGCTGCAGCCGTCCCGATAACGGAGACACGTGGACCGAAGTGCACTGGCGCCATTCGAAGTGAGACAAACGTTATGGTTCCGGTCGGCAAGTCCCAACTGATCCCTCTGTCCGAACCCATGAGCTACCGCACGGTCGGCAATACCGACGTGGTAGAGGTCGTAACGGTCTCGCCACAGACTCTATACGTGTTGGGCCTTAGCGTGGGCACCACCAACATGATCGTGCAGGGCCGCAGCGGCTCCTGCAGCATCATCAACGTGGTGGTTAATGCCGATGCCGGAGGCCTGCAGACTTCGCTCGGACAACTGCTGCCAGGCGAGCCCGGCATCCGGGTGATGACTGCCGCCGACAACCTGGTGCTGACCGGCAGCGTCACCAACGCGCAGTCTGCGCAGATGGCTATGGACATCGCCCAGGCATACGCCAACGCTGCGCAGAGCGAAGTCAGCAAGAAGGGAGATGGCAGCAAAAAGGGAGATGGCAACAAGAAGGGCGGCGTGCTCAACATGATGTCGGTGGACAGCCCGCAGCAGGTGATGCTGGAAGTGAAGGTGGCGGAGGTCTCCAAGACGCTGCTGAACCAGCTCGGCTCGACGGTGAACCTGCAGGGCGGCTTCGGCTCCTGGAGTGGCGGGCTGGTGACGTCGCTGCTGAGTGGCGCCTCGACCGCGATCTTCGCCAGCAAGGCCAACAACCGGCCGTTCGACATCGCCCTCGATGCGCAGAAGAACGACAGCCTGGTCAAGATCCTGGCCGAGCCCAACCTGGTCACCATCAGCGGCCAGGAAGCCAGCTTCCTCGCCGGCGGCAAGATCTACATCCCGGTGGCGCAGAGCAATGCGCTCGGCGGCCAGGCCACCATCACGCTGCAGGAGGAAGAATTCGGCGTGGGGCTGAAGTTCACGCCCACCGTGCTGGCCAACGGCCGCATCCACCTGAAGGTGGCGCCGGAAGTATCCGAGCTGTCGCCCACCGGCGCCACCGTGCGCGGCAGCAGCCTGACCGGCCAGACCGTGCTGCCGGTGATCACCACGCGGCGCGCCTCCACCACCGTGCAAATGCGCGACGGCGAGAGCTTCGCCATTGGCGGGCTGCTCACCGACAGCGCTCGCGGCTCGCTCAAGGCGCTGCCGGGTGCTGGCGAGGTTCCGGTGCTTGGCACGCTGTTCCGCAGCACGCAGTACCAGCAGGACCTGAGCGAACTGGTGTTCATCATCACGCCACGCCTGGTCAAGCCGATGCAGACCACCAACTACCCGCTGCCGACCGACAGCTTCTCCACGCCGAACCCGCTGTCGCTCTACTTCATGGGCAATATGGAAGGCCGCGGCAAGCCGATGCCGGTGCCCGCGCCGACTCCGTCGCAGCCCGCCGCGCCTGCCGCAGCGCCTGCCACCGCACCGTCGGCACCGCGCAGCGAAGCCGCGCCGACGTCGGTGTCGATGGGCCCGGTGCCGAACGGACGTCCGCTGGATGAGCCGGTTGCGCCCGCGGTCGCACCGGTGGCCATCGCCGAGGCACCCAGGCCTGCTGCGGCAGCCCAGGCGCCCGCACAAAGGATCGCGGCCGCGCCGCCGGCCGAAGACACCGCCGCGCGCATCGCCCGCATCGAAGCCACCGCCGCGCGCCTTGCGCAGGCACGGGCCGCCGCTACCACCAGCACCGCCGGCCGCAGTGCCTCGGGCGGCAACTGAACCGACGCGCCCACAGGAGAACGATCATGAGCAAGAACCTGAAGCTTTCGCGCGGCGCCGCCGCCCTGGTGCTCGGCACCCTCGCCTGCCTGACGCTGTCGGCCTGCATGACTTCCACGCCGGTGTGGGACCGCCAGCGCGGCGTGGCGCTGGCCACGGTCACGCAGATGCAGATCATCAATCCCGACGCGCCGGCGGGCCTGCCCACCATCACCGGCACCGACGGCAAGACCGCGGTCGCGGCGATGAAGAACTTCGACCGCTCGCTGTCCAAGGGCCAGCAAGGCGGCTCGCCCGCCATGACCATCGACTTCGGCGCCGGCGGCTACGGCGGCGTAGGCATGGGCGGCGGTTCGCGCTAATCACTACAAGGAGAGCGCCATCATGACCAGACCCAGGCTTCACGGCACGACACTGGCGCGCCGCCACACGCGGCAGCGCGGCGCCGTCGCCATCATCATGGGACTCGTGATCGTGGTGCTGGTCGGCTTTATCGGCCTGGCGCTCGATCTGGGCAAGCTGTACGTGGCCAAGAGCGAGCTGCAGAACAGCGCCGACTCCTGCGCGCTGGCGGCGGCGCGCGACCTGACCGGCGCCACGCCGCTGGCGATCTCGGAAGCGGCCGGTATCACGGCCGGCTCCCGCAACCTGGCGCTGTTCCAGAAGGAGCAGGTGCAGTTGGTGGCGAGCCAGAGCGTGCGCTACACCGACTCGCTGTCCAATCCCTTCCTCGACAAGGATTCGTCCACCTACGCACTGAACACCATCAAATTCGTGCGCTGCGATGTCTCGCGCGTCGGCATTGCCAACTGGTTTGCCCACGTGCTCAACGTCATGCCCGGCATCAATATCGGGCCCAGCACGGTAGCGGCGTACGCGGTTGCCACTACCACCTCGGCCCAGACCACCTGCGCGATCCCGGTATTCGTGTGCCGGCCTGACACTGCCCACCCGCCCGTGCCCGGCGGCTACACCATCGGCCAGTGGCTGGTCACCAAGGCGGGCACCGAAGACAAGAACAGCGTGGCCTATGGCGGCGGCAACTTCGGCTGGGCCGACCTGACCGGCGGCAGCAGCGCCAAGGACGTGGCCAACCAGCTCAAGGGCGCGGGCCAGTGCAACCTCCCCGCGACGGGTGCGATGATCGGCACGACCGGCGAGAAGGCCTCGATCGCCGACGAATGGAACAGCCGTTTCGGCATCCTCAAGGGTGGCAACCCGCAGGGCGTGACCGACTTCACCGGCTTCGCCTACACGGACGCCACCTGGACCGCCAAGTTCAACGCCTACGACGGCAGCTCGACCGACAGCCTGGGCAATGCGCAGCCCAACTTCCTGGCAGCGCGCAAGGCCTACCGCGCCTACCAGGGCGACCCTACCACGCTGCTTGACACGCAAGGCACCGCCGCTCCCAAGGCGACCTACGAGTCCGGCGCCGACCGCCGCCTGGTGCTGGCGCCGATCGTCGACTGCACCGCGCTTGGCACGCCCGGCGTCCACAAGATCCCGGTCACCGGCTGGGCCTGCCTGCTGATGGTCGAGCCCCTGCAGAAAGGCGGGAACAACAGCACGGTGCGGCTGGAGTACCGGGGCGATAACGTGGCGAGCAGTCCCTGCGCCACGCAAGGGCTGCCGGGCTCGAGCACGAGCAACGGCCCCCTGGTGCCGGTGCTGGTGCAATAGGAGACAGCGATGAAACGGCTGACGGCATCACACAAGCGCCAGCGCGGCGTGGCCGCGGTGGAGTTCGGCATCCTGCTCGCACCGATGGTGCTGATGGCCTGCGGGGTGGCCGAGTTCGGGCGCGCGATCTACCAGTACGACACGCTGACCAAGGCTACGCGCACGGCGGCACGCCACCTGTCGCAGTTCTCGCCGGACGACGTCACCTATCCGACCGCCGCGGCCAAGTGCCTGGCGGCGTACGGCAACCGCACCTGCTCCGGCCAGCCGCTGGCGCAGGGGCTGACCACCTCCATGGTGGTGATCTGCGACCGCGTGGACGCCAGCGGTTGTCCCGGCCAGTCGTTCAGCAACGTCAGTACCTACGACAACCCGGACGGCACCGGCACGCCGGCCGGCACGGTGAACCTGGTCGCCGTGCGGATCACCGGCTTCGCCTATTCCCCGCTGCAGTCCTTTATCAATGTGGCCGGACTGACCTTCGGCGACATCACCACCGTCATGAGGCAGGTGCTATGAAACCGCTCGCCCCCTCTCGCGCCCTCGCGCGCCAGCGTGGCACCACCATCGTGGAATTCGGGCTGATCGCGGGCGTGTTCCTGACGCTGCTGATCGGCATCGCCGAGTTCTCGCGCGTGCTGTTCTACTGGAACACCGCCGCCGAAGCGACGCGCCTGGGCGCGCGCATGGCGGTGGTATGCGACGCGGGCGACGCCATCGTCAAGACGCGCATGCGCAGCATGCTGCCGCTGCTGCAGAACTCGAACATCAGCGTGGCCTACCAGCCCGCCGGCTGCGATTCGGACCCTGCCACGGCGCGCTCCACCTGCCAGAGCGTCTCCGTCAGCGTGACCGGCGTCACGGTGGCCACGGTGATCCCGCTGGTGCCGATGAGCTTGGGCATGCCGCCGTTCACCACGACCCTGACACGCGAAAGCCTGAGCACGTCCACCGGAGGCTCGGTATGCAGCTGATGCGCCCCGACCGATCCGGCTCCATCCGACCACCGACACCGCACCCAAGCATCGACCAGAGCATTGCGAGGACATCATGCTGAAGATCCTGATCGCATCCGAAGACACCGAACGGCTCGCCGAGATCAACCGGCTCAGCGCCGCAGTCGGCAACTTCCAGGCCACGTCGCTGCAGGAAAGCCTGGCGCGCTTCCCGTTCCATGCCAGCCGCCTGCGCATGGCCGACCTGCTGATCCTGGAACTGCCCGCCATCGGTTCCGGGCAGATCCTGGCCATCGAGACACTGCGCCAGCAGCACCCCGACCTGCCCTGCATCCTGGTTACGCAGTCGCCCGACTCCGAGGTGCTGATCAAGGCGATGCGCGCCGGCATCCGCGACGTGCTGTCGTGGCCGCTGGACAAGGGCCAGCTTGCCGAGGCACTCAAGCGCGCGGAAGCCACGCATGTGCCACGCGAGCACCACGCCGCGCAGGTGATCTCGGTGATCTCGTGCAAGGGCGGCGCGGGCACCAGCTTCATCGCCGCCAACCTGGGCGACGCGCTGGCGCGGCACTTGGGCAAGCGCGTGCTGGTGGTGGACCTGAACCGGCATTTCGGCGACCTAACTCACCTCGTCAGCGACAGGGCCCCGCCCTCCACGCTGCCCGACATCTGCGGGCAGATCGAACGGCTGGACGCCGCCTTCCTCGGCGCCTGCCTGGTGCATGTGGACAACGGCTTCGACGTGCTCGCCGGCGCCACCGACCCCGTCAAGGCCACCCAGATCCAGAAGGACAAGCTGGAGTGGATCCTGTCGGTGATGCAGCCCAGCTACGACTTCGTGATCTTCGACATCGGCCAGAGCATCGACCCCGTCTCGATCGGCATGCTCGACCACAGCGACCGCATCTGCGTGGTGGCTGAGCCCCTGATTGCGTACGGCCGCGCCGGGCGCCGCCTGGTCGAGATCCTGCGCGCGCTGCACTACCCGGCCGACAAGCTGCGCCTGGTGCTCAACCGCACCGGCCGCAAGAACGAACTCCCCCGCGCAACGATGGAGGAGATCTTCGGCCTGAAGGTCGCCTTTGCCCTGCCCGACGACCCCGCCGTGGTGGACGAGGCCGTCAGCCACGGCGAGCCCGTGGCCAAGGTGAGCCGGCGCAGCGGCATTGCCCGCGCGCTGCAGGCCATGGCTACGCAGTTCATCACCACGCCCGAGGCCGAGCGGCGCCTGCGGCCCGAGCCGGTATCGCCGCTGCGCCGGCTGATGCTGCGCGCCAAGAGCACCTGAGCGCCGGCCGAATCCATTCAAACACAATAGAACGAGGGGAAAACATCATGTCCATCCGCGAACAACTGGCAAGCACCACAGCCGCCTTTAGCGCCAACGGTCACGCCTCGATCCACTTCGGCGGGCAGGCCACGGCCGCCACCTCGCCCGGCTATCACGCCCTCAAGCGCGACGTGCACGAGACCGTGCTCGACCGCGTGGAGCTGGAGCGCCTGGCTCGTTTTCCGCAGGAACAGGTCAGGCAGGAGATCGGCACCCTGGTCAACCTGATTGTCGACGAGCAGAAGGTGCTGCTCAACGACAACGAGCGCCGCCAGCTGACTGTGGAGATCTACGACGAGATGTTCGGCTTCGGCCCGCTCGAGCCGCTGCTGACCGACCCCACGGTGTCCGACATCCTGGTCAACACCGCGCGCCAGACCTATGTGGAGCGGCGCGGCAAGCTGGAACTGACCGACGTGGTGTTCTACGACGACGCCCACCTGATGAAGGTGATCGAGAAGATCGTGTCGCGCGTGGGCCGCCGCATCGACGAAACCAGCCCGATGGTGGACGCGCGCCTGCCCGACGGCTCACGCGTCAACGCCATCATCCCGCCCTCGGCCATCGACGGCCCGCTGCTGTCGATCCGCCGTTTCTCGGTCAATCCGCTGCAGGTCTCCGACCTGGTCAACCTGCGCAGCCTGACGCCGCCGATGGCGCAGATGCTGCAGGCACTGTCGACGGCCAAGGTCAACGTGCTGGTGTCGGGCGGCACCGGCAGCGGCAAGACCACAATGCTGAATATCCTGTCAGGCTTCATTCCCGAGGATGAGCGTGTGATCACCATCGAGGATGCGGCCGAGCTGCAACTGCGCCAGCCCCATGTGCTGCGCCTGGAAACGCGCCCGCCCAATATCGAAGGCAAGGGCGAGATCAACCAGCGCGCACTGGTGCGCAACGCGCTGCGCATGCGCCCGGACCGCATCATCCTGGGCGAAGTGCGCGGCGGCGAGGCGCTGGACATGCTCAACGCGATGAACACCGGCCACGAAGGCTCGCTCACCACCATCCACGCCAACACCCCGCGCGATGCGCTGACGCGGCTGGAAAACATGGTCAGCATGGCCGGCCTGACCATGCCTGCAAAAGCCATGCGCCAGCAGATCGCCTCCGCCATCACCGTGATCGTGCAGGCGGCGCGCATGACCGACGGGCGCCGCAAGATCGTCAGCATCTCGGAGATCACCGGCATGGAGGGCGACATCATCAACATGCAGGAGATCTTCACCTTCCAGCGCACCGGCGTGGACAAGGACGGCACCGTGCGCGGGAACTTCCGCGCCACCGGCGTCTATCCCAAGTTTGCCGAGCGGCTGCGCGTGTTCGGCGTGGGCCTGCCGGATGAAACCTATGACCCGGCCAAGCGCTACGAAGTCTGATCCGCCCGTCCAGATACAACGACAAGCAAACCCGGGGAGATACACATGAGCACGATCTTCTACGCCTTCGCCATCCTGCTGTTCGTTGCCGTCGTGCTCTGCGTCGAGGGCATCTACCTGTGGTGGAACAACGCCCACGGCCCCGCGGCCAAGCGCATCGAGGCCCGGCTGCGGACACTGTCCGCGGGCGGGCAAGTCAGCGCCGAGCGCCTGTCGATCCTGAAAAAGCGCATGCTGAGCGACACGCCGCTCATGCAGCGTTGGCTGATGAGCGTGCCGCGCATCGGCACGCTGGACCGCTGGCTCGAGCAGTCGGGCAGCAGCTGGTCGGTGTCGCAGCTGCTAGGCTACTGCGGCCTGGTGGTGCTGTGCGCGGTGGCGCTGGTGCCCCTGCTGCCGGTGCCGGTGCCGATGATCCTGGGGGGTGCCGCACTGGCGGGTGTGCTGCCGGTGCTGATGGTGATCCGGCAGCGCCAGAAGCGGCTCAAGCAGATGGAAGCGCAACTGCCGGACGCGGTGGACATGATCAGCCGCGCCCTGCGCGCCGGCCATGCGTTCAGCGGCGCGCTGGGCATGGTCGGGACGGAGATAAAGGCGCCGATCGGGCCGGAGTTCCGCACCACCTTCGAAGAGATCAACTACGGCGTGGCGCTGAACGAGGCCATGACCAACCTCGCCATCCGCGTGCCAATCAACGACTTGCGCTACTTCGTCATCGCGGTGCTGATCCAGCGCGAAAGCGGTGGCAACCTGGCGGAAATCCTCGACACCATCGGCAACCTGGTGCGCGAGCGCCTGAAGCTGTTCGACAAGATCCGCGTGCTGTCCGCCGAGGGTCGCCTGTCGGCTTGGATCCTGGGGCTGCTGCCCTTTGGTACTGCCGGGATGATCCTGGTGGTCAACCCCCAGTTCATGCGGGTGTTGTGGGAAGACCCGATGGGCCTGCGCATGATCGGTGGCGCGGCGGTGTCGATGGTCTTCGGCGTGCTGTGGATGCGCAAGATCATCCGCATCCGGGTCTGAACGCGGGCATGCAGCGCCAACTGCCATAACAAAAACGCACAGCCATCGAGAGGGGAGTCCATCATGCAAGGCATTATCCAGGGGTTCCAGTCAGACCAGTTGGTCCTGCTTGGGCTGATTTTCGTGGCCGCGTTCGGCATGGTGTTCGGCGTGCTGCACGTGCTGTCGCCCAACCGCATGCGGGGGCGCATGGAGCAGATCGCCGGACAGGGGCGGGCGGAACCCGACGCCGGCAAGCAGCATGCCTGGGTCGAGAAGATGCTGCACTGGTCCAGGCACATCTCGCGCTTTTCGTTGCCCAAGGAAGGCTGGGAAAACTCGCAGCTGCGTGTGCGCTTCATGAACGCCGGCTGGCGCAACGCCAACGCCGCGCCGATGTACTTTGCCGGCAAGACGGTACTGGCGGTGTTGCTGCCGATGATCGGGCTGTTGGCGCTCAGCGGCCAGCAGGCCTTCCAGGAGCGCAACATGATGTTCGGGCTGCTGGCGGTGCTGGGCGCACTCGGCTACTACCTGCCGAACGTGGTGCTGGCGCGCAAGGTGGCGCAGCGCAAGCGCCTGGTGTTCGAAGAGTTCCCGGACGTGATCGACCTGCTGACGGTCTGCGTGGAGGCAGGACTCGGGCTCGATGCGGCACTGATGCGCGTGGCCGACGAACTCGCGCTGCGCTGCCCGGTGCTGGCCGATGAGCTGCAGTTGATGCTGCTGGAACTGCGCTCCGGCTTCTCCAAGGAAAAGGCGTTGTCGAACCTGTCGCTGCGCACCGGCGTCGAGGACGTGGACAAGTTTGCGTCGATGCTGATCCAGGCCGAACGCTTCGGCACCAGCCTGGGCGAGTCGCTGCGCGTGCTGTCCGAAATGCTGCGCACCAAGCGCCGCATGCTGGCCGAGGAGCAGGCCGCCAAGATCGCCCTCAAGCTGCTGTTCCCGCTGATCTTCACGATCTTCCCGTCGCTGCTGCTGGTGCTGCTGGGGCCCGCGTTCATCCAGATCTACCGTGTCCTGCTGCCGACCATGGCAGGCGGCCAGGGCGGGTGACGCCACACAATTGGGTACCGCCAACGGTTCCCCCGGCTGTCTCCCGGTGCAATGCCGGCCAGACAGTCCCTTGCCCGGACCTGGTTCCGGGCTTTTTTCTTTGCCGGTTTTTCTGCCGGATGAGGGCGGGACTTGACCAGATCCGCTACGTTCTTAAGAATGCAGTCAATCCCCACGCAGCCAGGTCCTCGCCCGGAGTCCCCATGAAGCTACGCATCCTGAGCGATCTCCATATCGAGCACAACATGCCGCAGTCGGTCACGGATTGCGACGCCGACATCGTCGTACTTGCCGGCGATATCGCCAACGGCCGCGACGGCATCGACTGGGCGGCGCGCACCTTCAGCCAGCCTGTGGTCTATGTGCCGGGCAACCATGAATACTACGAAAGCAACTTCGACGCCGTCGACCGGCTGATGGCCGAAGCCGCCGCCGAGCACCCGGGCATGCATGTGCTCAACGGCACCGTGGCGGAATTCAACGGCGCGCACGGGCGTGTGCGCATCCTCGGCACCACGTGGTGGACCGACTACACCCTCTTCGGCAACGACCGGCGCGACGATGCGATGCAGGCGTGCGCCGCGGTGATGCTGGACCACCGGCTGATCGAGCTGGCAGGCGACGACGGCAAGCCGCGGCATTTCACGCCGCAGGATGCGCTGGCGCGCCACGAGGCGGCATCGGCCTGGCTCGCAGAGCAACTGGCGCAGCCTTACGACGGCAAGACCGTGGTGGTCACCCATCACGGGCCTGATCTGGGCAGCCTCGACCCGCGCTATTCGCACGATCTGGTTTCCGGCGGCTTCCTGTCGCGCCGGCCAGACCTGGTGGCCCGGGCCGACCTGTGGATCCACGGTCATACCCACACCAGCTTCGACTACTGCATCGACGATTCGCGCGTGGTGTGCAATCCGCGCGGCTATGTCAGCCGCCGCACCGGCGAGCTGGAGAACGCCCGCTTCGACTGGTGCTGCGTGGTCGACGTCTGACCGCGCAGACCGCACATCCACTTAAGCGCCCTTCAGCTGCGAAGCGCCCTTCAGCTGCGCGAGCGGGACCGCCGTATCCGGCAGCCGCGGCTCGAACAGATGCCGTGTGGTCTTGTAGGGGAAGAGCGCGCCGGCCGCGATGGTGCGGAAGATCCGCGCGATATCGAAAGACTCTCCGGTGTTCCAGTCGCGCACCCGTACGCGCGGGTCGCCGTAGCGCAACAGGATGCAGGGCACCGCGCGCAGCCCCAGGCGCATCGCGGCGCGCAGCCTGTGGTTGCCGTCCATGATGATGCCCTGCGTGCTTTCCACCACGATGGGCTTGCGCCAGCGGCCATCGCTGGCGATCACGTCGGCCAGCCGCGAGACGCTCTCGACATCTACCTGCTCTGACGGGCGGAGAAAGGACAGGGGCCGCAGCGCGATGCCGTAGCCGGTACTGGTGTTGGCGACGGCGTCGGCGGTCACGAGCAGATCGGGCTCCATTTCAGTCATCGACATCGGTTACTCCTTACGAGGCTGCGGCGCGCACGGCGCCGTCCAGGTCCAGGATCACCGCATCGGGCATGGCCCGTACAGCCTTGTCGAATGGTTCCGGCCGGTTACCCGGCACGAACCGGTAAGTCACGGGTGGCTTCATTTGGCGTTTCGCTCCCAAGTCTCTGTTTGCAACGACGCGATGTCGTTGTTCGCACAATTTAGTTGATAACGATTCGCATTTGCAATAATATTTTTTCGGCGCGCACCCCCGGCCCTCTCCCGCAAGCGGGAGAGGGGGAGCAAACCGGCAGCATCCGAGATGTCCCAGGCCTGTTGTTGCGGTCGTAGGCAAGGCGAGCCGATACATGCCACCACCCCACGCAAACGCTCCCCGGTATGCCACCCAAAAACAAAAACCCCCGCGGGCTCGCACCCGCGGGGGTTTTTTGCTTTGACAGCACTGCCGGCGATCCACCGGCAGTCGGTCGGCACAAATTACATCATGCCTTCCATGCCGCCCATGCCGCCCATGCCGCCCGGCATTGCCGGAGCCGACTCTTCCTTCGGCGATTCGGCAACTGCGCAGTCGGTGGTCAGCATCAGCGAAGCCACCGAAGCGGCGTTCTGCAGTGCGGTGCGGGTGACCTTGGTCGGGTCCAGCACGCCCATTTCCACCAGGTCGCCGTACTCGCCCGAAGCCGCGTTGTAGCCGTAGTTGCCCTTGCCTTCGATGACCTTGGCGACGACGACCGACGCTTCTTCACCGGCGTTCAGCACGATCTGGCGCAGCGGCTCTTCCATGGCGCGCAGCACGATCTTGATACCGGCGTTCTGGTCGGCGTTTTCGCCGGTCAGTGCCGAGATCGCAGCGCGGGCACGCAGCAGGGCCACACCACCGCCGGGGACGATGCCTTCTTCCACCGCAGCGCGGGTGGCGTGCAGGGCGTCTTCCACGCGGGCCTTCTTTTCCTTCATTTCGACTTCGGTGGCAGCGCCAACCTTGATCACGGCAACACCGCCGGCCAGCTTGGCCACGCGCTCTTGCAGCTTCTCACGGTCGTAGTCCGAGGTCGCTTCTTCGATCTGGGCGCGGATTTGCTTCACGCGGCCTTCGATCGCCGATGCGTCGCCGGCGCCGTCGATGATGATGGTGTTTTCCTTGCCGATTTCGATGCGCTTGGCCTGGCCCAGGTCGTTCAGGCCAGCCTTCTCCAGCGTCAGGCCGATCTCTTCAGCGATCACGGTGCCGCCGGTCAGGATGGCGATGTCTTCCAGCATGGCCTTGCGGCGGTCGCCGAAGCCCGGGGCCTTGACGGCGGCGGTCTTCAGGATGCCACGGATGTTGTTGACCACCAGGGTCGCCAGGGCTTCGCCTTCGACGTCTTCAGCAACGATCAGCAGCGGGCGGCCGGCCTTGGCCACTTGCTCCAGCACCGGCAGCAGGTCGCGGATGTTGCTGATCTTCTTGTCGAACAGCAGCACGAACGGGCTGTCCAGCTGGACAACCTGCTTTTCCGGGTTGTTGATGAAGTACGGCGACAGGTAGCCGCGGTCGAACTGCATGCCTTCCACGACTTCCAGCTCGTCGGCCAGCGACTTGCCGTCTTCAACCGTGATCACGCCTTCCTTGCCGACCTTGTCCATGGCTTCGGCGATGCGCTCACCGATCGAGGTGTCGCTGTTGGCCGAGATCGCGCCAACCTGGGCGATTTCCTTGCTGGTGGTGGTAGGCTTGCTGACCTTCTTCAGCTCTTCCACGGCGGCGGCGACAGCCTTGTCGATGCCGCGCTTCAGGTCCATCGGGTTCATGCCGGCGGCAACGAACTTCATGCCTTCGCGCACGATCGACTGGGCCAGCACGGTTGCGGTGGTGGTACCGTCACCGGCGTTGTCGCTGGTCTTGGAAGCCACTTCCTTGACCATCTGGGCGCCCATGTTCTGCAGCTTGTCCTTCAGCTCGATTTCCTTGGCCACGGACACGCCGTCCTTGGTCACGGTCGGGCCGCCGAAGCTGCGCTCCAGCACCACGTTGCGGCCCTTCGGGCCCAGGGTCACCTTGACTGCGTTGGCGAGGATGTTCACGCCTTCGACCATCTTGGCACGTGCGGCGTCGCCGAACACTACGTCTTTAGCTGCCATTATTGAATCTCCTGAAATCTGTACGGGTGGCGATGAGTGGGTGAATTACTTGTTCACCACGGCCATGATGTCTTCTTCGCGCATGACCAGCAGTTCCTGGCCTTCCACCTTCACGCCCTGGCCGGCGTACTTGCCGAACAGCACGCGGTCACCGACCTTGACGTCGAGGGCGATGTTGTTGCCCTTGTCATCCTTCTTGCCAGGACCGACTGCCAGCACTTCGCCTTGATCGGGCTTCTCGGCAGCGTTGTCGGGAATCACGATACCGGACGCGGTCTTGGTTTCGTTGTCCAGACGCTTCACGATCACGCGGTCGTGCAAAGGACGCAGATTCATACGGACTCCTAGATACAAAAGTGAGTTTCGATTCACAAATCGGCCGGCTACCGAGGCGACGGCCGTCTGAAATGTTCAGGTATCGCAAGAGGCACTTGAGGCTGTTAGCACTCACCCCTGGCGAGTGCTAATTATAGGGACGGGGTATGGGCATTTCAAGACAGGGACTTGATACGGGTTTTCCCGAGGCCGGCGGCTTGCCCCTGTGGCCGGGGCTCGGGAGCCAGGTAGCGCGGCCGGTCCGGGGGGTTTTTGCAGCTTCGCTGCCCAAGCCCTTGGTTAATAGGCCCCGCCCTGCTGCTGCGACAGGAGCCGCTCCAGCGGCCGGCGCCCGAACAGCCAGAACGCCAGCGGGGTCAGCAGCGAATCGAGGACGGTCGAGCTGATCAGGCCGCCGAAAATCACCACCGCGACCGGGTGCAGGATCTCCTTGCCAGGCGCATCGGCCGAGACCAGCAGCGGCACCAGCGCGAACGCGGCAACCAGCGCAGTCATCAGCACTGGCGTCAACCGCTCCAGCGAGCCGCGCACGATCATCGGCACGCCGAAGGTCTCGCCCTCCAGCCGGCACAGGTTGATGTAGTGGCTGACCTTGAGGATGCCATTGCGGCTGGCGATGCCGGCCAGCGTGATAAAGCCGACCATGGACGCCACCGACAGCGTCACGCCGCCCACCCACATGGCGATCACGCTGCCGATCAGCGCAAACGGGATGTTGGCCATGATGATCAGCGTCAGCGTCGTGGAGCGGTAGCGCGAGTAGAGCACCAGGTAGATCAGCGCCAGCGATACCAGGGACAGCGCAACGATCAGCTGCGTGGCCTGTTCCTGGGCCTGGAACTGGCCTTCGATGCTGATGAAATAGCTGCCGGGCAGCCCGGCGCGCGCAACGGCCGCACGCACATCGCCGATGATCCGCCCCATATCCGATCCATCCGTGTTGGCGTAGACCACGATGCGCCGCCGGCCGTTTTCGCGGCCGATCTGGTTGGGTCCGTCGCCTTCCTCGACCGTGGCGATGGCCGACAACGGCACGGGCCCGCGCGGAGAATCGAGCATGACGCGGGACAAGTCCTGCGGCGTGCGCCCGGCATCCGGCAACCGCACCACCAGGTCGTAGCGGCGCACGCCTTCGATCACCTGCGTCACGCGCGAGCCTTCCGACAGCGTCTGCAACGCCTGCAGCGCCGCGCCGGCCGGGATGCCGTACTGGGCGGCCTTGCGGTAATCCAGGCGCACGTTCACCTGCGGGATCAGCACCTGCCGCTCGACGGTGATATCGACCAGGCCCGGCATGGCGGCAAGCCGGCCGCGCACGTTTTCGGCCAGGCCGCGCAACGTATCGAGATCGTCGCCATAGATCTTCAGCGCAATCTGGGCGCGCACGCCGGACAGCAGGTGATCCAGCCGGTGCGAGATCGGCTGGCCGATCGCCACCGACGCGGGCAGCGTGGCGAGCTGCGCGCGGATCGCGGCCATCACCTGCTCGCGGGTGCGGCCGGAGGGCTTCAGGTCGATGTCGATCTCGGACGAATGCACGCCTTCGGCATGCTCGTCCAGTTCGGCACGCCCGGTGCGGCGTCCGACCTGCGTCACTTCCGGAACCTGCCGGACCAGCGTCTCCGCCAGCGCGCCCATGCGGTTGGCTTCGGCCAGCGAGGTGCCCGGATTGAACATCAGCGACATCACGAGCGAGCCTTCATTGAACGCTGGCAGGAAGGCGCGAGGCAGCAGCGGCACGGTGGCGGCCGCCACCACGACGGCGGCCGCGGCGGTGGCAAGGATGGGCCGCGCGCGCGGCATCGACCAGGCCAGGATGCGCGTGTCGAACCGTTTGAGCCACGCCACCAGCGGACTGTCCGGATGATCCAGCCGCTTCATCCTCGGCAGCAGGTAGTACGACAGCACCGGCGTCACCGTCATCGACACCAGCATCGAGGCGAGGATCGACACAATGTAAGCGATGCCCATCGGGGCAAACAGCCGCCCTTCGATGCCCGGCAGCGCAAACAGCGGCACGAACACCAGCACGACCACCAGCGTGGCATAGACAATGCCCGAGCGGACTTCGACCGATGCGCGCCAGATCATCTCCAGCACCGGCGGCGGGTTGTGCATGGTCTTGCGCTGCCTGAGCCGGCGCACGATGTTCTCCACATCCACCACCGCATCGTCGACCAGCTCGCCGATGGCGATGGCCAGCCCGCCCAGCGTCATCACGTTGATCGACTGGCCCAGCAGCCGAAACGCCAGCGCGGTGACCGCCAGCGACAGCGGGATCGCCACCAGCGAAATCGCGGTGGTGCGCGCGCTCAGCAGGAACGCGAACAGGATCACGGTCACCATGATGGCGCCGTCGCGCAGCGCCTCGACCACGTTGCCGATCGATGCCTCGATGAAGTCGGCCTGGCGAAACAGCACCTGCGGCGCGGACAGGCCCGGCGGCAGGCCTTGCCTGAGCTCGCCAAGCGCGGCTTCGAGGTCGCGCGTCAGCCGTACCGTATCGGCCGCGGGCTGCTTCTGCACGCTGACGATCACCGCCGGGTTGCCGTTGAATCCCGCGTCGCCGCGCTTGAGCGCCGCGGCATGGCGCACGCCGGCCACCTGCTCCAGCAAGACCGGCATGCCGTCCTTGTACGCCACGGCAAGCCCCTTCAGGTCTTCGAGCCGGTTGGTGCGGCCGAGATTGCGGATCAGGTACTCGCGCCCGTTCAGGTCGATAAAGCCGCCGCTGGTATTGGCGGCGAACTCGCGCAGCGCGCCTTCTACCTGCGCCAGCGTCACGCCGAACTGCGCCATGCGTGCGGTATCCGGTTCGACACGGAGCTGGCGCACCTCGCCGCCGATCGGAATGACCTGCGAAACGCCGGCGACGGAAAGCAGGCGCGGCCGCAGCACGAAATCGGCGTATTCGCGCGCCTGCATCGGGCTGGCCCTGGCCGGGTCGATCGGCAACGCGATCAGCATGATCTCGCCCATGATTGACGAGACCGGCCCCAGGATCGGTGTGAGCCTGCCCGGCAATTGCTCCCTGACCAGCGCCAGCCGCTCCGACACCAGCTGGCGGTTGCGGTAGATATCGCTGCCCCAGTCGAACTCGGCATAGACGATCGACAGCCCCACCCCCGAGACCGAGCGCACACGCGTGACGCCGGGCATGCCGTTGAGCGCGGTCTCGATCGGAAATGACACCAGCAGCTCCACTTCCTGCGGCGCCATGCCGCCGGCTTCGGTGATGACGGTGACCAGCGGCTTGTTGAGGTCCGGGAAGACATCCACCGGCGTGCGCGAAGCGGTGAACGCGCCATACACCATCAGGATGAAGGCGACGGCCAGTACCAGCAGGCGGTTGCCGAGGCTGGCGCGAACGATCCAGTTGAACATGCGCGCCCCTCAGCGGACCTGGTTGATCAGCGCCGCACCGGACACCACCACGCGATTCTCGGGCGACAGGCCCCGGATCACGACCACGGTGCGCGCATCCAGCACGCGCGCTTCCACCGGCTGGGCGATGAAGCGCTGCGTGCCGGACTTGATCCACACCACCGGCAGGTTGCTGGCATTGCGCACCACGGCCGCGCTCGGCAACGCGATCCCTTTGAGCGTATCGGTCAGCGTGGCCACGACCGTCACGGGCTGCCCCACCGCCAGCGGCGCGCTGTTCCCGCTAAGCCGGAACACCAGCGGCACGGCACCATTCTTCAAGCTGCGGCCGGCGCCGACGAAATCCAGCCTGCCGCCTTCCGCCCGGCCCAGTGTCCCGCCTTGGATGCGGTTGGCCAGCGACGCGTCCGCGGAGCTGGCCTCGATCAGCATGCGGGCCGGGTCCACCACCTCATACAGCACGTCGCCGGCCGCGACCACCTGCCCGGCCAGCGCGTTGGCCGTGGCGATGACGCCGCTGGCCGGCGCGGTCAGCGTATCGGTCCGGTGCAGGCTCTTGCCCACTGCCTCGCGCTGGCCGGACAGGCTCTGCACTTCGGCGCGGGCGGCATCGATTTCCTTGCGCGGGATGCTGTCCTGCAGCGATTCCAGCCGTTGCAGCCGCTGCCGCGCCAGTTTCAGGTCAGCGCTGAGGCTGGCGAACCGGGCCTGCTGGTTGCCGATATCGAAGGGCTCGTTTTTGTGCCGCAGCAAGGCCAGCACCTGGCCCTTGCTGACACGCTGGCCCAGCACCGGGAAGCCGCCCGGCGGGGGGTCGATCCAGCCAGCGTGCCCGGCCTGCAGGCGTCCCCCCGCATTGGGATCGATGGCCACCACGGCATTCAGCTCCACCGTCACGGGATGCGTAGCTTCCTGCGGCATCGTGGTGCGGATGCCCATGCGGCGTTGGGCGAGCTTCGGTATCCGGACGCTGCCGTCCGGCAGCCGGGCCAGGCCGCTGCCGGCGGCCGACCCGGGTGCGTCAAGGTGTTCGCCATCCGGTCCGTGCGCGCCGGGTCCGGCCAGTGCGGGCATGGCCGCACTGGCTGCCAGCGCAATGGCGAGCGTCGCGAAAGTCGTCTTCAGCATGTCCGGGCCTCAGGGCTTCGTGTGGATATGACGGCGCTGCCGCCGCCAGGCTGCCGCAGCGAGGGCAAGCGCCACGGCAATGAGCAGGGCCAGCACGGCCCACCGCCACGGCGACCGCCGGAACGCTTCCAGGCCGTGCGCATGCGCGTCTCCGGCAACGTTCAGGTGGCCCTCGATCAGGTCGGCGTCATTGCCGGCAACCAGCGTGAACACCAGCGCATGGTTGCCGGGCTGGCGCAGCGCCTTGAGCAGCCTTTCGTCAGTAAAGGAGTAGTCGCCGACGTCGGCGTGCAGCTTGCCCGGCGCCTGGATGCCGTTGAACTCGACCTCCAGCGTGCCGTCCAGCACCGGTTCATTGGTGGCGTAGCGGTCCACCAGCACGGACAGTTCATCGGCGGCCAGCGTGCCGACCAGCTCGAACATCTCCGTGCTGGCTTCGATGGTGGGCCGGGCATCTGCGGTGGCGCCGGATGCTGCCGGCGCATCCAGGTGCTCGCCGCCTGGGCCATGGGCGCCGGGCCCGGCCTGCGCGGCGCAGGCCAGGGACAAGAGCAGGGAGAAGAAGATGTGGCGGATCATGGCAGGACTCCGAGCGCCTGGTTCAGGGTGGCGATGGCAAGGCCGCGCCGGGCACGCTGGCGTGCCAGGTCGGCTTCGGCTTCGAGCGCCTGGTTCTGCGCGCGCAGTACCTCGGGCAAGCCGATTTCGCCGGCATTGAAGGTCTTGCGCAGCAAAGCCGCCCGTTCGGACAGCGTGGCGCTGCGTTCCTCGGTCAGCCTGAGCTGCTGCGCGGCCAGCGACAACGCCGCCCGTGCCGCATCGATCTCGGCGCGGACGATGCGTTCAGTGCGCTCGAGTTCGGCCCGGGCCGTCATCAGCTCGGTCTGCGCGGCGGTCTCGCGCGGCAGGTTGCGCGCGTCGGTGGCAAAGGGAATCCTGACGAACAGGCCGACGGTCTGGTCGGCCGGCATCCCGCCGCCGGCGCGGTCGTTGCGGTACAGCACGCCCACTTCCGGCGGATCGCGGCGCGATTTGCGCAGGTAGCCCACCTGGCGCTCGCTGCGCAGCATGGCGCGCTGCGCGGCTTCCACCCGCGGATGCGCAACCGCGCCGGCCATCGGATCAGCACCGTTGGCTGCGTCCTCCTCGTAGCGCAGCGGCAGTGCCGGGACGCCGCTGGCCTGCAGCAGCCGCGCCCTGGCATCCACCAGGCGGGCCTCGTTCTCCGCAAGCAAGGCCTGCGCCGCCAGGTAGTCCTGCTGCGCCAGCAGCAGGTCGGTGCGCGCCAGGTCGCCCGCGCTGACGCGCCGGCGCACATCGTCGCGAAGCGACGCGGCATTGTCCGCGCGACGCCGCATGACATCGCGTTCCCACTCCGCGGCGGCAAGCTGCCAGACGCGCTCGCGCACTTCCGCGGCCAGGGTCAGCCGTGCCACGGCGGCGCCGGACTCGGCCTCGGCCGCCTGCGCATCGGCAAGCTCGCCACGCGCCGCGCGCTGGCCCGGCATCCAGACCGGCACGCCGAGCTGGACCTCGCTCTCGCGCACGCCGCGATTGCCGCTCCAGCGGTCATCCCGGTGCAGCAGCCCCAGCGTGGGCGCACCGGCGATCAGCGAGTCCGCCTGGATACGGCTGGCCGCCGCCTCCTGGCGCCGCCCCTCGGTGGTCTGGAAGGCAACGGACCGCTCCCAGGCGGCATTGAACAGCGCGTGCAGGTCCGCCGGCGCGGCCTGGCCATGGGCCATCGACGCCAGCGCGGACGCAATGATGAAAATAAATGACTTCTGCATGGGATCCCCGACGCATATCGCAATAACAAGCAATGCGGCGGGGCGCGGCGCAAGCCATGGCGCCACGGTCAGCGATCAACAGGTTGATGCCCCGCCGTCAGGCGGGCGCGTGAGGGGGGCGCAAGGGGGGACTGCGGCCGGGATCGGGCATGCGGGCGCCGAGGAACAGCGGCTCGGCCTCGGTCCGCGGTCCTGCCGGCGGCAGCAACATTAAAGGCAAGGCCGCCTGGAAGTTGGTGCCGTAGTCGAAGTCAAGCTGGTGCGAAGCCGATGCCGGGGAATCGTCGAACGCGATCTCGCCGTCGTCGTCGTGGTGATGCGGGATATGTTCGGCGTGCGCGACCAGATGGTCCGGCGGGAAGCCGGCCGAATGCGCCAGTTGCCGTTGCGCTGCGGCCAGGGCCTGCAGCGGCAGGACCAGCATCAGGAGGATGGCAATCACGCGCGACATAGGCCGGAATTTTACATGACACGCAGGCTTGCTGAGGCGGGGCGGCGCTGCCGGCGCTGTGCCAGCGGCAGTTGCCGCGACGCAACGGCGCGGCTTGTAGGAGTATGACTGGCGCCGCTTCGGCGCCTGCCCGACAGCGCAACACCGCCCTGCTGCCTAGACTGAGGGCTACCGTTACATTTCTGCCTTGGCAGGAATGTGCGGCCCAAGCCGCGCCGGGCGCATCCGCCGCCGGCGCCTCCGACAACAACTCTGGAGGTTCTCCATGGATCCGAAACAGCCCGCTCGTCTTCCCAAGATCGTCGGCGCGATTGCCGCCGGCCTGGCAGGGCTCAGCTGCGCCGCTGCAATAGCCCAGACTCCGGCAACGCCCGCGACCCCGGCCACGCCGGCCACGCCGGCCACCCCGGCTGCACAAGGCATGCCGGCAACCCCCGCGACTCCCGCCATGCCTGCCACGCCCGCCACGCCTGGCACGCCCGCAGGCGCACAAGGTGTATCGCCCGGCGTGACGCAGATCCAGCCGCCGAAGGACCCGCTGGTCGAACGCCGCGAAGCCCGCCGTCAGGCCGCCGCTGAGTACAAGGCCAAGAAGAAGACAGCGAGGGGCGAGTACAAGGAAGAAGTGGGCGCTGCCAGACAGGAGCGCAAGACCGAGAACAAGGCTGCTGACGCCGAGGCCAAGCAGGAGTTGACGGCGCCGAAGCAATGATCCCCACATAGGTGGGCAAGGCGAGCGGTTTTGGGTGGTCCAAAGCCGCCTGAACTAAGAAGCCACATCAAGCCCATCCGAGCTGGCCTAAGCAAGGTGTTCTCCCTCTCCCCTCAGGGGCCTCAGGGGGGAGAGGGACCGGGGGGAGGGGTGGTTTAGCCAGGAACCACATCAAGCG
>NZ_JBEFLI010000070.1:0-38466 GCF_040578825.1 Cupriavidus necator | reverse complement strand
TTTCGGCCTGGCGGATCAGGCCGGTGCGGCGCGCCTGGCCGCCGCCTGCGAGCGTGGTCAGCAGCGTTACGCGCTGGCCGAGCAGGCTGTCCAGGGCGATATTGGCGTTGGCGCTGACCGCGACGATACGCGATTCCGCCAGCGCCGAAATGCCTTCACGGCCGATCCAGGCCTCGACGGCAAGTTCGCCGAGCGCGCCCTCGCCCTCCAGGGCATAGAGGCGATGGGCGGCGCTGAAGAGGTGTTGGTATAGGGTGGTTACATCCATTCGGTGTCCGTTTTGCGCAGCCGCGCCTGCATCAGGGCCGGCATGCCCGGGGCGGACACCGCTAACGGCGCCTGCCATGGTTGTCGGAGTTCCAGCACAGGGACATGGCGCATGCCCGGTCGCCACGTCACTCCCACGCTGAGCCGATGCCGCCGTGGCGTGCCGGCTCAGTTGCGCGCCTTGCTGGTTGGCCGCGTGCTTGCCGCGCTCGCTATCGGCTTGCCTTCAGGCTGCGACAGCAGTGCGGCCAGCACCTCGGCATCGGGATCCTCGCTGGACGCGCCCTTGCGCCGTGCCCCCTTGGCGGGCTTGGATGCGCTGGAAGATTTGGCCGTCTTCTTGACCTTCGAATTGCCGGCGACGCCGGCCTCGGTCTTTGCAGTTGCCAGCGCTTTCGCGGTCGCTGTGGTCTTTTTGTTATTTTTGGCGCTTTCTTCGGTCTTAGCCTTGGCTGCGGGTGCTACCTGGCGGCTGGCCGCTGCCGGTTGGCTGCTGCCCAGGGCAGTCAACGCCGCCAGCGTGGTGCCGGCTGCTGAGGCAGCAGCCCCGGCTCCGTCCATCTTGCCGAGACTGTCCAACGCATCGTCTCCGCCGTCAATGTCAACAATTGTTGCGGGCTGAAGTTGAGAATTTTCAGCGGCGTTTTTAGTGGGATCCGTCGATGCTGCCGAAACCGCGGAGGCAGCAGTGGGTGCAGTCGCACCCGGAGCCTGCGCAACAGCGCCGGGCGCGGCAGCCGCAGGTGCCTGCGCCGGCGTAGCCGGGCTGTGGGCCTGCAGCGGTGCATCCCCGTCGGGCCCAAGCCCGAACCATGCCCACGCCACCGCCGCGGCAGCAACAGCGACCAGGCCGCCGCCCACATAGCGCCGCGCGCGCTTCTTCGGTGGTGTCTTGGCGGCCATCGGCACCCTGCCTTCCAGGCTGGCAAGGATGCGAGTCTGTCCGGTTGCACCGGCGTCAGGCTCGCTGCCGAACAGCGTAGGCGGGCCGGAAGGCTTCAAATCGTCGCTATTGCTCATCTGTCACCAGGAATTTGAAATAAAATGCGCGTCGTGGGCGCTTCAGGCACGATTTACAATTACCGACCGATGTGTCAAATATGGCAGATTAGATCGATTTCGCTTTAGACTCCGGATTCTACGGCTGGCCTCGTCGAAAGACAAACCGTTGCTTGTGCCAGCGTTTGAAACCGATTCGAAAACAGATGTAAAAAATACTGAGTACGCCTGGACTCCCGCTGCGAGGCATCGCCTGGCAAGGGCTTGATGAACAGGCTGGGCCGGGCGCAGCAAACCCCGGGCACGCAGGTGAGCATGGTCTTTGTCGCACTGGTCCTCTATTTCGTCGTGATGGTCGCCGCCGCTGCCGTGCTGCTTCTTCCCGCAGTACGGCAGCGCTGCTTTGCGGCCGCGCGTACGCAATGGCGGCGGTTCAGCGCCACCGCGGCGGCGGCCGGTACGCAGTCGGCGGGCTCGATCCGTGAGTCGGTGGGCAGCGCGGGCGCGACGCTGGTGGCAGCGAAGGATTTCCTGGCCAGGCGGCGCGCGCTGGTGCTGGCCGCTGCTGGCGTGGTGGTCGCGCCACCGATGGTGGCGCTGGCACTGCGCCACAGGCAGGTCTTCCAGTTCGAGGACGATGGCGGGGTGCGTGAGCCAGACCCGCAGATCGCCGCCCTGCTCAATGGCGAACGGCTGGTGCCGCCGCCGCCGTTGCCGCCGGAGGTCTTCACTACACGCGAGGTGGAGCTGATCCGCCCGGCGATTCGCGACGCCAGCCGCGACTGGAACATGCTCGATGCCGATTTCCGGCAACGGCTGCTGCTGGTCTACAAGATCATGCGCGACGAGCACGGGTATGAAATGGCGCTGCTGGAGGGATACCGCAGTCCGGAGCGGCAGGCAAAGCTGGCCGCGATGGGCAGCCACGTGACGCAGGCTGGTGCCTACCACAGCTACCACCAGTTCGGCCTGGCCGCCGACAGTGCCTTCTACCGCGACGGCAAGCTGGTGATCACTGAGAAGGACCCGTGGGCCATGCGCGGCTATGAGTTGTACGGCCGCGCGGCCGAGTCCGCGGGGCTGGTCTGGGGCGGGCGCTGGAAGATGATGGATCTCGGGCACGTCGAGCTGCGGCGCCCGGGCGTGCTGGGTAAGCGGCCGGCGCAATAGCGGCTGCATCGTCCCGCCTGGCGGGCACAGGAAAACAAGCAAACAGGGCCGGCAGCAGCTTGCCGGCGTATTACGGGAGAGCGTAGTGGCACGTCCTTTCATTCTGCTGGGCGACAAGACCGACCATGGCGGCGTGGTGATCAGCGCGTCGGGCAACACCAGCACCAACGGCAAGGGCATCGCCTGCGTGGGCGATCGTGTCACCTGCCCGCGCTCGGGCCACGGCGGCACCACTGTGATCGTCACGGGCGATCCCAACGTCATCATCGACGGCCGCGCGGCGGCCCGGCACGGCGACAAGACCGCATGCGGCGCCACGCTGCTGTCCAGCCAGGGTGTGACCGGCAGCGAATAAAGGCAGGACGGCAAGCGGTCGTTTCAAACACCCTGCCGCCTCCACTCGACACGAAACCATGTTTCCAAGACTGATCAAGTCCACGCTGATCCTGTTCGCGGTGTTTGCCGTGGTCTGGGTTGCCACCATCGCCTGGTGGCAGTCCATCAACCGCATGCCGACAACCACCGACATCGTCACGCATATGGTGATGCTGCCCGCCGGCATGGTCGCGGCCTACCTTGTCATCAAGCGCGCGCTCGACGGCATTCGCAGCAATGTTGTCGGGGCCGGGCAGGCAGCCACTACCGCTGGCGCGGCTGGCCCCGCAACCGGCAACGACGGCAGTGCAGCGCAGGGCGATCAACACGACCCCACACGCAACTGGCGCGCGGTGCTGCTCGCAAGCGCGGTGCGAGCCCCCGCAGGCAACGCGCCTGACGCGCTGGCGGAAGCGGCGCTGGCTGGCAAGCAGCCCGGCATCGTCGCACTCGACGGCCTGCCCAATCCCGTATTTGCAGCGCAGATCGAGTCCGTCGACATCGAGACGCTTCGTACCGAGTTTGCCGAGCGCTTACCCGATCTTGCGTGGGACGATGAAGCGCTGCGTGCGCTGACGCTGGCCGCGGAAGTCGCCGAAGAGCTTGCTATACAGGCAGCCGTCGTCGAGCCTGCCGGTCTTGATCCCGACGCCAAGCACGGCAACGTGCAGCTGATCGCCACCATGTTGCTGCCGCGCGGCTGGCCGGAGCCACGCCAGGCCGCCGCGGCCGGCTGGCTGCGCGAGCGCCTGTCGCTGCTGTGGCCGCCCGCGCGGCTGACGCTCGAGGCCACAGCGGCCAGGGGCGATGGCGACGCGCTGCTGCTGCTCGACCGCGCCACGCAGGCATTGAACCGTCCTGTCGATGGGCAACCCACGCTGCGCCTGCTGGTAGCAGCCGATTCCCTGATCGGCGCCACCGCCGTGGAAACGCTGGAACAGGAAGACCAGTTGTTCAACGCCCGCTGTCCGCACGGCCGTACCCCTGGCGAAGCCGCTGCCGGCGTGCTGTTGGGGATGCAGCAGGCGCCTTCCGCGCCCACCGCAGGCAACGCGGAAGCCGATGCTGCGGATGCGGGCGCACCCGGCGCCGATCCAGCCCCCATCCTGATCACGCGCGCAGCCATGGCCCGGCTCGACGCTCCAACCGCGGACCGCGGCCAGCCCCGGCTCGAAGCGCTCGGCCAGGCAGTCAGCCAGGCGCTCGAGGCCATTGCCGGCAAAGCCGATGCATCGCCGGCCAGCGACGCAGCCGCAGCGCCGCCCGCGGAACCGGACCAAGCGCCCTCGCCCGTCGCCACCGTCGTCGCCGATACCGGCCTGCACCCCGTACGCACCGTGGAAGTCGCGCAGATCGTCAGCACCCGCTTTCCCAAGCTGGACCCTGCCGCAGACCTGCTGGCGCTGGGCGTGCCATGCGGCTACGCCGGCGTCGCCAGTGCCCTGCTGCCCGTGGTGGTCGCGCATCACCTGGCGCTCGACGGCGGCCGGCCCGTGCTCGCCCTGAGCGCGACCGATGCGCACCAGCGCGGCGCGGTCGCGATCCTGCCTGCCCAGACCTGACCCGCACTGATTCCGCCGCAACCGCGCCGCCCCGAAACACCGAATTGCTCCCGAGCCAAAGGCAACATGCACCGCATCCTTAACTTCCTGACCCACTCACGCACGCTGTCCGTGTTCGGCGTGGTCGTGCTGACCGTCTTCCTGTTGCTGCTGGCGCAGACCTTCGAAATCGGGCTGGCCTGGGTGGCCATTGTCCTGGGCGTGCTGCTGCTGGCGTGGCTCGCCACCTTCCTGTGGAAGCACTGGCGCGCGCGCCGCGCCAGCGGCAAGCTCGAAGGCATCCTCGAGCAACAGGCCGACATGGCCGCCAAGGCCGCGCCGCCAGACAAACGCGACGAAGTGGAAGCGCTGCGCACGCGCCTGGCAAGCGCGGTGAAGACCATCAAGACTTCCAAGCTCGGGCAGCACTCAGGCAGCGAGGCGCTCTACGAGCTGCCGTGGTACATCGTGATCGGCAACCCCGCGGCGGGCAAGAGCACGGCGGTGCTGAACTCGGGCCTGCAGTTTCCGTTCGCCGACAAGAACAGCGCCGTGATCCACGGCATTGGCGGCACGCGTAATTGCGACTGGTTTTTCACCACCGAAGGCATCCTGCTCGATACGGCAGGCCGCTACGCCGTGCACGAGGAAGACCGGCGCGAATGGCTGGGCTTCCTGGACCTGCTCAAGCGCTATCGCCCCAAGGCGCCGATCAACGGCATCGTGGTCACCGTGAGCATTCCGGAATTGACGCAGAACCGCCCGGAGTTCGCCATCAACCTGGCTAAAAACCTGCGCCAGCGCGTGCAGGAGCTGACCGAGCGGCTGGAAGTGTTCGCGCCGGTCTACGTGATGTTCACCAAGGCCGACCTGATCACCGGCTTTACCGAGTTCTTCGGCGACAACGAGAAGCAGGAGCGCGACCGCGTCTGGGGCGCCACCCTGCCCTTCGCTCCCGAAGAGCGGCGCGACGTGGCCGCCGTGTTCGACCAGCGCTTCGACGAGCTGTGCGATGGCCTGAAGGAGATCAGCGTGGCGCAGATCGCGCAGCACCGCAACGGCAAGCTGTCGCCGGGGCTGCTGAGCTTTCCGTTGGAGTTCGCCTCGGTCAAGCCTACGCTGCGCGCGTTCCTGGTAACGCTGTTTGATGAGAACCCGTTCCAGTACAAGCCTGTTTTCCGCGGCTTCTACTT
This sequence comes from Cupriavidus necator, assembly GCF_040578825.1. Classification (GTDB taxonomy): domain Bacteria; phylum Pseudomonadota; class Gammaproteobacteria; order Burkholderiales; family Burkholderiaceae; genus Cupriavidus; species Cupriavidus necator_E. The sequence goes on along the minus strand of NZ_JBEFLI010000070.1, from coordinate 32,921 downwards.
CACCAGCGCCGTGCAGGAAGCCAGCACCACCAGCGTGTCGGCAGAGCGCATCGCGCGTCGTTTCGGGCTTAAGCTCGAAGGCGTGGCCGGCAACCGCGAAGTGTTCTCCAAGAACGGCTTCTTCCTGCGCGACCTGTTCTCCAAGGTGATCTTTGCCGACCGCCGTACCGTAAAGCAGTTTGCCAGCCCGGCCAAGACGCGGCTGCGCTTTGCCACGTTCTTCGGGCTGGTGCTGGTGCTGGGCCTGTTGCTGGGCGGCTGGACCTGGTCGTTCCTGGGCAATCGGCAGCTGACCGCCAACGTGCAGGCGGACCTCGACAAGATCGTCAAACTGCAGCAGAACCGCGTGGATCTGCAAGCGCGCCTGGAAGCGCTGGACATCCTGCAAGACCGCATCGAGCAACTCGAACGCTTCCGCGCCGACCATCCGCTGGCGTTGTCGCTTGGCCTGTACCAGGGCGATACGCTGCAGCACAAGCTGCTGGACGAGTACTACAACGGCCTGCGGCAGGTAATGCTCAAGCCGGTTGGTGGCGCGCTCGAAACCTTCCTGGCTGAGGTCAACGCGCATCCGGATCAGCTCGCGCCGATGGTGCGGCCGCCTGAAACAGGAGCCGTGGTGGCCACTTCCGCACCCGCGCCGGCTTCGGCCGCCGCAGCTACCGCAGCCAATGCATCCAGCGCCAAGGCTGCCACCGCCGCCGCCGGCAAGCGCTACACCGACGCTTCGCCGACCAATGTGGAAGACGCATACAACGCGCTGAAGACCTACCTGATGCTCGCCGACAAGCGCCACGTCGAGGTGGCGCACCTGACCGACCAGGTGACCCGTTTCTGGCGCGGCTGGCTCGAAGACAACCGCGGCAACATGCCGCGCGAGCAGCTGATCCGCTCGGCCGAGCGCAACCTGTCGTTCTTCCTGGCGCGCGTCAACGACGACAACTGGCCGCTGCTGGAGGGTAACCTGTCGCTGGTCGACCAGACCCGCGAGAACCTGCGCCGCGTGGTGCGCGGCATGCCGGCGCGCGAGCGCGCCTACGCCGAGATCAAGGCGCGCGCCTCCACCCGCTTTGCACCGATGACCGTGGCCCGCATCGTCGGCGACACCGGCGCTTCGGTAGTGGCAGGCAGCTACGCCGTGCCCGGCACCTTCACGCGCGAGGCCTGGCTCGGCTATGTGCAGCCCGCCATCCGCGAAGCCGCCAGCAAGGAACTGCAGACCAAGGACTGGGTGCTCAACGTGGCCGCGCGCGACGACCTGACGCTCGAAGGCAGCCCCGAGCAGATCCAGAAGACGCTGGTCACGATGTACAAGACCGAGTACGCGCGCGAATGGCAGCGCTTTATGCAGGGCGTGACCATCCAGGACTTCGGCAGCTTCGAGCAGGCCGTGGCCAGCATGAACCTGCTGGGCGATCCCGCCAACTCGCCGATCCGCAAGGTGCTGGACACCGCCTACGAGCAGACCTCGTGGGACAACCCCTCGCTGCTCAATGCGGGTCTCAAGCAGGCCAAGTCCGGCATGCTGGACTGGTTCAAGCGCCTGATCGCGCGCGGCACGCCCTCGCAGGTCAACGTCAATGTCGATGTCAGCGGCGCCAATGCCGCGGCCGGCACTATCCCGATGGGCCCGGTCGGCAAGGAGTTCTCCGGCCTGGCGCGCCTCGTCGTCATGCATGACAACAACTCGCTGCTGCGCGGCTACATGGAGTCGCTGTCCAAGGTGCGCACCCGCTTCAACCAGCTCAAGAACCAGGGCGATCCCGGCCCGGGCGCGCGCCAGCTCATGCAGCAGACGCTGGAGGGCAACGGCTCTGAACTGGCCGATGCGCTGAAGTATGTGGACGAGCAGATGATGACCGGCCTGACCGACACCCAGCGCCAGGCGCTACGGCCGCTGCTGGTGCGCCCGCTGCTGCAGTCGTACGCGGTCGTGATCCGCCCGGCCAGCGCCGAGATCAACAAGGTCTGGAACGCGCAGGTGTACCAGCCGTTCAGCCAGACGCTGGCAACCAAGTATCCGTTCGCGTCCGACGCCAAGATCGAAGCCAGCGCAGCGGAAATCGGCCAGCTCTTCGGGCCGGAAGGCGCCATCGCCAAGTTCACCACCACCACCATCGGCCCGCTGTCGGTGCGCCGCGGCGACATGCTGGCGGCCCGTACCTGGGGCGACCTGGGCCTGTCGCTGGCGCCCGAGTTCACGACCAACTTCACGCGCTGGGTGGCGCCGCTGACCGGCGGCGCCGCGGGCGGTGGCACCGGCGGCGCCGCTGCTGCTGGCCCGCAGACGGTGTTCCAGATCCTGCCGACGCCGGCCAGCGGTACGACCGAGTACACCATCGAGATCGATGGCCAGCAGTTGCGCTACCGCAATACGCCGGCGCAGTGGGCCAACTTTGTCTGGCCCAATCCGCAAGGCTCGCCCGGCGCCAGGGTCACTGCGACCACGTTCGATGGCCGCACCATCGAGCTGCTCTACGAGCCGGGCCGCTTCGGCCTGGAGCGGCTGATCGCCACGGCCTCGCGCAAGCGCCGCCCGGATGGCGCCTTCGACCTGAGCTGGACACGCGACAACATCACCGTTGGTGTGGCACTGCGCATCATCAGCAGCCCGCAGACCAGCGGCAATGCCAGCGCATCGGACTCGCCGCAGAGCCAGGGCCTGCGCGGCCTGCGCCTGCCGACGTCGATTGCTGACGCCAACGCGCCGCTGAATGCCACCGCAGCACCGGCCACGCCCGCCTCGGCGCCGGCCGGCGCCACCGCCCCGAACACCCAGGCCAGCGCGCAGGGTAGCGCGCAGGCCGCGGCCCAAGTCAATCAAGGAGGTACGGCGCAATGAGCCAGCCGACCCATCTGCAGCTCTCCTATTTCGGCAAACTGCCGTCCCGCGGCGATTTCGTCAAAAGTGCCAACAACACCCAACTGCTCGATACGCTGGATCGTTGGCTCGCGCAGGGCATGGAGCTGCTGGCCGAGGATCCGGCCTGGAAATCCAGCTATGACGCCTGGAAGCCGATGCACTTCGCCTTCCTGGGCTCGCAAAGCAAGCTGGCAATCGCCGGCGCGCTGATGGCCAGCAGCGACCTGTCGTCGCGCCGTTTCCCGTTCCTGACGGCTGCGGCAATGGAAGTGGACCGTCCGCTGACGTTCATCGCCCGCAGCCCGCTGGCGCTGGCACGGCTATGGACGCGAGCCAGCCAGCAGATGCATGCGCTGGCGCAGGCGTCGGACGCCACCGAAGGGCTGCAGCAACTGGCACAAGGCCAGTTCGGCGTGGAGACCGGCGCCGGGGCGCAGTCGCACGATGCCAGTTTTGCCGACTTTATCGACTACCAGACCGTGGCCGGCCTGGAGCACATGCTCGCCGGACATGGCCAGCAGGTGCGGCTGCGCCGCACGCTGCTGGCGCTCGGCATCCTGCTGCAGCCGCTGATGTCGTCCGGCTCGTCGCATCTCGAAAAAGGCCTGACGCTGCCGCTGCCGGCCGATCCTCTCTATCGCAGCCTGGTGGCCAGCTTCTGGCTGGAACTGGTGTCGCGCTTCCTGCATCGCGCGGATTTCGAGCTGTCGATATTCCTTGGGCAGATCGGCGGCAAGGAACGGCTGGTGATCGGCTTCAACGGCGCCTCGTCGCGCACGCTGCATGGCGTGATCTCGCCGCTGGCCTACGCCGAGCAGAACATCAATATCGATGACCCGGAATGGGTCGAGCAGCACGTCAACGGAGACTACGGCATGGCCAAGTTCGTCAGCTACATGGACCAGCCGCAGTTGTCGCTGCGACTGGCGCTCGACACGTTCCGTGAAGTCTTTGTCGGGGAATGAGCATGGGTTTCGATGCAGCATCTAATCGGGCAAGTGGGATAACAAGCCTCGCTCCCCTCCGACCACGCGCTGCGGCATTGGCCGCTGCGCTGTTGGCCGCGGTGGCCATGGTGCCTTGCCATGCCGCACCGGGCGATCCTGTCATCAGCGCATCGGGGGCTGCAGCGCCTGCCGCCACTGCAGGCTCGTCCGCCGCAGGCGCATCAGGCCGCGTCGTCGCAGGTGGCGCGGTGCCTGACGAAGCCACCAAGGCCAGCGTGCTGGCGCGGCTGCGCGAGTTATACGGCAGCGCCAACGTGGTCGACCAGATCGAGGTCGGCAACGTAGTGTCGCCGCCCAACTGGTCGGCTAATGTGCAGAAGATCCTGTCGCCACAGATTCGGCAGGTGACGCGCGGCCAGCTCAGCATCGAGGGCACCCAGGTGTCCGTGCACGGCGACGTGCGCAACGAAGCCCAACGCCAGCAGATCGCCAGCGACATGGCTACCGGCCTGGGCCAGAGCTACACCGTCAAGAACGGCCTGCGGGTGCCGGCATCCGAGCAGAACCTGCTCGACCAGACGCTGGCCAACCGGATTATCGAGTTCGAAACCGGCAGCGCCACGTTGACGCCAAAGGGCCGCACGATCCTCGACGAAATGGCGGCGGTGCTGCCGCGGCTGAACGGCCGCAAGATCGAGATCGTCGGGCATACCGATAACTCCGGCAGCCGCGCGCTGAACCTGACGTTGAGCCAGGCGCGGGCTGAGACGGTGAAGAACTACCTGATCGGCAAGGGAAGTGAGCCTGGCACGCTGACTGCGGTGGGTGTTGGGCCCGATCAGCCGGTGGCGGCGAATGACAAGGAGGAAGGTCGGGCCAAGAATCGGCGAATTGAGTTTCGGGCGGGACAGTAGGCAACTGTCCATTGAGACTATGCCGGCGGCGCTGCGGGCGCCGGCACAGCCGCTTTCAGTTTGCGCTGTCCGGCGTCTGATTCTCGCCTACGCCGAGCAACTCTTCGATCTGCGCCAGGGTCGCATCGTCTTTGACCACCGTGCGCAGCCAGGCATGCAGCGGCATGTCGCCCCACTTGGCGGCCCTGGCGGCAAGATAAGCAACCGGGCTGTGCGGTTCGGTGCGTCGGAAGAACTCGGCCACCTCACGCAATTGCGCAATTGCCTGTGCGCGGGTACGGATGGGGCCGTGCTGCACGCCATCTCCGCCAGTCGCTGGCGCGTTTGCTTGTCCCTCCCCCGTTGGGGACGATGCCTGCGTTGCCTCACCGCCGGCCGGCTTGTCCACGGGCTTGCCGATAAATCGCTCCACCAGCACGCGCACCGCCTCCAGCGCTTCACGCGCCTGCCGGAAACTTGGCGCATGCTCACCCGCACGAGCGTCGAGCACATCGCCGAGATGCTTCAGCGCGGCTTCGCAAGCCACCACGTCGGCATGCAGCGTCGCATAAAAGACAGCTGGTGTTTTCTTCCGCGCCGCTTCGAACTGCTCCTGCGTGATCTTGCCCCGAGCCAGCTCGTCGGCCTGCTCCGGATCGCGGCGGATCGCCTCCGCCAGATGCGTCGCCACATCCCAGTCCACGTACGAGTACCCGCCCGCCGACGCGTCGACCAGCGGAATCTCGCGGATCAACTGGCTCGACCGGCTGGCGAGCCAGGCCACGCTGCCGGTGCGATAGTCCACGTCGTCGGCGTCCATGACGGGATGAAGGTGGTCCCAGTACTGGCTGCAGAGTTCGGCGGTCAGGTGGTAGCCGTCGCGCAGGCCCGCAAAACCCTGTTCCTTCGACAGGGCCTCGGTCAGCCAGACGGCGAGGCGAAGATCCTTGGTGCGGTCTTGCAGCAGCGTCGTGGCAATGCCGATCACCTCGCGCCAGTCCGCCTCCTTGATGTCCGTGACCCATTCGCCCTGGTCCAGCGAAGGGTCGTCGAAACGCCGTGCCTCCTGGATGCGGTCGAATTCAGCCGAGAAAAGCATGTCTTCGCCGCAGGGTTGAGGGCCCGGAATCGGAGCGAGCAGACGGTCGAGCTGGAGAGTAGCCATGATGATCAATCAGCCTTGGAACAGGGACTAAGTGTACCGTTGGATATGTTGTAAAACCATGGTCAAAGAGGTAGATGCGAGGGGTCTGGAATTACGCTGCGACCTTTTGTGTTTTTCGGTTGAAGCGAATCCGTCCCCGCAGCGGGCCAAAGAAGGCCGTACGTGCCCCGAGACCTACAAACATCATGACGACAAAAAAAATGCAACCGACCGCAAAGAACAGGATGAGCGTCCAGCCTCCGATCAGCAACGGCAACATCTCCGGCTCATAGGCTTCCGACCATCCTAAGAAAAATATCCTGCCGAACATCAGCGGATGAACGGCCAGGCCATACCACATCCAAAGCATGAACAAACAGGCCACTAATACCAGCAGTGCCCATGATGCCACCATGCTTTGCACACCAAATCCGGGGTTGGCGAGTTCCAGATAGGCATCATTTTGTGCGTGGGCGCAATTCGTATTCGCGACCGAACATGAAACTCCTTGTGACTCCGTATCTGGTCAGCCCTCCTGCAATTCGGCCTTTGCATTGGCCAGTTGCTGCAGCGTCAGGCTCCATCTCACGGGGCGCGCACCAATTTGGATGAGCCTGCACACGATCCCAGTCAAGGATCACGTTACCACCATAGCGCGCGGGCGAAAAACGTCACTGAAGCCGGCCGAAGCGTCACCTCACTTACCGATCATGTCAAATTCATCAGCGAAAGACCGATTTACTTTCATTCACAGTGAATCCCCTCACACTCTATTGACCATTTGGATATTGCACCGGCTTGGCTTCCGCACGACTACGAGGAAAAGTTGCACCAACCACCAATGCACTCCCCTAGCAGGCCGCTGAAGTACTCGCTGCAGACGGGGCAAAGCTTCCCTCTGCGCGACGCACATGCCTCGTATTTTTCATAATCCGGAAGCCGGGCGCCATTTCATCGATTTTTACGCGATCTGATGCCCATTTTTAGCTTCCTTGGTCCCATTACAGGCCCTGCGGACAATAGCACGAAATCTTCCAGTCGCCGCATGGTGAATAGGCTTTCGGTGAAGGTGTCGGCGCCGCGCATGAATCTCGGATGGAGTGGTGTCTGGTTATCAACGCTTTGGTACGCTGCCGCGCTGACTTTCGGGGCTAGGTATTTCAGCAACCTGTTAGGCTTAAGGTCTCGATACTTTTTGTGCCAATCAAACAGCCACTGACTCGCCTTCCCACCACGAATGAAACAAATCTCCACCAGCTAGACCGCTTCAATTGAGATTCGCACCATCTGTGCGGGGAGAAGCTTGGTCAGCTAGTAACTGGCTCGCTTTGCTGGGGACTATCGGTATTGGTAACAGGCTTCCATCGCAACGGCTCCTCTGGTCCGATTCCATCCTCCCTTCGCTTCATCCCGCAATCGCTATTCCACTCCGTCGGAAACGTGGGCCATTTGCACAGCCGCTCAGCCAGGCAATGCAGTGGCGCCCAGATGACCGACCCTACAAAGAGAGTCTGTGTCTGTATTGAGTCCTTGCCTCGCCCACCAAGGTCGTCCAATGCTCGAGATGGACCCAATTCGGTCTCCTCGACGTGCTGCGAAGGCGAATGAAAGCCTTTGCGCAGCCATTCATATTCATTGGGAACCGGAACCTTCTCGATGCCCTCCTCCATGAAGGTGCGGATGTACTGCCAGAGGCTTTCTCCTGACAACTTGGGACCCACCCACAGCACATCCTCACCTCTACGTTCGGGATCGTTAGGATCCAGCGGTGGCCAATACAGAACCAACCCGCGAATGCGAAGTTCACCACCGGCATTCTCCTGGCGACGCTGCCGGGCATACTTGTTATCGATCTCATGAGGCTCCATTTCACGAGGGGCACACCAAGCTGGGTGCGCCTGCACACGATCCCAATCTAGAATGACATTGCCGCCGTATCGATCTGGTCGGAGGACATATACTTTACGCGTGGTGCGGTTGAAGCGATACCGGGCGCGAAGGCTGGTGAAGAAATTCGGAGCGATTTGATGTGGCCAAATCAAAACTATGTAGGTTAGCGGGATACAAGCAAGCCCAATCCCAAAGGCAAGATCTAGCCACCAATCGCTTGAGAAGATCACCGAATCAGGCAGCATTAAAAAAAGAAAAAATGTGGCGATCCCCAAGAGGAAGAAAAAAAACGCCACGAGAGAAAATATTGTCGACCGATTTTCCTCACCTATATTTGACAATTCGATAAAATTCTCATTGTAATCGAACAGCGTCCGCATCCAATCGAGGCCTGGTGGAACCCTGTCTTTTTTGAGAGAATCATTTGGACTATAAATCTTCGTGTGACGATTTATATCCGCAATAAACTCGATCGCCTCCTTCTGCCCATACTTCTTTTTATGAACATACAGGGTCGCCTCAATGTCGAACATATATTTCCCTCAAGTCACTGAAGCTCTGCCAACGCGTCGCCCAATTTATCCATCCTGTCACAAAAGGCCGTTTATCAAAATTAACCCTGAACGGTTGTCTAGATAGCCAATTGGTCCATTCTTGACCTTTCAATTTGGAAATTTCAACAGTCGCCTGGCGCGGGCAAGGGATCGGCCAGCTGCTTCAACGCAGCGACCAATTCCTGGCTTACCTGAGCGTTGTTCAGGCTCAGCATGCGCCAAACTAGGTTCTTCTTACCGGGTGAAAAGGTGTCCAAGGCAGAATACCAGTCCCGCCCCCGGCTGCTGTTGTCAAGCTGAAGCAGGATGGCGCACAACTGGCCGGCACACCGCATGCCGTCACCCGATTCGATCGGAGCCGTCTTACTGTATCGGGCCAATGCATTGTCGATAAAGCTGTCGGCCTTTAGCCAGACGATCAGATCGTCGGCAAGACGGTCCAGCAACTTGTCGCGCTTCTCGATCTGCTTCTCGTGAAGTGCATCGAATGCCTGCACGGCAGCCATGTCGCAATTCGCGGCAATCTTCCCAAGAGCGTCCTCGTTTGCCTTCTTTTCGACTTCGCCCCGTCCCGCGACGCGCGTGTCTATGTCTTTTTGGATCGCCTCTCGCCTGCGCCGATTTAGCTCCTGTACAGAGATCAACTCGTACGTACCGTCCGGTCGCGGCAGTCGTACAGGCATCGGACTGTCAGAACCGGGATAGTGTTCGCCCATCCGTTCATGCACGTCACGAAGGTTTTCAGTCTGACCGTCGTAGGTCGAGATTACCTGTTTCTCCAGGGCCACCTTGATCGTCTGGATACTGCGGCTTGCGCTATCTTTCCATTCGTTGCTGACCTTGTTACTGTGCGTCTCCTTCAACCAATCCATATAGGGAATGGCTGCGCTCAGGTGTGGGAGGCTCAATTCCTGTGCAATACCAATGGCATCCTCGCACGCCACAACGGCGCCCTTGTTGTCGAGCAGGAACTTACGAATTCCCTCAAGGACCCATACGCCCAACGGCATGCGCACGGCGTAACGTGTGCTGGAGTACGCCGCGCTTCGCAATGAGTCATTGCAGCGTGTCGGAAATGAGCAGTGCTTCGGTCTAATGGGCGCTACGCCACGTGAGCGTGGTTGGGGCAGCTACGACGAACTGCGCAACGGCAAGCATTTCGTAGAGAATTCCGCCGGAGCGGTGGTTGGGATGACAATAGACCGCATACCGTACACGTCAAGCAACCAGCTTATGCAGAGGCTCATGGACCGCGGCATACCGCTCCTTCTCTGGCTTGGCAGCCTGACGCTGAACACCGTACAGGCGGTGAACGCGGGCTTTGATCAGAGCCCGCCAATGCGGGTCTGCACCACGGTGGTCAAGGAAGAGCATCTAGGATGCGCGAGAAGCTACCAACGCTCAGGGACCGCGCACCAGCTTTGCGACGTTCTGACAGAGGTTCAGGGTTGGCCAGGTCCCAACGCAACCATCCGGGTCGAAGGCCGGTTCCCTGATGCAAAGCGGATATGTTTTTCGACCCATCGCGGGTTCCTGGGACTGGAATGGATCGACAACGTCCATGCAGAGGAAGGCTGATGCAGCCTATGACATAAAACTCTGCTTGACAGGCTTCCCGAGGTGCCGCACACCATTCTCTGTTCGTCAAGCACGTGGACTGCACAAATCAATGTGTGGTAGGCCAACTTGTCAAGCTGCCGTACCATCAGGCCCCAGCCGCTCCCGTCGCTCGGCGTCGTAGTCGAGGGCCATCTTCAGCGCTCGCTCGCGATATGCCAATAATTGTTCGTCGCCTGCCGGGCCACTAGTCTTGGCGTCGCCAGCATAGCGTGGTTCGTACAAGGCAAAGGGATCATTCGGTTCGATGGCACAGGCTTTCTCTACTTCCGCGGGCCAAACCGGGCGCCTACAGGTCTTCATCGCCAGATAGCGAAACAGTGCCCACGGCAGCGTGATGAACAGCATCAGGATTCGCCAAATGCCTGAGAACTGGCCGCTCACCTGCGTAATTACCGCGTTGCGAAAAGTGGGCTCAGTGCTGACTGTCAAAGCCAATGGTGGGAATGGGAGCGACTGCGGTCCCTCTTTCATGTATCGGCGAACCATTTCCCAATGCTCCAGTACCGCTCCTCGACTGTTGCTGCCGTCCATACCGACAGCAAATGTGTGGCGAACCCTCCTCTGGTCATCGAGAACGTGACAGCGCAGATCGAAGGTGAAATGAGTCTGCCCGCCTGCGAGGGGACTTGCGCGGCCGATGAAAAAATACGCCTTCTCCCATGGCACAGTCAGCACACCTCCGGGACCGTTGTGTCGAAACACGTAAATCATTCGGTTTTTGCGGTTAAAGCGAATTGGATAATGCGTGTATCGAAAAAAGTCCTTCATCCAGATGAACTTGATGAGACATAAAGCAAAAATAGTGCATACAACAATGAAAACCCAATCCGTCGCAATAAACGATGCGTCTGGAAGTGAACCGTCCTTCCGCGGAGCATACATGGTAGATGCTGTGTAGCCAGCAAAGAAGAGAACCATGAAAATTAATGGAGCTCCTCCCATTGCCGCCCAGCCGCGCTCTAAAAAGAAGCGATCCATATATTCGACAAAGGTTGAATTCAATCTCAGCACTCCATGATCATTTGGCGGCAGCTCCGTGATGGTCTCCTCTGGATCCAAGTGTTCCTCTTCTTCGTACCTATGCAGCGGACGGTCTACCTTGTAGCGAGTTAGCCACCCTGCGTACTGGCCTTCTTTCATTTGCTTACGATCCCTCTATGCTTTGAGCAGCGCTTGATACGCCGATTCCTGTTCCTCAAGCTTCAGGAATCGGCCATGCTCATGCGCTCCGAACGGCGTCTTATCCAGCCACACTTCCACCTTATTGTCCCTGATCACGTTGATGAGCCATTCCCCAAGCATCGACACAAGCGCGAGGGCGAGCAATAACACGAATCCAACGCCCGCGCTTAGCAGACCGAAAAGCATAAGTGCAGCGATAGTTGCTCCCGCAACTGAGGTAGCAAGATAAAGCCGATACATGGCCACATCACCTTGCTCCCTCGCGTCCTGCGCTTTCCAATAGTCTAAAACTGATCCCATAAAGGCGCCGATGGTGCCAATCAACTTCCCGAAGAATCCCACCAAGAGAGCTCGGTTGGAAACCTTGGTCATGAATAGCCTGAACGGCCTTGCCAGCGACGTTTTGCCCCAGGCCGTGCGCTCGAACCCTTTTCCAGCAAGTTCTATGCCGCTACCCGCTAGGCTTGTTAGCGCGCCAGCCAACTGCAATTGACGTTGGCCTTGCGTTCCCTTCTTTGGATCTGGCAGTTCAATGCACGCCTTGTATACGTTCCATCCGTCCAGTATCAGGCCGGCCGTACCGAGTCCAAGGTCCAACTTGATGGCGCTAGCGGTGCGACTTCTCAGTGCTGCACGCAGTTGATCTTCTCGGAGCAACACCTTTTCCAACTGATCCACCTTTGTCCCATTGAATGAGCGCCGCATCTCTTCATCCCAGAACACCGTCCACTCGTAGACGCGTCGCCCTCTCGCATTACGCGCGCCGCTAATCTGTCCACGCGCCCCATGGCGCTCAGACAGCTCGGTGCGAACGTGATTATTCACCTGCCGCCGCAAGGCTTGCCTGTCGACGTTGGGATACGCACGCGCCAACTCGTCGACAATGATATGGGCAAGTTCCGCTTCGGAAGCCCGAATCTTCAGTTGGCGCAAGGGCTTGTTAGCAAGCAGGCCAAGCAGAGCCACATGGCGATAACGTACAGCCAGGCTCACCATCGCATCGCTCGCTTTGCCCGCAGCTGCTCTTCCTGAGCGGCCCAGCAATGTCACGATAGGCGCCGATACGCTATAAGCCAGCCGCGCCACACCGTTCATCGCACCGTCCAGTTCGTTGGCATGGCCCTTCTCAAGTACGTGTGCAAATGCCTTGAATACATTGCTCCACGCGCCGGGGTTGCCGACCTCCAGTTCGGCTGTCGCGGCCTTCTCCAGCTTCTTGGCCGCCTCGCTGTTGTCGAGCACCAGTGCCCGCAGCACAGTGTTCTTGCGCTCGGTGAACGATCCCTGCAGCTCCTTGAGAAGAACATCGGTGACTGGCTCAATGCCGACGATGTCATAAAGGCAAGCCATGACCAGGTGTGTCATCGCCTCACCGCTCTTGATATCGGCGTCATCGTGATTGCACGACATTGTCTCCCGATAGGAAGTGCCCCCATACCATGCCACAAAACTGCGTGCCAGCGGCGCCAATGTGTTCTTGGCGTAGGCGCTCATATCTCGCTCGAGTTCTTTGTCGAAGGCTTCGCGGTTAGTCTCGCTGTAGTCGTTCAGATACTCCTTCCAGGCATTGCGGCGGACACGCTTCTCTTCTTCGGGCGTGAGCGTTTTCAGACCGTTTTGTTCCCATACCTTTTCCTCCAGATCCGGATCATATGGGGTCGCCACAGGCATTCCATCAGCGTAGGTATAAATGGCTACACTCGAAGTATTCCGCTTGGCCTGCAACGCTTCCTGCACCGCCTGCTCTTCAATGGCATGGCGCATGCCGACAATGGTCGCGGACGTGGCATGCTTCCAATCCCTTTCCCTGTCGCGTTCGAAGATGTCGACCCGCAAACGTAGGAGCTGCGCTGCCTCCAAAGCGAGGCCAACGGGATCGCCGACTGCCACCATGGGGGCAGTCATACCCATGCGCTTCGCTTGGTCATTTGACCACTCCACAAGACCAGGCAGTTGTTCACGCAAACCATAGAACGCCTGGGGCGAATGTGAGAATGCCGACGGTTGTCCCGCCATTTCGCTTGGATACGTGCCACACTTTTCAGGCTCAGGCCTCGTCTCCTTAATCGCATACGCGGCCTCTGGGAGGGAAGCACTCAGCTTGTCCAAGGAGTCCGCGTGTCGGTGGCTACCGCCCTTCCAGAGATCCAACCTGAGTTCGCGCATATGACGCGCTCGCTCCCTCGCACTGGTATGCGCCTTCCAGACACGTTTTGTCCAAGGCGTATCCGAGAATCCCAACCAAATCCGTTCCGCGGAACTGGCATCCGGAATCATAATGCAACGAGCCAGATATGGATGGTCCGGTTCCCGTTGGCAACTGAATTCGATAGATTCCTTGGGCGGTTGCAACAAGGTATCGATGGACTGCGCCTTGTCGGGATCCAACTTTTCCAGGACGCTATGCTTTATCTCTGTAGCAAACGGGTACAAATAACCCTTTTCAGTGACAATATATGCATCCCAACTGCCTCGCTTCTCATTGCAGACATAGAGATAGCCCGGTCGCATAAGGCGCAATGTGTAATGCTGGCCCGGTGGCAGGGCGTTGTCCTGAACCCCTGCGCCGAAAGCGCCGCCAAGCTTGGGCGCCTGCTTGCCCTTGGCGATGTCATTTCGCGCGATTGCGTACCGGACCGGCAAGATTGGCAGCCCCTTTTTCTGGCAGAACGGGCAGCCTGCTTTGTTGTTTTTTGGAGTCGTAGCGGATTGGGTCATGGTTATCTCGTTACGCTGTCAGCAGGGGAGCGTTCATTTGCGCCGCCATGCTGAGCCACGCGGCATCGTCGACATCCGCGCATGCCGCGGCATAGCTACTCCGTCGCGTAGCAGCATGCGCTAGGCGCTCCAGCAACTGAGGATGATGGTGGATTTGCGGATGGAACCGGACTGCCTGGATCGCGCAAAACAGCCAATCTTCGCTGTCGGGCAACGCCAATTCGGTCTTGGCCTGGGCGAGCGCTGCATCCAGCCGCTGTGACAACATGTCGTCATGCGGCAGATCCGGGGCAAGAATCTCAAGTTCCGACAATGCGCGATTGATCAGCGCCATGCGCTCGAGGGTTTCCCATTGACGTGGTTCAAGGATCAATCGAGTGCCCACGCTGTATTCGGTGCTGCGGCGGGTATTCCTCACCCAGCCGTTGGATACGGGCCAAGCCCAGATATCTGCCGGCCCGTACAGCGCGGCATGCTGCTGGTCATTTAACAGCCATTGCAGATGTCTCATGACGCGCGGGTCGTAGTAGCGGAGCAGATAACGCTGACCGTTGTCTTGCCGGGTCATCACGAGGAGGCGGCAAAGGTGTGCGACCAGCCCTGGTCTCTCTGCGTGGCTGCTGAGCAGCCCGGTAAGAAATGCTTCGCCTCGCTGTTCCCTCGTTTCAATACGGCTCAATAACGTAGACCGTTGCAATGCCGTTAGGTCCTTTACGCTCAACAGCATCGGCATGTACGCAGACTGCTCTTTCAGCCATTGGGGCGTCAGGCTGCTCAGTGGAAGGTCTTGCCACTCTTCCTGCTCAAGGCGTAGGGGATTCAGCAACGCGTAGTCGTAGTCGGATAGCCAACGGTGGCTAAAGGTTGTCGCACTGGCTAGCGCGTCGCCTGACTCCCCGTCTATCTCGGATGCAGCGCTATTCATCAGGTCGGGACTTGGTAGGGACATAATCGCTTGATCACGATTGAATCGGGACAATGCCCGCACCGGTGGATTCGGCGCCTAGGGTCTGATACTCGCATAACGGCAACTCACCTTTTGGCAGACTTGCACCTGCCTCACTCCCCCCCGGCCCCACAAACAAATGCTGCGCCCCCTTAAACGTAGTCATCCCCGGCGCATGCACTTCAATCGTATTACCCATCACACGAATCTGCGCCCCCGCAGCGTTGAGCAACACGTGATCCTTGGCCTGGACATTCACCGCGCCCTGCGTCGACGACACAGTGACGAGCTTCTCTGCCGCGATGCGGCTCTCACCCTGAAGGCTGGCAACCCCGACCTTGCCGTTCGCCGCATGCATAGCAATGCCCGGGGTCGCCTGCGCAGCCTGCCCGCTGGTCTTCCCATGCGCAAACAAGCTGATCCCATCCCCCACCGCCACCGACAAATCCCCCCCAGCCGCCACATTGGCATCCTTCTGCGCCGCCACAGTCAACTGCGTACCAGCCACCAGCACCGCATCAGCCGGCGTGGTTACTGCGATCCCCTTAGGAGCGGAGACCTGCAGGTGCGGCTCGTTGTAAGCAGTAGCGCTGGCCTTGCCGTCCGCCCCTGGTTCGGCATGCCGCAGCACCTCGCCGGTGTGCTTCAACTGGGCGATGGCGGGCAATTCTGCCGCTGCCGGCTCTTCCGGCATACCGGCCTTGTGCTTGCGCGCCACGTCCGCCAGCGAGGTCAACAGCTCGGTACTGGCCTCAGCCTGCGCCGCCGCCGGTTCGCTGTCGAGTAGTGATACGCCAGTCCCCGCGCCATGAGCGGTCAGCAGCATTCCCGCACCACCACGCAGCGCACCACTATCGGCTGTTTCCAGCGCCGCCCCATGTCCCAGCCCCGCCTGGCGCGCGTTGTCGCGCTGGTCGAGGTGGTGGCCAAGCGTCAGGGCAGAGGCAGCCTGCGTTGTGGACAGCAACGTGCGGCTCTGTCCGGCGGTATCATCGAAGACTAGCTGGTTGTATCCGCCAGTACCGTTCTGGCTGTCGCCCAGCGCCTGCGTCTTGATGCCGGACAGCACCGCGTTGTGTGCGTGGCCCTGCTGGCCGGCCGGCTTGCTGTTGGTTTCTTTGTCGCCCTCACCTGCCTCGCCGCTGCCGGCAAACCACGCCGGCGCGTTGCCCGTGGCGTTCGCCGCACCGGTCTGGTTCTGGTTGTACTGCGCACTGTCCTGGCCGCGGCCGTTGTAGGCAGCGCCGATCACCACGGGGCGGTCGATGTCGCCATGCTGGAACTCCACCACCACTTCCTGGCCCACGCGCGGCAGCGCCACGCCGCCCCAGTTGGGTCCGGCGACCGGTGTCGCCACGCGGATCCAGGTACCCAGGCCGGCTTCGGCGCGGGCGTTGTCGTCGCCGACGGGGTGTGAGAGGCGGCTGGCGGAGCGGGCGCCGCGCTGCCAGTGGAACTGGACCTTGACGCGATGGTCGCGGTCGGTGTGCACCGGGCCGCCGGCGCCGACCACGATCGCGGTTTGTGCGCCGGTGACGGTGGGGCGGGGATGCAATTGGCGGCCGTGCGCGTCACGCAGTTGCGGATGGTATGGCACGGTGGCGAGCACGACATCGAAGCGATTGCGGTAGAACGGCGTCTCAGCAGCCTCTGCCGACCCCAGCGGCAGGCCGTCCGGCACGCTGCCGAGCAGTTGCCCGATCACGCCACGAAAGCGCTCGTTCAGGTTGTTGCGCGCCTCGTGCCTGACGCCTAGCAGGACGAAGCGGCGCTCGCCGTCGCCTTCGGCGCGGTCATAGTCATAGTGGCCGGTCAGCATGAAGCGCGTTGCCGGCGCCAGCGTACGCACGCTGCCCTCGCCGGAGAACGTTTGCCGGCGCACCTCAAGTGCTTCGAGCAACTGCCTGGCGTGACGCTGCGCCTGCTCGCCATCCTCCAACCAGTACTGGCCGGGATAGTCGGTATCCTGCAATGCCGGGCCTGAGGAACCATCGTCCTGCGCCCCGGCTTCGGCGCTGCGTGTTGCCTTGGCCCGGTAGTCCCAGCTCGCCACGGCCACCGCATTGGTTTGCAGCCGGCGCGCGCCTTGCCAGCGGTCGATTACGTCCTCCGCCGCGGTGGCGTCCGCACGGCCGAAGCGGATCGACGGCTGCTCGTTGTCCTGGAACACGTCGTCGGCATCGGCGATCACCATCCGATGCGCGCCGAGCGATTCGCCCTGCGCCGCTTCGTGTTCGAAGTAGTAGAACAGGCCCTCTTCGGCGAGCAGGCGCGTCACGAAATCGAAGTCGCTCTCCTCGTACTGCGTGACGATGCTGCGGCGCGGGTAGGCCGCGGCGTCACGCAGCGCCCAGCGCCATGCCGGCACCAGCTTGCCCTGACCGTTGTAATCGCCGAACACGCTGTCCACGACTTCCACTACCGACATGTCCTGGAACAGGAAGCTGTCGCGGCGATGGCGCAGGAATGCGAGCCAGGGTTCGATCACCATCCGGTAGCGCGCCAGCCCGCCGTTGGCGCCCAGGCGCTCGAAGCGCGTCACGTGGCCGTGGAACGGGCGCAGTGTGTCGCGGCTGCGCTGGGTCAGCAGATCCACGCGCACCGCCTGTCCCAGCAGGCTTGCCGCCTCGATGCCGGCATCGTCCGATACCGCCGTCAGCTCGATGCGAAATCCGCCGCCATCGAGCTGTTCCACCGCCTGCAGGCGCTCAGGCATCAGTACGTCATGCCCGAGCGGCGTTTGCAGCCGCAACAGCCGGTTGGCCTGCGCAAACGCAGCGCCAAGCAGGTTGGCCAGATCGGTCGCTGAAACCATGATTTACTCCCGCGATGTCACGAGGTTGCGCATGCCGCTCTTAGCTGATGCGGTACTTGAACTCGCCGCTCTTGCCCGTGGTGACCTTGATCTTCTCCACAGTGCCGCCCTCGGCCATGCGCACCAGCACCGTCTCTGCGATTTCGGGCAGCAGCGTGCCGTTCAGGATATGGTCGACGGCGCGCGCGCCGGCATCTACTTCGGTGCAGCGTGCGAGCACCGCTTCGATCAGCGCGTTGTCCCACTGGAATTCAGCCTTGTGGTTGGCCGCCACGCGGTCGCGGATGCGGCCGAGCTTTAGCGTGATGATCTCCACCAGCACGTCGTCCGAAATCGGGTAGTACGGCACCACCTTGGTGCGGCCCAGGAACGCCGGCTTGAACGCCTTGTACAGCGTCGGACGCAGCATCTCGGCCAGCATGTCGGCGTCGGGCAGTTCTTCCGCGCTCTTGTTCAGGCACGCCTGCATGATGGCGGACGAACCGACGTTGGACGTCAGGATGATGATGGTGTTGCGGAAGTCGATCGGGCGGCCTTCGGCGTCGTCCATCTCGCCCTTGTCGAAGACCTGGAAGAACATTTCCAGCACATCGGGGTGGGCCTTCTCGATCTCGTCCAGCAGCACCACGCTGTAGGGATTGCGGCGCACGGCTTCGGTCAGCACGCCGCCCTCGCCATAGCCCACGTATCCCGGCGGCGAGCCCTTCAGGCCCGACACGCTGTGGGCCTCCTGGTACTCGCTCATATTGATGGTGATCAGCTTGCGCTCGCCGCCGTAGAGGATGTCGGCCAGCGCCAGCGCGGTTTCGGTCTTGCCCACGCCGGACGGGCCGGCGAACAGGAACACGCCGCGGGGCTTGTTGGGATCCTCGAGGTTGGCGGTGGCGGTGCGCACGCGCTGGGCGATGGCATCGAGCGCATGCTCCTGGCCGATCACGCGGGCACCCAGCAGCGGCTTCAGGTTCAGCACGGTGCGAAGTTCGTCCTTGACCATGCGGCCGAGCGGGATGCCGGTCCATGCCGACACGATCTCCGATACCACATGCCCGTCGACCTGCAGCGGCACCATCGGTGCTTCGCCCTGCAGGGCGCGCAGTTCGGCAAGCAGCGTGTCGAGCTCATCGGGCACCGGTGCGGCAGCACTGGCCGACTGGCGCCCCGCCTTGCGCGGCAAGGCCATCACGTCGCTGTTGGCGGCGGCGGCCATGGCAGGCTGGACTGCCTCGGCATCAATCGCCGCATCGCTGCCCTGCTCGCGCGCCGTGCGCAGCGCGTGAATACGCGCGACCAGGGCGCGCTCCTTCTCCAGCCGCGCGTCGGCCTCGGCCACGCGTTGCTCAAGTTCAGCGCGCTGGGCTTCCAATGCGGCCAGTCGCTGCGCATGCGCTGCGCCGGCGCGTTGTTCGCGCTGCAGCGCAGACAGTTCGACGTCCAGGCGCTCCAGCGCCTTGCGGTCGTCCTCGATCGCGCCCGGCGTTGCATTCTGGCCCAGCGCAACCTTGGCGCACGCGGTATCCAGCACGCTGACCGCCTTGTCGGGCAGCTGCCGGCCGCTGATATAGCGATGCGACAGACGCACCGCTTCGGTAATGGCTTCATCGAGCACGCGCACGCCGAAATGGCGCTCCATCAGCGGTACCATGCCACGCAGCATCGCCGCGGCCAGCGTCTCGCTGGGCTCCTCTACCTTGACCACCTGGAAGCGGCGCGCGAGCGCGGCATCCTTCTCGAAGTACTTCTTGTACTCGCTCCACGTCGTGGCCGCGATGGTGCGCAGTTCACCGCGCGCCAGTGCCGGCTTGAGCAGGTTGGCGGCATCGTTCTGGCCGGCCTGGCCGCCGGCGCCGATGATGGTGTGGGCTTCGTCGATAAACAGGATGATCGGCTGCGGGCTCTTGCGCACTTCCTCGATCACGTTCTTCAGGCGGTTCTCGAACTCGCCCTTGACGCTGGCACCTGCCTGCAGCAGGCCCATGTCGAGCGTGCGCACGGTCACCCCCTGCAGCGGCGGCGGCACGTCGCCCGCGGCAATGCGCTGGGCCAGGCCTTCGACCACGGCGGTCTTGCCCACGCCGGCTTCGCCGGTCAGGATCGGGTTGTTCTGGCGGCGCCGCATCAGGATGTCGATCGCCTGGCGGATCTCGGCATCGCGGCCGATCACTGGGTCGATGCGTCCCTCGCGCGCCGACTGGGTCAGGTCGACGGTGAACTGGTCCAGTGCGGGCGTCGGCGTCAGTGCCGGTGCAGCCGCGCCCACCTGCTCGGTGCCGGAAGCAGTGCCATCGGCAATGTCTACGGCCTGTTCGCGCTCCTCAGAGCCCGCGGTCAGGCGGTCGAAGTCATGCTTGAGCCGGTCGGCATCAAACTCGCTGAAGCGGTGCGAGCCGCGTACCGCCAGTGGCGCGAGTGCGGGCTCGGTCAGCAACGCCAGCAACAGATGGCCGGAGCGAATGCGCGTGATCTGCGAATCGAGCGAGGCGATCAGCCATGCATGTTCGAACAGTTTCGGCAGATATGGCGAGAACGCCGGTGTGCGTGTATTGCCGGTCTTGAAGCGCGCGATCTCGCCTTCCAGGTCGCGCTGCAGGGCCGAGGTATCGATGCCGCTGGCGCGCACCGCCACCGCGAAGTCGCTGCGCGGGTTCTCCAGCAGCGCCAGGAACAGGTGTTCCAGGTCGACCTCGTAGTTGCCCCGCGCCATGCACAGCGACGCGGCGCGCTCGGCGGCCTGGCGGCTGGTGGCGTTCAGTTTGGCGATCAGCGTCTTGAGGGGAATGGCCATGGCGGCTAGGGCTCCGGTGGTTCAGGGTCGCGTTGCTGGCGAAATGCGGTGGCGCTCAGTGCACGGGCGCAAGGGTATAGCGGGCATCGCTGCGGTCGTGGCGTGCGGGGCGCGAACTCAGGAAGGTGTCCCAGCCCAGCCTGCCGCTGCCCTCGGCGCCGAGCTGACAGCCGGTGACGTCCTGCGCGCGCAGGATCAGCCGGACTTCGTATTCGAGTGTCGCGCCGCACAGCACCGTCACCATCTTGCGCAGCGCCAGCGCGCCGTCAGCCCCGGGAAGGAAATTGCGGTACTGCGCGCGCGCCAGCGGCCCGAGCCAGATGCGCACGCGCAGGTCGCGCTGCCAGACACGCGCGCCGGCCAGCGCGGTCGCGCCCAGCACGTTGTTCGTGCCACCCAGGCGCGAATACTGCGACGCCGGCACCTGGTACCAGCCGCCGACAAACTGCTCCACGCGCGCGTCGGCCTGGAAGTAGTCGGCCAGCACCTGCTGCAGGTAGGCAGCCGATACCGGCCGATGCCGCACCGCGGTGGCATAGCCGGCCAGCGCCTCGTCGTGCACGACGCCGGGCGTCTCCGACAGGCTGCGGCGCAGGGTCTTGTCGCCCATGCCGGCCAGCGACAGCAGCAGCGGCAGGTAGTGCCGGTTGCGGTCGACTTCATGCTGGAACGGCAGGCGGTACTTCTTCCACGCCTGGTAGAACAGTGCCGTGGCGCGGTTGGAAAAGATGTCGAAGAACGCGCGCGCGGCCCGGTCGCGCCGCAGCGTCTCGCGCTCGGCCACGATCTCGGTGTAATGCAGCGGCAGCGCGCCTTGCGCGCCGAGCATGCCGAAGAAAGTGGGCGTGACTGATACCGTGTCGAGCGCGCCATCGGCGAGCGCTTGCGCGAACGCCTCGTCATTGTCTAAGGCACCGTTCAGCGCCATGGCAGGCTCGATTGCCTGCAGTTCGCTCGGGGGGAACGACAGCGACAACGTATTGGCAAAGCGCACACGCGTAGCCAGCACTTGTTCAGGCGTGCCGCCGCCATCGCGCGCGTACAGCAGCTCGAGCAGCCGCACCGCCTGGAAGAACTCAAAGCGGTAGGGTTGGCGCAGCAGCGCGCGGATTACACCAGGATCGATTCGCCGCTGCGGGGTGCGCATCTTGCCAGTTCCTTGCCGCCGCGGCGCGATACCGCCACGAGCTGCACAAAGCTGTTCATGTGGACATACAGGCCGAAGAAATGGTCCATGACCCGGATGAAACGGTGCAAACCGGTGCCGACGAAGGCATCCTCATCCAGCGTCAGCCGCACTTCCAGCCCCCGCACGAAGGTGGCAAACGGCTTGCCGGCCAGCCACTGGGTGGTTGGTTTGTAGTCCAGGCCAACGATACCTTCGATCTGCCGCGCCGAGATCGCACTGCGCGGCAGGTCGTGCAGGCGCAGCATCTCCTTCAGCGTGGCCAGGCCGTTCTGCACCAGCGACAAATGATTGAGCGCCAGCAGCGAAATCAGCCGCCATTGCGACGAGCGCCCGCTGCTCAGCCGCATCGACGGCGTGGGCTTGCGCAGGAAGCTGATGCGGCGCGCGATCGAGCTGCCTTCCATCGCCAGGTCGCCGTCCGGCTGGCCGAATGCCAGCAGCGCGGGCAGATCGCGGTTGGTGCAGGTCACGCTCAGGCTCAGCGTCTCGGTGCGCGGGCTGGCCGGGTCGAAGTCGGAATCGACGATCGAGATCTCGGTCTCGAAACCCGGGCTGCGCTCGGCCACCAGCGCGTTGCGGCGCGCGATCCAGTAGTGGCCGGCCTGGCCGGGGTCTTCACCGTGGTGCAGCGAATAAAACGGGCGGAACTCCACCACGTCCTGGCTGGCGGCGGTCTCGCGCACAAGCTGGACCTGGTCGATCGCATAGATTTCGAAGCCATGCGCGCGCCGGCTGTCCGCCACCACCGGATAGGCGCTGGCGGTATGCTCGATCCGGATCGGGTCCGACTTCTGGCGGAACAGGTTCACCACCGGCGTGCAGTGCAGCCGCAGGTGTGCGGCACCCAGACTTTCGAGCAGGCGCGCGGTATTGCTGTCGCTGCGGATATCGGTCAGCACCAGATGCAGCGTCACGCGCCGGCTGGAGCCGCCCGGCGCAAGTCCGCGCCGGACCGTATCCAGCTCGAGATCGAAGAAATTGAATTTTTCGGCAAAGCCGAAATGCTCGGACAGCAGCCGATATGCCGGATGCGAGCGCGCCGGCGTATCGATCAGCGCCTCATCCGCGCCAAAGCCGACTTCGCGCAAAGGCACCCGCGTCAGGCGTTTCCACACGCCCGGGCGATCCTCGACGTACGCCGCGGCAACGTGCAGGAACAGCGCATCGCCCAGCGCCGCCACGAATGACGGCTCGCCGTCCATGTAGACGCGTACCGTGGGCTGGGTGAGCTTCTCCAGGCCGCCCTGCTCGCCCAGATATTCCAGCTCGATCGAGATCGCTCCGGTGGCGCCCTTGGGCAGGCTGACAGCGGACGGCGCGGAGACCGCGCGCTCGAAGCCGGCCGACGCCACGCGCAGCGGCAGGAAGGTAACGTCGTAGGCGGTGCGGAAGCGGCATTCCACCTTGCGTACCGCACGCGTCGTCAGCAGCGTGCCGCGCGGTACGGTAACCGGCGCGCTGAGCTGGGCCGCCATGCCGGCCACGTCGAAGTGGGCGATCGAGCAAGACGGGAACGGGCTCAGGTAGTGCGGGTACAGCACCTCCAGCAGCGCTTCGGTGAATTCGGGGTATTCGTCGTCGAGCTTCTTGCTGACACGAGCGGACAGGAAGGCGAACGACTCGATCATGCGCTCGACGTGCGGGTCGTCACAGCCATCGGCCGACATTGCCAGGCGCGCCGCGATCTTGGGATAGCGCTCGGCGAAGTCGCGCGAGTACCGGCGCAGGAAGGCCAGTTCGCGTTCGTAATATGGCAGCAAGTCTTCCATTCTGTCTGGCCGGTGTCTCGCGCCTGTGGCGCCTGTAGCTTTCGTTCGGTTCTGGCGTTACTGGCGATTCTGGCCCGTTGCGCTGCGTGGCATGCGCGACCTCGCGCGAATCGCGGCGGGCACGCCCGCGCCGGCCCTCAGCCGCGCCCTCGCGTGACCGAATACTGCAGCGTCGACGGCTGCAGCATGGCATCAAAGCTCACCGGCTCGCGCGCCGGCCCCACCAGCAACACGGCGCTGATGCCGAAGCACAGCACGCTGGTGGCGCGTTCATTGATCGCCAGAGACACATTCACGTTCTGCAGCCGCGGCTCGTGGCGCTCGATCGCGTTGCGCAGCGACTGGCAAATGTAGTGGCGATCGTCAAAGCTGGCCAGGCTCAGCCCGGCAAAGTCGTTCAGCCCGTACGTCAGCACGGAGCGGCGGCATTCCGGCAGTCCGCTGAAATCGGCATCCTCGTAGACGATGCGCGTGTTCAGCAGCGCTTCGATGTCGCGCGCCACCGTTGCTTTCAGCTCTTCCAGCGACAATTGCCGCAGCGCGCTGGGCAGCGGCGCATGCGGTTCGTCGTCGAACAGCTTGTCGAGCAGGCTGGGTTCAAAGCCTTTCATGGGAGCAAACAGGCAAATGCCGCCGCGAACCCGCCGCGGCACCGCCTGCCAGCAGGAACGTCAGACCGAGTAGGTCTTGTCGTTCTTGGTCAGGCTCCAGGCGCCCTGCGAGTTGCCGCCCTGGTTGCCACCGATCTTCTGCTGCGTGTACTTCCACTGCACCGCGGCGTACTTCAGCGTGAAGGTATCGCTGGGGATGCCTTCGGCCACCACGTTGGCGGAGACCGCGCCCAGGATGGCGTTCTTCAGCTTGATTTCCAGGTACTTGACGCGCTTGCCTTCACCGTCGGCGCGCAGGAAATCGATGGTCACCTCGTCAAAGGTGGTGCCGCCCGACACGTGCTGGTACAGCAGCGGGCTGACCACGTCCAGGTCCTTGGTGAACACCATTTCGCCGTGCTCGCAGCGCTCGGCGGTGTGGCCGCCCGCAGTGGAGGCGGTAGCCGAACGCGGCTGGGTGATGCCGTGCTTCCAGGTATTGACCTCGATCCAATCCTTGTGGTCCTTGTCTTGCGATTCGCCCTTGATCGCCGGGCTGCCGAACTTGACGTAGATATCCTTCATTGGAAAGACCCTCTAAAAAAGAATTGCTATTCAGACTTATTGCTACCGGTACTGCGCCCGCATCCCCCCGCAGGGATTGCGGTCAGGCGTTTGCCGATTTCGGCAAATCCGCTACCAGCCGCAGCGAGATCGACAGCTCGTCAAGCTGGAAATGCGGCCGCAGGAAGGCGACGGAGCGGTACGTGCCCGGCTTGCCGGGTACCTCCGACACCTGGATCGAGGCTTCCCGCAACGGGAACTGCGCCTTCTGCTCCTGGCTGGCGTTGTCGTCCAGCAGAACGTATTGCGAGATCCAGCGGTTCAGGAAGGTCTCTACGTTCTGCGCCGAGGCAAAGCTGCCGATCTTGTCGCGCATCATCGCCTTGAGGTAGTGCGCCACGCGCGACACCGAGAAGATGTACTGCAACTGTGCCGACAGCACAGCATTGGCGTTGGCACTGTCGGTGTTGTACTTCTTCGGCTTCTGCACGGACTGGGCCGCGAAGAACGCGGCGTAATCCGAGTTCTTGCAGTGCACCAGCGGAATAAAGCCCAGATCGCTCAGCTCCTTCTCGCGCCGGTCGGTGATGGCGATTTCAGTCGGGCACTTGAGCGCGATCTCGCCGTCGTCGGTCTTGAAGGTGTGCGTGGGCAGATCTTCGACCAGGCCACCGCCCTCCACGCCGCGGATGGCCGCGCACCAGCCAAAATCCTCGAAGGCCGCGGTCAGGCGCGCCCCAAAGGCCCAGGCGGCGTTGCACCACAGGTATTTGCCGTGGTCGGTGCCGTCGACATCCTCAACGAAGTTGAAGCCTTCGACCGTGGTGCCGTCCTTCGGGTTGTACGGCAGGCGGCCCAGGAAGCGCGGCATGGTCAGGCCGACGTAGCGCGAATCCTCGGATTCGCGGAACGACTTCCACTTGGCGTATTCGACGGTATCGAACACTTTTGCCAAATCGCGCGGCTTGCCGAGGTCGGCAAAGGTCTCCAGCCCCAAGAGTTCCGGCGAAGCCGAAGCAATGAACGGTGCGTGCGAGGCCGAGGCCACGTGCGACATCTGCTCGATGAAATACACGTCTTCAGGCTGGCGCGTGATCTCGTAGTCGCCGATCAGCGTGCCGAACGGCGCACCGCCGAAGGTACCGAATTCTTCTTCGTAGACCTTCTTGAACAGCGCGCTCTGGTCAAAGTCGATCGCGGTCTTGAAGTCGCGCACCAGGTCGCGCTTGGTCGCGTTCAGCACCTTGATCTTGATCATCGTGCCGGTCTGCGTTTCCTTGACCAGGTACGACAGCCCGCGCCAGGTGCTTTCCAGCTTCTGGAACTCCGGGGCGTGCATCACCGCGCTGAGCTGCGAGGAGATCAGGCGATCGAGTTCGGCCACGCGCGCGTCGATCGTGGCCGACAGGTTGTCGGACACCACCACCGTGCCGTCCAGCACCTGGCTGACCAGTTCGCCGATGATGTCCTTGGCGCGTGCGTGTTCGGAGTCGGATTTGGCGACCTTGCTTTGCTCGACGATTTCATCGAGCAGGTTCACCGTGCCCGCGGCCGCTGCGGGCTGGGCGAATGCAGCGGACTGGTTATCAAGCATCGTCGCCACCGTTCTTTGCATTGGCGCCCAGCTTGTGCAGCGCTTCGGTATTGGTCAGCACTTCGGACAGCAGGTCTTCCAGCTTGTCGTTGCCCGCGAGCTTGTTGCGCAGATCGGCCAGCTTGGAGCGCGCCTCGAGCAGCTTGCGCAGCGGCTCGATCTGCTCGACCACGGCTTCGGGGTTGAAGTCTTCGAGCGAATGGAACTTGAGGTCCACGCCAAACTTTCCGCCCTCGCCCGACAGCGTGTTGGGCACCTGGAACGCCGCCCGCGGCTCGATGCCGGCCATCACGTCGTCAAAGTTGTCGCGGTCGATATTGACGAACTTGCGGTCGCGCAGCTTGGGCTGAGGCACTTCCGACTGACCGGACAGGTCGGCCACCACGCCTACCACGAACGGCAGTTCCTTCTGCTCGATGGCGTCGCCCTTCTCGACGTCGTACGTCAGCTGCACGCGCGGGG
The DNA here is from genome assembly GCF_040578825.1 of Cupriavidus necator. Taxonomy (GTDB): domain Bacteria; phylum Pseudomonadota; class Gammaproteobacteria; order Burkholderiales; family Burkholderiaceae; genus Cupriavidus; species Cupriavidus necator_E. The sequence goes on along the minus strand of NZ_JBEFLI010000070.1, from coordinate 6,399 downwards.
GACGCACCTTCTGCAGGCGCTTCTGGATACTTTCTTTCTTGGCCATCACTACTCTCCGATCTGGCGGAATCCGGTATGGGAATCAGCGCAGCGCGCCGAACGGGTCTGCGCTGCCACCGCCCGACGGGGCAGCGGGTGCAGACGGAGCGGCCGACTGCGTCGACTGGGCCGCCGCCGTGGGCTTGGCCGTGGGCCGGCGACGCGGCACCGGCTTGGCAGGCTGCGCATCGCCCTTGTCACGCGGGAACAGCACCTGCTCGCCCAGCGTGTCGCGCAGCATCCGCGCCAGCAGTTGCGCGTCAGAGCGCACGTCGCCAGCCAGCGCGCTGTCGGCACGCAGTTCCTGCAGCGAGCGGCGCGCCACGCGCAGTCCACTGACGGCCAGCACGCTCTTGGCCTTGCGGTCGGCGCTGTCGCGCTGCAGCGCTTCTTCCGCGGCGACGATCGCCTGCGGATAGCGCTCGGCGCCGAACTGGATCTGGGCGATACGCGACCACGGCTCTTCGCGCGTCGGGTTGTTCTTCGCGATCTGTTCGAACAGGCTGACTGCCTGGTCGCGCTGGCCGCTGGTCAACGCCGCCTCGGCTTCGGACATGCTCTGGTTGAACGACTCATCGCGCTGGGGACCGGGATTAGAGGTGGCACAGCCGGCAAGCAGCGCGGCGGAGCCGACCAGCAACACCAGCGTGCGGTGGATTCCTGACAAGGGCTTGTAGTCGTTCACGGGAGTCTCTTGTGAAAGTTCAAGAATGGATCGGGCTGAGTCCCGCCGATGGATTGTCGGTAAAAAATACCACATACCAATAATGTCAGAACTGAGGTTGAACCCGAATTGGCCGGAATAGTACACTCTGCCGCTTGCGACTGACAACATATCGCGCAGCCCGTCAGAGCAATTGTCAGCACTAAGGATAGTTGGTAGTTCTCTGTCATTTTTGGTGAATTCGCGCGCGCCCTGGTGAATAGAAGTTTTTAATTTCTGTCATGAACAAAAATGAATTCAGCCGGCTGTTGCCTGCCAGGGGTCGCGGGAAACGCGCGCGGACAGGGGCGACGCCCCGGCCCGGCATGGTGCTGTGCCGGGCGGCGGTTGCCGCCTGCGTGGTCGCGCTGACCGGCTGCTCGGTCGGGGGCACGCTGCTGGCTGGGGCCGCCAGCGGCGCGCTGGAAGCCGTCGGGCTCAAGCCCTCCAACGTTCCCGACGCCCAGAAGCCGCCTCGCGAAGTTCCGCTCAAGCTGTATGCCGGCGCGAATCTGAATGCGGCCTCCGACAACCGCCCCGCGGCGATCGTGGTCAGGCTCTACAAGCTCAAGGACCCCACCAGTTTCCTGCAGGCGCCGTACGACACCTTCATCGATCCGCAACGCGAGCAAAAGACGCTGGGTGCCGACCTGGTACAAGTTAGAGAGATGACTCTAATTCCTGGCCAGCGCTACGAGGTGATGGAAAAAGTCTCGCGCGAGGCCGGCTCGATCGGGATCGTGGCGCTGTTTCGCGATCCCGCGCCGCAACGCTGGAAATTCGCATTCGACACCGCGCACAGCGAGAAGTCCGGTGTCGTGATCGGACTGCATGCGTGCGCGATGACACTGACCGTCGGCAACGCGATCGCCCCCGCCGGCGCCGCGCCCAGTACCAACCTGAACCTCGTTTCGGCCGCCGGCTGCCGCACCTGATGCGGCCGCAGCAGACTCGGGCAACACAAGAGCAAACGTGAGCTATTCCGCAAAGATTCTCTGGGGTGAAGGCCTGTTCCTGCGGCCCCAGCATTTCCAGAGGCAGGACGCCTATCATGAGTCGCGCCTGCATGCCACCGCGCAGGTGATCCAGCCCTACGGCTGGGGCGTGCGCCATGCCAGCTTCGACACCGACGCGCTCGCCAGCGGCGTGCTGCGCGTGACCGAGCTGTCGCTGTTCTTCCCGGATGGCGAGGTCTATTCCGCACCGCAGGCAGACGAACTGCCCCCGCCTGTGGTGCTCGACGCCGTGCCGGCGGGCACGTCTGAACTGACCTTCTACCTCGCGCTGCAGCCGCTGCACGATGCCGGCGGCAACTACCGCGACGACGCCGAGGGCTCGCTGTCATCGCGCTTCATCGGCCAGCAGACCGAAACCGCGGACCTGTTCACCGAAGCCGAGCCCGCTGCCATCACCTTCCTGAAGAAGGCGGTGCGGCTGATTGCCGAGACCGAACCGCGCGACCAGTTCATTTCGCTGCCGGTAGTGCGGGTGCGGCGCACGGCCACGGGCGGGTTCGAACTCGACGAGGCCTTTGTCGCGCCGAGCCTCGCGATCGATGCCTCGGCGGTGCTCTACCTGCGGCTGCGGCGCCTGATCGATGCGCTGCAGGCCAAGGTCAACGCGTTGTACGGCTTCCATCGCGAACCGACCAAGAACATCATCGAGTTCCGCTCCGGCGACATCGCCTCGTTCTGGCTGCTGCATACGGCCAACGCCTCGTTTGCCGCGCTCGCGCACCTGTTCCACCATCCCGAGCTGCATCCCGAACGCCTGTTCCAGGAGATGCTGCGGCTGGCCGGCGCGCTGATGACGTTTTCGAAGAACCATACGCTGGCCGACCTGCCGGTCTACGACCACGACAGCCCAGGCCCGGTCTTCGCGCGCCTCGACAGCATCATCCGCGACCTGCTCGACACCGTCATATCCACGCGCTATTTCTCGATCGCGCTCGACGAGACGCGACCGTCGTTCCACCTCGGGCGACTGGACTCGGGCAAGATCGACGACAAGACCAGCTTCTACCTGTCCGTCACCGCCGACATGCCCGCGGCCGAACTGGTGGAAGCCATCCCCAGCCGCTTCAAGGTCGGCGCCCCGGACGACGTCGACAAGCTGGTGCTGTCGTCGATGCCGGGCGTGCCGCTGAGCTACACCCCGCAGGTGCCGCCCGCGATCCCGGTGCGGCCGGGCGCGTGCTATTTCGCGATCGAAGCGCGCGGCGCGCTGTACGACCGCATGCTGCAAGCCCAGACCATCACCATCTACACCCCGGCCGGCATCCGGGAACTCAAACTTGAACTCATCGCGGTGACCTCATGAGCGCTACCTCCACGCCTTCCCTGTTCGGCGCTGCACCGGCCGGCCTGCAGACGCCTGCCGCCGCGGGTTCCACCGACGGCTCGATGCACGCACGCACGCTGCTCGACCTGCTCTACGACGGCTTCTTCATGCTCTTCCTGCTACGCAACGGCCAGCAGCCTGGCAGCGCCGAAGAGTTCCTGCAGAAGGTGCGTGATTTCCTCGACGACTTCGAACGGGGCGCCAAGCGGCTCAACGTCGCGGCGGAAGACATCTTCGATGCCAAGTACGCCTTCTGCGCCGCCATCGACGAAACCATCCTGGCCTCGGGCTTCAGCATCCGCAGCGCCTGGGAGCGCCGCCCGCTGCAACTGGTACTGTTCGGCGAACAGCTCGCCGGCGAAGGCTTCTTCACCAAGCTGGAAGAACTGCGCGCGCGCGGCGCGCCGCGGCTGCAGGCGCTGGAGGTCTTCCACATGTGCCTGCTGCTGGGGTTCCGCGGCAAGTACATCCTGGAAGGTCCGGAGAAGCTCGCCTACCTGACGGCGCGGCTCGGCGACGAGATTTCCGCGATCAAGGGCAAGCGCGCCGCTTTCGCGCCGAACTGGCCGATCCCGGACAAGATCTCGCACACGCTCAAGCGCGAAACGCCGCTGTGGATTTTCGGTGTGGTGTTCGCATTGATTGCGCTGCTGGCATTCCTGGGACTTTCGACGACGCTGCGCACGAAGACCACCGACACGCTGCAGGGATATTCGCAGGTCATCAAGCTGGGCCCGCGCTATTCGCACCTGACAATCTCGCTGCCCTGACAGCGCGATGACGCAACCGATGGCAAGCCGGCCACAGCGTGGCAGGCCGTCTTCCGATCCCACTAGCGCGACGATGCTCCGATGAAGCCCCTGTCCTCCTATCCGTCATCCGCGATGGCCGCCCTGGTCGGGCTGATCGGCCAGCGCACGCGCCAGATCGCGCTGGAGACGGCGCTGACCGCCGACAACCTGGTGGTGGAGCGCTTTGTCGCCCACGAAGCCGTATCGGCGCCCTTCTCGCTGCAGATCGATTGCCTGAGCCCGTCGGCACACCTGGACACCGCGCGCCTTGCCGCCGAGGAAGTCACGCTGCGGCTGATGCTTGCCGGTGGCAGCCGCCGCGCCTGGCACGGCTATGTGCAGGGCTGCGCGGCAATCGGCGGCGACGGCGGCCTGGCCCGCTATCGCCTCACGGTGGGATCCTGGTTCGACCACCTGCATACGCGCGCGGACTGCTATGTCTACCAGGACCGCACTGCGCTGGAGATCATCGAAGACGTGCTGGGGGACTATCCGCTTGCACACTATCGCATCGCGGTCAGCCAGACACTGCGCAAGCGCTCGATCTGCTGCCAGTATCGCGAGACCGATGTTGCGTTCGTCACCCGGCTGCTGGCCGAGGAAGGCCTGTCGTATCGCTTCGAACACCAGCAGGACGACGCCGCACAATCCGGCCAGGATGAACAGGCCCAGTCGCGCCATTGCCTGGTGATCTTCGACAACGACACCGAACGCCCCGCCTGCGCGCAAGCCACTGTCCGCTTCCACCGCAGCGACATGACCGAGCGCGAAGACGCCATCGACCATTGGTCCCTGGCCGCGGCGACGGGCACGAACGCCGTGACCCTGGCCTCGTGGGACTACAAGGCGCTGGCGGCCACCGCGGCCGACGCCAGCGGCGAAAGCCTGGGCGAATGGCCTGCCCTCGAATCGTTCGAAACGCGGGGCACCTACCGCTTTCCCGACGCCGATGCCGCCCGCCGCGCCGCGCAACTACAGATGCAGGCGCACGAAAGCCGCTACCTGCGCTACCAGGGCGAAGGCAGCGTCCGCGCGCTGGGCGCGGGCGAGCGCTTCACGCTGGCCGAGCACTTCGACACCGCCGCCGACGAGTTCGTCACGCTGGCGGTGCGGCATGAGGCCGCCAACAACCTCGGCGCGGAGGTCGCGCTGCTGCTGGGGCTGACGGACATCGAAGCCGGCAGCTACCGCAATCGCTTCGAGGCCGTGCGCGCCGATGCGCCGATCGTGCCCCAGTTCTGCCCCAAGCCGACGGCGCCAGAAGCGCAGGCCGCAATCGTTATCGCCGAAGGCGGCGCCCCACTGACCACCGACCGCGACCACCGCGTGCGCTTGCGCCTGCCCTGGCTGCGCGCCCCGATGGCGGATCCGAGAGCCGATACCGCAGCCGATCCCGCCCAGGACGACATGACGCAGGTAACCGCCTGGGTGCGCGTGGCCACGGCCGCTGCCGGCCCCAACTGGGGCGCCCATCACCTGCCCCGTGCCGGCACCGAGGTCATGCTGACCTACCTCGATGGCGATATCGATCGTCCGATGGTGGTGGCGCAACTGCACAACGAACAGGACGCCCTCCCCTGGCCTGCCGCCGAAGCGCCGTTCAATACCGCGCTGTCCGGCTGGCATTCCCACAACCTTGCGGACGGCGGCTACAACCAGTGGGTGGTCGACGACAACACCGGCCAGCTACGCATGCGCCTGGCCAGCTCGGCCGCCGACAGCCAGCTCAATCTTGGCTACGTTGTCGCGCAAGCCCCTGCCAGCGGCGAGCGGGGCGCGTGGCGCGGCACCGGCGCCGAGCTGCGCACCGACGCCTGGGCCATTGTGCGCGCCGGCAGTGGGCTGCTGCTGTCGACCACCGTGCAGCCGAACGCTGCTGGCACGCTGCTCGATATCAAGGAAGCGCGCGGACAGATCACTGCGGCGGAACGTACCGCACAGCGGTTGTCCGATGCCGCCAGTGCGCAACAGGCACTGCCGTTGGGTGCAGTCGAGGCGTTCGAGCCGCTGACGAAGGCAATCGATCCGCAGCAGGACGGCAGCTATCCGGCGCGTGTCAATGACCAGGATGCCAAGCGGCCGGATACCGGGACCGCGGTCGAGCACTTCGGCCAACCTTGGCTGGTCGCGGAGTCGCCCAGTGCTATCGCATTTGCCACACAGGCTACTACCAGCATATTTGCTGGTCGGCACCTGTTTGGTATTGCCCAGGCTGACTGGCATGTGGGTGCGGGAAACACGTTCGCTGCAGCCGCCGCCAAGGGTGTCAGCTTCTTCAGCCAGCGCCAGGGCATCCGTGCCATCGCGGCAGGTGGGCCGGTTTCGATCCAGGCGCATACCGATGCGCTGACGGTGATGGCGGACAAGTCCGTCACCGTGACGTCATCCGTTGATGGCATCGAGGTACTGGCGCAGAAGAAAGTGGTGCTGCATGGCGGGTCTTCGCGGATTGTGCTGGATGGGAATGCAATTACGTTTGAGACGCCGGGGTTGTTGTCGGTGAAGGGGGCCGGGCATCCGTTGGTG
>NZ_JBEFLI010000006.1:0-147937 GCF_040578825.1 Cupriavidus necator | reverse complement strand
GCCTCGCGGCTCCCTCGCTCTTTCGAGCGGTCGCTCACTCTCAGAAAACTGACTGACCAGATCCGAAGATCCAGTCACGTTTTGCTGTGCGAGCACTGATAACTTTTGAAGCAGCACCGTCCGAAGACAGTGGCGTCCGCTACCCAGCGCCCACACTTATCGGTTGTTTGTTTGTTAAAGAACTGCGCTAGCGGCTTTGCCGTTTTGCGTCGCTGCGTTGTCAGCAGCAGAGAAACGAGATTATGCAGAGCTTTCTTCGTTTCGTCAACCGTTTCAGCATCTTTTTTTGCTGCGGTCAGCGCTGCAAACTTCGCTGCGCCAACCGACCGGTCGACCCCGCAACCCTTGCTGCGTCTGCTTTGCAGCGCTGCGGTGTGTTGCGAGGGGGCGAATATTAAGGGACCGGAAGCGGGTTGGCAAGCGGTTTCGCGAAATAGTTCGCAGCAAGGCTAAAAGCGACGCATGAGACTCAAATGTCGCTGCAGTGACAGCTTTCCACGGCGCCTGAGCCTAAGCTGGCAGACATCACCAGTCCGAACCGCCTCTCCCATATATATAGAGGCATCGAATGCCAGCAGAGCAGCTGAAGGAGACAAGATGACGCAAACCGTGAAGCCTGGCCTGTCGCTGGTCGCCGGCAACACCGAAATCCCGCTGTCCGACGACACCATCCCGGCCCTGCTCGCCCGGACCGTCGCCGCAAACCCGCGCGCTCCCGCCGTGGTGTTCCGCGAGCACGGCGTGCGCTGGAGCTGGACCGAATTCGCCGACCAAGTTGACCGTCTTGCCACCGGCCTGCTCCAGCGCGGCATTCAGCCGGGCGACCGCGTCGGTATCTGGGCGCCGAACCGGCCCGAATGGCTGGTGACCCAGTTCGCCACCGCCCGTATCGGCGCCATCCTGGTCAATATCAACCCGGCCTACCGCCAGGCCGAACTCGAATATGCGCTGAACAAGGCTGGCGTACGGATGCTGATCACCGCGGCCCGCTTCAAGAGCAGCGACTACCTCGCCACGCTGCAGGCGCTGGCACCGGAACTGGCCGACGCGGACCCCGGCTCGCTGCGCGCCGCGCGCCTCCCCGCATTGCAGTGGGTCGTCCGCATGGGTGGCGAGGTCACGCCCGGCATGCTGAACTATGACGAACTGCTGGCCGAGCCGGATACCGTGCGCCTCGACGCAGTGACCGCGACGCTCGATCGGCACGACGCTATCAATATCCAGTTCACCAGCGGCACCACCGGCAATCCGAAGGGCGCCACGCTGACCCACCATAACGTGGTCAATAACGGCCGCTTCGTGGCAATGGCGATGCGACTCGCCTCAAATGACGTACTGTGCATCCCGGTTCCGCTCTATCACTGCTTCGGCATGGTGCTGTCGGTGCTGGCCTGCGTTTCGGTTGGCGCGTGCATGGTGTTCCCGGGCGAGGCCTTCGATCCGCTGGCGACCATGCAGGCGGTCAGCGAGGAGCGCTGCACCGCGCTGCACGGCGTGCCGACGATGTTTATCGCCCAGCTCGACCACCCTGAGTTCACTCGCTTTGACTTTTCCTCACTGCGCACCGGCATCATGGCCGGCGCGCCGTGCCCGATCGAAATCATGAAGCGCGTAGTCGCGGACATGCATATGGCCGAGGTCACCATTGCCTACGGCATGACCGAGACCAGCCCGGTCTCGTTCCAGAGCGCGACCGACGATCCACTGGACAAGCGCGTCTCCACCGTCGGCCGGGTCCAGCCGCACCTGGAATGCAAGGTGGTCGATGCGCTCGGCCAGATCGTGCCCACCGGCACCACCGGCGAGCTCTGCACCCGCGGCTATTCGGTGATGCAGGGCTACTGGGACGATGACGAGCGCACGCGCGAGGCGATTCGCGATGGCTGGATGCACACTGGCGACCTGGCCACCATCGACGACGAGGGTTATTGCAATATCGTGGGCCGGGTGAAAGACATGCTGATTCGCGGCGGCGAGAATATCTACCCGCGCGAGATCGAGGAATTCCTGTTCCGCCATCCCAAGGTCCAGGCGGTACAGGTATTTGGCGTGCCCGACAAGAAGTATGGCGAGGAAGTCTGTGCCTGGATCGTGCTCAAACCCGGCCAGACGGCTACCGAGGAAGAGATCCGCAAGTTCTGCCGCGACCAGATCGCACACTACAAGATTCCGCGCTATATCCGCTTTGTCTCGGAAATGCCGATGACTGTCACAGGGAAGGTGCAGAAGTTTGTCATGCGCGACACCATGATTCATGATCTGGGGCTTGAGCCAAACTCGCCGCAGAACGCGCCGCCAGGCACGGCCGCGTAGGCGGACATCAGCGGGATCATCCATGACCATCCGAATCGTCAGACTGGGATCGCCACGCGCGGCCAATGAGGGCCTGCGCATCGGCACGGTACGGCGGCCGCCGCGCGGCGTGCCCAAGTCCGAGTTCGCCACCCGCGATTACTACGATGTCTGGTATCCCGCGCTGTCACCATCGCCGGAACTGGTGACACAGGCGCTGGCGGCCAGCGACGACAAGCAATGGCGCGCGTTCGTGCGGCAGTTCCGCAAGGAAATGGCGGAGCCGGAAGCGAGCCGCACGCTCGACCTGCTGGCCGCGCTGTCGCACCAGACCAATTTCTCATTGGGTTGCTATTGCGAAGACGAGGCGCATTGCCACCGGTCGGTACTGCGCGAACTGCTGGCTGAACGCGGGGCCGTGCTAGGCTGATCCGCCCGCCGTGCCGGGAATACTCGGCGATTTCCTACCAGCATTCGCAAGCTCCCCAACCCGATGGCCCTGAACGTAGTCTGGCTCGGCTTTTTCCTGATTTCCTTCATCGCCGCCTGTGTCCGCCTGGCCAGCGGCGACCTGACCGTCTTCCCGGCGATGCTGGCGAGCCTGTTCGACAGCGCGCGCACCGCCTTCGAGATCGCGCTCGGCCTGGCCGGGGTGATGAGCCTGTGGCTGGGCATCATGCGCATCGGCGAGCGCGCTGGCGTGGTCGATGCCTTCGCGCGGCTGGTGAACCCGTTGCTGCGCCATTTCTTTCCCGGCGTGCCTCAGGGACACCCGGCGCAGGGCGCGATGATGATGAATGTGTCGGCCAACCTGCTCGGCCTGGACAACGCCGCCACGCCCCTTGGCCTGAACGCCATGCGCGAACTGCAGACGCTGAACCGGCGCCCGGACGTGGCGACCGACGCGCAGATCATGTTCATTGTGCTGAATACGGCCGGGCTGACGCTGATCCCGACCTCGGTGATCGCGATCCGGCAGGCGATTGCGGTCAAGCAGGGTCTGGTGGGTTTCAACGCCGCCGATATCTTCTTGCCGACGTTGCTGGCTACCGGCGGTTCATGCCTGGCGGGACTGCTGGCGGTGGCCTGGGTGCAGCGGCTGAACCTGTTGCGGCCCGCCGTGCTGCTGACGTTCGGACTGGTCGTGGCATTGCTGGCCGGGATGTTCACATGGCTGCGCCACGCGCCGCCCGATCAGGTCAGCAGCGTCACCGCGGTGGCCGGCGCGGGTTTCATCCTGTCGCTGCTCACGCTGTTCCTGGTCTGCGGCGCGCTGCGGCGGGTCAATGTCTACGAAGCCTTTATCGATGGCGCCAAGGAAGGCTTCGGCGTCGCCGTGCAGATCATTCCGTACCTGGTTGCGATCCTGGTCGCGATCGGACTTTTCCGAGCCGCCGGCTGCATGGACGTGCTGATGGGCTGGCTGACGCTGGGCTTTGCCAGCCTGGGCGTCAATACGGATTTCGTGCCGGCCTTGCCGGTGGGGCTGATGAAGATCCTGTCCGGCGCCGGCGCGCGTGGCTTGATGGTGGATGTGATGACGACCTATGGCGTGGACTCGTTCGAAGGCCGGCTCGCAGCGATTATCCAAGGGTCGACCGAAACCACCTTCTATGTGCTGGCCGTCTATTTCGGCAGTATCAATGTGCGCAACACGCGCCACGCGCTGGGATGTGCGCTGGTGGCTGACACGGCTGGTCTGGTGTGCGCCATAGGCGCCGCTTACCTGTTCCGATAAGCCTTGCGCCCGCAACTGTCTGAGGTCTTGTTGCATCATTGCAACGGCATTGTGCTTATTGTCAGACATTGACACATGAAAGCTTGGTGCGTCGCAACAATCCATGTATAGTGAAGTCTGTCTCCTCCACCACCTCGGTGGATTCCAACCCACGCATAACCTGCGTGGGTTTTTTTTGTCCTGAATCAGGGCGCTGCAACAATCGTTGCGCACAAGCACCGGCCGGCTTAGAAATTGTGCTTCTCGCACCGCAAACGCTTCATCCTTGCTTCCTCGCGGTGCAATCTACTGTCAACAACACCCTGGCCACCAGTTTTGTTGCAGCGCACCAATCGCTGACGTAGAGTGGGTACACGAAAGGCAGCCAATCCGGTCTGTCCCGCATTGACCCGGCCCGCATGTTTGCCCCCGCCCGCCTGATCCGCTATTGGCCCGAAACCGCACTGCTCCGGCGCGGGATCATTTATGCGCTGTCATTCCTGGCACTGGCCGGCGTGGGCTGGCTGACTGGCGATGACGGCTATCTGTGGTCCGCCACCGCCTCGATCTGGACTTGCCTGGCGGACCGGCACGGCACGGCTTCGTCACGGTTTTCCAGCCTGGGCGCCGTCGGCATCGGCGGTGCCATCGCAAGCGCGCTCGGCACCGCCGTGGCGCCAACGCCGTGGCTGGCCGTAATCGTCGTGATGGCAGGCGGTCTTGCCGCGGGCCTTGCCGAGACGCGCGGCGCGGCCAGCGCGATGGCGGGCAAGCTGCTCTACGTGGTGTTGGTGGCAGCCTGCCTGCAGCCAGCCGCCGGCCCTGACCTGCAAGCGCACGCATTGCAGAGCGGCCTCGACTACCTGCGAGGCGGCGTGTTTGCGTGCCTTGCCTGCCTGGCGCTGATCCCGTCCGAACGCGACAACCGGCCCCACGCCGAGATCGTGGCCATCTATGAGGCGCTGGTTCGCTTTGCCGCGGCGCTGGCGGATACCGCCCACGGCAACGATCTGGCCGCCTGCAAGCAAGCCGTTCGCACCCGCATCGAGGCAGCACGCCACGCCATCGCGGCGCGGCGCAACGTACGCGACACCTCCAGCCTGTTGCGCCATGCCTATGCCGTTGGGGTCGCCGACGCGCTGTTCGCGCTGCTGATCGTCGCGGGCGAGCTGCGCGAGCGCGCCGGTCCTGCGCACCGGCTGCCGCTGCGCCATGTTGCGCGCAGCGTAGCCGACACCCGTCAGCAGGTCAGCCAGGCGCTGGCCCTGCACGCTCCCGACTTGCCTGCACTAAGCGCGGCGCTGCGCCATGAGCTGCGCCGCCTGACCGCGCCGCTGGCCAACGCCGGCGCGCCGCCGCCTTACCAATCGGCGCTGGCGGCGCTCGCCCGCCATCCGGACTTCGATACCTGGCGCGCCGGCTTTGCCTGGCCGCGTCGGGGCCTGGGCGATGGCCTCGGTCGCTTGCTCCGTACGCTGGCGGACCATGCGGCGCGCGACGCGCTGGCCGCGCGCCACGCACTGCGGCTGGCGCTGGCCGGCGGCCTCAGCCTGGTGCCGGCGCAGTTCTGGCATCTCGACCATGGCTACTGGGTCGCGGTGACGGTGATCATGGTGCTGAGCCCGCAATGGCAAACCACCCGGCAGGTGTCGCTGAAACGCTTCGCCGGATCGCTGGGCGGTGCGCTGTGCGCCTGCGCCATCGGCCTGCTCCATCCGGCGCCGGCAGTGGCGCTGGCCATCAGCGCGGCCTTCCTGGCCGGGGCCTACGCCAGCCGGCTGGCCGGGCAGCCGGCGGCGTTCGCCTTCTGCCTGACGCCGGCCGTGATCCTGTTCTCGTGGGTCGGCGCCCCCGCCACCGACAGCAGCCACTTTGCCGCGCTGCGCGGTATCGACACCGCGCTGGGCTGCCTGATCGCGCTGGCCACCTACTATGTGCTGGCGCCGCGCGTGGAGATGTCGCGCGTGTTCCGCCATGCGATCGATGCGGTCGCGGTCAACGCGGTCTACCTGCGTGCCGCCTTTGCCGCCAGCCGCGCAGCGGTTGGCGCCATGCCGCCGGCCGAGCCCCGGCTGGAAGCGCTGCGCATCGCCGCCGGGCGCGCCTCGACGCGTGCCGAGCACACGCTCGCCCAGTCGGCGGGCGCGCTGGCACCCGACTTTGCCGGGGCCTACCAACGCGTACACGCGACCGCACGCCGCATGGCCGCGCTGGCGGGCGTGGTCAGAGCGGGGGTGGAATCCGGCGCGTTCGCGCTGCCCGCCGGTGCCGAGATGCGCGCGAGGCTGACGCTGCTGGAAGCGCAACTTGCTGAACTGGCAATGCGGGCGGGCCTGGCCGGGAACACCGGAAAGTCGAATCACGCGCCCTCGCCCCTGGCAGGCGCCGACACCATCGACGCCTTCCTGGCCGATCAGGCCGACTACGCCGACGCGCATATCGCCGCGGCGCACGCGGCGGTGGCGGACCTGCGCGCGCTGGGCGCCACTGCGCGCAAGCCGCTGGCACGCCCGCGCGCGCACAGCGGCTGAGCCTGCGGACCGCGCTGCGGCGCAGCGGAATGAAACCTCTGCGTTCTCCACCGCGCTCCTTTACGGAACGCGGGGATGACCTATATTTATCTAATACGTCCGCCGCCAGCACGAGGCACGCCATGCCAGACATCACGTTCCCTCGCAGCCTCCCGACCTACTGCGCAGCCAGCCTCACGCTGTCCTGCCCCGCCACGGTCAACGGCAGTCCCACCCAGTATTCCGTCACCGCCGAGGCCCTCGAAGCCCATTTCGGCGCGCGTTCGCCGCGCGAGGAAGACCTGGTCGCGGCCTTCACCAGCAACCGCCAGCGCATCGAGAGCCTGTTCGAGCTGACCCAGGCACGCGAAATCGTGCTGCGCAGCGGCCATTTCCGCTTCGCCGGCTGACTTCCAAACCCCAGCCGGGGCGATCATGCCCCGGCCCTGCGTCACGCACTCAATCGGCCTTCGCTTCGCCGCGCACCAGCAGCACCGGCACCGTCGACTGACGGATCACGGCCTCGGCCACACTACCCAGCACCAGCCGGCGCACGCCGCGGCGTCCATGCGTGCCGATCACCAGCAGGTCGGCGCCCCACTGGCGCGCGGCCTCGTTGATCGAGGCACCGATATCGCCGGGCACCGGCGCATCGCTGACCAGCCTGGTTTCATGCACGACACCGGCCGCGGCGAGCTGCTGCGCGGCGGCCGCCAGCGCGCGCTGGCCGCTTTCCTCGAACGCCTTCTGCAACTGGCCCGGATCGTAATAGCCGACATCGAACATCGGCGTGCCGGTGTCGACGACATAGAGCGCCAGCACGGTCGCGCCGCCCGGTGCCGCCACGCGGATGGCTTCGCGCAGTGCCAGGTCCGACGTGCTGCTGCCGTCGACCGCCACCACAATCTTGCTGTATGCCGCGCTAGTCATAGGCGTTACCTCCGTAGACAGGGAACAGGAAAAAGGTCGGACGGCACCAGAAGCCATCCGCTTTCGATACTACACGTGCCGCTCCCGCCACCGCGCCCCGCCGGATCAAGGCAAGACGACATGACACCAAATGGCTTAAATTGACCGACCGGTCGGCTTATATATAATAGGGCCAGCCGCCTTAGTACCGACTCTGCGATCGCCGTTCTGCGATCGCCATCAACCAGCGGCATCCCCGCCAGAGGAGGCCCCATGTACACCCAGAGCCTGGACCTGCCCGGCCAGCATCCCGACCCGGCCCAAGCCCACGCGCCTCAGGACGACGTCGACCGCCAGGCCGCGTTCGATCACTGCATGGCTGCCGACGGCAAGATCGAGCCGCAGGACTGGATGCCCGCCGCCTACCGCAAGACGCTGGTGCGCCAGATCTCGCAGCACGCGCATTCCGAGATCGTCGGCATGCTGCCAGAGGGCAACTGGATCAGCCGGGCCCCGTCGCTCAAGCGCAAGGCCATCCTGCTGGCCAAGGTGCAGGACGAAGGCGGCCACGGGCTCTACCTGTATTCCGCCGCCGAGACGCTGGACGCCTCGCGCGACGACATGATCGACACGCTGCACAGCGGCAAGGCCAAGTATTCGTCGATCTTCAATTACCCGACGCTGACCTGGGCCGATGTCGGCGTAATCGGCTGGCTGGTCGACGGCGCGGCGATCATGAACCAGATCCCGCTGTGCCGCTGCTCGTACGGGCCCTATGCGCGCGCGATGATCCGCATCTGCAAGGAAGAGTCGTTCCACCAGCGCCAGGGTTTCGACGCGCTGTTGGCGATGATGCGCGGCACCGACGCCCAGCGCGAGATGGTGCAGGACGCGGTCAACCGGTGGTGGTTCCCGGTGCTGATGATGTTCGGCCCGCCTGATGCCGCGTCGACCAACAGCGCGCAGACCATGGCCTGGGGCATCAAGCGCATTTCCAACGACGACCTGCGCCAGAAGTTTGTCGATGCCACGGTCGAGCAGGCGCGCGTGCTGGGCGTGACGCTGCCCGACCCCGGCCTGCAATGGAATGCCGAGCGCGCCCACTATGACTACAGCCCGCTGGACTGGGACGAGTTCTGGCGCGTGATCAACGGCGACGGCCCCTGCAACAAGGAGCGGCTGGCCACGCGCGTGAAGGCGCACGAGGACGGCGCCTGGGTGCGCGAGGCCGCGCTGGCGCATGCCGCCAAGGTGGCCGAACGCGAAGCGCGCGCCAGCCGCGCCGCTGCCTGAAGCCCACGTCCGACGACGGAGGAGACAACGATGCAACGCAAGGAATGGCCGCTGTGGGAAGTATTCGTGCGCAGCAAGCAAGGCCTGGAACACAAGCATTGCGGCAGCCTGCACGCCGCCGACGCGCAGCAGGCGCTGCATATGGCGCGCGACGTCTATACGCGGCGCCAGGAAGGCGTGTCGATCTGGGTGGTGCCGTCGGCCGCCATCACCGCGAGCGTGCCGGAGGAAAAGCCGGAGCTGTTCGATCCGATGGCCGACAAGATCTACCGGCACCCGACGTTCTACCAGCTTCCTGACGAAGTCAACCACATGTAAGGGACCGCATGATCACTGCGCCCCAACCGCCGACCGCGCCCGCCACGCTGGACTACCTGCCACCGGCGCGCACCGCCGCGCTGCGCTACGTCTTGCGGCTGGCCGACAATGCCCTGATCCTGGGCCAGCGCAACGCCGAATGGTGCGGCCACGGCCCGGTGCTGGAAGAAGACATCGCGCTGGCCAATATCAGCCTGGACCTGATCGGCCAGGCGCGGCTGCTGTACGGCCGTGCCGGCGAACTGGAAGGCGAGCTGACCGGCCTGCCGCGCCATGAGGACGACTACGCCTACTGGCGCACCGAGCGCGAGTTCCGCAACTGGACGCTGATGGAACTGCCCCACCGCGGGCCGCTGGCGGGCAACGCAAGCGCCGATCGCGACTACGCCGTCACCGTCATGCGCAACTTCCTCTACAGCGCGCTGATGGTCGAACTGTGGGACGCGCTGCTGGCGAGCCGCGACCATCAGCTCGCCGCGATCGCCGCCAAGTCGATCAAGGAAGCGCGCTACCACCTGCATCACGCGGCGGGCTGGGTGGTGCGCCTGGGCGACGGCACCGAAGCGTCGCACGCGCGCATCCAGCGGGCGCTGGAGCACCTGCTGCCGTATATGAACGAGTGCTTTGCCGAGGACGAGGTGGAAAGCGAGGCCGCGGCGCAGGGCGTCGGCATCGTCACCGCGACGCTGCGCCCGGCCTGGGATGCCACCGTCGCCGAAACGCTGCAGGCCGCCACGCTGACGCTGCCGCCAGCCACAAGCTTTGTCTCGACCGGCAAGCACGGCGCGCATTCGGAGCATATGAGCTACCTGCTGGGCGAGATGCAGGGGCTGGCGCGGGCCCATCCGGGCGCGCAATGGTAAGCGCCCGCTTCGCCGCAAAGGATTGACCGGCATGAATGTCACCTCCCTGCCCCTTCGCAACGAGCGCATCGCCGATGGCCGCATCCAGCGCGCCTGGGCAGCACTCGAAGCCGTGCCGGACCCCGAGATCCCGGTGGTATCGATCCGCGAGCTGGGCATCCTGCGCGATATCGCGGCCTGCGCCGACGGCGTGCTGGAGGTGGTCATCACTCCCACCTACTCAGGCTGCCCGGCGATGTCGCAGATCGCCGAAGACATCGGCCAGGCGCTGGATGCGGCCGGCCTCGCACCCTGGCGCATCCGCACCGTGCTGTCGCCGGCGTGGACCACCGACTGGATCACCCCGGCCGCGCGCGACCGGCTGCGCGAATTCGGCATTGCGCCGCCCGGCCAGTGCGGCACGACGCCGGACGCCGCACAGCCGCTGCGCTTCGTGCCGCGCGCCGCGCGCGCAGGCGCGCCCGATACCGTCGCGTGCCCCCGCTGCGGCAGCGTGCATACGCAGGAAATCTCGCGCTTCGCCTCGACCGCATGCAAGGCGCTGTACCGCTGCTTGGACTGCCGCGAGCCGTTCGACTATTTCAAACCCTACTGAGCCCTGCCGGGCCGAAGCCAGGCTGCCATGACCCCCCAGTTCCACCCGCTGCGCGTGGCGCAGGTGCGCCCCGAGACCGCCGACACCATCTCGATCGCATTCGAGGTGCCGGCCGCGCTGCGCGACGCCTACCGCTTCACGCAGGGCCAGTTCCTGACGCTGCGGGCGCCGGTCGACGGCAAGGACCTGCGCCGCTCGTATTCGATCTGCTCGGCGGTGCAGGACTATGACGAGCATGGCGAGCTGCGCGTGGCGGTCAAGCTGGTGGAGGACGGACTCTTTTCGTCGCACCTGCACGACACCATCGCCCCCGGCCAGGTGATCGACGTGATGACCCCCGACGGGCGCTTCCACGTGCCGCTCGATCCGGACGCCGCGCGCCACTACGTGGCCTTTGCCGCCGGCAGCGGCATCACGCCGGTGCTGTCGCTGATCCGCACCACGCTGCAAGCCGAGCCCCTCAGCCGCTTCACGCTGGTCTACGGCAACCGCAACGTCGACAGCATCATCTTCTCGGAGGCGCTGGAGGACCTGAAGAACCAGTACCTGTCGCGCTTCACGCTCTACCACGTGCTGTCGCGCCAGCCGCAGGAGGTCGACCTGCTGCACGGCCGGCTCGACCATGCCCGCGTGACCGCCTTCCTGCAGACGCTGATCCCGGTCGACGATATCGACGCCGCCTTTGTCTGCGGCCCGGCCTCGATGATCGACGAAGTCGAGGCGGCGCTGCGCGATGCGGGCCTCGATCCGCACCGCATCCATGCCGAGCGCTTCGGCGTGCCGCTGGCGCAGGCCAGGCGCAAGCCGCCACCCAGCCACGCCGACCATGCCGGCACGGCCGAGCTGGTGGTGGTGCTCGACGGCAAGCAGCACAGCATGCGGCTGCCGCTGGAGGACGCCAACGTGCTCGACACCGCGCTGGCAGCGGGGCTGGACCTGCCCTACGCCTGCAAGGGCGGCGTCTGTTGCACCTGCCGCGCCAAGGTGCTGGAAGGCAAGGTGGAGATGGAGAAGAACTACACGCTCGAGCCGTGGGAGATGGAGAAGGGCTTCGTGCTCACCTGCCAGGCGCGCGCCCTGACGCCGCGCGTGGTGGTCAGCTACGACGAGCGCTGAGCTGGCGCCGACCGGGGCGTTGCGGCCGTGGCGCCACGTGCGCGTTCTGACGATCGCAGGCAGTGATTACAATGGCGGCAGACCGGCACCCGCCTGGCGCAATGCTTGCTGGAGGATGACTAGCTGGCAGCGCCAGCGAACCGTCCCGCCCATATACAATCACGGCCATGCAATATATCCACGTCGTCAACGGTGATGTAGCAGGCACGACCCTGCGCCAGGCCCTGGCCCAGGCAGCGCGACCCGATCCTGTCGTGGTGCTGCGCGACGACCTCGCGGTGGGGCCGCTGGTCGACATCGACAGCACCGGCATGATCCGTTCCGGCTTCTGGCAGCGGGTGGCCCCGCACACCGACATCGACTTCGCCGCCGAAATGCGCCAGGCGCTGGACCAGCTGCTGGCGCTGCGGCAGGACGACATGGAAGTCGCGATCTGGCACGGCCAGAGCGCCGCCGATCAGCTCATGCTGCGCCGGGTGGTGTTCCACCTGTACCAGGCACCGCAACGGATCAACGAAGTCGCGATGGACCTGCGCGAGCTGGAAATGCCGGCGCAAGGCAATCTGGCGGCGATCGGCATGTACTCGCCCGCGCGGCTGGCGCGGCGCTTTTCCACCATTGCCCCGGTATCGGTGCTGCGCCTTGGCCGGCTCGGCTACGAATGGCAGCAGAACGTCAAGGAAAACGCCGACGTGCGCCTGTGGAAAGGCAACACGCTGGTACCGGCGGCGTACCACACCGTCGACGAGATCATCATGGAACGCGCCCCGGACCAGTGGACGCCGGCGGCCCAGGTGGTGGGCAGCGTGATGGGCGCGATCGAAGGCCTGCTGGCCAGCGACTGGTTCGTGTTCTGGCGCTGCCGCGAGCTGATCGCCATGGGCCAGATGGTGCTGCGCGGCAATGCCGACTCGCTCGAGACATGCGAGCTGCGCCGGCATACCGGCGGTGGCGGCGGCGAGTAATCACGAGACTTATGGCCCGTACCAAGGCACCCGATTTCGAAGCGCAGCGCGAGCAGATCCTGGACCTGGCCGCCGCCGCCTTCGCCAACAGCAGCTACCCCAGCACCTCGATGGCCGACCTGGCCGCCGCCTGCGGCACCTCCAAGGCGCGGCTGTACCACTATTACGAGAGCAAGGAAGCGATCCTGTTCGACCTGCTGGACCGCTACACGCGCCGGCTGATGCTGCTGGTGACCGAGGTCGAGGCCGATGCCGAGCGCCACGCGCGCACCGACAAGGAAGCCTTCGGCAACCTGATCCGCGCCTTCCTGGCCGAGTACGAGACCTCGCAAACCCGGCATGTGGCGCTGATCAACGACGTCAAGTTCCTGGCCGACAGCCAGCGCGACATCATCCTCGGGCGCGAGCGCGACGTGGTGGCCGCTTTCTCGCGCCTGCTACGCCGCGCCTACCCGGAGCGCGTCACGCGCGAGAACCAGACCGCGCTGACCATGACCGTGTTCGGCATGATCAACTGGACCTTCACCTGGCTCAAGCCGGGCGGACGGCTGTCGTACGCGGCGTTTGCCGAGATGGTGGTCGACCTGCTTGAAGGCGGCCTGCCTGGCCGCGCCGCCGTGGCCGGGCGCTGACTGCGCCCTCGCCGGTTCTCAGGTCCACTCGGCTTCTTCCCGCTGGCGCCGCTGCTCGCGGTCCTGGCGGAACATCTCCTCCAGCTCGTCGCGCGCCTGGCGCGCCAGCGACACCAGCTTTTTCTGATCCGTGTAGTGCGGATAGAAGCGGTCGATCGCCTGGACGTTATGCCGCCGGAAACGCAGCGCCACGTTGCGCGCCTCGGCCGGGTCGAAGCCCAGCCCTTCCAGCACGCGCCGGCCCATCATCAGCGAGCCTTCGAACATCTCGCGCTCGAACAGGTGCACGCCGCGGTCCTTGAGCTGGTAGATATGCGACACATGGCGCGCCCGCGCATAGATCTGCAGCGCGGGAAAGCGCTCGCGCACCCGGTCGATCAACTGCAGGCTGTCGTCCATGCCGTCGATCGCCACCACCAGGATGCGCGCCTGGGCGATGCCGGCGGCTTCCAGCAGGTCGAGCCGGGTGGCATCGCCGTAGAAGATCTTGAAGCCGTACTGGCGCAGGAACTCGATCTGGTCCGGATCGTGGTCGAGCACCGTGACGCCCACCCCCTGGCTGTACAGCAGCCGGCCGATGATCTGGCCGAAGCGGCCGAAGCCGGCGATCAGCACCGGGTTCTGCTGCGGCGTGATGGAGTCGGCCGCCCGTGCCTTGCGCCCGCCCAGCCGCGGCGTCACGAACCGGTCGTAGGCCAGCAGCAGCAACGGCGTGGCCACCATCGACAACGCCACCACCAGCACCAGCAGCGCCTCGGTCGTGCGCGGCAGCAGGCCGGCGCCGCCGGCCACGCCGAACACCACGAAGGCAAATTCGCCGCCCTGCGAGATCAGCAGCGCGAACAGCAGCCGCTGGCCGCGCGCGATGGCGAAATGCTTTGCCAGCAGTGCCAGCACCACGGTCTTGGCGGCGACGAAGACCGTCACCAGCCCGAGCACCAGCCATGGCGAGCGCGCCAGCACGGCGAAGTCGATCGACATGCCGACCGCCATGAAGAACAGCCCCAGCAGCAGGCCCTTGAACGGCTCCAGGTCGGCCTCGAGCGCATGGCGGTATTCCGAGTCGGCCAGCAGCACGCCGGCCAGGAAGGTGCCGAGTGCCATCGACAGACCCACGGCGTCCATCATCAGCGCGATGCCCACCACCAGCAGCAATGAGAACGCGGTGAACATCTCGCGCATATCGGTGCGGGCGATAAAGCGCAACGCCGGCCGCACCAGGTAGCGGCCGCCGGCCACGACCAGCCCGATCACCACCACTGCCTTGCCCGCGGCCAGCCAGCCGGTCGCGCCCGCTGCCGCACCTTCCGCGCCGGCGGCGCCCTGCATGCCCAGCAGCGGCAGCAGCGCGATCATCGGGATCGCGGCGATGTCCTGGAACAGCAGGATGCCGAAGCTGGCGGCGCCCGCCGGCGTGCCGAACAGGTTGCGCTCGGTCAGCGTCGCCAGCGCGATCGCGGTCGACGACAGCGCCAGCCCCAGCCCGGCCACCAGCGCCACCTGCCACGATGCGCCGGCCAGCGCCGCCACGCCGCCGATCACCAGCGCGCACGCGGCGAGCTGCGCGCCGCCATAGCCGAAGATGCTTCGCCGCAGCGCCCACAGCTTGCGCGG
Organism: Cupriavidus necator; assembly: GCF_040578825.1. GTDB lineage: Bacteria > Pseudomonadota > Gammaproteobacteria > Burkholderiales > Burkholderiaceae > Cupriavidus > Cupriavidus necator_E. The sequence goes on along the minus strand of NZ_JBEFLI010000006.1, from coordinate 133,113 downwards.
CTCCAGTTCCAGGCCGATCACGAACATCATCAGCACCACGCCGAATTCGGAGAAATGCAGGATCGACTCGACATCGGTCACCAGCCGCAGCGCGAACGGGCCGATCGCCGCGCCCGCCAGCAGGTAGCCCAGCACCGCGCCCAGCCCGCTGCGGCGCGCCAGCGGCACCGCCACCACGGCCGCCACCAGGAACACCAGCAGCGCAATCAGGAAGTCATGCTGGTTCATGCCTGCACCTCCGCCGGCGCGGCATCCGTGCCCAGGCGTCCGCAGACATGGGCGATATGGTCGGCCAGCGCCTGGGCGTCGGCGTTGTCGGCGTCGTGCAGCACCACCGGCGGCAGCCAGGTCATGCCGCACAGCAGGACGGTCTGCTCCAGCGGCAGCAGGAAGTCCTCGATCGGGTGTCCATGGTTGCCGTCCGGGCCGTACGAGTCGGCGGTACCGCCGGTGCTGACCACCGCCAGCACCGACTTGCCGCGCAGCGCCGTGCCGCCAGGGCCGTAGGCCCAGCCGTGCTCGAGCACTTCATCGAGCCACAGCTTGAGCAGCGCCGGCACGCTGTACCAGCGCACCGGGTATTGCAGCACGATGGTGTCCGAGACCGCCAGCACGCGCTGCTCGGCCACGACATCGATGTCGTAATCCACATAACTGCGATAGAGATCGCGTACCTGTACCTGCGGCAGCGCCGCCAGCGCATCGGCCAGCGGCCGGTTGACGCGCGAACGGCTGGGGGTGGGATGCGCGTAGATCACGACAATTGGGGACTCGGTCATCGAAAGGCGATCGACTCTTTAAAGGGTAGCCAGGAGGTCGGGCGGAGGACGGTTGCGGCGTTGCACCAAATCAACAGTTGAGCGCGCGCAACAAATCATCACATTTTTATAAGCGATTGATTTTATTGCATTTATGGCGAGCATGCGACGATGCGCCCAGCTGCTGCGCTGCAGGAAGCTTACGCCGACCCGACAATTCCACTACAATACTTTTCGCGCTGTATCAAGATGGTGTTTCCCCCAAGTTTGCACCGGGCCAGGGAAAAGTGCCTGGCTAAACACCAACGCAGTGCCTATTTTTATCTGTGATTGCACCAGGAAGGAAATCATCGTGAACCCGCTCGAACTGAGCAAGGCCGTCGGCGCACTGACCGACGAAGATCTGCGCAAGGCAGCCGAAGCCGCACAGGGCTCCCAGCGCGCCACCGTACTGGTGCGCGAACTGGCGGCCCATCACCGCTCGCGTCTGCTGAAGCATTTCCTCGCCCTGGGCGAGGAGGATCGCCTGCTCCGTTTTGGCCAGTCCGTGGGCGATCACGTGATCGAAGCCTATGTCGACAGCATCGACTTCGACCATGACACCGTGTTCGGCGTCTACGACGACAAGCTCGAGCTGGTCGGCGTCGGCCACTTCGCCAACCTGCGCGACAACGCCCAGGGCCGCGTGGCGGAGTTCGGCGTGTCGGTCTCGCGCAGTGCCCGCGGGCGCGGCATCGGCAGCGCGCTGTTCGAGCGTGCCGCCATGCATGGCCGCAACACCAATGTGCGCACGCTCTATATGCACTGCCTGTCGCGCAACGCCGCGATGATGCATATCGCCAAGAAGGCCGGCATGAAGGTCCAGTACGCTTACGGCGAGGCTGATGCCTACCTGGAACTGCCGCCCGCCGATACCGTCAGCCGGCTGACCGAGGCGCTGGACGAGCAGCTTGCAGACCTCGACTATGCGGTGCGCCGCAACCTGCGCGACGCGCGCCGCTTCGGCCTGCGCTTCTGGCGCACCATGGTGCCGCAGAAGCATACCGCCTGACAGGCCCCTCCCGGCCTGACTGCAAAACGGCGCATCGCAACGATGCGCCGTTTTGTTTTTGGCCCTGGTTCAGGCCATCAGGCCACGCCGCCCACCGGCAGCGCGGTGGTGTCCTTGATGCTTTCCAGCGCGAAGCTCGAACGCACGTCGATCACCGACGGATGCGCCAGCAGCTGTTCCTGCATGAAGCGCGCGAAGTGCTCCATGTCTTCCACATAGACCTTGAGCAGCAGGTCCATCTCACCGGTCATCGCATGGCACGCGGCCACCTCGGGCCAGACCGCGATCGACGCGCGGAACAGGTCCAGCGGTGCCTTGCCCTTGGGCGCGCCACCATGCTTTTCCAGCCGGACGTTGATATAGGCCAGCAGGCCGAGCCCGATCTTGTTGGGCTCCAGCAGCGCCGCGTACTGCCGGATCACGCCGATCTCTTCCAGCCGCCGGATGCGGCGCAGGCAGGGGCTGGGCGACAGGTTGACGCGCTCGGCCACCTCCAGGTTGGTCAACCGGCCGTTGGTCTGCAGCACTTCCAGGATCTTCCGGTCGATCTTGTCCAACTCCACCTTGCTCACGATATTGTTGCTCCGCAATATGTTTATTGGCAATTTTTTTGCGCAAATTTAGCAAGCCGTGCACAAGTACGCAATTTTTTATGCGATGGCTCCCGGTTTTGGCCGACTGGCGGCCTCATTGGTCACTCGTGCGGCAGCCGGTCGGGCTGGGCAATCTGTCTGCTCGCGCGCCGGCGTGTCGCCATCGCGCCCGCCGACCGGTGGCAGGCAAGGATGGTGCCAAGTCAGGCGAACAGGGAAGCGGCATTCTACGGGCGTTTGCCGCCGGAGTCAGAAGCTTCGGCGTGCACGCACCGCATGCGGGCAGTAATAAATGTGAAAAAGCGCGCGGCCCGAAGGGCTCGCGCGCTCGCTGGCGTCGCTACAGGACGGTTGGGGGCCGCCCTGCGCAGGGGTCAGCCGCCGCTGCTGGACGGGGCGCCCGGTGCGGTGGGACTCGACGGCGCGGGCTGGCCGCCGGGGGTACTCTGCCCGCGCGGCCCACGCTCGCCGCGATGGTGGTCGCGGCGCATCTTCTCCATGCCGGCGCGGATCTCGTCGCGGGTCAGCTTGCCGTCGCGGTTGGCGTCGAGCTGGTCAAAGCGCCGGGCCAGGCGCGGCAGGCCGGCGTTGGCCTCGGCCTTGGTCAGTGCGCCGTCGCCGTTCTTGTCGGCAGCCTTGAATTTCTCGTCGAAAGCGGCCTGCATGCGGGCGTGGTGCTCGGCCATGGCGGCCTTGCGGTGCGCATCCATCTCGGCCTTGTCGATCTTGCCGTCGCGGTTGGTGTCGAGCTTGTTGAACCACGCGTCGGCCTCGGCCTTGGAGATCGCGCCGTCGCCATCGGTATCGATCGACTTCATCCACATGCCGCCGTGGCCCATATGGTGATGGTGGCCGTGCCCGTGACCGTGCTGGCCGGGCTGCGCCCCTGGCGCGACAGGCGCGCTGGCCTGCGCGAAAGCGCCGCCGGTGACCAGGAAGACGGCCGATGCGGCCAGGAACTGCTTCAGGATCTTCTGCTTGTGATTGCGTTGCATGTCTTGCTCCTTTTCATCACGTGGGCTTGTACGGATTAGAACGCAGACGATGCGGGTAAGTTGGCGCTTTTAATACGATGTTACCGGGCTCACAGATAAGCCGGCACGCCGTAAGGGAACGCAATCGAGGACGAATATTCGCTTTGCCGGAGGATTAATTCTTGGGGACCAGCGCGCCTTGAGCGCCGGCGCCCGGCGCGATTCCCGGCTGGTACTGGCGCGGATCGGCCATCTGCGGCTGGGCCGGTGGCTGGACCGGCTGCGCCGCTGGCTGTTGTTGGGACTGGGGTTGCGGCTGCGGTTGGTATTGCGGCGCCTGTGCGGGCGGGGCCGGCTGGCTGACCGCTGGCGCCGGAGACGGCATCGGCGTTGCCATCGGCGCGGCGGCACCGGCTGGCGGCGTGGGCAGCGCAGCGCCTGGTGATGGTGCGCCAGCCGGCGCTGCGCGCGTGGGCCCTGCCTGCACCGGCAGCGCGATTTCCTGGCGCACGCCGTTGCGCTCGATCACCACCGAGCGCTGGCGTATCTCCGCGAGCCGGATCTGCTGCGACAGCTCGGCGCCGGCGCGCACCGCCTTGGGCGGGCCGCCGTCCAGCGACACGATCGCCGCGCCCGCATCGCCGCCCACCTCGGCCACCACGCCAATCAACTGCACGTCGCGCGGACCGCCTTGCGCGGAGCCGCCGAACAGGGTGGCCACTGCGCCGGTCTCCACCGCCTCGGTCTGCGCCACGCGCGCGCTTTGCGGAACCGGGATGGTGCGCATCGCACTGAAGGTCAGCGCCCAGTAGGTGACCAGCGCGCACAGCGCGATAAACAGCACCAGGCTGGCCAGGCGCGGCAGCCAGGCCGCGGAGGCGTCGAAGCGAAAGGCGGGCCGGAGAGAGAGTTGCACGGGATCGGTACCCTGACGCCCGTCAGGCGGGCAATAGCGCAGCAGCGCGGACGCGCCAAGCGTACCAGACCCGCATGACACTGTCTGTCGCGCCGCCGCCCCTCAGGCTCAGAGCAGATGGTCCAGCAGATCGGGCCCGAACACCTCGCGCTCGATATGCGCCACCGGCACACCGGCGCTGACCAGCGCATGGCGCTGCGCCTGCATAAAACCGAGCGGCCCGCACAGGTAGAAGCGCCCGTCGACAAAACGCTGCAGGTCCGGCTGGCGCAGCAGTTCCGCCACCGGCATGGTGCCGGCATGGTCGTAGTCGCGGCCGGCGACATCCGCGGCTTCGGGGGTTTCGTAGCTGATATGCGCGGCCAGTTGTGGCAGGCGTTCGCGCGCCCATTGCAGGTCGGCGCGATGCGCGTGATGGCGGCCGTTGCGGGCCGCATGCGCGAACAGCACCGGGCGCTGCGAGCCCTGCCCCGCCAGCGTGCGCAGGACCGACAGCATCGGCGTGATGCCGATCCCGGCCGACAGCAGCACCAGCGGGCGGCTGCCTGCCAGCGCCGGCGTGAAGTCGCCGAACGGCGCGCTGACCTTCAGTTCCGTGCCCTCGTGCGCGTTGGCGTGCAGCCAGTTGGACACCGCGCCGGCGGGCGTGGCCTGGTCGCCGTCTTCGCGCTTGACCGAGATGCGCCAGGTCGGCAGGCCGCTTTCGGCCGACAGCGAATACTGGCGCAGCTGCCGCGTGCCGTCGTCAAGCCGGGCTTCGACGCTGACGTACTGGCCCGGCCGGAAGTCGCGCAGCGGGCCGCCATCGGCGGCGGCCAGCGTCAGCGACACTACCTGCTCGCCCTGCGCCTCGCGGCGCATCACACGCACCGGCGTCAGTTCACCGGCAGCGACGCCGGTGCGCTGGTACAGGCGCGCCTCGGCGGCGATCAGTTCGCCGGCCAGCAGCCAGTAGGCTTCGTCCCAGGCGGCCAGCAGCGGCGGCGTGGCGGCCTCGCCCAGCACCGCGGCGATCGCGCCCAGCAGGTGGCGGCCGACGATGGGGTAGTGCGCCGGCGTCAGGCCCACGGCCGCATGCTTGTGCACGATGCGGTCGACCACCGGCGCCAGCGCCGCGCCATTGTCGATATTGGCCGCATAGGCGAACACGGCCGAGGCCAGCGACTGCTGCTGGCTGCCGTTGGCCTGGTTACCCATGTTGAACATCTGCGTCAGCTCGGGCCGGTCCGAGAACATCTCGCGGTAGAAATGGGTGGTAATGGCCAGGCCATGTTCGCGCAGCACGGGAACGCTCGCATCGATATAGGGGCGGGAAGCGGCGGACAGCATCAATAACACTCCGGTGGTGAGGCCAAAAAACCCGGCCAAAAAAGGCAAATAAAAATCATGCATATACGATGCATGATTTCGGCCACAAAAAAACCGGCGTTCAGGCGTCTGCGCGGAAGGTCCGTTCAGGCCGAACGCCGGTTCAGGAAATCGCGATGCAGGCGGATGATCGACTCGGCGGTCTGGCTGCCGGTGACGTCGGCCAGCGTGACGTCGTCCAGCGCCCGGTAAAACGCCTGCTCGGCCTGGTCCAGCGCGCGCTTCAGGCGGCAGCTGCCGTTCAGCGCGCAGGGCGGGTTGTCACAGTCAATGATGGCCTTGTGGCCTTCCAGCTCGCGCAGGATGGTGCCGATCGTCAGCCGTTCTGCGCCGGGGCCGAGCTGCAGGCCGCCGTGGCGACCGCGCGTGGCACTGATCCAGCCCAGCTTCGACAGCCGCGCCGCCACCTTCACCAGGTGGTTGTGCGAAATGTCGAACTGCTGCCCCACCTCCGCAATGGTGATGGGCCGGCTGCCGTCGCCACGGGCGACGTACATCAGCAAGCGCAGCGCATAGTCGGAGAAACGGGTCAGTTGCATCGTGACGCCATCTTAGAAAAGATGCATCCGGAATGCAAGTTAACTCTGACGGTCGGCGAATCCTGATCCGGATCAGACTTTGCCGAGGCGGTGGGGGCGTCGAAGCCGCTTCCCCATAAAACAGTCATGTGCCGGCGGTTATACTGACTGGCGAACCCGGCCCCGCCGCCCCCGTGGCGCCGCGGGCCCAGCCATTCCAGCAACGAGGTCCACAGACGATGCGCATTTCCACTACCCGTTCCGCCAGTCCTGCCCGTTCCCCTGCCACGCGTGCCCACCGTGCGCGCGGCTTCACGCTGATCGAGATCATGGTGGTGATCGTGATCCTTGGCGTGCTGGCGGCGCTGGTGGTGCCCAAGATCATGAGCCGGCCCGACGAGGCCCGCATCGTGGCAGCGCGCCAGGACATCTCGTCGATCATGCAGGCGCTCAAGCTGTACCGGCTCGACAACAGCCGCTACCCGACTACCGAGCAGGGCCTGGCCGCGCTGGTCAGCAAGCCCGCCACCGAGCCGGTGCCCAATAACTGGAAGGGCGGCGGCTACCTGGAAAAGCTGCCCAAGGATCCCTGGGGCCATCCCTACCAGTACCTGAACCCGGGCGTGCGCGGCGAGATCGACGTGTTCAGCTTCGGCGCCGATGGCCAGGCCGGCGGCAACGCCAACGACGCCGATATCGGCAACTGGGAATAACCGCGGCAGCGCGCCCCCACTCCTACCCTTTCCTTCCATGACCACGGCGCCGCCCCCCTGCGCGCCCCGTCGGCGGCGCCGGGGCTTCACGCTGCTCGAGCTGCTGGTGGTCATGGTAATCGCCGGCATCGTGATCTCGCTGGTCGCCGTCAACGCCTCGCCCAATGAGCGCGGCCGCGTGCTCGACGACGGCCAGCGCATCGCGCGGCTGTTCGAGCTGGCGCAGGAAGAGGCGCAGCTGGGCGCCCGCCCGATCGCGTGGGAAGGCGATGCCAGCGGCTGGCGCTTCCTGGAAGCAACGCCCAACGGCTGGATCCCCATGCGCACCGACGTGTTCGCGCCGGGCCACTGGCGCCTGGCGCTGGACCAGGTCGTCGTCGCCGAAGGCGGCCGCGCCGTCGGCACCGGCGCCCCGCCCCGGCTGATCTTCGGGCGCGAGCTGATCGACGCCCCGCAGCGGCTGATCCTGGTACGCGGCGATATCCGCGTCGACGTTGCCGGCGACGGCAGCGGCCGCTATTTCGCCAGCGCGCCATGAGCCGGCACCAGCTTGTCCGGCGACCCCGCGCAGCAGGCTTCACGCTGATCGAGGTACTGGTCGCGCTGACCATCCTGGCGGTCGCGCTGACCGCGGCGATGCGTGCGATGAGCTCGATGGTCGATGCCAGCGTTTCGCTGCAGACGCGCATGCTGGCCGAATGGAGCGCCGAGAACCACCTCGCCTCGCTGCGGCTGTCCAAGACCTGGCCCGAGCCCGGCGTCAGCGGCTATGCCTGCCCGCAGGGCGGCACGCCGCTGTACTGCGAGCAGTCAGTCTCCGCCACGCCCAATCCCGTCTTTCGCCGCGTCGAGATCGCGGTCTACCCGTCCGCCGCCGACAAGTCCGTGCGGCTGGCGTGGCTGGTCACCATCGTCCCCAATGAAGCCCGCAACGTGCTCTGAGCGCCGGCGCGCGCGCAAAACCCGCGGCTTTACGCTGCTGGAGATGCTGGTTGCGATCACGCTGCTGGCGGTGATGGCGGTGATCGGCTGGCGCGCGCTCGACAGCCTGACGCGCAGCCGCGAACGGCTGACCGACCACGATGCGCGGCTTGACGCCTTGAAGGTGCTGTACGGCCAGCTCCAGACCGATTGCGAGCACCTGGCCGATGCCACGCTGCTGCAGGCGAGCCCGGTGGAGGTCGGCCAGAACCGCCTGCTGCTGGTGCGCGACCGCCGCGACGAAGGCCAGCCGCCGTCGTGGCAGGTGCTGTCCTACCAGCTCGACGGCAACACGCTGCTGCGCGTGGCCGCGCCCCCGGTGGACAACCGCGCGGCGCTGCAGTCGTCCATGCTGGCGCTGCGCCAGACCGGCGGCAACAGCGCGTCGCAGGTGCGGCGCGTGCTGTACGACGTGGACGGCATGAGCACGCGTGCGTGGATCGAGCCGGCCGGGTGGCAGGCCGATACCGGACGCATCCGCAACGTGCTGTTCGCCGGCGACGCCGCCAGCGCGGTGGCGGCCTCGGCCGTGGGCGCGGCGGTGCCGAATACCGCGGTGCGCGCGGTCGAGCTGACCATCTTCGCGCGCATGGGCGACGGCGACGCGCCGCGGCAGTTCCAGAAGATCTGCATGACCGGGCTATGAGGCATCGCACCTTCCGGCCCCATCCCCTCACCTCGCGCCGCCGCCACGCGCGCGGCGCCGCCGTGGTCACCGCGCTGCTGATCGTGACGCTGGCGGTGGTCGTGGTCTCGGGCATGCTGTGGCGCCAGCAGGTGCAGATCCGCGCCATCGAGAACCAGCGGCTGCTGGCCCAGGCCACCTGGATCGAGCGCGCCGCGGTCGACTGGGCGCGGCTGATCCTGCGCGACGACCAGCGCCGCACCAATGTCGACGAGCTGGGCGAGCCATGGGCCGTGCCGATCGCCGAGACCCGGCTGTCGGACTTCCTCGGCGCCTCGCTGCGCACCGATGTCGCCGGCGAAACCTCGTTCCTGTCGGGCCGCATCCTCGATGCGCAGGCGCGCTTCAACCTGGCCAACCTGGTGCTGTGGAGCGCCACGCCGCAGAGCGGCCGCGCCGCTTCGGTCGACCCGGCCGCGCAGGCAGCCTACCGGCGCCTGCTGCAGACCGTGGGCCTGAACCCGTCGCTGGCCGAGACCACGGCACGCTATATGCTGCAGGCCGCCCAGGGCGCAAGCGCCGACGGCCGGCCGGCGCCGCGGCCGCTGGACAGCGTGCAGGGGCTGCTGGCGCTGCCCGGCTATACCCCGGAGATGGTGGCGGTGCTGGAGCCCTTCGTCACCGTGCTGCCCGAGCGCACGCTGGTCAACGCCAACACTGCCGAGGCCGAGGTGCTGTCCGCCGTGATCGACAAGCTGCCGCTGGACCGCGCACGCGAGCTGGTGCGCCAACGTGACCGCGCCTATTTCAACAACATCGGCAACCTGCAGACCCAGCTTTCGTCGGTGGCGCCGCAGGCCGATACCGCCGACCTGGCCAATTTGCTCGACGTGCGCACGCACTACTTCCTGGTCTACGGGCTGGTGCGCCATGAACGGGCCAGCCGGCTGCAGGTATCGCTGGTCTACCGCGGCGAGCCGCTGGGCGCCGCCAACACCACACGCGTAGTCTGGATCCAGGATGCCGACCGCTTGCCGGAGCTGCGCTGAATGTCGGGGACACGGGTCGGAAACGTCCGAGCGCGGCGCAAAATGCAAGGACCGGCGATCGGCAATGAGGGGGAGAATGGTATTGACGCGGTTTAGTCACACAGGCAAGGTATGCTGCGGCGCTGGCGCGAGCGTGGCACCAGCCCACCCGCCGCCGTCCGGCCTTCCCGGCCGCCCGCCGGCATCCCCGCGCCCCGGCCAGTTTCCGACTCCGGGGCATTGCCGGGCTGGCCCTACGGCCCTGCGCCCGTCCGAGCCGTTTCACTGAAGCCAGAGCAAGGAAACCTTGAGCACCACCCTGTACGTCCGCCTGCCGCATCGGCCGCATGACCAGCCACAACCATGGCAGTTCGGCGCCCTGCCGTTTGCGCTGGTACGCACGGCCACCGTCGATGCGGCGCGGCGCGGCCCGGCCCGCATGGCGCCGGAAGTGTTGCGCGAAGGCCACGCCCGTATCGCCGACCTGCCAGCGGCCGAGCGCCTGGTGCTGATCCTGGCCGCCAGCGACGTACTGCTGACCACCGCCAGCGTGCCGCCGCTGCCGCCCGCGCGGTTGAAACAGGCGCTGCCCAACCTGATCGAGGACGCCCTTGCCACCGACGCCCAGCCCTGCCATATCGGCGTGGGGCCGGCGCTGGACGGCGGCGTCGCCGCCCGTGGCCCGCGCGGCCCGCGCCAGCGGCTGCTGATGGTGGCCGACCGCGCCTGGCTGCGTGCCGTGCTGGACGCCTTTGCCGAACACCGCCATCGCCGCCGCCATGTGCTGGCCGCACAGCTTTGCGTGCCGCTGGCGCCGCTGCCGGAACCGCCGTCCGAGCCATCGCTGGCGCCAGCCGACGACGCCGCAGCGCCCGAGGCCCCCGCAGAACCGCCCGCAACGCTCGTCGTCGAAGCCGCCGCCGGCGCGTTCGAGCAAAGTGACGAGCTGCTCGATGCCGCCGCCGGGGCCGCCTCGCCGGTCGCCCAGGCGCCCGCGCGGCAGTGGCAACTGACCGTGCGCACCGGCGACTATGCGGGCTATGGGCTGCTGCTGGGCGACGATGCCCTGGCCGCCTGGCAGGCGCTGGCGCCGGCCGGCACCTGGTACGCCGACGCCGGGGCCGCCGCGTCCGCACCGGTTCCCGAGCTGCGCCAGGCCGCCCGGCCCGGTTGGAGCCTGTGGATAGAAGGCGCACAGGAATGCCTGCGCGAACCGGCGCTGGATCTGGCCCAGTTCGAGTTCGCGCAAAGCCGTTCCGACCGCTGGCACCTCGTCGCCTGGCGCGTGCCACTGGCGCTGCTGGCCGGCATCGTGCTGGTGCAGATCCTCGGCATGAATATCCACTGGCTGCTGCTGCGCCGCGAGCAGCAACGGCTGGAAACCGCGCAACTGCAGACGCTGCGCACCACCTTCCCGCAGATCCAGACGGTGCTGGATGCGCCGCTGCAGATGCGCCGGCAGGTCGAGCAATTACGCACCGCCAGCGGCCGCAGCACGCCGGAAGACTTCCTGCCGCTGGCCGACCGCTTCGGACAGGCCGCGCGCCGGCTGCCGCCCGATGCGCTGCAGGGGCTGGAATACCGCGGCCGCATGCTGGTGGTCACGCTCAAGCCGGGCACCGATATCGCCGGGCTGCGCAGCGCCGCGCGCCAGGCCGGGCTGCAGATGGAAGAAGACAAGGCCGGCGGCGCCGCCGGCAGTACCGCTACCAGCCCGGGCACACCCGTCACGCCCGGATCGCGCTGGACCGTCAGGCCGGGCCTGTAACCTGGCCGACGCGCAAGCATGAACGCAATGAAAGACTCCGCCCGCAGCCAGACATCCCGCCGGACCGTACAGACGGGCCACACCGGCCCTGCCCGGCCCGCCTCCCCCGCCGCGCTGCGCGCGCGGCTGGCGCGGCTGCGCCCGTCGGTGCCGCAGGCCTGGCGGGAACGCTTCAACGCCTTCTGGTCAGCGCGCAACCCGCGCGAGCAGGCGATCCTGGCTGGCGGCGGCGCGGTGCTGGCGCTGGTGATCGGCTACACGCTGCTGTGGGAGCCGGCCGCCGAGGGCCGCCAGCGGCTGGCGCGCAGCCTGCCGCAGATGCGCGCGGAGCTCGCGGAGATGGAAACACTGGCGCAGGAAGCGCGCGGCCTGAAGGCCTCGCCGGCGCCGTCGCTGCGCGGTGAAGCGCTGACGCAGGCGCTGCAGGACAGCCTGGGCCAGCACGGCCTGAAGGCGACCCGGCTTGCCGCCGGCGCGGACAACAGCGTGCAGGTGCAGCTCGACAAGGTACCCTTCGGGGCGGTCAGCGGCTGGCTGCAGGCTGTGCGCCAGCAGCAGCGGATGAAAGTGATCGACGCCCGCATCGTCTATGTCGGCGCCACGGCGCTGGTCAATGTCAGTGCGACCCTGCAGGGTCCGGGCGGCCGGAGCTGATGGTACGGCTGGAAACGCTGCGGCTGCCGCGCCGCAAGCTGCGCCAGCCGGGCGCGTGGCGGCGGTTGCGCTGGCTTGCGATCGGGCTGGCGAGCGCGGCGGTAACCGTGGTGGCGATGCTGCCGGCGACCTGGATCGCCGCCCGCGTAGCCACGCAGACGCAGGGACGGGTACTGCTGGCCGATGCCAGCGGCTCAATGTGGCGTGGCAGCGCCACGCTGGCGCTGTCGGCCGGCGCGGGCAGCCAGACCGCGACCGTGCTGCCCGGGCGGCTGCAATGGAAGCTGGCGTTCTGGCCGCTGCTGACCGGCACCGCGCGGCTGGTGGTCAGCCACACGGAGACGATGGCCGCGCCGGTGGCGGTGACCGTGACGCCGGGCGGCTGGACCGCGCAGGCCGGCGCGATCCGCTTGCCGGCGGCGCTGCTCGAAGGCATCGGCGCGCCGTTCAACACGCTGCGCCCGGATGGAATGATGCGCCTGGACTGGTCCACGCTGCAGGGGAGTTTTTCGGGAAAGAACACCAACGGCGGCAGCGGCCAGATGACGGGGCATATGACGCTGCGCATCGAGCAGGTGTCGTCGGCGGTGAGCCGGCTGCGCCCGCTGGGCAGCTACCGCGCCGAGATCGACTGGGCCGGCGCGGGCGGCGGCAAGCTGCAACTGAGTACCATCGCCGGACCGCTGCACCTGGAGGGCAGCGGCACGCTGGGCCGGCAGGCGCGCTTCGAGGGCACCGCGCAGGCCGAACCCGAGGCGGCAAACCAGCTGGCCAGCCTGCTGAGCCTGCTGGGACGACGAGACAACCATGTGACAAGGCTGCGCTTCTGACGCCAGGCAGAAGCAGAAGCGCACGGAAACGACTATGACAACCCACGCCAACCGACCTGTTTTCCAGACCGCCTGCGCCCGCGCCGTGGCCCTGCTGTGCGGGATCTCGCTGCTGGCGCCCGCGCCGCTGTGGGCCCAGCCCGGCGCCGTCAGTCCGTCGGCGCCGCCGGACATCTCGCCGGCCAACCGTGACCAGGTGGTGCTGAACTTCGTCAATGCCGACCTCGAATCCGTGATCAAGGCGGTCGGCCAGGCCACCGGCAAGAACTTTGTGATCGACCCGCGCGTCAAGGGGACGGTGAACCTGGTGACCGAGCAGCCGGTATCGCGCGCGCAGGCGCTGCAGACGCTGGGCTCGGTGCTGCGCATGCAGGGCTATGCGATGGTCGAGAGCAACGGCTTCACCAAGGTCGTGCCGGAAGCCGACGCCAAGCTGCAGGGGTCGCCCACGGTGATCGGCGCCAGCCCCAGCCGCGGCGACCAGGTGGTGACGCAGGTGTTCCGGCTCAACTATGAGTCGGCCAACAACCTGGTGCCGGTGCTGCGGCCGATGATCGCGCCCAACAACACCATCACCGCGTATCCGGCCAACAATACGCTGGTCATCACCGACTACGCCGACAACCTGCGCCGGCTGGCGCGCATCATCGCCGCCATCGATGCGCCGGCTTCGGGCGAGGTCGAGCTGGTGCCACTCAAGCACGCGCTGGCCAGCGACACCGCGCTGGTGCTGCAGAAGCTGATGGATCCCGCGGCGGCTGGTGCGGCCGGCGGCGGTGCGGCGCCCGGCGTCGACGCCACACTGCGCACCACGGTGGTGGCCGAACCGCGCAGCAATGCGCTGATGGTGCGCGCTTCCAGCCGCGCGCGGCTGCAGCAGGCACGCCAGTTGATCGAGAAGCTCGACCAGCCCTACGCACGCCCCGGCAACATCTGGGTGGTACCGCTGAAGAACGCCGATGCCGTGAAGCTGGCGGCAACGCTGCGCGCGATCGTCGCCGCCGACAGCAGCTTCTCCACCTCGACCCAGCCCGGCGCCGCGGGCGCCGCCGGCGGCATTGGCGGCGCGCAGGGGGGCATGACCAATGTCTCGACCCCGGCGGGCGGGCAGTTCACCGGCGGCGCCACCGGCACGCAGGCCGGCATGCGCGGCGGTACCGGCGGCGGCACGGGCGGCGCCTACGGCAATTCGGCCTTCGCCGCGTCGTTCGGCACCAGCACGCAGCCGACCACCGGCGGCATCATCCAGGCCGACCCGTCCACCAACTCGCTGATCATCACCGCCAGCGAGCCGGTCTACCGCAACCTGCGCGGCGTGATCGACGACCTGGATGCGCGCCGCGCGCAGGTCTATATCGAATCGATGATCGTCGAGGTGACCTCGACGCAGGCGAGCCAGCTCGGCATCCAGTGGCAGGGCCTGATCAGTTCGCCGGGCGGCAACAACAATGTCTTTGCCGGCACCAATTTCGGCACCGGCGGGCAGAACATCCTGAACCTGTCGCTGGCCGGCGCGCTGTTCGACAGCAACCGCACCGCCGGCATCGCGGCGGCGCAATCGCTGGTGCCCGACGTGGGCGGGCTGAACCTGGGCGTAGTCAACCGCGCACTCGGGCTCGGGGCGCTGCTGCGCGCGCTGGGCACCGACGGCAGCGTCAACCTGCTGTCGACGCCGAATCTGATCACGCTGGAAAACGAGGAAGCCAAGATCCTGATCGGCCAGAACATCCCGATCACTACCGGCTCCTACGCGCAGACCGGCGGCGCCGCCTCGGTCACGCCGTTCCAGACCTTCGACCGCAAGGACGTCGGCATCACGCTGCGGGTCAAGCCGCAGATCACCGACGGCGGGCTGGTGAAGATGCAGATCTTCCAGGAATCGTCGTCGGTGGTGCCGGGCACGCTCGCGCAAGTCCAGGGACCGACCACCAATGTGCGCTCGATCGAGACCAATGTGCTGGTCGACGACGGCCAGATCATCGTGCTGGGCGGGCTGATCGAGGATTCGTATGGCGACGGCGTGCAGAAGGTGCCGCTGCTGGGCGACATCCCGTTTATCGGCGGCCTGTTCCGCTACGAGAACAAGAACCGCGGCAAGACCAACCTGCTGGTGTTCCTGCGCCCGTATGTGATGCGCACGGCCGGCGCCGCCGACCGCCTGACCCAGGACCGCTACGACTACATGCGCGCGCAGCAGCAGGGCTTCGTATCGCCTAACATCATGGTGCGCGACACCAATACGCCGATGCTGCCGCCGGCCGACGCGCCGACCACGCCGTTCATCAACCCGCGCGCGAACGGCCCGGTTGCCGCGCCGCTGCCGCTGCCGCAGACGCTTCCGCAAAACGCGCCGCAGCCCGGTCAGCCGCAGCCGGTGGCGCCGCCCTCGGCGGCCCCGCAGTCGCTGAACCAGCGCGGTGAATCGGCCGCACCGCCGGCCACGGCCGGCCAGAACTGAGCCCTGCCATGGCAAGCGAAGTACAGACCCCTGCCCCCGAAGCGCTAGAGCCGCCGTCGCCGATGGCGGCGCGGCTGGTTTCGTACGGCTTTGCGCGCGAAGCGCCGCTGCTGATCGCGCACCAGCGCCCCGACGGGCTCGAGGTGTGGGTCAGCCGCGCCACCTCGCCCACCGCGCTGGCCGAAGTGGCGCGCGTGCACGGCGCGCTGCGGCTGCGCGTGCTGGAGCCGGCGGCGCTCGAGCTCGCCATGTCCGACGCCTACAACCGGCAGGACGGCAGCGCCGCGCAGGTGGTGGGCGAAGTCGAGGGCGAGGTCGACCTGTCGCGGCTGATGCAGGACATCCCCGCGGTGGAAGACCTGCTCGAGTCCGAGGACGATGCGCCCATCATCCGCATGATCAACGCGCTGCTGACGCAGGCCGCGCGCGAAGGCGCCTCGGATATCCATATCGAGCCGTTCGAGTCGTCGTCGGTAGTGCGCTTCCGCGTCGACGGCACGCTGCGCGACGTGGTGCGGCCCAAGAAGGCGCTGCACGGCGCGCTGATCTCGCGCATCAAGATCATGGCGCAGCTCGACATCGCCGAGAAACGGCTGCCCCAGGACGGCCGCATCACGCTGCGCGTGGGCGGGCGGCCGGTGGACGTGCGCGTGTCGACGCTGCCGACCGGCCACGGCGAGCGCGCGGTGCTGCGTTTGCTCGACAAGGAAGCGGGCCGGCTCGACCTGGCCAAGCTGGGCATGGCGCCCGGCACGCTGCGCGGCTTCGATCACCTGATCAACCAGCCGCACGGCATCGTGCTGGTGACCGGGCCGACCGGCTCGGGCAAGACCACCACGCTGTACGCGGCGCTGTCGCGGCTGGATGCGCGCACCACCAACATCATGACGGTGGAAGACCCGGTCGAGTACGACCTCGACGGCATCGGCCAGACCCAGGTCAACCCGCGCATCGACATGACCTTCGGCAAGGCCTTGCGCGCGATCCTGCGCCAGGACCCGGACGTGGTGATGATCGGCGAAATCCGCGACCTGGAGACCGCGCAGATCGCGGTGCAGGCGTCGCTGACCGGCCACCTGGTGCTGGCCACGCTGCACACCAACGACTCGGCCTCGGCCGTGACGCGGCTGGTCGACATGGGGATCGAGCCGTTCCTGCTGTCGTCGTCGCTGCTGGGCGTGCTGGCGCAGCGGCTGGTACGGCGCTTGTGCCCCAACTGCAAGCGCGAGGATGTGATCGAGGTGACCGCTGCCGAGGCCGAGGTGCTGCAGGCGGAGGGCAAGCCACTGCAGCGCGTGTGGCACCCGGTGGGCTGCGACAAGTGCGCGCAGTCGGGCTACCAGGGGCGCATGGGCGTCTATGAGCTGCTGACCGTCGATGACGAGATCCGCACCATGATCCACCGGCAGTCCCCCGAATCCGAGATCAAGCAGCGGGCGCTGGCGCGCGGCATGCACACCATGCGCGGCGATGCGCAGCGCTGGATCGACAGCGGCGCGACCTCGCTTGAGGAAGTGTTGCGCGTGACGCGCGACTGAGCGGAGCCGCCCGGATGCCAGCCTTCCGCTACGAAGCCGCCGACGCCGCCGGCAAGACCGACCGCGGCGTGATCGAGGCTGACAGCCCGCGCCAGGCGCGCTCGCAGTTGCGCGCACGCGGGCTGACGCCGCTGACCGTCGATGCGCTGGCCGGTGCCGGACTGGCGCCGCGCAGCGGCAGCCAGCGCTTTGCGCGCAAGCTGTCGACGCAGGAGCAGGCGCTGTTCACGCGCCAGCTTGCCAGCCTGATCGTGGCCGGCCTGCCGCTGGACGAAGCGCTGGGTGCGCTCGCCGACCAGGCCGAGCGCGCCTACGTGCACGAGCTGCTGGCCGGCATCCGCGCCGAGGTGATGGGCGGCAGCTCGCTGTCGGTGGCGCTGGCGCAGCATCCGCGCGACTTCCCCGATATCTACCGCGCGCTGGTCTCGGCCGGCGAGCACTCCGGCCACCTCGGCCTGGTGCTGGAGCGGCTGGCGGGCTATATCGAATCGCGCAACACGCTGACGTCCAAGATCCGGCTGGCCTTTACCTATCCGGCGATCGTCACCGTGGTGGCGTTTGCGATCGTGATCTTCCTGCTGTCGTACGTGGTGCCGCAGGTGGTGAGCGTGTTCGCCAACACCAAGCAGAAGCTGCCGACGCTGACCATCATCATGCTGGCGCTGTCGGACTTCGTGCGTAACTGGTGGTGGGCGGCGCTGGCGGTGATCGCGGTGGCGGCGCTCACCATCCGCAGCGTGCTGAAGCAGCCCGCGGTGCGGCTGGAATGGCACCGCTGGCTGCTGACCGCGCCACTGCTGGGCAAGCTGATCCGCGGCTACAACACCGCGCGCTTTGCCGGCACGCTGGCGATCCTGGTATCGGCCGGCGTGCCGATCCTGCGCAGCCTGCAGGCCGCCGGCGAGACGCTGACCAACGAGGCGCTGCGCGCCAACGTCGAAGACGCCAACACGCGGGTGCGCGAAGGCGCGTCGCTGGCGCGCGCGCTGGCCGCGCAGAACCAGTTCCCGCCGGTGCTGGTGCACCTGATCCGCTCCGGCGAGGCCACCGGCAACCTGCCCGTGATGCTGGACCGCGCCGCGCAGGGCGAGGCGCAGGAACTGGAACGGCGCACGCTGTTCCTGACGAGCCTGCTGGAGCCGCTGCTGATCCTGACGATGGGGGTGGTGGTACTGCTGATCGTGCTGGCGGTGTTGATGCCGATTATCGAGATCAACCAGTTGGTGCGGTAGCGTGGGGAAGCAGCGGCGCGCCGAAGGCGCCTGCATTAGCTGACGCCCCTGGCGGACGCTTCCCTCTCCCGCAAGCGGGAGAGGGAAGAAAACCCTCGCACGCTCGCGCATCCGAAAAATGCCATGAGCCCACGCATACGCTCCGTTCTCCCGCAGGCGGGAGAGCGGAGCAAACCGGCGTTACTCCGCCGCTGACGCCACCTTCTTGCTCGGCCGCCTGCGCGGCTTCCTCGCCGGCGCGGGCGCCGGTTCGGCGGCAGGTTCCGGCGTGGGTACCGGCTGCACCTCAGGCTGCGCCTCCACCTGCGCCGTCAGCACCGTCGTCCCGGGTGCGGCAAACACAGACTGATCGATCGGCCACGGCGTTTCGCTGAGCGTCACGTCCGGACGGCGCGCCGCGCGCTTGCGCGCGCCCGCACGGCCACGCGGCGTGGGCTCCGGGTCGGGCTGCGGCGCGGCTTCCAGCTCCGGTACCGCTTCGGGCTCAGGCTGCACGGCATCGGCAGCCACGAACGGCGGCTCGGCTTCCGGTTCCGGCTCTGGCTGCGCGAGCACGGGCTCCGGCACCGGCGCCGGTTCAGGAGCCAGTACAGGCGCTTCCGCGGCGACAGGCCCCGGGTTGCGGCGCGGCGACTCTGCCTGGTGGGCAGGTTGCTGCTGCTGCGCCGGGCGCTGCTGCTGGGGCTGCGCTTGCGGCTGGCCGCGCCCATCGCCCTCGCTGCCACCCCTGGAACGCTTCTTCAGCCGCACCCAGATGGTCTTGTTGTTGCCGCCGTTGCGGGTTTCGACCTCGAACAGCCCCGTGGCAGCCACCAGCTCCGAGAGCTTGCCGTAGCCATAGTTGCGCGAGTCGAATTCCGGCGCCTGCTTGGCGATGTGGTTGCCCATGCTGCCGAGCGTCAGCCAGCCGTCCTCGTCCGACACTGCCTGCGCCGCGCTCTGCAGCAGGCGCACCAGGCGCGAATCCTGGCGCAGCTCGCCGGTGCTGCGCTTGCGCGTGGGCGCGGTGGTCCCGTCGCCGCCATCGGCTTCGACATCGGCGTCGGCGGCGCGCAGCACGTCAGAGTAGATGAACTTGTCGCAGGCGGTGACGAAGGGCTTGGGCGTCTTGCGCTCGCCGAAGCCGTACACGGTCAGCCCCTGCTCGCGGATGCGCGAGGCCAGCCGGGTGAAGTCGCTGTCGCTCGAGACGATGCAGAAACCGTCGAAGCGCCCGGTGTACAGCAGGTCCATGGCGTCGATGATCATCGCGCTGTCGGTGGCGTTCTTGCCCACGGTGTAGCGGAACTGCTGGATCGGCTGGATCGAGTGCGACAGCAGCCGCTCCTTCCAGCCGGCCAGGTTGGGGCGGGTCCAGTCGCCGTAGATGCGCTTGACGGCGGCCACGCCGTATTTGGCGACCTCGGCCAGCAGGCCTTCGACGATGGCGGGCGCCGCGTTGTCGGCGTCGATCAGCACGGCCAGGGTCGCGGTGCCCTGGCGGGGGGAATTGGTCATGTTCAGGTAGTCGCTGGTTTGCTCATGCATAGGACGAGCAATCGGAAAGCAGGTTGCACCAGGCTGGCGCTGCAGATGTGGCGCATCGCGGACAGCCTGGCGTTGGCACGGGCCGTCTCGATGCAACGCAGTGTACACGCGAACCCCTGTCCATACGGGAAATCACGGGCGCCACGGGCACGCTTTGTGCTGCACTGCAAGGTACCGCCGATTATGTGGCGGTGCTACCATGCCGCGCAGAGACACGACCGCCCGACGCCTTCACAAGAGGCCAGCGAGGCGGTTGCCCACAACTGTAGGTGTCGGTGATCCCGACAACACGCCCATAGAGGAGCACCTATGAATGCCCCCCTGACCCCTCCGGTCAGCGACGCCATCCGCCGCGCGCTCGCAAATGTTTCCCTCGACGACAAATACACGCTGGAGCGTGGCCGCATCTACATCAGCGGCACGCAGGCGCTGGTACGCCTGCCGATGCTGCAGCAGGAGCGCGACCGTGCCGCCGGGCTGAACACTGCCGGTTTTATCTCCGGCTACCGGGGGTCGCCGCTGGGCGCTCTGGACCAGTCGCTGTGGAAGGCCAAGAAGCACCTTGCCGCGCACAACATCGTGTTCCAGGCCGGGCTGAACGAAGACCTGGCCGCGACCGCGGTATGGGGGTCGCAGCAGGTCAACATGTACCCCGACGCGAAGTTCGACGGGGTCTTCGGCATGTGGTACGGCAAGGGGCCGGGCGTGGACCGCACCGGCGATGTGTTCAAGCACGCCAACTCGGCCGGCTCTTCCAAGCACGGCGGCGTGCTGGTGCTGGCCGGTGACGACCATTCAGCCAAGTCTTCGACGCTGGCGCACCAGTCCGAGCACATCTTCAAGGCCTGCGGCCTGCCGGTGCTGTATCCGTCGAACGTGCAGGAATACCTGGACTATGGCCTGCATGGCTGGGCCATGAGCCGCTACTCCGGGCTATGGGTGGCGATGAAGTGCGTGACCGACGTGGTCGAATCGTCGGCCTCGGTCGAGCTGGATCCGCACCGCGTGCAGATCGCGCTGCCGAGTGATTTCATGATGCCGCCGGGCGGCCTCAATATCCGCTGGCCGGACCCGCCGCTGGAGCAGGAAGCGCGGCTGCTCGACTATAAGTGGTACGCGGGACTGGCTTATGTGCGTGCCAACAAGCTGGACCGCATCGAGATCGATTCTCCGCATGCGCGCTTCGGCATCATGACCGGCGGCAAGGCCTACCTCGACACGCGCCAGGCGCTGGCCGACCTGGGCCTGGACGACGCGACCTGCGCGCAGATCGGCATCCGCCTGTACAAGGTGGGCTGCGTCTGGCCTCTGGAAGCGCACGGCGCGCGCGCGTTTGCCGAGGGACTGCAGGAAATTCTGGTGGTCGAAGAGAAGCGCCAGATCATGGAGTACGCGCTCAAGGAAGAGCTGTACAACTGGCGCGACGACGTGCGCCCCAAGGTCTACGGCAAGTTCGACGAGAAGGACAACGCGGGCGGCGAATGGTCGATCCCGCAAAGCAACTGGCTGCTGCCGGCGCACTATGAGCTGTCGCCGGCAATCATTGCCAAGGCCATCGCCACGCGGCTGGACAAATTCGAGCTGCCGATCGACGTGCGCGCGCGCATCACCGCGCGCCTGGCCATCATCGAGGCCAAGGAAAAGGCGCTGGCCACGCCGCGCGTGACTGCCGAGCGCAAGCCATGGTTCTGCTCGGGCTGCCCGCACAACACCTCGACCAACGTGCCCGAGGGTTCGCGCGCGCTGGCCGGCATCGGCTGCCACTACATGACGGTGTGGATGGACCGCAATACCAGCACCTTCAGCCAGATGGGCGGCGAAGGCGTGGCGTGGATCGGCCAGGCGCCGTTCGCGGGCGACAAGCATGTGTTCGCCAACCTGGGCGACGGCACCTACTTCCACTCCGGGCTGCTGGCGATCCGCGCGTCGATCGCGGCGGGCGTCAACATCACCTACAAGATCCTGTACAACGATGCGGTGGCGATGACCGGCGGCCAGCCGGTGGACGGCCAGCTGTCGGTGCGGGACATCGCCTGGCAGGTGCACAGCGAAGGCGCAAAGAAGATCGTCATCGTCAGCGACCAGCCGGAGAAGTACAACGGCGCGATCAAGCTGCCCGAAGGCATCACCATCCATCACCGCGACCAGCTCGACAGCGTGCAGCGCGAGCTGCGCGAGGAGCCGGGCTGCACCATCCTGATCTACGACCAGACCTGCGCCACCGAGAAGCGCCGCCGCCGCAAGCGCGGCACGATGGAAGACCCCGCCCGCCGCGTTTTCATCAACGACACGGTGTGCGAAGGCTGCGGCGACTGCTCGGTCAAGTCCAACTGCCTGTCGGTGGAGCCGCTGGAAACCGAGCTGGGCACCAAGCGCCAGATCAACCAGTCGTCATGCAACAAGGATTTCTCGTGCCTGAACGGCTTCTGCCCGAGCTTTGTCACGGCCGAAGGCGCGCAGGTGCGCAAGCCCGAGCAGCATGGCGTGTCGATGGGTACCCTGCCCGCGCTGCCTGACCCCGAACTGCCGCCGATCCGCCGCGCCTATGGCATCCTGGTGACCGGCGTGGGCGGCACCGGCGTGGTGACCATTGGCGGCCTGCTGGGCATGGCCGCGCACCTGGAGAACAAGGGCGTGACCGTGCTCGACATGGCGGGGCTGGCGCAGAAGGGTGGCGCGGTGCTGTCGCACGTGCAGCTTGCCGCGCGCCCGGACGACCTGCATGCCACCCGTATCGCCATGGGCGAGGCCGACCTGGTGATCGGCTGCGATGCGATCGTGTCGGCCACCGACGAGGTCATCTCCAAGACCCAGGCCGGCCGCACCCGCGCCGTGGTCAACACGGCGCAGACGCCGACGGCGGATTTCATCAAGAACCCGAAGTGGCAGTTCCCGGGCCTGTCGGCCGAGCAGGACGTGCGCACCGCGGTGGGCGAGAAGTGCGAGTTCATCAACGCCAGCGGCCTTGCCGTGGCGCTGCTGGGCGATGCCATCTACACCAACCCGCTGGTGCTGGGCTTTGCCTGGCAGAAGGGCTGGATCCCGCTGACGCTGCAGGCGCTTGAGCGCGCGATCGAGCTCAACGGCGTCGCTGTGGAAAAGAACAAGGCCGCATTCGACTGGGGCCGCCATATGGCCCACGACCCCGAGCATGTGCTGTCGCTGACCGGCAAGCTGAAGACCACCGCCGAAGGCGCGGAAGTGGTGAAGCTGCCGACCTCGACCGGCGCGATGCTGGACAAGCTGATCGCCCGCCGCATGGAGCACCTGACGGCGTACCAGGATGCCGCCTACGCCCGCACTTACCGCGAAGCCATCGACCGCGTGCGCGCGGCCGAAAGCGCGCTGGCCAGCGGCAAGGCACTGCCGCTGACCGAGGCCGCGGCGCGCAACCTGGCCAAGCTGATGGCGTACAAGGACGAGTACGAGGTGGCGCGGCTCTACACCGACCCTGTCTTCCTCGACAAGCTGCGTGCGCAGTTCGAAGGCGAGCCGGGCAAGGACTACGAGCTCAACTTCTGGCTGGCTCCGCCGCTGACCTCGAAGCGCAATGACAAGGGCGAGCTGGTCAAGCGCAAGTTCGGTCCGTCGACGATGCACGTGTTCCGCGTGCTGGCGAAGCTGAAGGGGCTGCGCGGCGGCATGTTCGATGTCTTCGGCAAGACCGAGGAACGCCGTACCGAGCGCGCGCTGATCGGCGAGTACCGGGCGCTGCTGGATGAACTGGTGGCGGGCCTGAATGCCGCCAACTACAACACCGCGGTGGAGCTGGCCAACCTGCCGGACGATATCCGCGGCTTCGGGCATGTGAAGGAAAACAACCTGAAGGCAGTGCGCGCGCGCTGGGCCAAATTGCTGGAGCAGTTCCGGCATCCGGAGACGGCGCAGCGGGCGGCATAACCGCGAAAGCCTATCCAGCTCTCCTCTGTTCCTCCCCTCTCCCGCCAGCGGGAGAGTGGCCGGGGAGAGGGCAGGCGCTGGCATACCGACGCGCTTCAGTTCGTGGATACTCCCGCCCTCACAGGGGCGCCGCTTTACACCTGCGCCAGCGTCGTCTCCCCCGGCTTCACATACATCGAATTCCGCGGCTGCGACAGCACCCGCCGCACCATCGGCTCAAAGAACGACAGCGGCAGCGTGTCGTAATCCGTCATGAAGGCCGCGGCATCGTACTTGCGGCAGAACTCCGCGGTGCGCTCGAACAGCTCCGGCTGGCTGCGATATTGCTCACGCAGGTTGCGGTCCAGCCCGAGGTGATGGAAGAAGTAGTAACCCTGGAACACGCCATGCTTTTCCACCATCCACAGGTTCTCGGCGCTGACGAAGGGCTTCAGGATGGCGGCGGCGATATCGGGATGGTTGAAGCTGCCGAGCGTATCGCCGATATCGTGCAGCAGCGCGCAGACCACATACTCCTCGTCCCGCCCGTCGCGGTGCGCCAGCGTCGCGGTCTGCAGCGAATGCGTCAGCCGGTCCACCGGAAAGCCGCCGCAATCGCCATCGAGCAGCCGCAGATGCGCCAGCACGCGATCCGGCAGCGCCTGCGCGAACGGCATGAACTCGGCCGAGATGGCGGCCCAGTCTTCGCGGGTACTGTCTTCCATATGGCTGAAGCTGGCGCGCGCGGGCGCGTGGGTGTCGCTCATGCTGGTCTCCTTTTTGTGGGCGTGTAGTGGCCGCCATCGTCCTGAAATCGTTGAGGGCATTGTGGCATCCGTGGCGGGGCTACACTGTCAAAAAACCAACAATGCGCCGCCATATTGCGGCGCACCAGTATTTCCCACGGAATTTCACGGCACAGGCGTGCCGGTCGACAAAACCAAGGAGACGACATGACCTTCCACGGAAGCTGCCACTGCGGCGCGATCGCGTTTGAAGTCGAGGCCGACAGCATCCCCAGCGTGATCCGCTGCAACTGCTCGATCTGCCGTCGCCGCGGCCACCTGCTGTGGTTCGTGCCGCGCGCGAGCTTCAGGCTGGATACGCCGGAAACCAATGCCTCCACCTATCGCTTCAACACCATGAAGATCGCGCACCGCTTCTGCCCGGTGTGCGGCTGCGGGCCGTATGCGGATGGCCAGGACAAGGACGGCAAGCCGATGGCCGCGGTCAATGTGCGCTGCCTGGATAACGTGGATCTCGACAGCCTGAAGATCATCGACTATGACGGACTGCACCACTGAGACCGCCATGTTCCGCCTCCTCGGCATCGACCACCTGGTACTGCGCAGCGCCGACGTGGACGCGCTGCGGCGTTTTTATGTCGACGTGCTGGGCTGCAGCGTGGAGCGCGAGCAGACCGATCTGGGGCTGACGCAGTTGCGCGCGGGCAATGCGCTGATCGACCTGGTCTCGCTGGACGGGCCGCTGGGACGCGCCGGCGGCGCCGGGCCGGGTGCCGAGGGGCGCAACCTTGACCACTTCTGCCTGCGCATCGAGCCGTTCGACGCCGGCGCGCTGCGCGCGTGGCTGGCGCAGCATGGCGTGCAGGCGGGCGAGGTGGAGCAGCGCTTCGGCGCCGAGGGCAAGGGACCGTCGCTGTACATCCGCGACCCGGACGGCAACGTGGTCGAGCTGAAGGGGCCGCCCACGCCGGTGACCGCACAGTAAAGCGCGCACCCCACTTCTGCCGCGCGCAGCGGACGCGCGGCATCGCTACAATTTCCGACTGGCCCCACGCGCCGCCAACCATGGCGACATCCCCCGCCGGGCCCGCCATGACAACACTGGAAGCCAGCTCCGACGCGGACGCCGCTCAGGCGGTCCATGCCGACCCAGACGCCAGCCCGGCCCGCGCCGGGCCCGCGCACCCCGCCACGCCGCCGCGCCGGCTGGTCTGGATCCTCGGCCTGACCGAGACCATCTCCTGGGGCACGCTGTACTTCGCCTTCACTGTCTTTATCGACCCGATGATCCGCAGCCTGGGCTGGTCCAAGCCCTTTCTGGCGGGCGGCTATTCGCTGGGGCTGCTGGTGTGGGCGATGTGCTCGTTCGCGGTCGGGCGGCTGCTGGACCGCGCCCCGGCGCGCAAGGTAATGGGCGCCGGTTCGGTGCTGGCCGCGCTCGGCCTGCTGCTGTGGGCGTGGACGCCCTCGCCCGCCATGTTCGTGCTGATGTGGGTGCCGCTGGGGCTGGCCATGGCGACCACGCTGTACGAACCCGCCTTCGTGGTGCTGCGCCAGGCGTATGGCGACCAGTACCAGAAGCCGATCATGGCGGTCACGCTGATGGCCGGCTTTGCCAGCACGATCTTCGTGCCGCTGGCGCAATGGCTGGTGATCCATGCCGGCTGGCGCCCGACGCTGATCGGCTTTGCCATGCTGAACCTGCTGGTCTGCGCGCCGCTGCATGCGCGCATGCGCTACGCGCTGCATCCCACCTACGCCGGCATGACCCCGTCCGACGCCGCCGCCGGCGGCCACGGCATCGCCCGCACCACGCTGCGCCAGCCGGTGTTCTGGGCCGTGGTGCTGGCCTTCACCGCGACCGCGGTGGTGGCCTCGCTGCTGGGCGCGCACCTGATCCCGATGCTGACCGAGAAAGGCCTGCCGATCGCGCAGCAACTGGTGGTGGCGGCGCTGATCGGCCCGGCGCAGGTGGTGGGCCGCCTGCTGATGATGCGCGCGGCGGTACGGCATCCGGTGCGGCTGTCGCTGCCGGTCTATCTGCTGATGAGCGCGGGGCTGTTGTGCTTTGCGCTCGGGCACGGCGCCTGGCTGATGGTGGCCGCGGTGCTGTATGGCTGCGCCAACGGCGTCAACACCATGCTGCGGGCGATGGCCATGCCCGAGCTGATCTCGCGCCACCACTACGCCACGCTCAACGGGCTGATGATGACGCCGGTGCTGCTGATGCAGGCCGTGGCGCCGTGGCTGGGCGCGCTGCTGTGGAGCGCCGCGGGCGGCTACTGGCTGATGCTCTGGGCGATGGTGGCGCTGGCGCTGGCCGCGCTGCTGGCGTTCGGCTACGCGCTGCATCGGCGCGGGCTGCTGCGGATGGAGGGGGCGCACCGCTAGCCGCGCTCGCGGCGCTGTCATGTCGAATTTGCGTCGATGCGGGACAATGACGGCTTTTGCAGCTCTGGACGCGGCAGTGTCCGGGCTGCCGCCGCACCCCGCCAATGCCCGACTCCCCTACCCCTTCGGCCGGCGCCGCCCTGTCCCCGCCGGGCGCCGTCGCGCGCGCCACGCGCGGCACCATGGCGCTGTTCTTCGTCAACGGCGCCACCTTCGCCACCTGGGGCGTGCATATCCCCACCATCAAGGCCCGCTTCGGCCTGTCCGACGCGCTGCTGTCGCTGGCCATGCTGGCGGTGGCCGGCGGCGCCATCCTGGCGATGGGGATGGTCGGGCGCTGGGTCGCGCGCGCCGGCAGCGGGCGCGCGTCGATGGCAGGCGGGCTGCTGTTCGCGCTGGCCACGGTCGCGATCCTGGCGATGCCGTCGTTCTGGCTGCTGCTGCCCGCGTTGGTGGCGTTCGGCATGGTTAATGCGGCCTTCGATGTCGGCATGAACGCGCAAGCCGCCACGGTCGAGGCCAGCCGCACGCGGCCGGTGATGTCGGCGCTGCATGGCATGTTCAGCCTCGGCGGCATGGCCGGCGCGGCGTTCGGCGGGCTGATGCTGTCGCTGGGCGTGGCGCCGCTGGCGCATGCGGCGATGATGGCGGGCGTGACCGCGCTGGTGGCGGTGGGCACTTTCCCGGGGCTGCTGCCCGACCACCCGGTGCTGCCGTCGGCAAGCCACCATCGCGACCATGCGGTGCGCGCGCTGTGGCTGCTGGGGCTGCTGGCCTTCCTCGGCCTGATCGGCGAAGGCGCGATGTATGACTGGACCAGCGTCTATATGCGCGACGTGACGCAGGCACCCGACGGCTGGATCAGCCTGGGCTACGCCGCGTTCTCGGGCGGCATGGCGTGCGGGCGCTTCGGCGGCGACCGCCTGCGCGCGCGGCTGGGTGATGGCACCACGCTGACCGGCAGCGCCTGGCTCGGCTTTGCCGGCATCGCGCTGGCGCTGCTGGTGCCGCTGCCGGTGGCGGCGCTGGCGGGCTTTACGCTGATGGGGCTGGGCGCCGCCAATATGGTGCCGATCTTCTTCGTCGCCGCGTCGCGGCTGCCGGGCGTGGCGCCGGCCGAGGCCATCTCGCGCGTGGCGCGCTTTGCCTACATCGGGCTGCTGCTGGGCCCGGTGCTGATTGGCGGCGTGGCGCACCTGGTCAACCTGCGCGTCGGGCTGGCGGTGGTGGCGGTAACCATGGGCTGGATCGCGCTGGCGGGCGCCCGCTCGGCGCGGCGCTATCTGCCGCCGCGCGATGGCGGGTAGGGGGCGCACGCGGCGCCCAATCCGCCCGATTCAGCCGGGCGGTAGTCGCTCAGGCGGCCGCCTTCATCGGCGCGGCGCCCGCCCCCATTCCTTCGAACACGAAGCTGTCCATGGCCAGCACGCCGTAGGTCACTTCATCGGCCACCCGGGCCACGCTCGCCGCAGCCGACGTACCCGTCGCTGCGGTCCGCGGCCCCAGCGCCGCGCCGAGCGCCACATAGAACGGCAGCAGGTGCTCGTCGGTCGGGTGCGCGCGGCGCGCATACGGCGCCTGCTCACGGTAGTCGGCAATGCGGCGGGTGTCGCCGGTGGCGAGCGCTTCGTCCAGCGCCGCGGTCATCCAGCCGCGGAAGGCCTCGACATACGGCTCGGCCTGCGGTCCATGCTGCTCGCGCCGGGTGCCGCCGCCGAACACTTCCTGCAGGTTGTGCGTGAAGCTGCCGGAGGCCAGCACCAGCACGCCCTCGTCGCGCAGCGGCGCCAGCGCGCGGCCGATCGCGATCTGCGTGGCGGACGACAGGTACGGGTTCAGCGCGAGCTGCACCACCGGCACGTCGGCGTCCGGGAAGAAATGCCGCATCGGCATCCAGGCGCCGTGGTCCAGCGGGCGCTCTTCGTCCTGGCCGACAAACCCGGCGCCGGGGATGGCGGCTGCCTCCACCAGCGCCTTGACCCGCGCGGCCAGCGCTGGCGAGCCCGGCGCGTCGTAGCGCAGCGCGTACAGCTCGCGCGGGAAGCCGCCGAAATCGTGCCAGGCCTCCTGCCGCTCGCGGCTGGTCACCGCCAGCGTGCTGTAGATCCAGTGCGCCGAGACCACCAGCACCGCGCGCGGGCGCTGCGCGCGCAGCCGCTCGCCAAGCGCTTCGAAGGCGGCACCGGTGGGGCCGGGATCGATCGCAAGCATCGGCGAGCCGTGGGAGATATAGAGTGCGGGAAGCATGGCAGTCACCACTTCAGACGGTTTAGGCATGCCATCGAGTTTGGCAAAGATCGCCGTGCGGGACGGCGGCCATTTGCGGATACCTCATGCAAAAAAGTTGAAGGCGCAACCCCGGCGTGGCCGCGGCGCCGCCCACCGTGGGATGCCGCACACACCCCGGTGCGACCCCAAGGACACGCCAGGGCCAGTCGGCCTATGATGCAGACGGGAGCCGGCTTGCGGGCCGCGCCAGCCCGCAACGCATTGCGCCCACGGCGTGCCCCCGCGCGCCGCGTGGTCCGGAGACTTCGGTGGTACCGCGCATCCTGCGCCGCCCCGGGCGGCACGTTCCCTACCTTTCCCACTGGTGGCAGCCGGGTGTCTACGGCAGCGTGCCTGCCGTCGCGCTGTGGATCGTGGCGCGCCTGCCGGGCGCCTTGCTGGTGGCGCTGAGCGGCAGCGCGCAGGCCGCGGGCTGGCTCAACCATGCCGGCGATACCGTGTTCGTGACCGGCTGGGGTGCGAGTGCCCTGCTGCTGTGGATAACTCGCCGGCGCCCGCCACCCGTGCAGACCTCGAACCCCGCCCTGCCGCCCGAAGCGGCCCGGTGCCAGGCATCCGGGCAACCTCCGGCCGCCTGAGCCGCATCGGATCGATCCGATATAAATCCAAAGCACGCCGATCTGAAAACTTTCACCTGAGGGCTTCAACGCGTCGCTGGGCAATGTCTCGAGCGACCTGTCGGTCGGCAAGTTCGTGCTCGGGCAGGTGACCGACCGCCAGCTCGACTTCCTCGACGGCGGCAGCCTCAATGCCTACGGGCTGGGCGGCTCGGTGATGCTCGACTGGGAGCACTACCGCGAGAAGTACGAGATCGACATCGAACTGCGCTACACCAATATCCACTTGCAGAGCTTCGGCGGCACCACCAGCGCGGTGACCGGCACGGCCTCGGCCCAGACCGCCAACCTGGGGGCGCGCTGGCGGGCGCCGACCGGCCTGCATGCGCTGGACCGGCCGGTGCGCTATGTGCTGGAACTGTCGCCCTCGCGCTATCTGGGCAGCGAGGCCGGCATCCTTGGCTTCAATTCCCTGACGACTGTCGGCACCGGGCTGGAGCTGGATACCAGCGCGCATGAAGTCTTTGTTACCCGGGTGCGGGCGGTGCTGCGCTATGTGTTCGGCAACAACGTGTCGGGGTGTCGCTGGGGCTGGCGGCCAGTTTCTGAGCGGCGCGGGCTGGCGAATCGGACCGGCTACGACTCGTCCTCGCCTTCCCGGAAGATGTTGATCACATGCCGCGCCTCGAAGCACAGCGGCATGCCGGGGTTCATCTCGTCGGTGCAGTAGGGCTGGTTGTCGAGCTCGCCCGTATAGAGGCTGCCCTCGCGCCCGGTGACGTTCACCCACATCCGCTCGACGTGGACTTCCTCGTTGCCGGATTCGTCCGCGACCAGGATGCGGAAGATCAGCTTGACCTGCTGGCCCGGAACCAGCGCATCACGCTCCTCGCGGGACGGCATCCAGAAGGTGTCGGGGTGGGCGGCGGCGATGGGCTCGGCGTCGTCGAGTTCCCATCCGTCTTCGTCCAGGGTTGTCAATCGCATGTCCATTTTCAGCCTTCCGCAATATCTCAGGTGCGGGCATGATCGCAGCAAACGCGCCGGCCGGCGAGATGCTGGCCGGCGCCTGGAACTTACAACAGGGAAATAGCACGCATGACGAGCAAGAAGGAAGCGCCGGCCGCGCCGGTGCGCTGTGGCTGGTGCGGCACACTGGAAGACTATTGCCACTACCACGACAACGAGTGGGGCTTCCCGGTCGCGGACGACCGCCGGCTGTTCGAGAAGCTGTGCCTGGAGGGTTTCCAGGCCGGACTGAGCTGGCTGACCATCCTGCGCAAGCGCGAGGCATTCCGCAAGGCCTTCGCCAATTTCGAGATCGACAAGGTGGCCCGCTTTGGCGAGCGCGAAATCCAGCGGCTGCTGGCCGACGCCGGCATCGTGCGCCATCGCGGCAAGATCGAGGCCGCCATCAACAACGCCCGGCGGGCGCGCGAGCTGCTGGAAAC
This sequence comes from Cupriavidus necator, assembly GCF_040578825.1. GTDB lineage: Bacteria > Pseudomonadota > Gammaproteobacteria > Burkholderiales > Burkholderiaceae > Cupriavidus > Cupriavidus necator_E. The sequence continues at coordinate 102,268 of NZ_JBEFLI010000006.1, read as the reverse complement.
GGAATCGTCGCTGGCCGCCTATTTCTGGCGCTTCGAGCCCGATCCGGCCAGCCGGCCCAAAGTGCTGACGCCCGAGGTGTTGCGCACCATGGCGACCTCCCCCGAGTCGGTGGCGCTGTCGAAGGATCTGAAGAAGCGTGGCTGGCGCTTTGTCGGCCCTACCACCATGTATGCGCTGATGCAGGCGATGGGGCTGGTCAATGACCACCAGGAGGGTTGCACCACGGGTGCCGAAGTGCTGCGGGCCAGGCAAGTGTTCAAGGTGCCGCGCTAAGGATTGTTAACCCGGCGGCGGCGTATACGTGCGCTGCCGCACGGTCGCTTCGGGCGTCCGCGTATACGTTGTGAGGAGGATGGAGGCACTCGCACAGGCCTTGCACCGCCGCACTCAGCGCAACGGTCCTGGTTATCTCTTTTATATTGTTTACGTATGTAAACATAGTAGTAGTAGATAAACCGGACCACGGGCCGTGGATAAGTCACCTTTTCCCTTTCGGCTCAAGAGCTTGCGGCAAAGATAACCACCCCGGGATAACCCTGATTCGATGGGACAGGTCCAGGGTGACGTATACGTGACGCGTGCCGACGGTGAAGTTGTACGTATACGTCCCACAGCGCGCCCCCAGGCAGGGCACAGCTTGTCCGGACAGTTATCCCCAGCGGCGGGCGGAGATGTCCACAGCCCGACCTCAGGCGGTGGCGGTTGAGTCGGTGACGTATACCGGGTCGACGTGGGTCATCACATTGAGCACGTGATGGTGCTCCAGTGTGCGGCGCCGGGCTTCGACGGCGATCGCATGGCCTTGCGCCACGGTCAGCGTGGCGTCGATTTCAAGGTGGACATCGACCAGCACCTGGTCGCCCATCTTGCGCGTGCGCAGGTCGTGCAGGCCCTGCACGCCGGGCGTGGCGAGCAGGGTGCGGCGGATCGCTTCGACTGTTTCTTCGTCGGCGGCGCGGTCCATCAGGTCGTTGAGCGCGTCCCAGCCAAAGCGCAGCCCCATGCGCGCCACCATCAGCCCCACCACGATGGCCGCCACCGGATCGAGCAGGTGGTAGCCCAGCAGGTTGCCGCCGATGCCCAGCGCCACCACCAGCGACGACGCCGCGTCCGAGCGCGCATGCCAGGCATTGGCCACCAGCATCCCTGAACGCACGCGCCGCGCCACCGCCAGCAGGTAGCGGAACAGCAGTTCCTTGGACACCAGCGCGGCCAGCGCCACCCACAGCGCTATCGGTTGCACCGGCTGCGCGACGGCGGAATGCTGCAGCTTGCCAACCGCCGCCCACAACATGCCCGCCCCCACCGCCAGCAGCAGCGCGCCAAGCGCCAGCGATGCCGCGGTCTCGAAGCGCAGGTGGCCGTACTGGTGACCGGCATCCGGATCCTTGCGGCTCTGCCAGGCGGCCAGCAGCACCACGAAGTCGGACAGCAGATCCGACAGGGAATGCGCCGCATCGGCAAGCAGCGCCTGCGAGCCGGAAATGACGCCGGCCACACCCTGGGCCACGGTCAGGCCGATATTGACGGCCACGCTGACCAGCGTGCTGCGCCGGCCGGCGCGGTGGCGCGCCTGGGCGTCAGCCGGGCTCCCGGCGTCGTTATCGGGTAGTTCGGGCCGCATCTGCGTGGATTCCGATTCCATCGCGCGACTATAGCCCAAGCGGCGGGATGTGGCCTTGCGCGTCACATCGTGGAGATTTCGTAACAGCGCTGGCGAAGATCGCGCGACGCCTTTACCGTAGACAGGACGGGCACACCCGGTCACTGCAAGGAGGGCCCCCACGATGGCGATTCGTTCACTAGCCTCGCACAGCACATCCCAATTGCGCCGCCTGGTCGGACAGATGCAGGCGGAAGTCGACGCACTCGAACACCTTTCCACGCCCGACGCCGATGCGCAAAGCCGGCTTGGCTATGCCACCGCGCGCCTGCGCGACGGGATTGAGGCGGTGGAAGACGCACTGCAGTCGCTGCGGGCGCTGCAACAGGTACGGCCTTCGGCGATGAAGGCCAGACGGCCGACGCGGGTGGCCTGAGCAGGCGCACTGCCACAGAGTCTCGAGAACGTTCACGGCTTTCTCTGGACGACCTGATAAGCCCGCAGGCTCAGTCCTTCGAGCGAGCGGCGATTGCCTCGCGAACCAGGGCGAGCAATTCTTCAAAGCTGGAAGGATGGAGAGGGGACGTCGGTGCAGACCTTGCCCCGGCCAGTAGCAACTCGCGCAGTTGCAGTCGGTCCAGAGCGCGGGTGGTCATTTGGGTACGGTCGGAAGCTTGATCGCGCCGGCGGTCCTGTTCGTCCACGAAAGTTCCTTGACACTCGCCGGGCAATATAGCCGCTGTCAGAAAGGAAAAAGGGCTCGGAGTTACCCGAGCCCTTATATCTGGTGGACCGAAGGAGGATCGAACTCCCGACCTCTGCATTGCGAACGCAGCGCTCTCCCAGCTGAGCTATCGGCCCGTAGCGGACGATTGTAACGACTTCGCCGTCTGCCTTCAATCCTTCGCGCCCGCGCATGAGGACGCTGCGCAACATCAGGCGGCAATGCCGGGATTGCCGTCCATGCCGCGCACGCGCGGCAGGTTCAGTGGCCGGGCGCTGACCTCTTTCGTGCTGCGCAGCCATTGCGCCATCACATCCCAGATCGGCGCACCGCCGGCCTCGCGGGCTTCCTCGGCTACCGGCGCCCAGCCGGCCACCTTGTAGGTCTTGCCGGCTTCCAGCGGCCTGCCGGCCAGGCGCATGTCGGTGATGCGCTTGCCCATGCCGGCGTTGGGATCGATGGTGTACTGCAGTCCGCCCACGCGCACCATGTCGCCGCCCTGCTGGTAGTACGGGTCGGGATTGAACAGGTTGTCTGCCACGTCTTCCAGGATGGTCTTGATGGTCTCGCCGCGCATCTGCGTCACCGTGGTGTGCGGGTAGGTGATCGCGGTCTGGTCCATCAGGTGTTCCATCGTGATGGCCTGGCCCGGCAGCAGTGTGGTGCCCCAGCGGAAGCCAGGCGAAAACGCGATCTGTGCGCCTTGCACCTGCATCAGGCCGTCCAGGATCAGTTGGTCGAAGGTGCCGTTGAAGTTGCCGCGGCGGTAGAGCAGGCCGCGGTTGACGGCCAGCACCTCGCCCAGCTTCTGTTCGTAGGGCGCGCGCACCTTGTGGATCAGCGCCTCCATGGCGGGGTCGGCGGGCAGGTAGTTGGCGAACACCGGCAGCAGCCGGTAGCGAAAGTCCGCGACCTTGCCGCCCTTTACATCGAAGTCCAGCACGCCCAGGAACTTGCCGTTGGAGCCGGCATTGGTCACCAGCGTGGTGCCGCCGGCGTTCTTCACCGGCACCGGCGCCGGCACGCCGTCATGGGTGTGGCCGCCCAGGATGGCGTCGAGCCCGCGCACGCGCGAGGCCAGCTTCAGGTCGACGTCCATGCCGTTGTGCGACAACAGCACCACCGCCTGCGCGCCCTTGCCGCGGGCCTCGTCGATGACCTTCTGCAGGTTCTCTTCCTGGATGCCGAAGGTCCAGTCCGGCACGAAGTAGCGCGGGTTGGCGATCGGCGTGTACGGAAAGGCCTGGCCGATGATGGCGACCGGTACGCCGTTGATCGCGCGGGTCACGTAGGGGTCGAACACCGGGTCGCCGAAATCGTTGGTCTTGACGTTCTGCGCGAGGAACGCGACCTTGCCCTTGAAATCCATGTCGACAATCTCCCTGACGCGGTCCGCACCGAGGGTCATTTCCCAATGCGGCGTCATCACGTCCACGCCCAGGGCCAGCGCCGCATCGACCATGTCCTGCCCCTTGGTCCACAGCGCGGTGGCTGAGCCCTGCCAGGTGTCGCCCCCGTCGAGCAGCAGCGCGCCGGGGCGGCCGGCCTTCAGGCGCCTGACCAGCGTGGCCAGGTGCGCAAACCCGCCGACCTTGCCATAGCGCCGCGCGGCCTCGTTGAAATCGAGATAGGTGAACGCATGCGCCTGCGGCGTGCCCGGGCGGATGCCATAGTGGCGCAGCAGCGCATCGCCCACCAGGTGCGGCGGCTTGCCGGCATAGTCGCCGATGCCCAGGTTGACGTTGGGCTCGCGGAAATGCACCGGCCGCAGTTGCGCATGGCAGTCGGTGAAGTGCAGCAGGTGGACGTTGCCGAAGCGCGGCAGGTCGTACATCGATTCGGCCGCCTGCGCGGCTTGCGCATCTTCATGAGGGAACGTCATGCCGCCGGCGCCGGCGATGGCCAGCACCTGCAGGAACTCGCGTCGGTTCATGTCTCTTCCTGTGATATGGCGTGCCGGTCAGCCGTGGCGGGCGTCCGGCATCGCGTTGCTACGGCCTGGCGTACCGCTCCAGCGCCGCCACTTCGTCTTCGAGCATCTCGCCCACCTCCTTCTGCACCACGCGGCCGCGGGCGTCGATCACGTACAGCTCCGGCAGGCCCTTGCGCTTGCCGAACACAGCCTGCAGCGCGGCGGAGTCCATCGTCGCCGGGAAGGTGTAGCCGCGCTTCTTCATGTAGCCGGCGGCTTCGCGCGCATCCTTGTCGATGCTGATCGCCAGCACCTGCAGCGGCGTGCCGCGCGTGCGCTCGTAAAGCTTCTGCAGGCGCGGGTTCTGCATGGCGCAGAACGGGCACCAGGTGGCCCAGTATTCGACCACCACCGGCTTGCCGGCCAGCGCCGCGGCGCTCAGCGTGCGGCCGTCCAGCGTCTGCATATCGGGCAGGCGCACGGTGTCGCCCACTTCCAGCGCGGCCGCGCCGCCCGCGGCAGTGGCCAGGGTGAAGGCCATCAGCCAGCGCAGCACCATGGCGGGCGCGCGCATTGGGCTTACTGGTTGACCGGCGAGGCCGGATCGAGCAGCAGCGCCATCACGTCGCGGATCTGGGCCTCGGTCAGAATGCCCTTGTGGCCGAAGCGCGGCATGTTGGAGCAGGCCGCGTAGGCGCTGGAGTCCCAGATCTTGCCCCAGGTGTACTTGATGACTTCCTGCGAGTTGCCGCGCAGCTTGCCGTACTGGTACAGCGACGGGCCGATATTGCCGAACGAGATCTCGGCCTTGGTCATCTGGTGGCAGGCATAGCAGTTGCCGCCGTTGGTGCCGCCCACCTGGTCGGTGAACTGCATGCCGCGGCCGTTCTGCGCGATCTTCTCGCCTTCTTTCCAGTCGCCCAGCCAGTTGCTGTCGGCCGGGTATTTCACCTGCTTGAGCTCGGCCGCCTCGATCTTCCTGGCTAGCTTCTCCGGTACCTTGGTGCGGTCCGGGTACTGGCTGCACGCCTGCTGCATGCCGTCCTGGTTGAGCACGCCTTCGACCGTGACCGGTCCCCGGGACGAGAACGAGTCCTCGATCAGGTGCTTCATGTCGGCGTTGCTGACGGCGGCGGGCTTGCCCTTGGCCGGTCGCCCCTTGGTGCTTGTGTCCTGCGCGTAGGCGCCCGTTGCCAGCACGGTGGCCAGGGCCGCGATGGCCAGTGCCTGGTTCTGTCGTTGCATATTGTCTCTCCCGTACCGGTCAGCGCTTCATCGCCGGGCCGTCGTAGGTCCCGCCGTTGGCGTTCTTCGCCAGGAACATGGTCAGCGCGGTGATCACGTCCGAGCCATAGGCGGGTTCGGGAAAGCGCTGCTGGCGCAGGCAGTCGTAGAGGCGATGCTGCATCGAGCGGACCTCGCCCTGCGACACGCGGTAGGCGGGCCACGTGGTGTAGGCCGCCTGCGCGCCCTTGTCGGTCAGCAGGTTGGGCAGGTCCTGCAGGCGGATGCGCTGGCCATCCACCGCGTGGCAGGTGGCGCAGGCAAAGTCATAGGCACCGCCGCGGTAGAAGAACATCTTCTGGCCAAGCGCGTAGGTGCGCTTCTCTTCCGGATGGTTGAGCTGCACGTTCATCTTCACGCCGCGCGACTCGCCGGTCAGGTAGGCCACCAGCCGTTCGATCTCGGACGGCTTGCCCGAGGCCGAGAACGGGTTCTTCATCGCCTCTTCCTTGCTCAGGCCCTGCAGCGTCATGCGGCAGAAGGCCAGCCGCTGCTCCAGGTCCATCACCTTGTTGGCGTCCTTGAAGTAGCGCGGCAGCTCGGCGTAGGCGCCCTTGGTCACGCCCGGGCCCTTGCCCAGGTCGCATTGCTCGAGCGAGACGTTCTTCGGGCCGACGGGCTTTTTCCACAGCTCTTCGCCGGCGGCTTCCCACAGCTCGGCGGGATTGCCTTCGGCCAGCATCTGCCGGTACTTGGCGATTTCGTCGGCAGTGCTGCCCTGCGCATGCACGGCGGACGAACCAACCACTGCGCCGGCCAGCGCGGCCGTGGCAGCCGCGGCCAGCGCGACGCGCCGGCCCAGGCTTCGGATGGTGTTCATGGGGCTTCTCCTCGCGGCCTCGCACCGTGGCGGGCCGTTCTTATTTGTGTCCGGAAGCTGCGCCGCCCGGCTCAGGGCTTGATATACGCGTAGCCTTCCTCGGCCTGCAGGCGGGCGATTTCCACCACGCCGGCCTGTACCACCCTGGCTTCCATCAACAGGCTCGATTCTGCGATCTTGCGTGCGGTCAGCGTATTGCGGCACACGCGGAACTCCACGCCGGCCGAGGCCAGCGCGCCCACCGGTCCGTCAAAGGTATTGCCGCGCGCATCCTTGGCGCCTTCCACCAGGAAATCGACGCCGTAGCCGAACGCGACCACTACGATCTTCGTTCCCGGCGCACCGTTCAGGTGGTTGCGCAGGTTGCCCATCGCGCGCACCGCCTGGTCGACGCCTTCCGAGAGCTGGTACACCACTTTCACGCGCCCGCCCTTGCCGGCACTCGCCGGTGCCGACTGGGCCGCGGCTTGTGCCGACAGGCCGATGGCGGCCAGTGCCGCCGATGCTCGAATAAATGCTCGCCGCATAGTGTTCCTTCCGGCCGGGCCCGCCCCGGCATCCGTCCCGAACCTTAGCAGAGGACGGCGCGCGCTGCCCGGCGGGCGGCGCTCAGGCGATGGTCGCTTCGTCGGTGCGCTTGTCGCCGCGATTGTCGATCCAGGTCACCGCGACCTTGTCGCCCTTGGCGCCGCCCTTGAACTTGAAGTTCAGGAACGGGTCCTTGGACACCGCCGGCCCGAACTGGGCGCGGAACACTTCCTTGCCCTTGCACTGGGCGGTCACGGTCTGGATATGCCAGGCCGGCACGACCTTGCCGGACGCGTCCTTGCGCTGGCCGGTTTCCATGTCGTGTTTCATCAGGATCTTGACGTCTACCACGCCGCCGTTTTCGGTGGCGCGTACGCGCATCGGGTCTGCCATGTGTTTCTCCTGTTGCAGTTTGGCGGGAAATCTCGATCGGGCGATGGCGGGCGTGGCCTCAGCCGCCGCAGCCGCCCAGCGTGACCTTGATTTCCTTCGATGCCACGTACCACTTGCCGCCGGCCTTGACCGCGGCGTACACCACCGAGGTCTGGCCCATCTTCACGCGCGTGGAGACGAACGGCTCGGTGCCGGCGGGGATGACGAAGTCGGCGGCCAGCGTGTTGGGATTCTTCTCGACCAGGATCGCGATCTGCTCGGTGTCGGGGATGGTGCTGGTCACGGCAAGCGGCACCACGGCGCCGTTCTCGGCGATATCGGGGGCGGTGAACGTGATGGCGGTGCTTTTCTCGGTGCCGCTGCCGCCGAGCGCCTTGATCACGTCGGCAACGCTCTTGCCGTCAAAGGCGTTCTTGTTCCATTCGGCCGCCTGCGCTTCGCTGATCAGGCCGGTGGCGGCCATCAGCGACAGGACAGCGGTGACCCGCAGCACTTCTCGTCGTTTTGTATTCATTGCTTGCTCCCGGCTACTGCGTTCCAGTCGGCTCCTGACCGCTTCGGTATTCGTGGTACTAATGCCTGAGGTATTGCTTTGTGGTATTTCATGCGGCCGGTACATAGCCGGCCGCTGGATCTGTTCAGGCCGGTGCGGCTTTCACCGTCCCGCCTGCTGCATCGGCGGACTGCCCGCCATGGCGGTAACGCTTACTTGGCGGGGGCGCCTGCCAGCACCCACTCGACCACCGTCTTGAGGTCGCCGTCGCTGATGGCGGCGTTAGCCGGCATCGGCACCGGACCCCAGACGCCCGAGCCACCGTTCTTGACCTTCTTGGACAGGGTCGCCAGGGCATTCTTGTCGCCCTTGTACTTGGTGGCCACTTCCTTGTAGGAAGGACCGACCAGCTTCTTGTCGACCTGGTGGCAACCCATGCAGGCGTTCTTGTTGGCGATCTCCTGTGCCTTGGCGGCATCGACCGCGTGGGCCGATGCGGCGACGCCGAGCATCAGCGCTGCGATGACAAACTGCTTCATTGTTAAGCTCTCCAAGCTCTGTAAAGCCGTGGGGACGGCAAAGGCCGCCAGGCAAACACTGCGACTGCCTGACGCCACACACTGGCCGCCGCCTGGGGGCACTGCGGCGGCCAGTCCGCTATTTTGCCTCAAGAATCCAGCCCACCATGGCCTGCACATCCGAATCCGGGATCTGGGGCTGGGGCGGCATCGGCAGGCTGCCCCACGCACCCTGCCCGCCCGCCTTGACCTTGCGCGCCAGCGACGCGTGGGCGTCCTGGCCCTTGTACTTGCCGGCGATGTCCGCAAACGAGGGCCCGACCAGCTTGCGGTCCATCGCATGGCAGGCCACGCACTGGTACTGGGTGGCGAGCCGGGCGCCTGGCTGCGTCAACGCCGATGCGGCGACCGCGCCACTTGCCGGCCTTCCGCCCTGCGCCGCCACGCCGCGCACCGGTCCGAACCCGCGCTGCTGCTGCGCGAGGTCGCCATGGGCGTCGCGGGCGTAGTCCGGCATGGACGAGGCAATCACTACCTTGCCCTCGCAATCCTTCATGCAGGCCGTGTTGCGCGTATCGGGCCGCCCGCGCCCGGGCCACAGGCCGTGGTCGGTGGTCATGCCGTCACGGTTGGGCATGCGGCGCTGGACCTCGGCGATATTGACGTCCGACAGCGTGAAGTCCGCCGGCACGATCTCGCCCAGGTGGAGCAGGTAGGCGGTGACCGCATAGACCTCGTTCACGCTCAGGCTCTTGGGGGTGTTCCACGGCATGGCGCGATGGATGTAGTCCCACAACGTGCTGACCGTGCTGGCCTTCATCAGCGTGGTGCGATAGGGCTGGTTGCCGGTCATCGCGGCGACGCGGCCGCGCTGCATGTCCTGCGCCGTGGTGCCGCCGACCAGCGGCGTGAACACCTCGTTGGATTCGCCGAAGTCTCCGTGGCAGGACGCGCATTTGCCGTCCCAGACCTTCTGGCCCTGCGCCACCGTGCCGCTGCCGCTGGGCAGGCCCTTGAAGTCCGGGCGCACGTCGATATCCCAGGCCGCCACTTCTGCCGGCGTGGCGGTGCGGCCAAGAGCCGCCCGGGCGGCGGCCATGTCCTGGCCCGATCCGGCCCACGCCGGCGCGACGCAGCCGGCAGCCAGCACCAGCGCGGCGGCGATCCGCGGCTCAGCCCACGTGGACATTGGACACCTCGCCGCCTGCCGCCACCTGCCAGCTCTGGATGGCGTTGTTGTGATAGATCGAGCGCGTGCCGCGCACCGCGCGCAACTGCGCCAGCTTCGGCTGCACATAGCCAGTCTCGTCGATGGCGCGGCTTTGCAGGATGGCGGGGCCGCTGTCCCCACCATCCCAGACCCAGTCGAGGTTGAAGCGCGTCAGGCATTTGGACAGTACCGGCGACTCCAGCCGCGCGCTGCGCCAGTTGCGCCCGCCGTCGGTCGAGACATCGACCCGCTTGATACGCCCGCGCCCGGACCATGCCAGCCCGCTGATGTTGTAGAAGCCCTTCCCCACCAGCTGCTGCCCGCCGGAGGGCGTGGTGATGACCGACTTGCACTCCTGGATCGACGTGTACTGGCGCAGCTTGCCGTCCGGCATCATGTCGACGTAGTGCAGGGTCTCGTCCTTGGCGTTCCACGGCTGGTCGCCCAGCTCCAGCCGGCGCAGCCACTTGACCCACGACACGCCCTGCACGCCCGGCACCACCAGCCGCAGCGGGTAGCCGTTCTCGGGACGCAGCATCTCGCCGTTCATGCCCCAGGCGACGATGATCTCGTCGGCCAGCTCCATCGGGATGGTGCGCGTCATCGACGAGCCGTCGCCGCCTTCGGCCAGCAGGTAGCGGCCGCGGCGCAGGTCGGCGCCGGCGTCGTCCAGCAACACCCGCAGCGGCACGCCGGTGAACTCGCAGCACGACAGCATGCCGTGGGTGTACTGCACCGTGGGCACCGCCACGTTGCCCCACTCCATGCCGGTATTGGCGCCGCATTCGATGAAATGCATGCGTGACACCGCCGGCAGGCGCATCAGGTCGTCCATGGTGTAGACGCGCGGCGCGCGCACCAGGCCGTTGATCATCAGGCGGTGGCGGGCGGGGTCGATATCGTGCCAGCCCTGGTGGTGGCGCTCGAAATGCAGGCCGTTGGGAGTGATGATGCCGAAGAAGCCCTGCAGCGGCGCGAAGGCGACCGAAGCGGCGGAGACGCGCGTCAGGCCCGGGGACTCGCGCCGCACCAGGTTCTGCTCATGCACGGACGGCTGGCCATAGGGCCGTGCCGCTACCGGCTGGCCCAGCGACGTGGCCCATGGCTGCGGCTGCAGGATGGCGGGATCGCCGTCGGCGGCCAGCGCCTGGCGGCCGGCCGCGGCTGCGGCGATGCCCGCGGCCGCACCGAGGAAGCTCTTGCGCAGGAAGTCGCGCCGCGGCGCGTCCAGGCCGTGCCGGCCGATATCCTGTTGCAGCGATGCGCTGACGAAGTGCTCGGGCGCGGGCACGATGCGCCCGGGCCGGTTCCGTTGCTGCAATGCCGTCTCCTCCGGCTGGCTTGCCCTGATCCACTGGCGGCCGCCTGTTTTTCGGTCAGCTTCGCCGTAACGAAGCTGCTGTCGTTTTTTGGGCCGGAAGAGCCGGAATGCGCGCGTTCAGCCCGCGCTGCGGCGCCGGCGCGGCGTCGGCTCGGGTTCAGGCTGTGCCATGAAGCGGTCGACCGCCCTGGAGGGCAAGGCGTTGTCCTCCAGCCGGCTCGCCACCTGGATGCACACCGTGCGGCACAGCTCGATCACGCTTTCGTCCGCAATGGCGTAGAACACCAGGTTCGCCTCCTTGCGGCGCGACAGCACGCCCGAGCGGTACATCGCGTTGAGATGCCGCGACACATTGGTTTGCGACGAACCCACCGTCTCGACCACCGTGCTGACCGGCTTCTCGCCATCGCACAAGGCGTGCAGGATCTTCAGCCGCGTCGGCTCCGCCAACAGGCTGAAGTAGCCCGATACCTTCTCGAATACGCGATCCAGCTCTTCCATGCCGTCCAATATATTCGTATATGCGTGAATGCGCATATAGTGTTTACCCCCTCCAGTGGCGAAGCCCGGCCGTTCAGCGCCGCGCCAACGCCCTGCCCGTCCACAGCCGCTGGCCGAACACATTGAGCAGCAGCCCGGCCATCACCACCGCCGCGCCCGCCCACTGCGCGCCGGACAGGTCTTCGCCGAGCAGCAGGTGCGCCGCCACCAGCCCCACCACCGGCACCAGCAGTGTCAGCGGCGCCACCTGGCTGGCGGGGTAGCGCGTCAGCAGCCGGCCCCACATGGTGTAGCCGAACACGGTCGCGGCGAAGGCCAGGTACACCACCGCGAACACACCCATGCCAGACACGTGCGTCACGCTCTGCACGATCCGGTCCGGCCCCTCTATCCACAGCGACAGCAGCGCGAACGGCACGATCGGGACCAGCGCGCCCCAGATCACCAGCCCAAGCAGGTCCACCGGCCCGATCTTCTTGCTGACGATATTGCCGCTGGCCCAGCAGAACGCCGCGCACAGTGTCAGCACGAAACCGGCCACGCTCATGCCGCCGGCGCCTCCGGCAGCGCCCGAGCCGATCAGCGCCAGCCCGCCGGCCGCGACCGCCATGCCGGCGAGGTTGTGCCAGCGCACCGGCTCGCCCAGCCACAGCGCGGCGATCGCCAGCGTGAAGAAGGCCTGCGACTGCAGCACCAGCGACGCAAGCCCCGCCGGCATGCCCACCGCCATCGCGTAGAACAGGAAGGCAAACTGCCCCAGGCTGATGGCGGCGCCATAGGCCAGCAGCAGGCGCCACGGCACGCGCGGACGCGGCACGAAGAAGATGGCGGGGAACGCTACCAGCAGGAAGCGCAGCGCGCCCAGCAGCATCGGCGGCACGCCCGCCAGCCCGACCTTGATGACGACGAAGTTGACGCCCCAGACGCAGATGATGGCGAGGGCGAGGAGGCGGTCTCTGGCTTGCATGGGGGCGCGGCTTGCTTTGGGGTGTCGACTGGAACCCCGAGGGTAGCAGCGCCGGCACGCCCGGCATTGCACGTTCTTGCGGTTTTGTACGGGCGGCGGCGCGTGGCTGGCCGCCCGCACCGTCGTCGCCCGCTACCCCAGCATCTCCGCCCAGATCGTCTTCGCCCACGCCAGTGCGTAATCGCCTTCGAGCGTGTTCGGCGCCGCCGACAATCCCCCCGAGCCCGGCACCGTGACCATGGTCTTCTGCGCGCCATCGTAGCGATGGACGCTGGCCACGTGCACCGCCTCGCGGTCGGAAGTAAAGCTGTAGCAGGTGTTGTTGTACAGCGGCTGCGGGTCAGGCGCGCGGCCGGACAGCAGCGCCACGATGGCGGCGGCCGCGACCTTGCCGTGCTGGTTGGCCATATGGCCGGACTTGGGCATCAGCGGCGCGATCTGGATGGCGTCGCCGATCACGTGGATATTGGGTGCGGCGACCGACTCGAAGCTCAGGAAATCCACCTCGCACCACTTGCCGTTGGCGGTTGCCAGCCCGGCCGATACCGCGATCGCGCCGGCGCGCTGCGGCGGCAGCACGTTGAGCACGTCGGCGCGCTCGTCGTCCTGCACGTCGAATTTAAGCGTGCGCGTGGCGGGATCGACATCGACCGTGTTGTACTGCGGCCGGTACTCGACCATGCCCTGGTACTGCGTGGCCCAGACCTGCCGGAACAGCGCCGCCTTGGAGGTGATGTCCGGGTTCGCGTCAAGGATCAGCACCTTGCTGCGGGGCTTGTGCCGCCTGAAGTAATGCGCGACCTGGCAGGCACGCTCGTATGGGCCGGGCGGGCAGCGGTACGGCGCCAGCGGGATGGTGATGGCGTAGGTGCCGCCGTCCGGCATGGCCTCGAGCTGGCGGCGCAGCGCCACGGTCTGCGCGCCGGCCTTCCAGGCGTGCAATACCTGGTCGCCGCCGGGCTGCTTGAGGCCGGGCAGCGCGTCGCTCATCATGTCGACGCCGGGCGACAGCAGCAGACGGTCGTACGGCAGCGTGCCGCCGCTCGCGAGGCGCACGGTGCGCTGGCCCGGATCGATGGCGACGGCGGTATCCCGCACCAGCCTGACGCCGTGGCGGCGCACCAGCGCGTCGTACGGCAGCGTGATCTCCGCCATCTGCCGGCTGCCGCCGATCACCAGGTTGGACAGCGGGCAGGAGATAAAGGCCGGGTTGGGCTCGACCAGCGTCACTTCGATCGCCTGGCCGCTCCATTCGCGCAGGTAGCGCGCCGCGGTGGCACCGCCATAGCCGCCGCCGACCACCACCACTTTTGCCGGTGCCGCGGCGCGTGCCGCGCGCACGCCGACCGAACCCAGCACTGCGGCGCCGGCGGCGCCCAGGAAGCTTCGTCTTTGCATCGCGTTCCCCTGTCAGCGCACCGCGGCAAACCACGCCGCGATCGCCGCGACCTGCTCGTCGCTATAGCCCCTGGCGATCTGGTGCATCACCGTCGCGGGGCGCGTACCGGCCTTGAAGGCCTGCATCTGCGTGACCAGTTCCGCCTGCGGCCGTCCGGCCAGCGACGGAATCGGACTGCCTGCTGGTGCGCGGCCGGCGGGGCCGTGGCAACTGGTGCAGGCGGCAGCCTGGCTGCGCGCGCGCAGCGCGGTATCGGTGGTTGAAGTAATTGAGGCAGGCGTGGGGGCGACGGCATCGGCCAACGCGGGCTGGGCGCCGCACAGCACGCACGCCAGCAGCGCCAGCCGCAGCAGCACGGCAGGCCGGGGGATGGTTGTCATGGGTCTCGCTCCGTGTAGGACCGGCGCAGGCATCCGCGAGGGGGGCGCGGCCAGCGTGGCAACCGTATCACATCGGCCACGGACGGTGTGCAGCGAAAACCGCAGAATGAAAAACGGCGCCCGCATGAACGGGCGCCGCGAACAACAGGCGTCGGGCAACAGGACCGCAAGGGCCCCTGCTCAGGGCAGGTTGCGTCCCGGCGGCAGCGTCACCGGCGATGTCACCGGCGCCGTGACCGGGCTGGTGGTGGCCGCACCCGCGCCGGCCGGCGCATCGATCGGACCGCCCACACCCGGCACCGACTGCACCGGCGCCGGCGTGCCGATATTGCCGCCACTGCTGTCAAGCGACGGGTTCTGGGCGGTCGAGGCCGCGTCCAGGCGCGCGCGCTCGGTGTCGTTGACGTAGTCGAAGGCCTTGACCACCTTGGTCACGCCCGAGGCATTGCGCGCCACGTCGGTGGCGCGGTCGCCCTCGGCGGTGGTGACCACGCCCAGCAGGTAGACCACGCTCTTCTCGGTGGTGACCTTGATCGAGTTCGACGGCACGCCGTCGGCCGTCATCAGCAGCGTCTTGACCTTGCTGGTCAGGAAGGCGTCCTGGCTCTGGGTCATGAAGCCCGGCGAGCTGACGATCTCGAGCTCGTTGATCACCACGCGCGCGTTGGGCAGGCCGCGCACATACTTGTCGATCTCCTGCTTGACGCTGTCGCTGGCGGCTTCGCCGGTCAGCAGCACCTTGCGGTTGAACACGGTCACGTTGACGCGCGCCCGCCCGCTGTAGCGCGTGTTGATGGTGTTCTCGGCCTCGAGCTGCAGGCCGCGGTCCACCGTCTGGGTCGCGGCGGGGCGGCGGTCGGTGGCCATGGCCACGCCGGTGCCCATGGCGCCGGCGATCACCGGGAAGCAGCCGGCGAGCTGGGTGGCGCAGACCAGCACGGCCGCGGCAGCCAGCGTGGCACGTGCAAAGCCGGCAGTGCGGGAGGGCTGGTGCGAGCCGGCGCCGGTCCGGGATTCATGCGTAGTGGTCAGGTTCGTCATGCGGTCCTTGCTGTGGCTGGATGTTGGGAAATAGGCGGATCTGCAAACAGGCGGTGGCATCAGGCTTCGCCGAGCAGTGCCTCGTCGATGCCGTCGCACAAACAATGCAGGGTCAGCAGGTGCACTTCCTGGATGCGCGCGGTGCGCTCGCTGGGCACGCACAAGTGGATATCGAATTCGTCTAGCAGGCCGCCGATGGCGCCGCCACCCTTGCCGGTCAGCGCGATCACGGCCATCTCGCGCTGGCGCGCGGCCTCGATGGCGGCGATCACGTTGGCCGAATTGCCCGACGTGGAAATCGCCAGCAGGATGTCGCCGGGCTGGCCGAGCGCCTCGACCTGCTTGGAGAACACCTTGCTGAAGTCATAGTCGTTGCCGATCGCGGTCAGGATCGAGCTGTCGGTGGTCAGCGCGATCGCCGCCAGGCCCGGGCGCTCGCGCTCGAAGCGCCCGACCAGTTCGGCGGCGAAGTGCTGCGCGTCGGCCGCCGAGCCGCCGTTGCCGCAGGCCAGGATCTTGTTGCCGCTGGTCAGCGCGCCGACCATGCGTTCCACGGCGGCGTCGATATAGGGGGCCATCACTGCCGCGGCCTGTCGCTTGGTCTCGGCGCTGTCTAGAAATTGTTGCTGGATACTGTCGATACTCATGGCTCGGTGGGCCTTTCTGTTGCCAATGCGGCCCGGAGGCGCGCCCGCGATCCCGATATTGAGACGGATCGCACGTCAGCGCGCATTATGAACCAGCCCCGGCGGCATCCACGTCAAAGGCGTGCTGCAGCCACTCCAGGCGCCCCGCTTCCAGCGCCACCACGTCGAAGCGGCACGGCGGCGCCTGCGCCAGTGTGGCCAGGTAGTGCGCCGCGGCCAGCAGCACGCGGCGCTGCTTGGCCGGCGTGACACTCGCTGCCGCGCCGCCAAAGCCCCGGCCGCTGCGCTGGCGCACCTCCACGAACACCAGCGTGCCGTCCGGCGCGCGCATCACCAGGTCGATCTCGCCGCCTTTGCAGCGATAATTGCGAACCACGGGCTCCAGGCCCTGGCGCCGCAGGTGCGCCAGCGCCCGGTCCTCGGCCTGCGCACCGCGCGCCTGCGTGGTGGATTTGAATGATGGCATCACCGGAAGTTCTCAATGAGTGACTGGATCACGCTGGCGGCCAGCCAGTCCTACCCCGCCGGCACGCTGTACGTGGTGGCCACGCCGATCGGCAATGTCGCCGACCTGTCGCTGCGCGCGCTGCATGTGCTCGGCCTGGCCGACGCCGTGGCCTGCGAAGACACCCGCAATACCGGCCAGCTGCTGTCGCGCGTGGGCCTGCAGCGGCCGCTGGTGGCCGTGCACGAGCACAACGAGCGCGAGGCCGCCGGCCGCATCGTCGCGCGCCTGGCCGCAGGCGAGCGCATCGCCTATGTCTCGGATGCGGGCACGCCCGGCATTTCCGATCCCGGTGCGCGCCTGGTCGAGGCGGTGCGCGCGGCCGGCCAGCCGGTGGTGCCGCTGCCTGGCCCCAGCGCCGCCGTCGCCGCGCTGTCGGTGGCGGGCGAGATGCTCGATGCCGGCGAGGGCCGCTTCACCTTTGTCGGCTTTCTGCCGAACAAGCCGAAGGCACGCGCCGAGGCGATTACCCGGCTGGCGACGCTGGACCACGCCTGGGTCTGCTATGAGGCGCCGCACCGTATCGCCGACACGCTGGCGGCGCTGGCCGCCGGCCTGCCGGGCGAGCGCCGGCTGCTGGTCGGGCGCGAACTGACCAAGCTGTTCGAGGACATCGCGGTGCTGCCGGTAGCGCAGGCGCCGGCCTGGCTGGCAGCCGACCCGAACCGGGCCAAGGGGGAATTCGTGCTGGTGGTGGAAGGCGCCAGCCCCGCCGCTGCGGCCGACGGCCAGCCGGATGCCGAAGCGCAGCGCGTGCTGGCGCTGCTGCTGGCCGAGCTGCCGGCCAAGCGCGCCGCCAAGCTGGCGGCCGCGATCACGGGCGCCGGCACCGATGCGCTTTACCAGTTGGCGCTGGCGCAGCGTTCGGGGGACACGCAGGAATAAAGCGAGGAATAAGGCGGCCCGGGCCTGCTCCCGGGCTGGGGGAGAAGAAAGTAACGCAGAGGTGTCAGCGCGCGGTGGCATGCCTCGGCGCTGCAGTCGTCAGCGGCGCTTGCGCTTGACCGTCTTGCCGCTGGCCTTGGTCGACTTGCGCGCCTTGGCGGGCGCCAGCGAGTCGGCCAGTTCCGGCACCGACACGTCGTCGTCGCCGCTGCCATCGCCGGCTTCAGTGCGGCCGGCATCCATCTGCGGACCCAGTGCTGCGACTTCGGTCCGGGTCAGGCGGCGGATTTCCACCTGCGTGGCGCCGCGCTCGACAAAACCCAGGCGGCGCGCGCCGGCGTAGGACACGTCCAGCACGCGCTTGCCGTGGTAAGGCCCGCGGTCGTTGATGCGCAGCACGGCCACCTTGTTGTTGCGCAGGTTGCGCACCAGCACCCAGCTATCAAGCGGCAGCGACGGATGCGCCGCGGTCATCGCGCGCATGTCGAAACGCTCGCCGTTGGCGGTCTTGCGGCCATGGAAGCCCTTGCCGTACCAGGAGGCGACGCCGCGCTGCTCGAAGGTGCCGATGTCGGCGCGCAGGCCGTCAAGCGAGCTGCCGGTGCGGCCTTCGTCCGGATCGTAGCCAAACAGGTTCCAGCTGCCGCTGTCGCCATTGCGCGCGGATTTGTCGGCATCGGCGCGCTCGCTGCGCTCGGTGCGATCGTTCCGCGCGGTCTTGCCGGCGTTCTTCGCCGCGCGCGTCGGCACGGCGCCGGAGGTGTCGGCAACCCCTGCGCTGTCGCCTTCAGGCGGCGTGGCACAGGCGGCCAGCACCAGGGCACATGCGGTGCATGTCCCGAGCTTGGCCAGCTGTTGCCAGCGCTTGGTGAGGGCGGAGATACTTAGCATGGGCGCGAGTCTAACATTGACTACTGCTGACTATGGCTTTCAATTTGTTACGAAATCTGTGCGATTTCGCACCAACGGGGCCTATCTGCCCGCAATCCTAAGTGTGGCAAGGGATTGCGGCCGAAGGCGGTCCATGCAAACGAGTGGCATATAAATCTCATTCTGTGCCTCACCGCGGGCGCCATGCAGGGGGCGTTACAATGCTGGGCACGATCCGCCGTCCGTGCGGTCTCCACCGGCACCGCTGCCCAACAGGCGTCCGGATCACAACTGAACGCCATGAAAGTCCTGCTTATTCCCGTCACGCCGTTCCAGCAAAACTGCTCGCTGCTGATCGATGAAAGCACCGGCCGCGCCGCCGTCTGCGATCCCGGCGGCGACCTCGAACGCATCCGCGCGGCGGTAAAGGAGCAAGGCGTCACGCTGGAAAAGATCTTCCTGACGCACGGCCATGTCGACCACTGCGCCGGCGCCGCGGCCCTGTCGCGCGAGCTCGGCATCCCCATCGAGGGCCCCCAGCAGGACGAGCGATTCTGGATCGAGCAACTTCCCGAGCAGACCCGCCGCTTCGGCTTCGGCCACGCCGAGACCTTCGAGCCCGACCGCTGGCTGGAGAACGGCGACACCGTGCAGTTCGGCAATGAGACCCTGGAGGTCTACCACTGCCCCGGCCACACCCCTGGCCATGTGGTGTTCTTCTCGCGCGCCAACCGGCTTGCGGTGGTGGGCGACGTGCTGTTCGCCGGCTCGATCGGCCGCACCGACTTCCCGCGCGGCAACCACGCCGACCTGATCCGCTCGATCCGCACGCGGCTGTGGCCGCTGGGCGAGGACGTGACTTTCATCCCCGGCCACGGCCCGGTCTCGACCTTCGGCGAGGAACGCCGCAACAACCCGTTCGTGGCCGACCACCTGATCGACGTGGGCTGACGCGATGGCCAAGCGACAGGCGCCAGATACCCGTCCCGAAATCTACGTCAGCACCGACGTCGAGGCCGACGGCCCGATTCCGGGCCCGCATTCGATGCTGTCATTCGCGTCGGCGGCGATGCTGGCGGACAAGACCGTGGTCAGCACCTTCTCGGCCAACCTCGAAACGCTGCCCGGCGCCGCCGGCCACCCGGTGCAGATGCAGTGGTGGCAAACCCAGCCCGAGGCCTGGAGCGCCTGCCGGCGCGACCTGCAGCGCCCCGAGGACGCCATGGTGCGCTACGTGGAGTGGGTCGAGAGCCTGCCCGGCAAGCCGGTCTTTGTCGCCTTCCCGGCCGGTTTCGATTTCACCTGGATGTTCTGGTACATGATGCGTTTTGCCGGGCGTTCGCCGTTCGGCTGGGCGGCGCTCGAC
The DNA here is from genome assembly GCF_040578825.1 of Cupriavidus necator. Lineage (GTDB taxonomy): Bacteria > Pseudomonadota > Gammaproteobacteria > Burkholderiales > Burkholderiaceae > Cupriavidus > Cupriavidus necator_E. Next base: position 82,900 of record NZ_JBEFLI010000006.1, on the reverse strand, counting down.
ATCAAGACGCTGGGCTTCGCGCTGACCGGGCGCCCCTATCGCAAGAGTGTGAAGGCCGCCTTCCCGGCCGAATGGCATGATCCGCTGCCGCATACCCATGTGGCGCTGGACGATGCGCTGGAACAGGGCGCACTGTTCTGCAACATGCTGGCCGCGCTGCGAGAACGCGAGGCGGCCATGGCTGGCGGCGCTCCAGACAACGAAGAACGCGCAAGCGAGCCCTCACCTCCCTCGCCGTAAAGGGAGCCGGTTACCGCACCGCAGCAACCGCAGCGGCACATCCCTTGCAGACTCCCGCTCACACACCTGACGTCAGCCCGCCTATATTAGAAGTGGATATGGCGCACCGGGCGAAACGAGCCAACAGATTATCCGGCGCCTTTGCGCAAACACGTCATATACCGTTTGAGCCCTGTTGCCCGGCCAGCGCGGCGCCTGCCGAGGAGGTGTCGATCATGCGTTTCCCTACCGACCTGCACTTGAGAGACCTGGCCGGCCGGATCCATTGGCCGCATGCCACGCGGACCCCCCCGTCCATCACCCATCACCACACCTCGGATGAGGACGCCGAAGTCGCCAAGGCCACGCTATACGTCAGTACGGTGACGCTGGTGGTGCTGCTGGTCGTGCTCGCGGCCATCGCTTTCGGTCAGGAGGCCATGCACTGGCTGGGTGTTCATTAAGACGACCCGCCTGAAGCAGTTTGTCTCGCAGACCGGCCGGCCCCCACCCTCAGTGGGGGCCGGTTCTATTCGGGCCGGGCTTTTGCAGCTCAGGCCAGCAACCGGGCCACGTTCTCCGGCGGCCGGCCGATCGCGGCGCGGCGGTTGCGCACCACCACCGGGCGCTGCAGCAGGATCGGATTGTCGGCCACCGCGGCCAGCAGCTCGGCATCGGTCAGGCCGGGGTCGGCCAGGCCCAGCTCGGCATACGGGGCTTCGTTGTCGCGCAGCATCTCGCGTACCGGCACGCCCAGCATGGTGTGCAACTGGCGCAGCGTCGACAGCGACGGCGGGTTCTTCAGGTATTCGACGATCTCCACCGGCTCGCCCAGCTTTGTGGCGGCGGCCTCGACCAGGGCCAGCGTCTCGCGCGACTTGGAGCAGCGTGGGTTGTGGTAGATGGTGATCATGGCAGGTCCTTTCTTGTCGTTTTCTGTGTGCCCCGGCCCGGGGCATAAGCACTGATGCGGTGCAAATCCATCCGCACTATATACAACACAATGGCGCAGTGGCGAGCCCGCACGCCGATATACGAAGATGTGTCCGGCACGCATCCTGCGTTGCTACAAGCCTCTGCATCCGGCAGCCAAGCCTGCTTCTTCCGATGACCTCCGCCACCACCCTTCCCGCGCATCCTGTCGCCGCCCGCAAACCCTTCTCGCTGCGCGACGCCACCCCCGCCGACGTTGCCGCCATCCACGCCATCTACGCGCATCACGTGCTGCACGGCCGCGCGTCGTTCGAAGAGGTGCCGCCCACGGTCGACGACATGCATCTGCGCTTTGCCGAAGTCCGGCGCAAGGACCTGCCCTACCTGGTGGCGGAGCGTGACGGCGAGGTGCTCGGCTACGCCTACGCCTCGGCATACCGTGCTCGCAGCGCGTACCGCTTTGCCATCGAGGATTCGATCTATATCGACCACCGGCGCGTCGGCGAAGGCCTGGGCCAGGCGCTGCTGGCCGAACTGATCGCGCGCTGCGAGACCGGGCCGTGGCGCCAGATGGTCGCCGTGATCGCCTGCACCGCCGGTGGCGGGGGTGCAGGCTCGCTGGCCGTGCATGAACGGCTGGGCTTTCGCACTGTCGGCCGGCTCGAGGCGGTGGGGTTCAAGCACGGACAGTGGATCGATACGGTGCTGATGCAGCGGGTGCTGGGGGCTGGGGGGGCGAAGACGCTGCCGGAGTAAGCGGAATCGGCCTCTGCGACTTCAGACATGTTTACCGTAAGAAAACGCCACAATCTCCGTGGCGTTTTTTTGTTGTTTCAAGGCCAGGCTGCCGTTGACAGCCAGACGCTTTACTTCATCAGATCCGACAACGCCAGCGCCACCACCTTGGTCGCCCGGTTCAGGTCGTTCAGCCGCAGGTTCTCGTCAGAGTTGTGGCCACGCGCCTCCATCAGCGTGCGCGGACCGGCACCGTACAGCACGGTCGGGATGCCGCGCTTGGTGTAGTGGCGGGCATCGGTGTACAGCGGCACGCCCTGCACAGGGATCTCCACGCCGAACACCGACTCGGCACGGCTCTTCAGCGCACCGATCAGCTTTTCCACGCCCGGCAGTTCCGCGAGCGGCTCGGCCAGGATAATGCGCTCGACCTTGACCTCGATGCCCGGACGGTCCCTGGCGGCCTTCTCCACCACGGCGCGGATCTCGCCCTCGGCGTCGAAGCCGACTTCTTCGGGGATCATGCGGCGGTCGACGCGGAAGGTCACCAGGTCCGGCACCACGTTGGTGTTGATGCCGCCCTTGATCAGGCCGACGTTCAGCGTGGCGGTATCGATGCCGGGCACCTTGGACTTGCGCGTGGCCAGCTCGGCACGCAGGCCGTAGATGGCTTGCAGGATGTGGGTGGCGGCCTCGATTGCGTCGACGCCGGTGTGCGGCATGGCGGCGTGGCCCTGCTTGCCCTTGACCGTCACCTCGACGTGCAGGCAGCCGTTGTGCGACGACGTGATGCCATACGAGAAGCCGGCCGAAATCGCGTAGTCGGCCTTGCTCAGGTTGTTGTCGAGCAGGAACTTCGGACCGATGTCGCCACCGGTTTCCTCGTCATAGGTGAATTGCAGCTCGACCGCGCCGTTGATCTTCGCCCCCTGCTTCTCGGCTTCCATCAGCGCCAGCACGGCGTAGGTGTAGGTGGCGAAATCCGACTTGGACACCGCCACGCCGCGGCCATACATGACCGGGCCGTGTTCGCTGTCGGCAATCTCGCCGCCGTACGGATCCTTGGTCCAGCCCAGGCCCGGGGGCACCACGTCGCCGTGGGCGTTCATGGCGATGGTCGGGCCGCCCGTGCCGAACTGCTTGCGCACCACCAGGTTGGTGGCGCTGATCATGCCGGCCGCCTTCACCTGCGCGTCGGGCACCTTGTGCGCCTCCACCGTGAAACCCAGGCCCTCCAGCAGTTCCTTGGCGCGCTTGCCGTGCGCGTCGCAGTCACCGGCGGGGTTGTCCGAGGGCACCTTGACCAGTTCGGCCAGGAAGGCTTCCTGTTCCGGGCGGTGCTGGTCGATGAACTGCGTCAGCGTGGTTTCGATGGGGTTCATATTGTCTCGTGCGGTCATGACTTGTTCTCGTAACTACTCAGGAGGGTTCGGGTAGGGTTCCGGGGCGTGCGCGCTTACTGGGGCAGCCGGAAGTTTTCGACGAAATCGCTGAACACGCGCGCGGACAGGGCTGCATCCTCGGCGGTCATGGTTTCGGTGGGATGGTGGCTGATGCCACCGTTGCCGCAGCGCACGAACAGCATGGCGACATCGGCGATGGCGGCAATGGCCATGGCGTCGTGGCCAGCGCCCGACGGCAGGTGGCGCACCGGCACGCCCTGGCGGGCGATCGCGGCGGCCCATTGCTCTTGCAGCCACGGGGCGCACGGCACGCTCCTGGCCTCGTGGGTCTTGCGGATCTGCGCAAGCACGTTGCGGCGCGCGCACACGCGCTCGATCTCGGCCAGCACGTCGCTGACGGCGGCCTCGCGCTCGGCGTCGATGCCGGAGCGGATGTCAATGGAGAACACCGCATGGCCGGGCACCACGTTGGTGGCGCCGTTGGGCACGTTGAACTGGCCGACGGTGCCGACCAGGCCCGGTTTGCCGCCGCAGCGCTTCTCGATAAAAAGGCCGATCTCCGCGCCGGCCATCGCCGCGTCGCGGCGCATGTCCATCGGCACCGTGCCGGCATGGCCGGCCAGGCCTTCGAGTTCGACGATGAAGCGCGTGGCACCGGAGATCGCGGTCACCACGCCTACCGGCAGGTTTTCATTGAGCAGCACGGGCCCCTGCTCGATATGCACTTCGACGAAGGCCAGCACCTTGCCGGGGTCATGCTTCGCGGCCGGCAGCGCGGCGGCATCGAAACCCGCCTCGCGCATCACCTCACGCATGGTCTTGCCGGCGTCGTCGACATTATCCAGCACATTGTTGTCGAAGGTGCCGGCGATGGCGCGGCTGCCCAGCAGCGTGGCCTTGAAGCGCACGCCCTCTTCCTCGGCAAAGCCCACCACCTCGATCGCAAACGGAAAGCGCTTGCCCTGGCGGTTCCACTCGGCCACGCAGGCGACCGGCAGGATCACGCCGAGGTTGCCGTCGTAGCGGCCGGCATCGCGCACGGTGTCGAAGTGAGAGCCGGTCAGCAGCGCCGGCGCGTCGGGCGAGGTGCCCTCGTAGCGGCCGATCACGTTGCCGGCAGCGTCACGGCGCACCGTCATGCCGGCCTGCTGCATCCATTCGGTCAGCTGCGCGGCGGCGCCGTGGTGCGCGTCGGTCAGGTAGGTGCGGGTGAGCATGCCGGGCTGCTCGGTATGGACGGCGAGGGCGTCGGCCCAGCCCATGATGCGCGTGCCCACCTCTGCGGCTGTGGACGGCGACGGAATTGCTGCCATGCGTTGTCTCCTGCTGGAAGTGCGTGGTTGCCACGGCGGGTGATCCGGCGTGCCTGCCGGCGTCTGCCGGGGCCAGCCGGCGCGGGCATGGCGCCCGTGCCGAAGCTCTATTCTGTGCGATTCATGTTAGCACAGTGAATTCAAAAATTGCATACAAAAATGATATGCACTATATTCGGTTTCACGTTCAGACAATCTGCTTCGGACAATCCGTTCCGGACAGCGGATTGCGTGGATACCGCCCCAACAGGGGGGCTGTCCGCGAGGTGGCGAGCTTCCGACCTGGGAGCCGCGCACGGAACGTAAGGCCGGCAGCCCACCCGCCAGCAGAGCAGTACGGGGGCAGCCGGTGATTCCTGGATCAGATGGGCCAGCCAGCGCCAGCCAATGGACAGGCGCGGGACGGGCCCGGCACGGAGACAACCATGCAGCACGCAGTTCCCTCGCAGCCCCGCCCGGGCACCCCACGCCTGCACACCCGCTTTACCCGCTCGCTGTTCGGCCAGGTGCTGATCGCACTGGTGCTCGGCACCGCACTCGGCCTGCTTTTCCCTGAATTCGCCGCCAAGCTCAAGCCGCTCGGCGACGCCTTTATCAAGCTGATCAAGATGCTGATCGGCCCGATCGTGTTCTGCGTGGTGGTGGCCGGCATCTGCGGCGCCGGCGAGCTGAAGAAGGTCGGCCGCGTCGGCATCAAAGCGGTGGTGTATTTCGAGATCGTCACCACTATCGCGCTGGCGCTGGGCATCGTGCTGGCCTATGTGTTCCAGCCCGGCGTCGGCATGAATGTCGATCCGCGTTCGCTCGACGCCTCGGCCATCGCCGGCTTTATCGACAACGCCACCAAGGTGAAGGACCAGGGCACGGTCGACTTCCTGCTCAAGCTGATCCCCAACACGGTAATGGGTGCGTTCGCCAACGGCGACGTGCTGCAGGTGCTGCTGGTGTCGATCCTGTTCGGCTGCGCGCTGTCGCTGGTCGGTGAGCCGGGCAAACCGCTGGTGCGCCTGATCGACACCTTCTCGCACACGCTGTTCAAGATGATGGCCTTCATCATCAAGCTCGCGCCGCTGGGCGTGCTGGGCGCGGTGGCCTTCACCGTGGGCAAGTACGGCATCGGCTCGCTCAAGCAGCTTGGCTTCCTGGTGTTCCTGTTCTACGGCGCGGTGATTGTGTTCGTGCTGGTGGTGCTGGGCACCATCATGCGCGTATGCGGCTTCTCCGTGATCAAGCTGATCCGCTACCTGCGCGCCGAACTGCTGGTGGTGCTGGGCACGGCCTCGTCGGACAGCGTGCTGCCGCAGGTGATGAAGAAGCTGGAGTTCATGGGCATCAAGAAGTCGGTGGTCGGCCTGGTGATCCCGACCGGCTACTCGTTCAACCTCGATGCGTTCTCGATTTACCTGACGCTGGCCGCGGTATTCATTGCGCAGGCCACCAACACGCCGCTGGCCATGGCCGACCTGCTCGGCATCCTGGCGGTGGCGCTGGTCACGTCCAAGGGCGCGCACGGCATTCCCGGCTCGGCCATCGTGATCCTGGCGGCGACGCTGTCGGCGCACCCCGCCATTCCCGCGATCGGGCTGGTGCTGGTGCTGTCGGTGGACTGGTTTATCGGCATCGCGCGCGCGCTCGGCAACCTGATCGGCAATTGCGTGGCAACCGTGGTGGTGGCCGCCTGGGAGAAGGATATCGACCGTGAACGGGCCCATGGCGTGCTCAACGGCACCATCACCGCCACCGACCTCGACGCAGGCCTGGCAGCGATGGCTGAAGACGGCGCCGCCGGCGGTTCGCCGGCCGCCGTGCCCGGGACCGCCGCGGGGCGCTAGAATCACGGCATCTCCCCAACCGCGCAGCCTCTGCGCAAGTGCGCTGCCATGCCCGAGCATATCGATCCTGACATGACCGCCGAAGCGATCGCCGAAGACATTGTCGCGGCGATCGTCTCGCACCGCCTGCCGCCCGGCACCAAGCTGCGCGAGGAGGCCCTGGCCAGCGTCTACCGCGTGAGCCGCACCAAGGTGCGCGCGGCGCTGCTGATGCTGTCCAAGGACAAGGTCATCCAGATGGTGCCGGACAAGGGCGCGTTCGTTGCCAAGCCCAGCGCGGAAGAAGCGCGCGAGGTCTTCGCGGTGCGGCGCATCCTGGAGGCGGCGCTGGCGCGCGAATTCGTCGCCAGGGCGACCCCGGCGGACTACAAGCGCATCGACAAGCACCTGGCGGCCGAGCGCAAGGCGCTGGCCGGCAACGACGCGCAGGTGCGCACCCGGCTGCTGGGCGACTTCCATATCGTGCTGGCCGAGGTGGTCGGCAACAGCGTGCTGACCGAGATGATGCGCGAGCTGTCGACGCGCAGCGCGGTCATCACCATGCTGTACCAGTCGAGGCGCGATGCGGCGTGCTCGTCGGATGAGCACCGCGAGTTCATCGAGGCCGCGCGTGCCGGCGATGTCGAGCGCGCGGTCGCGCTGATGGTGGACCATCTCGGCCATGTCGAAGGCGCGCTGCATTTCGAAGAGACCGCACCTGTGTCGCGCGGCAAGGACCTGGTGGCGGCGCTGCTGGCCTGAGCGGTGCGCCTGGCCAGCGCTTGATGTGAGTCAAAGCACCGGCCGACGCCTGCGCGCACACTTGTCCTCGCCATGAAGACGCGGGGGCGCACTTCATGAGCACTCTGCCTTCCGCGCCTCATCGCCGGGAGGCTGCCCGCACGCTGCAATGGTGTGCGGGCTTTCTTTTTTCTGAGGACTGGGTTTCGCGCGGCTGAACCGCGATCGCTGCGCGCGGGCTCCTGGTCCCGTCCCCGGACCCGTCCGCGCTTCCCTCTTTCCCTTTCCAGCCAGCGCTTTGCGGCGATTGCGGCCGCGCTGACGGTGCCCCCGCCGCGCTCGCACTATTGCGCCGGCGGCGCTCCGCCATTGCCGGCTGCGCGCGTGATCGAATCCCGGCTTCGGGTTAGGATGCCGGTGGCCCGCACCAGAGGCCAGCGCCGCCGCCGGGGCATCCCGCCGCGCGGACGCATACCAGAACATAGAAATGGAGACCCGCCATGCGCGACCGCGCCACGCCCGCCCGGCAGCTACGCCGCCGGCGCTAGCACACCTCCCTCGCTGCACGCCCCGCCATGGTCTTGTCCGATACAAGACCGCGGCCCGCATCGCCCTGACCATCGATCGAGAGGACATTCCATGACCAGTGCCTTCCGCGCAGACGCCTTCGCCGGCAAGACCGTATTCGTCGCCGGCGCTTCCTCCGGCATCAACCTCGGCATTGCGCACGGCTTCGCGCGCGCCGGCGCGAAGCTCGCGCTGATCAGCCGCACCGCCGAGCGCATCGAAGCCGCGGCCGGCACCATCACCGCCGCGGGCGGCACCGCCATCGGCATGGCCGCCGACGTGCGCGACTACGCCGCGGTGGAAGCGGCCCTCGTCCGCGCGCAAAATGAGCTGGGCCCGATCGACGTGGTGATCTCCGGCGCCGCGGGCAATTTCCTCGCCCCGGCGGTCGGCATGTCGGCCAACGCCTTCAAGACGGTGGTCGATATCGACCTGCTCGGCACCTTCAACGTGTTCCGCGCCAGCTTCGACCACCTCAACAAGCCAGGCTCGTCGCTGATCGCGATCACCGCGCCGCAGGGGGTCAACGCGATGATGTTCCAGGCCCATGCCTGCGCGGCCAAGGCCGGCATCAACATGCTGATCAAGTGCCTGGCGATGGAATGGGGCCCGGCCGGCGTGCGCGTGAACGGCATTTCGCCCGGCCCGATCACCGATACCGAGGGCATGGCGCGGCTCGCGCCCACGCCCGAGGCCGAGGCCCGCTACAAGGCGCGGCTGGCGCTGCGCGACTATGGCACCAAGGACGATATCGCCGATGCCGCGCTATACCTGAGCAGCGACAACGCGCGCTACATCACCGGCACCATCCTCGACTGCGACGGCGGCAGCAAGCTGGGCGATGCCTCGGCGGACGCGCTGAAGAAGCCGTAATGGCGCCGGCACTCATTACCGCGAGCCACACGAATCAACGAACAAGGAGAGCACCCATGACAGCATCCGTCCTCTACCACGCCAGCGAAGGCGTCGCCACGCTGACCCTGAACCGGCCCGACGTGCTCAATGCGATGAACGCCGACCTGTTGCGCGAGCTGCGCGAGGGCGTCGAACGCGCCGCGGCGGACGCCGCGGTCCGCGCGGTACTGCTGACCGGCGCGGGCCGCGGCTTCTGCGCCGGTGCCGACCTGGCCGCGCGCCAGAGCGGCGGCAATGGCCTGGCCGATTCCGGCGCGATGCTGCGCGAGCGCTACCACCCGATCATCCTGGCGCTGCGCCAGATGCCCAAGCCGGTAATCACCGCGGTCAACGGTGTTGCCGCCGGTGCCGGCATGAGCCTGGCGCTGGCCGGCGACGTGGTGCTGGCGGGCCGCTCGGCCAGCTTCCTGCAGGCGTTCTCCAAGATCGGCCTGATTCCCGATGCCGGCAGCACCTACTTCCTGCCGCGCTACGCCGGCGAGATGCGCGCCCGCGCGCTCGCGATCCTGGCCGAGAAGATCGACGCGGAAGAAGCACACCGCATCGGGCTGGTGTGGAAGGTCCATGCCGACGAAGCGCTGCAGGAGGAAGCCGGCAAGCTGGCGCGCCACCTGGCTACGATGCCGACGATGGCCTACGGGCTGATCAAGGAAGCGCTCAACCGGAGCTTCGACAACGACCTGCCCGCGCAGCTCGAAGTCGAAGCCACGCTGCAGTCGCGTGCCAGCCGCAGCGAAGACTGCCGCGAAGGCGTGGCGGCCTTTGTCGAGAAGCGCGCGCCGAAGTTCACGGGCCGCTGAGCGTGTCTGACCGCGACTGAGCGCGACTGAGCGCAGACGCTACGCATGATCACCAACACTGAGACACCAGGGACCCTGCCCATGAGCGCCAGCAACGAACGTATTCTCGTCACCATCGAAGGCGGCGTCGCCGACGTGCGCCTGAACCGCCCCGACAAGATGAACGCCCTCGACCAGGCCATGTTCGATGCGTTGATCGAAACCGGCGAGCAACTGCGCCGCATGTCCGACTTGCGCGCTGTGGTCCTGTCCGGCGAAGGCCGCGCGTTTTGCGCGGGACTCGATATGGGCCGCATGGCGGGCATGCTGTCAGACGGCGGCGGCGAAGCGCAGAACGACAGCATCGGCGCCGGCCGCCTTGGCCAGCGCACCCATGGCATCTCCAACCGCCCGCAATACGCCTGCATGGTGTGGCGCGAGTTGCCGGTGCCGGTGTTCGCCGCGGTGCATGGCGTGGCCTTTGGCGGCGGCTTGCAGGTGGCGCTCGGTGCTGACGTGCGCTATGTCGCGCCCGACACCAAGATATCGGTCATGGAGATGAAGTGGGGACTGGTGCCCGATATGGCCGGCATGGTGCTGACGCACGGGCTGGTACGCCCCGACGTGCTGCGCGAGCTGATCTACAGCGCCCGCGTGCTGAGCGGCACCGAAGCCTGCGCGCTGGGCCTGGGCACTTATGTCGCCGACGATCCGCGCGCTGCGGCGATGGCAGCCGCACGCCAGGTCGCGCAGAAGAGTCCCGATGCGATCCGTGCCGCCAAGCGGCTGATGGCGGTGACCGAACGTGGCGACCATGCCGCGATCCTGCAGGCCGAGTCCGATGAACAGGACAAGCTGATCGGCTCGCCCAACCAGCGCGAAGCGGTGCTGGCCAATATGGAAAAACGCGCGCCGCGCTTCGATCCGGCGCGCTGAGGCGGTATCTCAGTGGTGGCGCCGCCGGCGCCACCACACCGCGTAGATCGCCACGTTGACCACCAGCACCACCAGCCCCAGCCATAGCTGCACCGCCGGCGTCAGCCCGGCCGGATAGATCAGCGGCAACAGGTAGCGCTCGACAAAGCCGCCGCTGTACCCCGCTTGCCCCGCGGCCTGGCGCAGCGTGTTCTCCAGCGGCGTCAGCGGACAGATCCAGCCCAACCATTCGATCAGCACGCCCCACACCGCGGCAGGCAGATGCACCCATGCGAGGCGCGGCCAGCGCAATACCAGCAGGCCGCCAGCCACCACGAACAGGATAAACAGTCCGTGCACGACAACGACGAGATCGGCCAGCCAGGCTGTCATCGGCATCGCGCCATCGCCTTTCAGTCCCCGTTCCCGGCAGCCATCCAGTAGCCAGGCCGCGCGAACTGCGCCTTCAGGTGTTCGATAAAGAAGCGGATCTTGGCGGGCACCGGCCGCTGCTGCGGGTACACCGCGAGGATGTCGTAGGCCGGCAGCGCATATTCGTCGAGCACCGTAATCAGCTCGCCGCTCTCGAGCTGCGGCAGGATCTCCCACGTCGAACGCCACCCGAGCCCCAGGCCCTCGCCGGTCCAGCGATGCAGCAGCTCGCCGTCGTTGCAGTCGAGGTTGCCGTTCACGCGCACGGTCACGGTCTTGCCGTTCTGGCTGAAGTACCAGCCGCGCTGCTGGCCGCCCTGCAGGTTGAACGCGAGGCAATTGTGCTGCGCCAGGTCGTCGAGCGTCTGCGGCACGCCGTACCTGGCGAAGTACGCCGGCGTGCCGCACACCACGCGCTTGTTCGACGCCAGCTTGATCGCGACAAAGTTCGGATCGATCGCACCGCCGATACGGATGCCGACGTCATACCCTTCGCGCACCAGGTCGACCACGCGGTCGGTCAGGTTGAAGGAGATCTGCACCTCCGGGTTGGCGGCGAGGAATGCCGGCGCGTGCGGCGCTACATGCTTGCGCCCGAACGCGGCCGGCGCCGACACGATCAGGTGTCCGGTGGCCTTGTGCTTGCCCTCGGCGATCAGCATCTCGGCGCGGTCCAGGTCGGCCAGCGCCTTCTTGCACTGCTCCATGAACACCGCGCCCTGCTCGGTCACGGCGATGCGGCGCGTGGACCGGTGCAGCAGCTTGACGCCGATGCGCGCTTCCAGCGCATTGATGCGGCGGCCGATCATCACCGGCGTCACGTTCTGCGTGAGCGCCGCGGCCGCCATGCTGCCGTGCTCCACCACGGCGATAAAGGCTTCGATTTGCTTGAGTTTGTCCATCTGATATTTCGTCTCCCGGGCGCCATTGTGCGGCATCGGCGCCGCTGTGGCATCCGGGCGGCGCTTATGAAGCAGATCGGGCGCGGCGCATGGCAGGCGGCGCATCGCGCCGCTGGCGGGCACAATGCCGCACTTCACGGGTGAATTCGGCGCAGGCGTGCGTCATCAGGTCGACCGAGCGGTAGACCAGGAACACGCGGAAATCGGGCAGCTCGTCCTGGATCGGCAGCGGCACCAGCTGGTCGCTGGCCAGCTGCAGCGGACCGCCGGTGCCGTGGAAGACAAAGTCCGACCACATGCTGATCAGGTCCGTGCGCGTGGCCAGCTGCAGCCCGAGCAGGTTCGATGCGCTTTGCACCACGCGGCGCGGCATCTCCATCCGGTGCAGCCGCATCAGGCTGGCCAGCGGGCTGCCGGCATCGTCGACCGGGTCCAGCACCAGCCAGTCGGCGTCCTGCAGGGGCCGCAGCCGGCGCGTGCGCCGCAGCGGGTGCCCGGCGCGCACCGCCAGCTTCATGCCGACCGAGAACAGCGGTTCCCATTGCAGCGAGGCCGAGCCGGGGCCGCTGTTGGTGGAAATCAGCCCGAGGTCCAGCCGCCCTTCACGCAGGCCCTCCTGGATCTGCTGCGGCCGCAGCTCAAAGGCGCGCAACGCCACGTTCGGGAAGCGTTGCCGGAATGCCGCCATGGCTGCGGGCAGCGGACCGCTCGACGCCACCGCGGTGAAGCCGATATTGAGCTCGGCCTCGGCGTGGCCGCGGATCGATTCGATATCCTCCAGCGCATGCCGCAGCTCCTGCTCGACCACGCTGGCGCGCTTGACCAGCGCCAGCCCATACGCGGTCAGGCTGACGCCGCGCACTGAGCGCGACAGCAGCGTCACGCCCAGCTCGCGCTCCAGCTCGGCGATCGCCTTGGACAGCGCCGGCTGCGAAATATGCAGCGCGCGCGCCGCCTCGTGGATGCTGCCATGCTCGGCCACCGCCAGCAGGACCCGCAGTTGATGCAGCTTCATGGTTTCCGCTTCCTGTTCCGTTGCCGTGCGCCGTGCCCCGGCGCGGCGCAACGTGCCCCATGCGCGGGCGCCGCGCGCCGGGGCGCTGCGTCGCGCACTTGCCCGCCGGACCCGCGAGTGCCAAGGCTTTGCCGCCCGCCTTCAGTAGTTATCCCGATACCGACCCGGCACCGGTTATGACGGTGATTCGATCTGGTTATCAGGATGAAAATATATGATTTTTTGTCCCGGCCCGTTTGCCTGAATACTCAGCGCCACAGGTTGCCAACCTGACTGCCGCGCGAGCCTTCTTGCCAGGCCTCGACCACACCGGTCCGCCGTGCGTGCAGCCCCCCACCAGTTCGTGGAGACCTTGCATGAACGACGCCACCCTCGCGACGCCTGCCAGCGTCGCGGCTCCCACCGCCGCCAGCAAACCCCGCAACCAAAGCCAGTTCCGCCTGATCGCGGCATGCTCGCTGGGCAATGCGCTGGAGATGTTCGACTTCACCGTCTACAGCTTTTTCTCGCTGCTCATCGGCAAGCTGTTCTTCCCGTCCGACAGCCCCTACGGCTCGCTGCTGCTGGCAGTTGCCACGTTCGGCATCGGCTTCGTGATGCGCCCGCTCGGCGGCGTGGTGATTGGCAGCTACGCCGACCGGCGCGGCCGCAAGGCGGCGATGACGCTGACCATCGGTCTGATGGTGGCGGGCACGCTGTGCATCGCGTTGGCGCCGCCGTATGCGTCGGCCGGCATCTTCGGTTCGCTGATGATCGTGGCGGGCCGGCTGCTGCAGGGCTTCTCGCTCGGCGGCGAGATCGGCGCCTCCACCGCGATGCTGATGGAGGCCGGCGGCGTCAAAGGCCGCGGCTGGCGCGTGAGCTGGCAGCTGGGCAGCCAGGGTATCTCGGCGCTGCTGGGCGCGCTGACCGGCGCCACGCTGTACGCGCTGTTGCCCACTGCCTCACTGGAAAGCTGGGGCTGGCGCCTGCCATTCCTGGCGGGCCTGCTGATCGCGCCGGTGGGACTGTACATCCGCGCGCATCTCGATGAAACCCACCAGGCCGACGCCCACGCGCCGAGCCCGCTGGGCGAACTGTTCCGCAACCACTGGGCCACCGTGCTCAAGGGCATCCTGGCGACGACCGCGGGCACCGCCACCATGTACCTGGTCGTGTTCTTCATGCCAACCTACATGATCCGCGTGCTGCACATGCCGGCCTCGCTGTCGTTCCTGTCGGGCTGCGTCACCGGGCTGACGCTGACGGTGGTGTCGCTCCTTGCCGGCCGCCTGGCCGACCGGCTCAGCGCGCGCAAGCCGCTGGTGGTCGCCTCGCTCGTGCTCAGCATGCTGGCGGTCTACCCGGCCTTCTGGCTGATCAATGCCTACCCGAGCGTACCGCTGGTGCTGTGCGTGTCGGCGCTGCTGACCGCGCTGGTCAACCTGGGCACCACGCCGATGTTCCTGATGATGCTGGAGATGCTGCCGGCCGGCGTGCGTGCCAGCGGCCTGTCGGTGATCTACAGCGTGGGCGTGACCGTGTTCGGCGGCTCGTCGCAGTTCATCGTCACATGGATGCTGGCGCGCACCGGCAATCCGATGTCGCCCGCCTTCTACATGCTGGTTTGCGGCGTGATCACGCTGCTGGCCGTGCTGCGCATCCGCGAGACCCGCGCGCATTGATCCGCATACACAACCGCCTGCACAACCTTTTCCGGAGACCGACCCATGACCCGTGCCCCGACACTCAAGCCGTTCCAGTACCTGCCGCATCTGCTGCCCGCCATCGACATCGACATCGAAACCTTCGTCGGCATCCGCCGCCAGATCCACGCACAGCCTGAGCTCGGCTTCGAAGTGGGCGCTACCAGCAAGCTGGTGGCCACGCTGCTGTCCGAGTGGGGATACGAAGTGCACACCGGCATCGGCAGGAGCGGCGTGGTGGGGCAGCTCAGGCGCGGCAGCGGCACGCGGCGCCTGGGCATCCGCGCCGACATGGATGCGTTGCCGATCGTCGAAGCCACCGGCCTGCCCTATGCCAGCCGCGCGCACGGCAAGATGCACGCGTGCGGCCACGACGGCCATACCGCTATCCTGCTGGCCGCGGCCAAGGCGATCGCCGACAAGGCCGACTTCAACGGCACGCTCAACCTGATCTTCCAGCCCGATGAAGAGAACCTGTGCGGCGCGCGCGCGATGATCGAGGACGGATTGTTCGAGCGCTTCCCGTGCGATGCGATCTTCGCGCTGCACAACATGCCGGGCGTGGCCGCCGGCACCTTCCGCGTGTTGCCGGGGCCGGTGAGCCTGTCGTCGGATGTCGCCGACGTGACTATCCGGGGTGTGGGCGGGCACGGCGCGATGCCGCACCGCGCACGCGATCCGATCGCCGCCGCGGCTGCGATCGTTACCGCGCTGCAGACCGTGGTGGCGCGCAATGTCGCGCCCGACGACACCGCGGTGGTGTCGGTCGGCTTTATCCGCGGCGGCGCCACGCACAATGTCATTCCCGAATCCGTGACGCTCGGCCTCAACGTGCGAGCGGCCACTCCCCACACGCGCGCACTGGTCGAGCAGCGCATCCGCGAGATCGTGGCGCTGACGGCGCAGGCGCATGGCGTCGCCGCCGACATCGACTACCGCCAGCTGACGCCGCCGATGGTCAATGCCGAGGCTGAGACGCAGCTGGCGCAGCGCGTCTGCACCGAACTGGTCGGCGCCGACAACGTCGTCACGCAGGCGCCCAAGGGCCTGAACGGCAGCGAGGACTTTGCCTGGATGCTGAATGCGGTGCCCGGCTGCTACCTGATCCTGGGCAATGGCGAAGGCGAGTTCGGCGGCTGCATGGTGCATAACCCCGGCTACGACTTCAACGATGCGGTGCTGCCGCTGGGCGCGGCAGCCTGGGTGCGGCTGGTGCAGACTTACCTCGTGGCGGCCTGATCAGCTTTCAGCCTGTGGCGCGACGGCCTGGGGCGTTGCGCCGGCGCGCCGGGACCGTCGCGCGCCCAGCTCCGCATTCATCTGCGCCGCCTCGCCCAGCACATGCGCCAGCCGCCGCAGCGGCCGGCTGCATTGCACGTGCAGGTAAAGGTAGAACGCCGCGCCGATGACGACCATCACGCCGTAAAGCCAAAGCAGCGCCCCGACCGCCTCCTGCCGCGGCAGCGGACGCCAGGCGCTGGCGACCACCACCGCGGCCGGCGCCAGCGCCAGCAGCAGCGCCACGGTACGCGCGGCGCTTTCCCACAGCCGCAACTGCAACACCACGCGCCGCTGTCGCGCCTGCAGCTGCAGCGGTGGAATGCGCGCGAGCTGGCGCAGCAGCGCATCCTCGGCGGCGCTGTGCCGGTCCATTTCGCTGGCCTGCCAGCGCAGCGGATGACGCAACCGGCCCAGCACCGTGCCGGCACGTGCGAGTCCGGCGCCGACATAGCAGGCGGCGGAAAGCGCCAGCTGCGCCTCGAGCACGCCCAGCGACCACGGCGGCACGGGGTGCTTCAGCCACAGCCGCCACACCGCCAGCGCCCCGCCACTCAGCAGCATCGCGACCAGCGCGACGACAAAGCCGAGCCAGAGCCCACGCGCGAGGCGGTTGGGCGGCGGCGGATCGTCGGCTGCCGGCGTTGGCGGCGACGCGCTGAGCGCTTCAAGCAGTTCGAAGGTGGACGGCAGCCTGGAATACATGGTCGGCGCGAGGGCGAGGAATGCCGACATTTTCGCCGCACATCGACGTGCCGGATAGTCGGCATGCTGCCGCTGGCCAAGCGTACCCACCGCTGCGCTGTGTGGCCCGAGCGGCACAACAGATATTCCATTGCATACACCGGCGTGCCATCGCGGACGGTCCGATACGGCTTCCAAGGCCAGATTGCTTACGCCAGGTATCGAATCAACTGATCGTCCTTCTGTTTATCCCACCCCGCTGCGGGCATAGGATCGTCTCCAACAGAAATCCCACCGCTAACTGGAGACAAAGATCATGGCGAAGATGAGAGCAATCGACGCGGCCATTGCCGTGCTGGAGAAGGAAGGCGTGACCACGGCGTTCGGCGTGCCCGGCGCCGCCATCAACCCGTTCTACTCGGCGATGCGCAAGTCGGGCAATATCAGCCACGTGCTGGCCCGCCACGTCGAGGGCGCCTCGCACATGGCCGAGGGCTACACCCGTGCCGAGCCGGGCAATATCGGCGTCTGCGTCGGCACCTCGGGCCCCGCCGGCACCGACATGATCACCGGCCTGTACTCGGCCTGGGCCGATTCGATCCCCATTCTCTGCATCACCGGCCAGGCCCCGCGCGCGCGCCTGTACAAGGAAGACTTCCAGGCCGTCGATATCGAATCGATCGCCAAGCCCGTGACCAAGTGGGCCGTGACCGTGCGCGAGCCGGCGCTGGTGCCGCAGGTGTTCCAGCAAGCGTTCCACATCATGCGCTCGGGCCGCCCGGGCCCGGTGCTGATCGACCTACCGTTCGACGTGCAGGTCGCCGAGATCGAATTCGATCCCGAGACCTACCAGTCGCTGCAGCCGTACAAGCCGGCCGCCTCGCGCGCCCAGATCGAGAAGGCCATCGCCATGCTCAACGCCGCTGAGCGCCCGCTGATCGTCTGCGGCGGCGGCGTGATCAACGCCAACGCGTCTGAGCTGCTGGTCGAGTTCGCCGAGCTGGTCAACGTGCCGGTGGTGCCGACGCTGATGGGCTGGGGCGTGCTGGCCGACGACCATCCGCTGCAGGCCGGCATGGTCGGCCTGCAGACTTCGCACCGCTATGGCAACGCCACGCTGCTGGCCTCGGACTTCGTGATGGGTATCGGCAACCGCTGGGCCAACCGCCACACCGGCAGCGTCGATGTCTACACCAAGGGCCGCAAGTTCGTGCATGTCGATATCGAGCCCACCCAGATCGGCCGCGTGTTCGGTCCGGACCTGGGCATCGTGTCCGACGCCAAGGCCGCGCTGGAGCTGTTCGTCGAAGTCGCCCGCGAAATGAAGATGGCCGGCCGCCTGCCGAACCGCAAGGCGTGGGTCGCCGACGTGCAGAAGCGCCGCCGCACCATGCAGCGCAAGAGCGACTTCGACAACGTGCCGGTCAAGCCGCAGCGCGTGTACCGCGAGATGAACCAGTACTTCCCGCGCGACGTGCGTTATGTCAGCACCATCGGCCTGTCGCAGATCGCTGCTGCGCAGTTCCTGTCGGTCAACCAGCCGCGCCACTGGATCAACTGCGGCCAGGCCGGCCCGCTGGGCTGGACGATTCCCGCCGCGATCGGCGTGAAGACCGCTTCGCCGGATTCGGATGTGGTGGCGATCTCGGGCGACTACGACTTCCAGTTCATGATCGAAGAACTGGCCGTGGCCGCGCAGTTCAAGGTGCCGTACATCCACGTGGTGGTGAACAACTCCTACCTCGGCCTGATCCGCCAGGCGCAGCGCAACTTCGAGATGGACTACTGCGTGCAGCTCGCGTTCGACAACGTCAACGCGCCTGAGCTGAACGGCTACGGCGTGGACCACGTCAAGGTGGTCGAGGGCCTGGGCTGCAAGGCGATCCGCGTGTTCAAGCCCGAAGACATCGCTCCCGCCTTTGCCGAAGCACGCGACCTGATGGCCGAGTTCTCGGTGCCGGTGGTGGTCGAGGTGATCCTGGAGCGCGTGACCAATATCGCGATGGGCACCGAAATCGACAACATCAACGAATTCGAGCCGATCGAGGATATCGAGGAAGCGGACGAGGCCATCCTCAACGAAGAAGTGGAAACGGCGTAAGACCCTTCCCGCCCCCTGCAGGACCAGCACGTCATCCCCGCGCCAGCGGGGATCCGGTGTCTTTCAAAGACACCGGGTTCCCGCTTGCGCGGGAACGACGAACAAAAACCAAGTCACAGGAGATGACACATGACCAAACTTGCGGCCAACCTGACCATGCTGTTCAACGAAGTCGGTTTTCTCGACCGCTTCGAAGCCGCCGCGCGCGCGGGCTTCCGCGGCGTGGAATTCCTGTTTCCCTATGCGTTCCATGCGGACCAGATCGCTGACCGGCTGAATCGCTTCCAGCTCGACCTGGTGCTGCACAACCTGCCGGCGGGCAAGTGGGAAGCGGGCGAGCGCGGCATTGCCTGCCATCCGGATCGCGTGGGCGAATTCCAGGACGGCGTGGGCGAGGCCATCAAATACGCCAGGGTGCTGGGCGTGCGCCAGCTGAACTGCCTGGTCGGCATCCTGCCGCAGAACGTCAGGCGCGAGCAGGCGCAGGAGACGCTGGTGGAGAACCTGCGTTTCGCCGCCGGCGCACTGGCTGCCGAGCAGATCGACCTGCTGGTCGAGCCGATCAATACCTTCGACATCCCCGGCTTCTTCCTGTCGCGCACGCAGCAGGCGCTGGACCTGATCACGCAGGTCAACGCGCCCAATCTGTACGTGCAGTACGACATCTATCACATGCAGCGGATGGAGGGCGAGATTGCCAACACCATCAAGGCCAACCTGCCGAAGATCAAGCATGTGCAGCTGGCAGACAACCCCGGGCGCAACGAGCCCGGCACGGGCGAGCTGAACTACCAGTTCCTGTTCAAGTTCCTGGACGAGATCGGCTACACCGGCTGGATCGGCTGCGAGTACAAGCCGAAGACCACCACCGAGGCCGGGCTGGGCTGGCGCGCCGCGCACGGCGTGCAGTGACCGCTGCGGTAACCCTGCGGTAACCCGTTACCACCTACGCCAATCAAGACAGACTTAATCTCATACAAGGAGACACCACAATGGCAACCAATCGCAACGTCGGCTTCATCGGCCTGGGCATCATGGGCGCACCGATGGCGGGCCACCTGCGCGCCGCCGGCCACACGCTGTTCGTGCATGACGTCAACCCGGCCCCGCAAGCGCTGGTCGATGCAGGCGTGACCGTCTGCACCAGCGCGGAAGAAGTCGCCAAGCGTGCCGACATCATCGTCATCATGGTGCCGGACACCCCGCACGTGGAAGCGGTGCTGTTTGCCGACAAGGGCGTGGCCGCCGCGCTGAAGGCCGCGGGCAAGGAAGCCAGCTACGGCAAGATCGTGGTCGACATGAGCTCGATCTCGCCGATCGCCACCAAGGACTTTGCCGCGCGCATCAACAAGCTGGGCGCTTCGTACCTGGACGCGCCGGTGTCGGGCGGTGAAGTGGGCGCCAAGGCTGCTTCGCTGACCATCATGGTCGGCGGCCCGCAGGAAGCGTTCGACCAGGTCAAGCCGCTCTTTGACCTGATGGGCAAGAACGTCACGCTGGTGGGCGGCAACGGCGACGGCCAGACCACCAAGGTGGCCAACCAGATCATCGTCGCGCTGAACATCCAGGCCGTGTCCGAAGCCCTGCTGTTCGCCTCCAAGGCCGGCGCCGATCCGGCCAAGGTGCGCCAGGCGCTGATGGGCGGCTTTGCGGCTTCGCGCATCCTGGAAGTGCACGGCGAGCGCATGGTCAAGCGCACCTTCGATCCGGGCTTCCGCATCGAGCTGCACCAGAAGGACCTGAACCTGGCGCTGCAGGGTGCCAAGGCGCTGGGTGTGGCGCTGCCCAACACCGCCACGGCGCAGGAACTGTTCAACACCTGTTCCGCCAACGGCCTCGGCAAGCAGGACCACTCGGCCCTGTGCCGCGCGATCGAGATCATGTCTAACCACCAGATCGCCAAGTAAGCAGCACCAACGTCGTCCCCGCCCCGCGGGGACGACACGCTTTCCCCGTCAGTTCCAGGACTCTTCATGCTCGTCACCGAACCCCAAGCCGCCCTGCTGTCGCCCCAGCGCACGGCAGCCGATCCCGGACAGCTCAATCCCCGCGCGCTGCTGCGCGACCTGTTCGATACCGCGGTTGGCGCCGTCAGCGCCAGCCATTGCCTGCCGCCGCACCTGCCCGCGCCGCCCAAGGGCCGCACCGTGGTGATCGGCGCCGGCAAGGCCGCGGCCGCGATGGCGCAGGCCGTGGAGGCGAACTGGCAAGGCGAGCTGTCGGGGCTGGTGGTGACGCGCTACGGCCATGGGGCCGACTGCACGCGCATCGAGGTTGTCGAAGCCGCCCACCCTGTGCCCGATGAAGCCGGCGCGCGCGCCGCGCAACGGATGGTGGAACTGGTGCAGGGCCTGACCTCTGACGACCTGGTGCTGTGCCTGATTTCCGGCGGCGGCTCGGCGCTGCTGGCCGCGCCTGCCGAGGGCATTTCGCTGGCCGACAAGCAGGCCGTCAACAAGGCGCTGCTCAAGAGCGGCGCGAGCATCGGCGAAATGAACTGCGTGCGCAAGCACCTGTCCGCGCTCAAGGGCGGCCGCCTGGCGCTGCACTGCGCGCCCGCGCGCGTCGAGACGCTGCTGATTTCCGATATTCCCGGCGATGACCCCACGCTGATCGCCAGCGGCCCGACGCTGGCCGACGCGACTACCTGCGCCGATGCGCTGGCGGTGATTGCCAAATACGGCATCGACGTGCCGGCCAATGTGCGTGCGCATCTGGAGAGCGGTGCCGGTGAAACCCCCAAGCCCGGCGATGCCCGTTTCGCCGGCCACCGCAGCGCGACGCTGGCTACCGCGCAGCAATCGCTCGAAGCCGCCGCCGCGCGTGCGCGCGAGCTGGGCTATGAAGCCCACATCCTGTCCGACTGCATCGAGGGCGAAGCGCGCGAGGTGGCCGAAGTCCACGCCGCGATCGCGCGCCAGGTCGCGCAGCGCGGCCAGCCGTTCAGCAAGCCGTGCGTGCTGCTGTCCGGCGGCGAGACCACAGTGACCGTGCGCGGCAAGGGCCGCGGCGGGCGCAATGCCGAGTTCCTGCTGTCGCTGGCGGTGGCGCTCGACGGCCTCGCCGGCGTGCATGCGATTGCCTGCGATACCGATGGCATCGACGGCTCGGAAGACAACGCCGGCGCCCTGCTGTCGCCCGACACGCTGACCCGCGCCGCCGCGCGCGGCCTGTCTGCGCGCGCCCATCTCGATAACAACGACGGCTATGGCTTCTTTGCCGGGCTGGACGACCTGATCGTCACCGGGCCGACCCGTACCAACGTGAACGACTTCCGCGCGATTTTGATTCGCTGACCGACTTCGTCACCGCGCAAGCGGGGGCGAGCCAGATTCGAACAAGGCAGTACCAAACGACTCGCGGCGCCACGCGCCGCACCGAGAATGGAAGAGGAGACATCATGAGACGCCAGCGCAAAGCAAAGATCGTTGCCACGCTCGGCCCCGCCAGCACCGACATCGCGGTGATCCGCGCGCTGTTCGAGGCCGGCGCGGACGTGTTCCGGCTCAACTTCAGCCACGGCACGCACGAGGACCATCGCGCGCGCTACGACGCGGTGCGCCAGGTCGAAGCCGAGACCGGCCGGCCCATCGCCGTGCTGGCCGACCTGCAAGGCCCCAAGCTGCGCATCGGCACCTTCGCCGCCGGCAAGGTGGCAGTGCGCACGGGCGATGTGTTCGTGCTGGACAGCGATCCCACGCCGGGCGACGGCACGCGCGTCTACCTGCCGCATCCCGAGCTGTTCCAGGCTGCGCAGCCCGGCCAGTCGTTGCTGATCGACGACGGCAAGGTGCGCCTGGCGATCGAAGCGGTGTCCGGCGGCACCATCACCACGCGCGTGGTCAATAACGGCACGCTGTCCGACCGCAAGGGCGTGAACGTGCCCGACGCCGTAATCCCCATCCCCGCGCTGACCGAGAAGGACCGCAAGGACCTGGACTTCGCGCTGGCGCTGGGCGCCGACTGGATCGGCCTGTCGTTCGTGCAGCGCCCCTCCGATATCGTCGAGGCGCGCGAGATCGTCGGCACCCGTGCCGGCATCCTGTCGAAGATCGAGAAACCGGCCGCGCTGCAGCAGCTCGAAGAAATCGTGCGCGTGTCGGATTCGGTGATGGTGGCGCGCGGCGACCTCGGCGTGGAACTGCCGCCCGAGCGCGTGCCCGGTGTGCAGAAGCGCATCCTGCGCGTATGCCGCCAGCTCGGCAAACCCGTGGTGATCGCCACGCAGATGCTGGAATCGATGATCGACTCGCCGGTGCCGACACGCGCCGAAGCGTCGGACGTGGCCAGCGCCATCTATGAAGGCGCCGATGCGGTGATGTTGTCGGCGGAGTCGGCCAACGGCCGTTACCCGGTGCCGGCGGTGTCGATGATGAACCGCATCGTTACCGAGGTGGAGCGTGACCCGCTGTACCGCAACCTGCTCGACGCACAGCACGAAACCCCGCTGAACACGCGCCAGGATGCGATCTGCGCGGCGCTGCGCGAAGTCACGCAGATCATCGGCGCGGCCGCGACGGTGACCTACACCTCGTCGGGCGCCACCGCGCTGCGCGCCGCGCGCGAGCGGCCGTGCGCGCCGATCGTCAGCATCACGCCGAACCTCGAGATCGCTCGCCGGCTGGCGATTGCCTGGGGCATCCACTCCACCGTGAGCCCCGATGTGCAGAGCGTCGACGAGATGGTGGAAGCCGCCACGCGCGCGGCGCTGGTGGAAGGCTACGCCGCGCCGGGTGACCAGATCACCATTGCCGCGGGCATGCCGTTTGGCCAGGGCGGCACGACCAACCTGCTGCGCGTGGCCGAGGTCGGCGCCAGCGCCGTGGCCGCCACGCCGACTGTGCGCGACGCCGCCCTCGCCTAGCGCCGCTAACGCGTTCCGTCCCGGGACGTTCAGGCACTGACGGAACCGGGCGCGAGCCCGGTTTCTTTTTGTTTTGCCGCACACCACTTGCATGGCCCGACTCCAGGGCGGGCAGGTGGTGTTTTTTTATGCGAACCGACTGGGTGCCCGGCGGGCTCGATCACGTCATTCCCCCAATCCCCCATTGCTATACTGACTTCCACCCGGCCCCCGCGGCCACCCTCATCACTTTTTGCACCCGGAGCCTCCCAAAATGCGCCTAGATGACGAAGCCGAAAGCCAGCACGTTGAAGACCGCCGCGGCGGATTCGGCGGCCTGGGCGGCAAGTCGATCGGCATCGGTACGGTCATCATCGCGCTGGCCGCGTCGTACTTCTTCGGCATCGACCCGATGCTGATCATGCAGGGCGCATCGGTGCTGCAAGGGTCCGGCCAGCCGCAGCAACAGCAGGTCAACCGCCCGCCGGCGACAGACCAGATGACGGTCTTCACGCGCAAGGTGCTGGGCAATACAGAGCGGACATGGCAGCACATCTTCGAGACCGAGCTGAACCGCCGCTATGCGCCGCCGACGCTGGTGCTGTTCTCCGGCGCCACGCCCACCGCCTGTGGCACCGGGCAATCGGCGATGGGCCCCTTCTACTGTCCCGGCGACCAGAAGGTCTATATCGACCTGGCTTTCTATGACGAGCTGCGCCGGCGCTTCGGCGCCAGCGGCGACTTTGCGCAGGCGTATGTGATCGCGCACGAGATCGGCCACCATGTGCAAAACCTGCTGGGGGTTTCGGACAAGGTCGACGCCGCGCGCCGCCGCATGGGCGAGGCGCAGGCCAACCAGTTGTCGGTGCGCATGGAGCTGCAGGCGGATTGCCTCGCCGGCGTGTGGGCCGCCACCGCGCAGCGCGCCAACCAGCAACTGCTGGAACCGGGCGATATCGAGGAAGGCCTGAAGGCCGCCGCCGCGATCGGCGACGACCGGCTGCAGCGCCAGTCGCAAGGCTATGTCGTGCCGGAAGCCTTTACGCACGGCTCCAGCGAGCAGCGCGTGCGCTGGCTGCGCCGCGGCGTCGAGTCGGGCGATATCCGCAAGTGCGACACCTTCGCCTCGCGCGACCTCTAAACAGCCACCCTACCCCCGACGCCAGAGGGGTACCGGTAATGTGACGTTCGCGTTGTCCGGGCCCCCTTCCCTGTCTATAATCGCCGCCAAGGCCGCAGTACGACGGCCAGACGCCGGCACCGATCGTCATCGATCCTTCCTGCCGCAGCGCCGGGCGAGACCGCAAGCGCCCATCACGCGCTGCGGTAAGCGCCGGCCCCGGTCCGCGAGCCACGTGCTCCCTGACTGAATCGGCAAACCGACACCCCGGCGCTGCCAGACATCACCAGTGCCATCGCCGCGCAGCCTGCCGCGGCGTCTGTCGCAGCCGCTTGCCGCTCGCTGTCCATTGCGGCGTCTCCACCCAAGCCGTTCCGTTCCAACCGCACCGGAGCCACGGCCGATCTTCTGCTGCCGTGCGCCCGTGCCAGCCCTGACCTGACATGGCGTCGTTTTTCCTGAAGCGCCCGGCGTTTGCCTGGGTGCTGGCCATCCTGACCGTGGTGGCGGGCCTGGTGGCCCTGAACCGCATCCCCATCGCCCAGTACCCGGCGGTGGCGCCGCCGACGGTGATCATCTATGCCGATTACCCGGGCGCGTCCGCGCGCACGGTGGAAGACCGCGTCACCGCGGTGCTGGAGCAGCAGATGCACGGCATCCCCGGCCTGCTCTATCTCGATTCCAGCAGCGAGGGCGGCACCGCCACCGTGACACTGGGCTTTCGCCAGGGCACCGATCCGCAGCTCGCGCAGGTCAATGTGCGCAACCGCGTGGCGCAGGCCGAGCCGTTGTTGCCGGAAGCGGTGCGGCGCGGCGGCGTCTATGTCGACCAGGCCAGCAGCAGCGCCTTTATGTATGTATCGCTGGTGTCGGACAGCGGCCAGCTCGACGAAACCGCGCTCGGCGACTTCGCCGCGGGTTCGGTGCTGCCGCTGCTGCGCCGCCTGCCCGGCATCGGCAAGGCCGAACCGTATGGCGCCGAATATGCGCTGCGGATCTGGTTCGATCCCGACAAGCTGAACGCCTTCAACCTGACCACCGCCGAGGTCGAGTCCGCGATCCGCGCGCGCAACGGCAACGTGACGCCGGGCCAGCTCGGCGCGGCGCCGGCGGTGCCGGGACAGCCGTTCCAGGCGATCGTGCGTCCGCCCGCGCCGATGAGCGATGCGCAGGCGTTCGGCCGCATCGTCGTGCGCGCGGCCACCGATGGCTCGGCCGTGCTGCTGCGCGACGTGGCGCGGGTCGAACTGGCCGCCAGCGACTATCGCTACGCCTCCACGCTGAACACGCATAACGCCGCGTCCATCGGCCTGAAGCTTGCCGACGGCGCCAACGTGCTGCAGACCTCGCGCATCGTACGCACCGCGCTCGAAGAAGCCAGCCGCGGCTTCCCGGGCGACGTGCGCTACGAGATCTCGTACGACGGCGCCACCTTCGTACAGGCGTCGATTTCGCGCGTGCTGCTGACGCTGGCCGAAGCCACGGTGCTGGTGTTCCTGATCCTGTATCTGTTCCTCGGCAACCTGCGCGCCACGCTGATCCCGTGCATCGTGGTGCCGGTGTCGCTGCTGGGCACGGTCGCGTGCCTGTATGCGCTGGGGCTGTCGCTGAACGTGATCACGCTGTTCGGCGTGGTGCTGGCAATCGGCATCCTGGTGGACGATGCCATCGTCGTGGTCGAGAACGTCGAGCGCATCATGCGCAGCGACGGCGTCGGTGCGATGCAGGCCGCGGCGCGTTCGATGCGCGAGGTCTCGGGTGCGCTGGTGGCGGTGACGCTGGTGCTGTGCGCGGTGTTCGTGCCGATGGCGTTCTTCGGCAGCGCGGTGGGCGTGATCTACCGGCATTTCGCGGTGACGCTGGCAGTGTCGCTCGCATTCTCGCTGTTCTTTGCGCTGACACTGGCGCCGGCGATGTGCGCCAGCCTGCTGCGCCATCGCGCGGCACCGGCGCGCGGGCCGCTGGCGTGGTTCGATAGGCGCTTTGCCGCGTTCACCGAACGCTACGCCGGTTGGGTGCAGGCGCTGCAACGCAGGCGGATGCGCTGGCTGGCGGTGTACCTGGCGCTGACGCTGGCGTGCGGCTACGCGCTGTGGAAAATGCCGAGCGGCTTTTTGCCCGAAGAAGACACCGGCGAGATCGTGGTCGATATCGAACTGCCGGCTGGCAGCACGCAGGCCGATACGCGCCGGCTGGTGGCGGAGCTGGAGCAATGGATGCAGGCGCAGCGCTTTCCCGTGCATTCGAATTTCGCGGTGATGGGCTGGTCCAGCGGCGGCAGCGGCGAGCAGCGTGCCAGCCTCTTCATCGGCCTGACCGACTGGAAAGCGCGCGGGCGCAAGGACACCGCGCAGGCGGTGCTGGCGCGGTTGTCGGCGGGACTGGAAACGTGGCCCGGCCGCGGCGCGGCGCAGCTCTTCGCCTACAACAGTTCGGCATTGCCTGAGCTGGGCAGCATCGGCGGCCTCGACATGCGGCTGGTCGCGCGCCAGCCGGTGGGACGCGAGGCGCTGCTTGGCGCGCGCGACAAGCTGATCGAGCGCGCGAAACAGGATCCCGTCCTGGGCGAGGTGCGCGCCACCACCGGGCAGCCGGTGCCGGCGCTGGACCTGAAGATCGACTACCGCAAGGCCGAGGCATTCGGCGTCGATGCGGACACCATCCACCACACGCTGTCGGCCACCCTGGGCTCGCGCTATATCGACGAGGTCGCGCGCGAAGGCCGCGTGCGGCGCGTGATCCTGCAGGCCGATGCGCCGTTCCGCATGCACCCCGACCAGCTCGCGCGCGTGCATGTGCGCAATGCGCAGGGTGCGATGGTGTCGCTGGCGGCATTCGCCTCGCTGGAATGGGGGCGCGGCGAGGTCACGCTGGAGCGCTTCGACGGTTTCAGCTCGGTGCGCATCAATGCCGAGGTGGCGCCCGGCTACACCACCGGCGCGGCGATGGAGCGCTTGACAAAGCTGGTGCGCGAGCTCGGCCCCGGGTACGACGTGCGCTGGACGGGCCGCGCCTTCGAGCAGCAGCAGACCGGCACGCAGGCGCCGTGGCTGTTCGCGTTGTCGCTGCTGTTTATCTTCCTGTGCCTGGTGGCGTTGTATGAAAGCTGGACGCTGCCGCTGGCGGTGATCGCGATCGTGCCGACCGGGCTGATGGGTGCGGCGGCGGCGAT
Source organism: Cupriavidus necator (assembly GCF_040578825.1). Lineage (GTDB taxonomy): Bacteria > Pseudomonadota > Gammaproteobacteria > Burkholderiales > Burkholderiaceae > Cupriavidus > Cupriavidus necator_E. The sequence continues at coordinate 55,337 of NZ_JBEFLI010000006.1, read as the reverse complement.
CTTCCTGCGCGGCATGCCCAACGATGTCTATTTCAAGGTGGGCGTGGTGGTGATCATGGGGCTGGCCGCAAAGAATGCGATCCTGATCGTCGAATATGCCGAGCAGTTGCGACGCGCTAGTGCGGGTGCGGAGGCGGGGGCCGGTGCGATGGGCATCGTTGAAGCCGCCACCCGCGCGGCAGGGCAGCGGCTGCGGCCGGTGGTGATGACGTCGCTGGCTTTCGTGCTGGGCGTGGTGCCGCTGGCAATCAGCACCGGCCCCGGCGCGGGCGCGCAGCAGGCAGTCGGTACCGGCGTGCTCGGTGGCATGCTGGGAGCGACAGTGCTGGGGACGCTGGCGGTGCCGCTGCTCTATGCGGCGATCGCGCGCAGGTTGCCGCGCATGCAGCCGGATGAGGCAGTGGAGAATCGCAGCGAGGCTACGCCCGCATCATCGGCATGATGGGCACGCGCTCGATCAGGAAGGAAAAATCGCCTGCCAGGCGAAGAGAGAAGGAGGAGGAGGTCGGCCGGGCAGGCGGGAGAGAAAACTTGCGGCCACCGCAGTGGCCGCCTGGGTCATGCAGAAGACCCGTGAGTGTCAGACGCGATAGCCGTACAGCGAGCCGTCACCGCTGCGCGAGTTGTCCAGCGCACGGTCGGCAATCTCGCCGCTGAAGGCGCCGGTGTGGGTGCCTTCGCTGAAGGTATCGAACTTGCCTTGCTTGGAGATCTCGCCACTGAAGGTATGCGTGCCTTCGCTGAAGGTGTCGAACTTGCCACCAGTGCGCGAGCCTTCCGAGAACGTGTCGAAGCGGCCGGTACGGGCACCGTCGGTGTAGGTGTCGAACTTGCCTTGCTTGGCACCGTCCGTGTAGACATCGTACTTGCCAGCGCGCAGCGCATCGGCGTACACATCGAACTTGCCGACCTTGCTGGCGGCGGGGGCAGCCAACGCAGCCGCGGACGCGGCAACTGCCGCGAACACGAGCGCGCCACCAAGGATACGTCTGGCGATCATTTGGGACTCCTTCAACTGATTTCGGCTTTCTTGGTATGTGACCGGCTTGAGGCTCCGGCCGCTCGCGCAATCGGATGTTGCGATGCGAGCACGGATTGAAGATTAGTCACAGTCCTCGCCAGCAGAAATACCGCTGCGACGAATGGTGAGTTGCGAGTCGTGAAACGACTGGCTTGCCGATGAATGGTGTCCCCGGATCGCCGGCGATACGTGCCGCCGCCGGCCGTCAGGTGGCAACGGCGGCACGCGCTGGCACGGGCTCAGAGCGTGTACTGGCCGCTGGCTTCGGGCTGGAAATCGATCCCGGCGATCGTCACTTGCTGCTCGCGACCGTCGGGCAGCCGGTAGCTGACGGTCTGCCCGGCGCGCGCGCCCAGCAGCGCCTGGCCTACCGGAGACAGCACGGACAGCTGGCCGGCGTCGAAGTCGGCGGCGTCCGGGTACACCAGGGTCCAGTGGCGCGGCGTGTCCTCGCCGGGCAGCGTGCACGCCAGGCGCGAGTTCATCGTGACCACGTCGGTCGGAATCTCGTCGGGCGCGACGATGGTGGCGCGCGCCAGCAGGCCATCGAGCATCTCTTCGAGCTGAGCCGAGCCGGCGCGGCTGGCGATGCGCTCCAGGCGGGTCACGTCGAGTTCGGTCAGGTACAGGGCGGCGTTGTTCGTCGCCGCGGTGGTCTTGGCTTGGGTGGCCGTCATGGCGGGTCCTCCGGCAAATAAGGGTTGGCGCGGCCGGCGGCGGCTTGGGGCCGGCGGGGGCGCGATCAGGTCTTGGCTCTGCGCTGCTGCGCAGACATCAACGGATCCGGCGATGGCCGGCAACAACGGAAAACGCTGGCTCGGGCCCGGTTCGGCCCGGGCCCCGCGTTGGGAGACGAATCAGGCTGGGAACCGGGCGGAATCAGGCGGTGCGCTGATCCGGCGGGGAGACATCGCGCGCGGCGCGCGCTGAGGCAGGGCGGTGGCCATGGCGAGGGCGGACGCGCGCAGGTGGCCGGTCCGCGGCAAGCGGGCAGGCACGTCGTTCAGCGGCGTCAGGCGATCAGGCATGGTCACGCGGGAAAGACTGGATAGTGGGAAACGGCAGGCGGTGCGTTGTCTGGACGGGCCAGCATCGTAAGTCATGGCGCACTACGATGGCTGCTGCCAGGGTCCGTGCACTGCTGTGGTGCGGTCACGCGCGATCACGGATAGGGCCATGCTAGCACAGCGGCGCCAGTGCTCGCCTCACCCGTTGGCGGCATGGCCGGCATCGTGGGAGTCCGGATGGCATTCGCAGCCGGCGCCGGCCGCGGCCTGCTGCAGGTTCTGCAGGATGCCGCATGCGCTGGCGGGCTGGTGATGGTGGCAGGTCTCGCGCAGCGCGCGCAACTGCCCTTCGAGCGCCTCCAGCGCCACGCGCTGGGCGTGGATCTGCGCGATCTGGCGGTCGAGCAGCGTGTTGATATCGTCACAGTCTTGCGATGGGTTGCGCTCGAACTCGCGCAAGCGGCGCACGTCGGACAGGCTCATGCCGAGCGAGCGGCAATGCCGCACGAAGTTGAGCTGCACCAGGTGGCCGTCGTCATAGCGGCGATAGCCGTTGGCCTCGCGCCGCGGCGCGTCCAGCAGCCCTTCGCGTTCGTAGTAGCGGATGGTCTCGACGTCGCAGCCGCTAGTACGGGAAAGTTCGCCAATGCGCATAGGTGTCCTCTTTGGCAAGACCATCCCTGTAACCGCTACAGGGTTCACGGATAGTGTAGGCCAGTCTGGCAACGTGTGCAGTCATGGCGTATGCGCCACACGGTCGCATCGTCAGGTGCCTTACACGCTCTGGTTGCACATGGTGGGCTATCGCTCATGCCGGACGCCGGCGCTGCAGAGCATCCTGTAGAATTCCTTGAACACTTAACTGACAAGCCGTCCTCGCGTGCGCTCCCTCCGGCTACTTCTGCTGGTCCTGATGCTTGCCTGCCTGCCCCTGCCAGGCTGGGCGGAGTCGATCGCGCACGCCGTAGCGACCGGGGCCGACGCACTCGCCGCGCCCGTTGCGACCGATGCGCGCGGCGCGGCCCAGGCCGAGAAGGCCGATAAAGCCGACTGGGCCGCTCCCGGCCAGCTGTCGTCGCCCGCTTCCGAAGTCGCCGAGCCGCAGCTTCAGCCCGGCGCCGACCTTGCCGAGCAGCTTCTGCCTGCGCCGGCCTTCCACCTCGCAGCTTGGTCGGGCCGCACCGGACCGCCGCGCTATGCCGGCGCCCCGCTGCCCGAACCGGACCTGCCGCTGCTGCCGCGCCCGCCGCGCGGCTGACGCCGTCCGCCCGTTCCTGCGTGCCGCACCTTCGCGTGCGGCACGCGCCTGCGGCTCGCCCGCCTCTTTCCGTCGTACTGTCCCACCACACACTCATGAAACGCGTATTGCTTTTCCTGGCGACCAACCTCGCCGTCATGCTCGTCCTCAGCATCACCGCCAGCGTCCTCGGGGTGAACCGCTACCTGACCGCCAACGGCCTGAACCTGGGCACCCTGCTCGTGTTCGCCGCGCTGATGGGCTTCGGCGGTGCCTTTATCTCGCTGTTCATGTCCAAGACCATCGCCAAGTGGTCGACCGGCGCGCAGGTGATCACCCATCCCAGCACCAGCACCGAGCTGTGGCTGATGCAGACCGTCGAGAAGCTGGCGCAGCGCGCCGGCCTGCCGATGCCGGAAGTGGCCATCTACGAAGGCGAACCCAACGCCTTCGCCACCGGCGCGACCAAGAACAGCTCGCTGGTGGCGGTATCCACCGGCCTGCTGCAGTCGATGTCGCACGATGAGGTCGAGGCGGTGCTGGCGCACGAGGTCGCGCACGTGGCAAACGGCGACATGGTGACGCTGACGCTGATCCAGGGCGTGGTCAATACGTTCGTGATCTTCCTGGCGCGCGTGGTCGGCTACTTCGTCGACTCGATGCTGCGCAAGAACGACGAGGAATCGAGCGGCCCGGGCATCGGCTACATGGTCACGGTGGTGGTCTGCGAAATCGTGTTCGGCATCCTGGCCAGCATCATCGTGGCCTGGTTCTCGCGCCGCCGCGAATTCCGCGCCGACGCCGGCGCGTCCGGCCTGATGGGAACGCCCGCGCCGATGGTGTCGGCGCTGCGCCGCCTCGGCGGCCTGGAGCCGGATGGCCTGCCGCAGAACATGCAGGCGATGGGCATTGCCGGCGGCAAGTCGTGGCTGGCGCTGTTCTCGAGCCACCCGCCCATCGAGCAGCGCATTGCCGCGCTGCAGTCCGCGCGCTGAGGCCCGAACCGCGAAGTCAGCAACGCAGGCCGCGCAACCGACGCACCGGCGCCGCGGCCATCCCGCGCGGCGCCGGCACACTGACACAGGGAGGCTTCGATGCAATCGAGCCTGCTGGAACCGGCAAGTGCCGCGTGGCGCGACACGCTGGCGCGATGTCGGCATGACTGCCACCACACGCCCGGCTGGCACAGCGCCGCCGAGCGCAGCGACAACGGCAGCGCCGCGGCGGTGCTGGTGACCCAGGGCGAGCACCGGCTGCTGGTGCCGCTGGTGCGCCGCCCGCTTGCCGCCGGCAGTTGGGACGCCTCTTCCGCCTACGGCTACGCCGGCCCCGTGCTGAGCAGCGGCGCGCCCGCCGGCTTTGCCGATGCCGCGCTGGCCGCGGGGATCGCGCTGCTGCGCAAGCACGGCTGCGTGTCGTGGTTTATCCGCCTGCATCCGCTGCTCAATGCCGACTGGCACAGCCGGCTGGGGCAAGTGGTCGAGCATGCCGGGACGGTATCCGTCGATCTCACCAAGAGCGCCCAGCGGCTGTGGCAGGAAACGCAGGCGCGCCACAAGCTGGGCATCAACCGCGCCCGGCGCGCAGGCGTGACCGCGCGGCTGGACCGCGACTTCGCCACGCTGCCGCGCTTTATCGAGCTCTACAACCACACCATGACGCGGCTGGACGCGTCGCCGTATTACTTCTTCGATGCCCAGTACTACCGCACGCTGGTGCGCGGGCTGGGCGACGACCTGCTGCTGTTCGTGGCCGAGGAGGGCGATTGCGTGATCGGCTCGGCGCTGTTCACCGTGGCGCGCGGCACCGGCATCATGCAGTACCACCTGTCCGGCTGGGACTGGGACTATCGCCACCGCCAGCCGACCAAGACCCTGATCCACGCCGCGCGCGAATGGGGCCGCATCCATGGCATGCACTACCTGCACCTCGGCGGCGGACTGGGCTCGTCCCACGACTCGCTGTATGAGTTCAAGCGCGGCTTCTCGCCGGATACGCACGTGTTCCGGACCCAGCGGCTGGTGGTCGACGCCGATCGCTACGTGGCGCTGTCCGGCGGCGACCGGGGCACGCTGGCCCGCCTCGATGGCTTCTTTCCGGCCTACCGGCGCCCCGGCGCGCGCTTCGGGCCGCCGCTGGCGCAAACTTGCCATGAGGTTGCGATGTCCGCGACTGCAGAGTCGCGCCGCACCGGCACCTAGTCGACGACCCGGCTGCGCAGCGCCTTGACCTGGCTGCGCTGGCTCTTGCTTTCCAGCCGCCGCTGGCGCGATGCCAGCGTAGGCCGCGTGGCCCGGCGCACGCGCGGCGGCGTGGCCACGCTGCGCACCAGCTCGTGCAGCCGCCGCACCGCCTCGTCGCGGTTCTGGTCGAGGCTGCGGAACTGCTGGGCCTTGATCACCACCACGCCGTCGCGCGTAATGCGGTGGTCGTGCAGCGCCAGCAGCCGCTCCTTGTGGTCGGGCGCCAGCGACGACGCGCGCACGTCGTAGCGCAGGTGCACGGCATTGGACACCTTGTTGATGTTCTGGCCGCCCGCGCCCTGCGCGCGGATCGCGGTGATCAGGTATTCGTGATGGGGGATGACGAGGTCGTCGGTCATGGCTGCATCATAGCAAGGCACTTATCCACTAACGCCACGCGTACGCAAGGCCCATGCCGTAGGTGAGCTGGTGGCGCGTGCCGCGCTGCGTGACGATGGGGCTGGCGGCGGCGTCGCCGGTCAGCCGCTGCGCATACACCATCGCGCCGCCATACCGGGTGCCTCTAGCAGCACCGCAAAGCACCACGGCGCGCCTCGCGTGGTGAAAGTTTTCAGTGGCCGGATTAAGCTTCCGCGCCGTATTTGCCTTCTTTTGATATTTCGAATAAAGTCGAAGCAATGGAATCCAACCAAGCCATCGAAGCTCTTGCCGCACTCGCGCACGCCTCCCGCCTGACGGTATTCCGCGCGCTGGTCCAGGCTGGCCCCCAAGGCATGCCGGCCGGCCAGATCGCCGCACTGCTGCAGGTGCCCGCCTCGTCGCTGTCGTTTCACCTGAAGGAGTTGCATCGCGCCAGCCTGGTGGCCAGCCGGCAGGAAGGACGGTCGGTGATCTACACCGCGCGCTTTGAAGCCATGAACGCCCTGCTCGGCTTCCTGACCGAGAACTGCTGCGGCGGCAACCCTTGCTCGCCGGCCAGGCCCTGCGCCACGGCCCCGGCAAACTGAGCCCAAACCATGTCTGTCACGATCTACCACGGGGTGCGCTGATGGCTGCCGACCTGCCCAACGTCACGCTGTCGCTGCTCGACACGCCCACCGAAGACAAGCTGCGTCCGCAGCGCGCCAGCACGCATGCGCCCCGCATCCTGCTGCTGTACGGCTCGTTGCGCGAGACCTCCTACAGCCGCTTGCTGACCCTCGAAGCCGAACGCATCCTGCGCCATTTCGGCGCCGAGACCCGGGTCTTCGATCCGCACGGCCTGCCCGTGACCGACAGCGTGCCGGCCGACCATCCCAAGGTGGCCGAGCTGCGCAAGCTGTCCGAATGGTCCGAAGGCCAGGTCTGGTGCAGCCCCGAACGCCACGGCACGCTGACCGCGGTGCTCAAGAACCAGATCGACTGGCTGCCGCTGGAAAGCGGCGGCATCCGCCCGACCCAGGGCCGCACGCTGGCGGTGATGCAGGTCTGCGGCGGCTCGCAGTCGTTCAACGCCGTCAACGCGCTGCGCGTGCTCGGCCGCTGGATGCGCATGGTCACCATCCCGAACCAGTCGTCCGTACCCAAGGCCTACCAGGAGTTCGACGCCAAAGGCCGCATGAAGCCGTCGTCGTACTACGACCGCGTGGTCGACGTGATGGAGGAACTGGTCAAGTTCACGCTGCTGGTGCGCGACCGCTCGGACTACCTGACCGACCGGTACAGCGAGCGCAAGGAGGCGATGCCGATTGTGGCGGCATCGCTGGCCGCGGCGGCGATGGCGCATGAACCGCAGGCGGCGGCTGAGGATACGGACGAAGGCGAAGTCCAGTAGCGTCTGGCGCGCATACGCGTGACGCGCAGTCGCATCCCGGCCATCGCCAACGGCGTGGCCGCGGCCATCACATCACATACGAAGGAAATTTTGGCGCGCCCGGCTGGGATCGAACCAGCAACCCCTGCCTTCGGAGGGCAGTACTCTATCCATTGAGCTACGGGCGCACAGGACGGTTTTGCAACCGGTTTTGCGGGTACAGCGGTTGCGGCGGGCGATTGCCGCCGCTGAGAAGTCGCATAGGATACCGCTTTTACCCGGCCCCGTCCATGCGCGTCCACGATTGCCGTCGTGCAACGTCTCGCAACCGCCGCTTTTGGGCACTGGCAAGGGGTCTTTGGCGCTATAATCGCCAGCTATTTGCGTCAAAACGTGCCCGTTGCCAGCGGCGCAGCCAGTCGACCGAGGTCAAGGTCGCATGGCTTGTTGTCGGTGACAATCGGAGCCCGGTCCGGGAGACAGTCCGAAGCGCGCAAATAGCGACAGACCCAAGTCAGGCAAGGGCCGCGGGCAGCAACGAGCGGACCGGATGGGGCCAGATGGTGGTCAGCGAATGGCCAGACCAGGCCAGAACAATGCAAGCCGAGCGTGAGCGGCCAGAAGGTTTCCTGCAAAACTGAGAGTTCTGTATGAGCGACGTCCACAACGAACACCCCGAACACGAGTCTCCCATCAAGACGCCGAAGCAGCTGATCGCAGTTGTGATCGCGGCTTTCCTGGTGCCGATCATCGTGATCATCCTGCTGGTCAACTTTGTCGGACATGGCTCCACCGAGGGTGCCGGCTCGGCCACCACCGCCGAGGCCGTCAACGACCGCATCAAGCCGGTCGCGTTGCTCGAAATCAAGGATCCCAACGCGCCGCGCGTGTTCAAGACGGGCGAGCAGGTCTACAAGGAAATCTGCGCCGCCTGCCACGCCACCGGCGCGGCGGGTGCGCCCAAGTACGGCACCGCTGCCGACTGGACCGCGCGTATCGGCCAGGGCTTTGAAGGCCTGATGAAGTCGGTGATCAACGGCAAGGGCGCGATGCCGCCGCGTGCCGGCAGCACCCCGGACGACTACACCGATTACGAACTGGCCCGTGCCGTGGTCTACATGGCCGACGCTGGCGGCGCCAAGTTCCCCGAGCCAGCGGCCCCGGCTGCCGCGGCGCCGACGACCGCCGCCGCTCCCGAACCGGCTGCCGCACCAGCAGCAGCTGCCGCTGCGCCGGCTCCGGCCGCGCCTGCCGCTGCTGCCGCCGCGGCACCGGCGGCCACGACCGCCGCTGCCCCCGCAGCCGCGTCGGCCGAGGTTGGCAAGAAGGTCTATGAGCAGGTCTGCGCCGCCTGCCACGCAGCCGGCGTGGCCGGTGCACCCAAGTTCGGCGACAAGGCCGCCTGGGCGCCGCGCCTGAAGGAAGGCATGGACACGGTCCACAACTTCGCGCTCAAGGGCAAGGGCGTGATGCCGCCCAAGGGTGGCTATGCCGGCCCGGACGCCGACGTGATCGCCGCGTCGGACTACATGGCCAACGCTGCCAAGTAAGCGCCCCGCCCCCAAAGAAAAAATGCCCGCGATACCGCGGGCATTTTTTTCGTCCCTGCCTTGCTGCGAAGGCGCTACACCACGCGCGAATAGCGCGCCCGCGGCACCATGCGGATCGGCTGGGCGCCGTCGTTGGCCGCCACGGCAACGGGATCAGGGGCGCGGGCTGCGTCCTCGCGCAGGTAGCGGTCGAACACCATCGCCACCCGCCGCACCAGCAGCCGGCCCAGCGGCGTTACGGTGATGCGGCCAGGTTCGCGCTGCACCAGGCCGTCCGCTGCCAGGCGATCGAGTTCCTCCAGCTCCGGCGCGAAGTCCTGGTGGAAATCGATGCCGTGCCGGGCTTCCAGCGCCGGCAGCTCGAGCACGCCGTTGCACATCAGGTCGCCAATGATCTCGCGCCGCAGGTGGTCGTCCGCGCTCATTGCCACGCCGCGCGCCAGTGGCAGCCGGCCCGCGTCGAGCGCGCCGTAGTAGTCGTCCAGTGTACGCGCGTTCTGCACGTAGCGCCCCGCGACCGCACCGATCGCCGAGATGCCGAGCCCGATCTGGTCGTAGCCGGCGTGCGTCGAATAGCCCTGGAAATTGCGCTGCAGCCGCCCTTCGCGCTGGGCTACCGCAAGATCGTCGTCAGGCAGCGCGAAGTGGTCCATGCCGATATAGACATAGCCGGCCGCGGTCAGCCGCTCGATGGTCGAGACCAGGATGTCGAGCTTCTCGCCGGCGGGCGGCAGCGCGTTCTCGTCGATGCGGCGCTGCGGCTTGAACGCATGCGGCAGGTGGGCGTAGCTGTAGACCGAGAGCCGGTCTGGGCGCAGCGCCAGCACCTGTTCGATGGTGCGGCCGAAGCGCGCCGCGGTCTGGTGCGGCAGCCCATAGATCAGGTCCAGGCTGACCGAGCGGAAGCCGAGGGCGCGCGCGGCGTCGACCACGGCGCGGGTCTCTTCGAATGGCTGGATGCGGTGGATGGCCTGCTGCACCTCGGGGTCGAAATCCTGCACGCCCAGGCTGACGCGGTTGAAGCCGAGTTCTGCCAGCAGCGCCATGCGTGCGTGGTCGACGCGGCGCGGGTCGATCTCGATCGAATGCTCGCCGTCGGCCGGCAGCTCGAAATGCTGGTGCAGGAGCGCCATCACGCGGCGCATTTCGCCGGGATCGAGGAAGGTCGGCGTGCCGCCGCCCCAGTGCGACTGGATGACGCGGCGGCGCGTGCCGAGCCGGTCGGCCACCAGCGCCATCTCGCGGCCAAGGTAGCTGACGTAGCGCGCGCTGCGGCCGTGGTCGCGGGTGATGATCTTGTTGCAGCCGCAGTAGTAGCAGATGTTCTCGCAGAACGGGATATGCAGGTACAGCGACAGCGGTGCCGGCGCCGCGGCGCGGCAGGCGTCGAGCGCGTCGTGGTACAGCGACAGCTCGGGGGCGTTGCGGAAGCGGTCGGCGGTCGGGTAAGAGGTATAGCGGGGGCCGTTGCCGTCGATGCGGCCGGCCAGTGCGCGGAAGTCGGACAGCGCGCGGCGGTCGAGCGCAGGGGAAGTCATGGCAGGCGGGTTCATGGGGGCGCGGGGGATCGGTTGTATGACGGCCCATCGTAGGACCGCGCCGCGGCCGGCGCGTTGACCGCCGTCAAAGCGCGGCGGAGCAAGGCGCAGCGGCGCACGGATGGCCACTCGCCCGTGGGGGCCGTGCGTCACATCCGTGTCATGCGGACCGGCTACGCTGCGCGCGACCCACGAACGCCCGCCTCGCTCGTTCCTGTTCCGCACCTTTCCCGCTCCGTCTGATGACCCACCTCCTGTCGCCCAGCCCGCGGCCCGGCCATGCGCATCCGCCTTCCGCCAGCAAACGCCGCTTGCTGCTTGCCGCCGCGGCCAGCCTGGCGCTGCCTGTCCATGGCTATGCCCAGGCGCCCGCGCGCCGCACCGTGGTGGTCGGCCACCTGCTCGACCGCACCGGCGCCCAGGCCGACCTGGCGCGCGACTACCTGGCCGGGGCCAAGGTGATGTTCGATGCGGTCAATGCCGGCAACGGCGCGGTGCGCTTCCTCCACGTGGTGCGCGATGCCGATCCCGACCCGCGCCGGGCGGTGGCGCAGGCGGTGGCGCTGGCCGACGGCGACCACGCCGAGCTGCTGTTCGGCCCCGGCGACCGGCTGCTGCCGGCGCTGGCGTCGTCGGCCGAACTGAACCGGCGCGGCGTGCAGATCGTGGCGCCGCTGTCGGGGCTGGCGCTGACCGCCGACAACGTCTGGTTCACCCGCGCCGATTACCAGGCGGAGCTGGACGCAGCGGTCAAGCAGCTACGCAGCTATGGCCTGACCAGCATCGCGCTGGCGGTGGCGGGCGATTTCGCGCCCGGCGACGCGTCAGGCGCGCAATGGCTGGGCCGGCTCGAGGCGCAGACCGGCACGCGCGCGGTGCCGCTGGACGGCAACGCCGATGCCACCGCGCGGCGCATCGCGGCGACCCGCCCGGGCGCGGTGATCGTGGCCGGCGACACGCTGGCCTACGCGGGCCTGGGCCGAGCGCTGGCGGCGCAGGGCTGGTACGGCTTCCTGGTCGGGCTGTCGTCGGTCAGCGCGACCGCGGCGCGTGAAATCCTGGGTAGTGGCTACAACGGTGGCATGGTGCTGACGCAGATTGCGCCCGGCCCGCAGCAGGCCACGCTGCGCGTGGTGAAGGAGCACGTGGCGCGCATGAAGCAGTACCTGGACGAGCCGCCGTCGCCGGCGACGCTGGCGGGCTATATCGGCGCGGCGTGGCTGGCGCGGGCGCTGGCGAGGCTGCGCGGCAGCGGCGTGGCGGAGATGCGGCGCGCGGTAGCGACAGGCGCGCGCGCAGGCCGCCTTCCAGGCGGTTGGTCAGCTTGAGCTCGCCGCCATGGCGCGTGGCGATGTCCGCGGCGATCGACAGGCCCATGCCGACGCCGCCGGTGGCGCGGCTGCGCGACGACTCGATGCGGTAGAACGGCTCCATCACGCGCTGCAGTTCTTCCGGTGGGATGCCGGGGCCATCGTCACAGATATCGATCAGCACGCGCTCCGGGCTGTCGGTCAGCACGATGCTGGCCGCGCCGCCGTAGCGCCGCGCATTCTCCACCAGGTTCACCACCGCGCGCCGCAGGTCGGATGGGCTCGCCAGCAGCGGCTGCGCCTGGCCGCTCAACGCGACCTCATGGCCGGTCTCGGCGGCATCGTCGACCACCGCCTGGAGCAGCGCCAGCACATCGACGCGCTGGCGCGGGCCGCTGGCCTCGTCGCGGTCGCGCAGGTAGTACAGCGTGGCGTCGATCAGGCCGTTCATCTCGGCCAGGTCCTGGCGCAGGCGGTAGCGCACTTCGCCGGCCTGCTTGCCGTCGATGGCGTCCATGCGTTCGATGCGCAGGCTCATGCGCGTCGGCGGCGTGCGCAGATCGTGCGACACCGCGGCCAGGAAGCGCGACTGCTGCGCGAGCTGGTCGCGGATGCGCTGCTGCATATGGTTCAGCGCCTGCGCCGCGGCGCGCGCCTCCGCCGGGCCGGCGCTTTCGTCGAGCGGCGGCGCATGGACGTCCTGCGCCAGCCGGCCGGCGCCGCGAGCGAGCTGTTGTACCGGTCGCGCCAGCAGCCGCGCGCCGCCCCACGAGGCCGCCACGATCGCGGCCACCTGGAACAGCAGGCCGATGTGCGGCGGCCACGGTCCCCGCGTCGCACGGGGCGATGCTGCCGCCGCCAGGCGGACCGCAGCGGTAGGTACGCGCGCCGCCCAAAAAAATGCACCCGCACGCGGTCGCGCCGGGGGCCGAGAACAGGGAAATTCCGAACGCGATGTCCGGTGCGGCGCCAACGCGCCGCAGCACCGCCACGCAAGCGTGGGCAGCACGGCCGTGATGTTATGCGGCGCGATGCCCGCCGTCTTGTCGGCCTGGTAGGGCTTTGTATCAGGACTGTAGGGCGCGGTACTGCAGCGCGCGGCTATTTCAGCGCGCTCAGTCAGCCCGCGGCCGCCTTGCCCGGATTGCCCAGCAGCGCCTTGAGCGCACCGAGCCGGTCCTTGGGGCTCATCGCCGGCGTCTCATCCTTGGGCGCGGGCGCTTCCTCCAGCTTCATCTCGCCGATAAAGCGCGATGGCTGGCACGAGTAGGTCTCGCGCGCGCGCTTGCGCTTCTTGCACCAGCTGATCTGCAGGCTGCGCTGCGCACGGGTGATGCCCACGTACATCAGCCGGCGCTCTTCCTCGATCTTCTCGTCGGTCATGTCCTCGTCTTCGCGGCAGTGGGGCAGGATGCCCTCTTCCACGCCGACCAGGAACACGTGCGGGTATTCCAGCCCCTTGGACGCATGCAGTGTCGACAGCCGCACCGCATCGGGATCTTCCTCGCGGCCTTCGAGCATGCTCATCAGCGCCACGGTCTGCGTGAGCTCGAGCAGGTTCTTGCCTTCGCTGCCGAAGCCGTCGGCATTGCCATAGCCGGTGGCTTCGCCCTCTTCCGTGTTCTCCGGCTTGGTGCCCTTGCGCTTGAGCCAGTCGAGGAATTCCAGCGTATTGGTCCAGCGCGACTGCGCCTGCCGTTCGTCGAAACTGTCGTACAGGTAGGCCTCGTAGTGGATGCCCGCCATCAGGTCGTCCAGCACTTCGGTGGCCGGGTCTTTCGCCGCGCGGTCCGCCAGCCGCACCATCGATTCGCAGAACACGCGCAGCGGCTCCAGCTGGCGCGGCTGCAGTTTGGCTTCGATGCCGCCCATCATCGCCGCTTCGAACAGCGACACCTTGGCCTGGCCGGCAAAGGTACCCAGCACTTCCAGCGTGGTGTTGCCCACACCGCGCCGCGGCGTGGTGATCGCGCGGATAAAGGCCGGATCGTCGTCGGGATTGGCGATCAGGCGCAGGTAGGCGCAGATGTCCTTGATCTCGGCCTTGTCAAAAAAGCTCTGGCCGCCCGACAGCACATAAGGGATGCGCTCGCGCCGCAGGATCTGCTCGAAGAGGCGCGCCTGGTGGTTGCCGCGATACAGGATGGCGTAGTCGCGGAACTGCGCGCGGCGCTCGAACTTGTGCGCGGACAGGCGGAACACCACCGACTCGGCCTCGTGCTCCTCATCGTTCATCGGGTGGATGGCGATGGGGTCGCCCATGCCGTGCTCGCTCCACAGCTTCTTGTCGAACAGCTTGGGATTGTTGGCGATGACCGCGTTGGCCGCCTCCAGGATGCGCACGGTGGAGCGGTAGTTCTGCTCCAGCTTGACCACCTTGAGATCGGGGAAATCGGTCTGCAGCAGGCGCAGGTTGTCCAGGGTGGCGCCGCGCCAGCCATAGATGGCCTGGTCGTCGTCGCCCACCGCGGTGAAGGCCGGCGCGCGCAGGTGCGAGCCGCCTGCCAGCAGCTTGAGCAACTGGTACTGGCAGGCGTTGGTGTCCTGGTATTCGTCGACGAGGAAGTAGCGCAGCCGGTTCTGCCACTTGAGCCGCACGGCTTCGTCGCGCGCGAACAGCTCTGCCGGCAGGCGGATCAGGTCGTCGAAGTCCACCGCCTGGTAGGCGTGCAGCGTGGCCACGTAGTTGCGGTAGACCAGCGCGGCCTGGTGTTCGTCGGCGTTCCCGGAAATCGATGCCTGCGAAATCGCGGCCTCGGGATCGACCATGCCGTTCTTCCACAGCGAGATCATGCTCTGCACGCCGCGGATCAGCTTCTTGTCGGTGGTGCCGAGCTGCTCCTGGATCAGGCCGAAGCAGTCGTCCGAATCCATGATCGAGAACTGCGGCTTCAGGCCCACATGCTCGGCTTCCATGCGCAGGATCTGCACGCCCAGCGAGTGGAAGGTACAGACCGTCAGCTGCTTGAGCGGGATGCGCTTGCCCTCGCGCGTGGTCTTGCCTTCCATCAGCTTGGCGATGCGCTCCTGCATCTCCTTGGCGGCCTTGTTGGTAAAGGTGACGGCGGCGATATGGCGCGGCTCGAAACCCTTGTCCTCGATCAGATGCGCGATCTTCTGCGTGATCACGCGGGTCTTGCCCGAGCCCGCCCCGGCCAGCACCAGGCAAGGCCCGTCCAGGTAGCGGACGGCTTCGGATTGGGCGGAATTCAGGCCATGGGTCATGCGAGGGGCGCGGTTGGAAACGCGGTTGGAGGCGGAAGGGAAATCGGCAAGCCAGGCGGGACGCACCACCCCCTCAAAATCGGAGCGGCGGCAAAGCTGGCGATGTTAACACGCTGGCCGCGCCCGGTCAGTCAGCGCACAGCGCATTGACGGGGCCCACTGTGTCACCGGCGTAACACTTCGTAAGGAGCGGAGCCAATCACCCCGCGCAGCGCTCTAAAGGATGTGCCCACCAGCCTGCGCGGTTGTGCGGACATGCGTGATTCATCACACCGGAGCCAACCAAATGAAAACCCTGCAGACTTTGACCAAGGCGACCCTGATCGGCGCGACGCTGGCGGCCTTTGCCGGTTGCGCGGACATGACCCCGAAGCAACGCAACACCGCCATTGGCGCGGGCGCGGGCGCGGTCGGCGGTGCCATCCTGACCGACGGCAGTGCACTGGGCACGCTGGGTGGCGCGGCGGTAGGCGGCGTGGTCGGTAACGTCATCACCGACGACAACAGGCGGCGCAAGTAAGTACACCCACTGACCCGCCCCTGGCGGCGGGGCGCAGGAACGGGTACAGCCGCCGGGCGGCTTCCGGCCCGGTTTGACAAAGGCCGGGGCCTCCCGTACATTGCGCGCATCCGACCGGGAGAGCGCGCATCATTGCGCCGCCGAAGGGGTATCACCCGAAAACTCTCAGGCACCACGGACCGATCGGATCGGCATGCAACATGCACACAATGCATGCCGCACTCTGGAGAGCGGCACCCGCCATGCATGGCGAGCGTGCCCACCGAAGGGGCGCACGAGAACCGGGATCGACAGGATCCGTCTCGTAATCTCTCAGGTATCGAGGACAGAGGGGTCATCCGCCGCAGCGGATTGCCAGGCCCATTGCGGGCGTGGCGAGCGTTGCGGCGGATGGCCCTTTTTTCGTTTTCGCAACCCGAGATTGCCCCGAGGATTCCATGACGCTCCAGGCCACGCCCCTCAATGCCATCCACCGCGCCCTCGGCGCCCGCATGGTCGACTTCGGCGGCTGGGACATGCCGGTCAACTACGGCTCCCAGATTGAAGAACACAACGCCGTGCGCAGTGACGCCGGCATGTTCGACGTGTCGCACATGTGCGTGGTGGACCTCAGCGGTCCCAATACCCGCGCCTTCCTGCGCGGGCTGCTGGCCAACAACGTCGACAAGCTGCAGACGCCGGGCAAGGCGCTCTACTCCTGCATGCTGGACGAGAACGGCGGCGTGATCGACGACCTGATCGTCTATTTCTTTGCCGAGGACCGCTTCCGCCTGGTGGTCAACGCCAGCACCGCGCTGGGCGATATCGACTGGATCCGCGCGCGCAATGCCGCCATCGGCAGCGGCGTCACCATCACCCCGCGCCGTGACGACGTCGCTCCCGAAGGCGTGCAGCCGCTGGCCATCGTCGCGGTCCAGGGCCCGAATGCCCGCGCCAGGGTGTGGAGCACCTTCCCGTCGACGCAACCTTCCGATGCCCTCAAGCCCTTCAATGCCGTGGTGGTCCAGGACCCCGCCATCGGCGAGATCATGGTCGCGCGCACCGGCTACACCGGCGAAGACGGTTTCGAGCTGGTGGTCCCGGCGGAAAACGTCGCCGCGGTGTGGGAACAACTGAATGCCGCGGGCGTGCGCCCGGCGGGCCTGGGCGCGCGCGATACGCTGCGCCTGGAAGCCGGCATGAACCTGTACGGCCAGGACATGGATATCAACACCTCGCCGCTGGACGCGGGACTGGCGTGGACCGTCGACCTGCAGAGCGAGCGCGACTTCACCGGCAAGGCGGCGCTGGCTGCGGCCGGTTCGCGCCAGCAATTCCTCGGCCTGATCCTTCGCGACAAGGGCGGCGTGCTGCGCGCCCATCAGAAGGTCATCACGCCGGCCGGTGACGGCGAGATCACCAGCGGCACCTTCAGCCCGTCGCTGTCGCAATCGATTGCCTTTGCGCGCCTGCCGCTGGGCGTCAACGTCGGCGACACGGTGCAGGTGGAGATCCGCGACCGCAAACTCAACGCGACTGTGGTTAAACTGCCGTTTGTGCGTAATGGCAAGGCACTCGTGAGCTAAGGGGAAAACCCGCTCACCCAACGGTCGCCCTCGCCTGCCGGCAGTTTCGCCGGGCAGGCATCACCCAACAAAGAACAGATCTGTATCCGGAGAACCTTCATGAATTTCCCCGCTGACCTCAAGTACACCGAGTCGCATGAGTGGGTACGCGTCGAAGCCGACGGCACGCTCACCATCGGCATCACCGACCACGCGCAGGACGCGCTGGGCGACATCGTCTTCCTGGAACTGCCGGAAGTGGGCAAGTCGGTCGGTGCCGGCGATGCGCTGGCGGTGGTGGAGTCGGTGAAGGCCGCTTCCGACATCTACGCCCCGGTGGCCGGCGAAGTGATCGCCGTGAACGAGGCCGCCACGGCCGCGCCGGAAAGCGTCAATGCCGACGCCTTCGACGCCTGGCTGTTCAAGCTCAAGCCCGCCAATGCCGACGACGTCAATGGCCTGATGTCGGCCGACGCGTACAAGGCCAGCGTCGGCGCCTGACGCCGGCCGCGCCGGTCCCCGCGCGGACCGGCCACTGCAGACAGACGCGCGCCGGCCGGCTGACCACCTGCCGACGCGCCCCCCACGAGGTTCTTGCCAATGAACGCCCCGCTTCCCATGAACGCCGCCCAAGGTAACCGGCCCACGCTGGCCGAACTGGAGGCGCGCGACGCCTTCGCCGCCCGCCATATCGGCCCCGATACCCCCGAACAGCAGCACATGCTGAAGGTGCTCGGCTATGACAGCCGCGCCGCGCTGATCGATGCCGTGATCCCCGCCGCCATCCGCCGCCGCGACGGCATGCCGATGGGCGAGTTCACCGAGCCGCTGAGCGAAGAAGCGGCGCTGGCGAAGCTGCGCGGACTGGCACGCAAGAACAAGGTGCTGAAGAGCTTTATCGGCCAGGGCTACTACAACACCGTCACGCCCGCGGTCGTCCTGCGCAATATCTTCGAGAATCCGGCCTGGTACACCGCCTACACGCCGTACCAGCCGGAAATCTCGCAGGGCCGCCTGGAAGCGATGCTGAACTTCCAGCAGATGGTCACCGACCTGACCGGCCTGGATATCGCCAATGCGTCGATGCTGGATGAAGGCACCGCCGCCGCCGAGGCGATGACGCTGCTGCAGCGCGTGAACAAGCACGACTCGAACGTCTTCTTCGTCGCCGACGACGTGCTGCCGCAAACGCTGGAAGTGGTACGCACGCGCGCGCTGCCGCTGGGCATCGAGGTCAAGGTCGGCCCCGCTGCCGACGCCGCTGCCGCCAACGCCTTCGGCGTGCTGCTGCAGTACCCCGGCGTCAACGGTGACATCAAGGATTACCGCGCCATCGCCGCTGCCGTGCACGCCGCCGGTGGCCTGGTGGTCGCTGCGGCCGACCTGCTGGCGCTGACGCTGATCGCCGCGCCCGGCGAATGGGGCGCCGACGTGGCGGTGGGCAACTCGCAGCGCTTCGGCGTGCCGCTGGGCTTCGGCGGCCCGCACGCCGGGTATATGGCGGTCAAGGATGCATTCAAGCGCTCGATGCCGGGCCGCCTGGTGGGCGTCACCATCGACGCGCAAGGCAACAAGGCCTACCGCCTGGCGCTGCAGACGCGCGAGCAGCATATCCGCCGCGAAAAGGCCACCTCCAACATCTGTACCGCGCAGGTGCTGCTGGCGGTGATGGCGTCGATGTACGCGGTCTACCACGGCCCGCAGGGCCTGAAGCGCATCGCGCAGCGTGTGCATCGCCTGACCGCGACGCTGGCCGCCGGCCTGGAAACGCTGGGCTTCGCGCGCACCAATGCCACCTTCTTCGACACGCTGACCGTGGAAACCGGCTTCAATACCGAAGCCATCCACGCCGCCGCCACCGCGCGCGGCATCAACCTGCGCCATGTCAGCGCCACGCGCGTCGGCATCTCGCTGGACGAGACCGCGAACCGCGCCGACGTGGTCGCGCTGTGGGAAATCTTCACGCAAGGCAAGCCGCTGCCCGCGGGCCTGGACTTCGACAAGCTCGAAGCCGCCACGCAGGATGCGTACCCGGCCGAGCTCGCGCGCACCAGCGCATACCTGACGCACCCGGTGTTCAACACGCACCACGCCGAGCACGAAATGCTGCGCTACCTGCGCATGCTGGCCGACAAGGACCTGGCGCTGGACCGCACCATGATCCCGCTGGGCTCGTGCACGATGAAGCTGAACGCCACCAGCGAGATGATCCCGGTGACGTGGCCCGAATTCAGCCAGATCCATCCGTTCGCGCCGCTGGACCAGACCGTGGGCTACCGCGAGATGATCGACCAGCTGGAGGCCATGCTGTGCGCGGCCACCGGCTACGCCGCGGTGAGTCTGCAGCCCAACGCCGGCTCGCAGGGCGAGTATGCGGGCCTGCTGATCATCCACGCCTACCACGCCAGCCGCGGCGAGAGCCATCGCGATATCTGCCTGATCCCGTCGTCGGCGCACGGCACCAACCCGGCGTCGGCGCAGATGGCCGGCATGAAAGTGGTGGTGGTGGCCTGCGATGAAGACGGCAACGTCGACCTGGAAGACCTGGCGAAGAAGGCCGGGCAGCACAGCAAGAACCTGGCGGCCATCATGATCACCTACCCGTCCACGCATGGCGTGTTCGAGCAGGGCGTGCAGCAGATCTGCGAGATCGTGCACCAGCACGGCGGCCAGGTCTATGTCGACGGCGCCAACATGAACGCGATGGTCGGCACCGCCGCGCCGGGCCAGTTCGGCGGCGACGTGTCGCACCTGAACCTGCACAAGACCTTCTGCATCCCGCACGGCGGCGGTGGCCCGGGCGTGGGCCCGGTCGCGGTCGGCGCGCACCTGGCGGACTTCCTGCCCAACCAGGACAGCGTCGGCTATCGCCGCGACGACCGCGGCATCGGCGGCGTGTCGGCGGCACCGTTCGGCTCGGCCAGCATCCTGCCGATCTCGTGGATGTATATCGCGATGATGGGTTCGGCCGGCCTGACCGCCGCCACCGAGAATGCGATCCTGGCGGCCAACTATGTCGCCAAGCGCCTGGCGCCGTACTACCCGGTGCTGTACACGGGCCAGCACGACCTGGTCGCGCACGAGTGCATCCTGGACCTGCGCCCGCTGCAGAAGGACACCGGCATCAGCAATGAAGACGTGGCCAAGCGCCTGATGGACTACGGCTTCCACGCCCCGACCATGAGCTTCCCGGTGCCGGGCACGCTGATGATCGAGCCGACCGAGAGCGAGGCGCTGCACGAGCTGGACCGCTTTATCGACGCGATGATCGCGATCCGCCAGGAAATCGGCCGCGTTGCCGACGGCACCTTCGATCGCGACGACAACCCGCTCAAGCACGCCCCGCACACCGCCGCGGTGGTGACGGCCAACGAGTGGACCCACAAGTACACGCGCGAAGAAGCCGCCTACCCCGTGGCCTCGCTGCGCACGCAGAAGTACTGGCCGCCGGTCGGCCGTGCCGACAACGTGTACGGCGACCGCAACCTGTTCTGCGCCTGCGTGCCGGTCAGCGATTACGTGGTGGACTGAGGCGTAGCGCCGCCGCACCCGCGGCGGCCGCCAACGCACTATGCTCGAGATGACGGGCATCGCGGTGTCGCGGTGCCCGTCGCGGCCACGCCAACCCACCAAAAAAAAGAGCCTCTTCAGGGCCATCCCATTGCTGGAGACATTCCGTGGCAGTCAGCGTCTTTGATCTGTTCAAGGTGGGTATCGGCCCGTCGAGCTCGCATACCGTGGGCCCGATGCGCGCGGCCCTGATGTTCGCGCAGGGGCTGGAGCGCGACGGCCTGCTGCCCCAGGTGGCCAGCGTGCGCGCCGAGCTCTATGGCTCGCTGGGCGCCACCGGCAAGGGCCACGGCACCGACAAGGGCGTGATCCTCGGCCTGATGGGCGAGGCGCCCGACACCATCGATCCCGACTCCATCGACGCGCGCCTGGCTGCCTTGCGCGCCAGCCGCGAGTTGTCGCTGCTGGGCAGGCACGTCGTGCCCTTCGTCGAGAAGGAGCACATCGCCTTCTACCGGCGCGAAGCGATGGCCGAGCATCCCAACGGCATGAAGTTCCACGCCTTCGATGCCAGCGGCGCGTCGCTGCGCGAGGCGCGCTACCTGTCGGTCGGCGGCGGCTTCGTGGTCACCGCGGGCGCGCCCAATACGCAGGTGCTCAATGCCGCGCAGCAGTTGCCGCACCCGTTCCGCAGCGGCAAGGACATGCTGGAGATGGCCAATGCCAGCGGCAAGAGCATTGCGCGGCTGATGATGGAGAACGAGCTGACGTGGCGCAGCGAAGAGGAAGTCGTCAACGGCCTGCTGCATATCTGGGACGTGATGCAGGCATGCGTGGCGCGCGGCTGCCGCACCGACGGCGAGCTGCCGGGGCCGTTCCGGGTCAAGCGGCGCGCGCCGGAGCTGTTTCGCAGCCTGACCGAGCGCGCCGAGCGCACGCTGTCCGATCCGCTGTCGGTGATGGACTGGGTCAACCTGTACGCCATCGCCGTCAATGAAGAAAACGCCGCCGGCGGGCGGGTAGTCACCGCGCCGACCAACGGCGCGGCCGGCATCATTCCGGCGGTGCTGCACTACTACGACCGCTTCGTGCCGGGCGCCAACAAGCAGGGCGTGGTCGACTTCCTGCTGACCGCCGGCGCGATCGGGCTGCTGTACAAGCTCAATGCGTCGATCTCGGGCGCCGAGGTCGGCTGCCAGGGCGAGGTCGGCGTGGCCTGCTCGATGGCCGCGGGTGCGCTGGCGGCGGTGCAGGGCGGCACGCCCGCGCAGGTGGAGAATGCCGCCGAGATCGGCATGGAGCACAATCTGGGCCTCACCTGCGACCCCGTCGGCGGCCTGGTGCAGATCCCGTGCATCGAGCGCAATGCGATGGCATCGGTCAAGGCCGTCAATGCGGCGCGCATGGCGTTGCGCGGCGACGGCACGCATTACGTCTCGCTCGACTCGGTGATCAAGACCATGCGCGAGACGGGGGCGGATATGAAGACGAAGTACAAGGAAACGGCGCGGGGCGGCCTGGCGGTGAATATCGTGGAGTGCTAGCAGCAAACGGGGGCATTTCAGCCTTGCCAGCGGCGTATCATTTCCCCATTCCCCGCTCGCAAAAAAAGAGGGCGCCATGCAGACCTTCCACCAGCTCTTCGACGAAACCTCGTCGACGTTCACCTACCTGCTGATCGACGCCGCCACCGGGGAGGCACTGCTGATCGACCCGGTGGATCACCAGCTGGAGCGCGACATGGCGCTGCTGCGCGACACCGGCGCGCGGCTCACCTGGGTGATCGAGACCCATGCCCACGCCGACCACATCACCTCGGCCGGCCACCTTGCGCTGCAGACCGGCGCGCACACCGCGGCGCCATCGGGCTGCGATATCAAGCCCGCGCAGAAACAATTGATCGACGGCGACATGGTCGCATTCGGCAAGCAGGTGCTGCGTGCGATCCATACGCCCGGACACACCGCCGGCAGCATGAGCTACCTGTGGGAAGAGCCCACCTCCGACGGCATCGTGCGCCGCGTCTTCACCGGCGATGCGCTGCTGATCGATGGCTGCGGCCGCACCGATTTCCAGTCGGGCGATGCCGGCACGCTGTACGACAGCCTCACGAAGAAACTCTTCGCGCTGCCCGACGACACGCTGGTCTATCCCGCCCACGACTACCAGGGCAACACCTCGTCCACCATCGGCCGGGAACGCGCGCACAACAGCCGCGTCGCCGGACGCACGCGCGAGGAGTTCATCGCGATGATGCGCAACCTGAATCTGCCGCGGCCGAAGCTGATCGATATCGCCGTGCCCGCCAACCAGCGCCTGGGCTTGCGCGATGGCGAGAGCGTGCCGCACGGCGCCTGAATGCTTCCCAACGTCTGGAGTCATTGCATGTCCGCCTATACCGCCGAAGTCCTGTGGGAACGCAACGGCCAGGATTTCACCGGCAACCGCTACAGCCGCAGGCACCTGCTGCGCTTTGACGGCGGCGCCGAAGTCCCGGGTTCGTCATCGCCCCATGTGGTGCCGCTGCCGATGTCGGACGAGAGCGCGGTCGATCCGGAGGAGATGTTCATCGCCTCGCTCTCGAGCTGCCATATGCTGTTTTTCCTGTCGCTGGCAGCCAGGCAGCGCTTTGTCGTCGACCGCTATGTCGATGCGGCCACCGGTGTGATGGAAAAGAATGCCGAAGGCCAGACGGTCATGACGGTGGTCACGCTGCGCCCGCAGGTAACCTTCGGCGGCGAGCGCGAGCCGACGCGCGAGGAACTCGACGCGCTGCACCACGCCGCGCATGACGCCTGCTTTATCGCCAACTCGGTCAGGACCGAGGTGCGTTGCGAGCCGGTGGTCGCCGGCAAATAGTCGTTGCCATGTCCGCCACCGCCGCGGCGCAGGCTTCAGCGGGACCGGCACCGCCACGGCGCCGGAAGCGCTTCTGGTCGCTTGCCGTTGTCGGCGCCGTGCTGCTCACCGGAATCAGCATGCTGCAGGATCACTTCCTCTACTTTCCCGACAAGGCGCCGCTCACCGAGATGGTGGCCGGCGGTCTGCGCGCGTGGCCGGGACCGGACGACTTTCGCGGACTGGTGGCCGAACCGCAGGGGCAAGTGCGCGCCACCGCCATGGTCTTCCACGGCAACGCCGGGCATGCCGGCCATCGCGATTACTACGCGAACGCGCTGAACCGGCTGGGGATCCGCGTGATCCTCGCCGAGTACCCGGGGTACGGTCCGCGCGATGGCGCGCTTGGCGAACGCAGCTTCGTCGCCGATGCCGAACAGGCCATTGCGCTGGCGCGGCGCCAGTTCGGCGAACCGTTGCTGCTGATCGGCGAATCGCTGGGCGCCGGCGTGGCCGCCGCAGCCGCGGCACGCCAGCGTGAGCATGTCGCGGGGCTGCTGCTGATCACCCCGTGGGACAAGCTGTCCCACCTCGCCTCGCATCACTACCCCTGGCTGCCGTCAGGCCTGCTGCTGCGCGACCGCTACGACACCAGCGCCAACCTGGCCGGCTTCGGCAAGCCCGTGATGGTGGCGGTGGCCGAGCGCGACACCATCGTGCCGGCGCGCTTCGGCCGCGCGCTCTACGACACGCTGGGCGAACCCAGGCGGCTGACGGTGATCGACGGCGCCGGCCACAACGACTGGGCCGGGCACGTCGACGCGGGCTGGTGGCGCGAGGCGCTGGCCTTCCTGCTGCCGGCGCAACGCTGACAGGCGGTCAGGACGCCCAGCGATCGCACGCCTTGCGCACGGTCTCGCGCTGGCTGCGCGCATCGGCATCGGTCTGGCGCAGCCATTCGGCATCGCCATCGCGGCGTTCGGCCATGGCGCGGATATTGGCCAGCGCTTCGAGCGAACCCAGGGCCTCGGCATGCGGCACCAGCGCGTCGCAGATCGACAGGATATGGTCGGCGATCGGCATGCGCGTCAGTTCGTTGGGATGCACGTATTCGCCGTCGAGCCCGAAACGGCACGCCTGGAAGCGGTTGAAGGTGTACACCAGGTAGTCGTCTTCCTGCGGCATGAAGGGGCGCGACAGCAGCAGGTAGCGCGCCAGCATCTGGATATAGGCGGCGATATCGCAGGCGCGCTGCACCGTCAGCGGCGTGTCCATCACGCGGACTTCGATGGTGCCGAATTCCGGCTTGGGGCGGATATCCCAGTAGAAGTCCTTCATGCTTTCGATCACGCCCGTGTTGCGCATCTTCTCGAAGTAAGCGGTGAAGGCGTCCCACGTCAGCAGGAACGGCGCGCGCCCGCTCATCGGGAAGGCCGCGACCGAGTTCAGCCGCGCCGAGGCAAAACCGGTATCGACGCCCTGCACATAGGGCGACGACGCCGCCAGCGCGACGAAGTGCGGCACGTAGCGGCCGATCGCATGCAGCAGGAACAGCGACTCGTCCGCGGTCGGGCAGCCGATATGCACGTGCTGGCCGAACACGGTGAACTGCTTGGCAAGGTAGCCGTACAGCTCAGAGATGTACTGGTAGCGTGGCGAGTTCGAGATGGTGCGGTCGGACCATTGCTGGAACGGGTGGGTACCGCCGCCGGCAATACCCAGGTTGAGCGAGCGCGATGCCGCCACCATCAGGTCGCGCATCGTGGTCAGCTCCTCCAGCGCCTGCTGGTAGCTGTGGCAGATGCCGGTACTGATCTCGATCATCGACGGACTGATCTCCGGCTTGATGTCGCCGGCGTGCACGGCACCCTTGAGCGCGCGCAGCAGGTCGGGCGCGAACGGCGCCAGGTCGTAGTCATGACGGTTGACGAGCTGCAGCTCCAGCTCCACGCCGAAGGTCAGTGCTTCGGATTGCTTGAACGGTTCGAGCGACATCAGCGCCCTCCTCCATTGCTGCGCATATCGCCGCGAACCTCGCCAGCGAAGCGCAGTGCCCAGGCCGCGATCACGGGGCCGAGCAGTTGTTCGATTGCCAGCGCGCACAGGATGATGGCGGCCAGCGGTTGTCCGGTTCCCGGGTAAAGGCGAGCGACGTCGCTCATCAGCAGGTAGGCCAGGCCCGACATCGGCGCCAGCGCCAGCCCCAGCGCCATGCACTGGCGCATGCTCAGGCCCGAGAACGAGCCCAGCGACACCACGCCGGCCAGTTTGGCGGTGTGGCGCAGCAGTACCAGCACAACGGCATAGATGCCGCCCACGGCCCAGTCATTCACGGTCAGCGGCAGGCCCAGCGACACCACCATCACGATGATCAGCAGGCTGCCGGCGCTGCCGAAGTGCGGCGGCCACACATGCGGCTGGCTGTCCTGGTGCTTGAACACCACACCAGCCAGCATCAGCGTCAGCGGCATCGACAATTTTAGTACCCGGGTCAGCGCCAGCGTGAACAGCACCAGCCCCACCAGCACCAGGAAGCTGTAGTGGTCGTCGGCCGACATGCGGTCATAGATGGCGTGGCCGATCTTGCCGACCACCCACGCCAGCAGGCACGAGCCCACCAGCAGATACAGCGGATGCAGCAGCGCCGCGCCGATATTGCCGTATTCGGAGTGCAGCCAGCCGGTGGCGACCTGCACGATCGCGGCGGCGTAGATACTGTTCAGCGCCGCCATCGCCAGCAGGCGCTCGGTGACCTGCCCTTCGGCGCGCAGCTCGTTCTTGAGCTGCAGCACGATGGTGGGCGAGGTGCTGACCGCGATACCTCCGGCCAGGATCGCCACAACCGGCGAGGCGCCGATCCATTGCAGCACCGCCGCCACCAGGCCCCAGGTCAGCAGGCTTTCGAAGGCGCTGGTCAGCAGCAGCCAGCGGTTGGCGCGCAGCCAGGTGAGGGAAAGTCGGTGGCCCAGTTCGAACAGGGCCAGCGCCAGCGCCATATCAATCAGGATACGGGTCTGGTTGATCATGTTCTGGTCGACGATGCCGCGGCCCAGCATGCCGGCAAAGAGGCCGGCCACGGCATAGCCGACGATGCGCGGGCAGCGCAGCCAGCGCCGGCTCACCTCGCCTGCGAGGCCGGCTCCGACCAGCGCCAGTCCGACCCAGAAAAGGCCACCTGGCGCGAGCGGGAGGCTGGGGAAAAGTTGGCTCAGTCCATTCATGGCCGACATGGTAATGTAAGGACAACACAATCCATGTCAGTGATTGTCCGACACCGCACCAAACAGTGCGCGTACTTCGGTCAACTTCTGGCAAAAAACGCCATCTTTCAGATGGCGTTTTTTACATTTGATACAGGTTCAGCCGCTTCGCAGGGGCCGTGAGACGTTTCAGACGCCCCAGACCTTCCACTTCGGCCGGGTCGCCTTCAGCGCGGTTTCCACTTGCGTGTACAGCGTTCTGGTCTGCCCCTGCGCACCACCGCGTGCGCGGGCCTTGTCGAAGTAGCCCAAGGCCGTCTCGCGCTGGTCCAGTCCAAGTGCGGATTCCACCGCGCGCAGGCAGACTTCGGCGTCCCAGTCGTCACGCACCGCGAAGGCCGCGGCAAAGTCGGCCATGGCGGCGTCATGGCGCTGCGCCGCGTTATGCACGAGTGCGCGCTGCACGCGCGGGCCGGCCTGGTCCCAGGGATCGCCCTCGGTCAGCACGACCGCCTGCTCGAACAGCGGCAAGGCACGCTCGGACTCGCCCAGGTCGCGCCAGACCTGGCCGAAGCGGTTGTACAGCCAGGCATCCTCCACCAGCAGCGCACGGCGTTGCTGGGTTTCGATCTCGGCGATCGCATCGGTGCGGTCATGCTCGTCCATGCCGGCCATGCGTCCCTGCAGCAGCATGGCGTAGTGCGCACGGGCGTGCGCCATCGGGTGCGCGGCCTCGCTGCGCGCTTCCACCGGCAGCGCGTCGAGGCGCGCGTCCATATGCATCATCGCGGCGCGCGCGGCCTCGGTCGGCTCGGCGCCGCCCATCGCCTTCCAGGCCGCGATCAGGCGGCTGAAGGCCCACGTCACGTCGGCGGGGTTGCGCTCGAGCGGATAGCGGTTGAGCACTTCGCCGGCCAGCTCCGCCACCTTCTGGTGCTGACCCGCGCCGGCGTGGCAGTCGAGCAGGTCGATCCAATGGTCAATGAACTCACTGGCGGCCATGCCCTGGCGGTGCAGCGCGATGCGCTCTTCCAGGTGTGCCGCGTCGGCCGGCAGGCTGCGCGACAGCAGCCGGCACAGCAGCGAATAGACATGCGGGTCGGCATTGCCGCCATGGCCCGCGGCATCGCCCTGCCCGGTGGCGAAATACTGGTCGAAGCGCGCCACGCCGTTGCGGCAGGCCTGCACCAGCACGGGCCGCAGCGCGGCCTCGGATGCGGGCACCTCGTCGATGAATTCGCCCAGCGCCATCGCGGCGCGGTGATAGGCGGCGCCGTCGTCGGACTTGTCGGTCAGGTTGAAGCGCAGCCAGGGCTCGCGCTCCGCGTTCTGGGCGCTGTCGCCGGCCTGCGCCAGCTGGTGGCGCCAGGTCAGCTCGCGTACCTGGCTCTGCGGGTCGGGCACCTGGCGCTGGTAGACCGCCAGGTCGTCGAGCGCGCCCTGGGTGTCGCCGACGCCATGGCGCAGCGGCGCGCGCAGCCGGCGCGCTTCGGGGTGATCGGGGTGTTCGGCCAGCACGCGCGCGGCCTGGTCGGCGGCCACGGCGTCGCCGGCCGCGGGGGCGAGTTCCAGCAGGTGCGGGTTGTCCAGCGCCACGCGGCCCAGGCAGACGCGCATCAGCGGCTCCACCGGCACGCCGGCGGCCTCGGCGCGGGCGATATAGTCGCGCACCAGCGGCGCGATATCGTCGGCGCCCAGGTCCGGGTTGCGGAACATCAGGTCATGCCAGTAACGCGCCGCCGCGGCCATGTCGCCCATGCGGAAGGCGGACAGGCCGGCGTGGAAGTGCGCGGGCCATTCGCCCGACAGCAGCCCGCTGCGCTGCGCCGCCTCGTGCAGCCACGGGCGCGCCTCGGCATCGCGGCCCAGGCTCATGAGCATGGCGCCGTAGCGGTGCGCGATCACGCCGCGCGAGGCCCAGCGGTGCGGCGGCTGCAGCGGCAGCGTGTCGAGCCGCGCCAGCGCCTCATCCAGCACCGCCAGCGCCGTGGCCGCGTCGCCGCTGTCGAAGTGCAGCCGCGCGCGCAGCATGACGAAGTCGACCACTTCCGGACGGGCCTGCGCCAACTGGTCGGCAATCTGCAGCGCTTCGGCAAAGCGCCCTTCGTTGGCTAGCCCGATGGCGTGGTCGTAGCTGGCTTCCTGCTGGGACACGTACTGCTCCTATGGATGATGTGCGAGTGCGGGATTATGCGCCAATGATGGCGAACCGCATCGGGACACCAACGGCCGGAAGCAGGGATTCTTGAGGGAAAGGCGAAAACACAGAAGGGGAGCGCGGTTTTGGGTGCGCCCAAGCCGCCCGAACTCGCCTAAGCAAGGTGTTCTCCCTCTCCCCTCGGGGACCTCGGGGGGAGAGGGCTGGGGAGAGGGGTGGGCTAGCAAGGAGCCACATCAAGCGAAGCCAACGGTTTTAACCCACGTACGTCAGCCGTTGACACTCCTGCCCCCACCCCTCTCCCGCAAGCGGGAGAGGGGAGCCTGATGCAGGCGGTAGAGAGAGCCTGCTGCAAGCGCAGCAGTCTCAACGCAAGGCAGCTTACTTCCCGCCAACCGTCTCCAGCACCGTCCACTTGCCGCCCACCACCTTGTACACGGTAATACCACCATCCTTCAGGTCGCCGCGCGCATCATAAGCCAGCGACTTGGTGGTCACGCCCTGCATATTGGTAGCAGCCAGCACCGGCAGGTAACGCGCCGGATCGGCAGAGCCAGCCTTGACCATCGCCGACATCATCGCGGTGGCACCGTCATACGCGTACGGCGAATAGGTCTGCACCTTCGAGCCGAAGCGCTTCTCGTACTTCTTCTCGTACGTGGCGCCACCAGGCATCTGGTCCAGCGGCAGGCCGGCCAGCGATACCACGGTGCCTTCAGCCGCCGGGCCGGCCAGCTTCAGGAAGTTGTCGGTCTTGGACATTTCGCCCGACACCAGCGGGGCCTTCATGCCCAGTTCCTTCACCTGCTTGGCCATCGGCGCGGACTGGGTCTCGGCGCCGCCGTAGAAGATGATGTCCGGGTTGCTGCGCTTGATGTTGGTCAGCACGGCCTTGAAGTCCACCGCCTTGTCGTTGGTGAACTCGCGGCGCACGATCTTGCCGCCGGCGGCCTTGGCGGCCTTCTCGAACTCGTCGGCCAGGCCCTGGCCGTAGGCGGTGCGGTCATCGACGATGGCGATGTTCTTCGCGCCCAGCTTCTTCACCACGAAGGCGCCGATCACCGAGCCCTGCTGGGTGTCGGAGGTCATCATGCGGAAGGTGGTCTTGAAGCCTTGCTTGGTGTATTCCGGCGCAGTCGCCATGGCGATCTGCGGAATGCCGGCGCGGTTGTAGACCATCGACGCCGGGATGGTGGTGCCCGAGTTGAAATGGCCCAGCATGCCCTGGATGCCGTTATCCACCAGCTTCTGTGCGACCACCGAGCCGGTCTTCGGATCGGCCTGGTCGTCTTCGGACACCAGCACGAACTTGACTTCCTTGCCGCCGATCTTGGGCTTGGTGGCGTTCATGTCCTCGATCGCGAGGACGATGCCGTTCTGCATGTCCTTGCCGTACTGCGCCTGGCCGCCGGTCATCGGGCCGGCAAAGCCCAGCTTGATTTCCTGGGCTTGCGCGAACGCGGCGGAGGCCGCGGTCAGGCCGGCCAGGGTCAGGGCAACGGTCACTGCCGTCTTGTGGAATGTCGAGCTCATCAGATCTCCTTGGGTCCCAAATGGTGCCGATGTGGTGCCGTTGCCGGCATTGTTGGAGGCGCGGCCTTGGCAGTGCCGCGCCGTTCTTCGTATGCGCGCCGGGGCGGGATCGCCGCCACCGCCGTGCGCTTCGACAAGACGACGTCCGAGGTTGCCTCAGCCGATCGTCATCAAACTGGCATTGCCGCCCGCGGCCGCGGTGTTGACCGAGAGTGAGCGCTCGATCAGCAAACGGTCGAGCGCGACATTCGGTTCCCCCTGCGCCAGGCCCTGTACGCCGATGATCGGGCCGGGGCGCGCGGCCACCTGCTCGCACACCGTGCGCAGCTGGTCGGAGTCGCCGTGGTGCAGCACCGCATCGATTGCAATATCCGCCGCGGTCCAGTCGGCCACCATGCGGACGCGCGATTGTACGCCCTCAGGCAGGCGCGCAAACAGCCCCCGCGCGACAGGGTTTTCCGGCCACAGCGCCTCGGCGCCGACGGTCAGCACGGCGCCCAGTTGCAGCGCCAGGTCGGACTCCTGCGTGGCCAGGCAGAGCACGCGTTCACGCGGCAGCAGCGTGTAGGTATTGCGCTCGCCGGTGGGGCCGGCCAGCGTCACCGCCAGGCCGGAGGGCGAGCCCTCGGCAAAGCGTTCGCAGGCCGCTGCCGCTTCCGGCAGCTCGGCGCGAGCCCAGGTGCGGAAGGCTTCGGCGGCGCGCACGGTGTCGCCGTCCGGGCGCACCGTCTCGGCACCGCCATTGGCATCGGCCGCGCGCACGCTGCGCGCCACCGCGTCCTGCGGGCATACCGACAGCAGCCGGTGCAGGTAGAGCGGGCCGCCCGCCTTGGGGCCGGTGCCGGACAGCGCTTCGCCGCCGAACGGCTGCACGCCCACCACCGCGCCGACGATATTGCGGTTCACATACAGGTTGCCGACATGGGCGCGGCTGACGATAAACGAGATGGTCTCGTCGATGCGGGTATGGATGCCCAGCGTCAGGCCGTAGCCGGTGCCGTTGATCTGGCCGACCATGGTGTCCAGCGCCGTGCGCGGGAAGCGCACCACATGCAGCACCGGGCCGAACACCTCGCGCTTCAGTTCCTCGATGCTGTCCAGTTCGATCAGCGTCGGCGGCACGAAGGTGCCGTGGCGGCAGCTGGCGCCCTGCGCGGCGTTGGGATCGGCCTGGTGGACACGGCGGCCCTTGGCGCGCATCGCGTCGATATGGCGCACGATGTTGGTACGTGCCTCTTCGTCGATCACCGGGCCGACATCGGTCGACAGGCGGTCCGGGTTGGCCATGTTCAGTTCCTGCATCGCGCCCTTGAGCATTTCCAGCACGCGATCGGCCACGTCCTCCTGCAGGCACAGCACGCGCAGCGCCGAGCAGCGCTGGCCGGCCGAATCGAACGCGGAGTTGACCACGTCGCCGACCACCTGTTCGGCCAGCGCCGAGGAGTCGACGATCATCGCGTTCTGGCCACCGGTTTCGGCGATCAGCGGGATCGGGCGGCCGGCGGCGTCCAGACGCCCGGCGACGTTGCGTTGCAGGATGCGCGCGACCTCGGTCGAGCCGGTGAACATCACGCCCTTGACGCGGGCATCGCCTACCAGCGCGGCGCCGACGGTCTCGCCACGGCCCGGCAGCAACTGCACCGCGCCGGCCGGCACGCCGGCTTCGCGCAGCAGGCGCACGGCGGCCGCGGCAATCAGCGGGGTCTGCTCGGCAGGCTTGGCCAGCACCGGGTTGCCGGCGGCCAGCGCTGCGGCGACCTGGCCGGTGAAGATCGCCAGCGGGAAGTTCCAGGGGCTGATGCAGACCACCGGGCCCAGCGGGCGGTGGGTCTCGTTGTCGAAGCTGCGGCGCACCTCCGCGGCGTAGTAGCGCAGGAAGTCGACGGCCTCGCGCACTTCGGCGATGGCGTTGGAGAAGGTCTTGCCGGCCTCGCGCATGATGATGCCCATCAGCGACTGCATCTGGGCTTCCATCAGGTCGGCGGCGCGTTCCAGCGCGGCGGCGCGCACGTCCGGCGGCGTCGCCTGCCAGATCGGGGCGGCATTGACCGCGGCCAGCAGCGCGGCGTCGACGTCGGCCTGGCTGGCCTCCGTAACATGGCCCACCACGTCGCGGTGGTCGGCCGGGTTCAGCACCGGGCTGGTGAGGGCGTCAGCGGCACGCGGCACCTCGGCACCCAGCATCGGCTCGGCGACATAGCGCTCGCTGGTGCCGGCCAGCAGCGCCGATGACAGCGACGCAAGGCGGTGTTCATTCGCCAGATCGATGCCGGCCGAGTTGGGACGGCTCTTGCCATACAGCGTGCGCGGCGACGGAATGCGCGGGTGCGGCAGGCCGAGTGCGCCTTCGTCGCGGTGCATGGCCTCGACCACGGCAACCGGGTCGCCCACCAGCTCGTCGAGCGAGATGGTGTCGTCGGCGATGCGGTTGACGAAGGAAGTGTTGGCGCCGTTTTCCAGCAGCCGGCGCACCAGGTAGGCCAGCAGCGTTTCATGCGTGCCGACGGGCGCGTAGATGCGGCACGGACGGTTGAACTTGCCGTCGGCGGTCGGCCCCACCACCTGGTCGTACAGCGGCTCCCCCATGCCGTGCAGGCACTGGAACTCGTACTGGCCGGGGTAGTAGCTGTGGCCGGCGATCTGGTAGATGGCCGCCAGCGTATGCGCGTTGTGCGTGGCGAACTGCGGGTAGATCGCGTCCGGCACCGACAGCAGCTTGCGCGCGCACGCCAGGTACGACACGTCGGTGTAGACCTTGCGCGTGTAGACGGGGTAGCCCTCCAGCCCTTCCACCTGGGCGCGCTTGATCTCGCTGTCCCAGTAGGCGCCCTTGACCAGGCGGATCATCAGGCGATGGCGGCTGCGGCGGGCCAGGTCGATCAGGTAATCGATGACGAACGGGCAGCGTTTCTGGTAGCCCTGCACCACGAAGCCGATGCCGTTCCAGCCGGCCAGCTCGGGCTCGAAGCACAGGCGTTCGAGCAGGTCGAGCGAGATCTCCAGGCGGTCCGCTTCCTCAGCATCGATATTGATGCCGATGTCGTACTGGCGCGCCAGCAGCGTCAGCGACTTCAGGCGCTCGTACAACTCGGTCACCACGCGCTCGTGCTGGGCGCGGCTGTAGCGCGGGTGCAGCGCCGACAGCTTGATCGAGATACCCGGGCCTTCATAGATGCCACGGCCGCGCGAAGCCTGGCCGATGGCGTGGATGGCCTGCTCGTACGAAGCGAGGTAGCGGGCGGCATCGGCCTCGGTCATGGCCGCTTCGCCCAGCATGTCATAGGAGTAGCGGAAGCCCTGCGCCTCGTACTTGCGCGCATTGGCGAGCGCCTCGGAAATGGTCTCGCCGGTGACGAACTGCTCGCCCATCAACCGCATCGCCATGTCCACGCCTTTGCGGATCAGCGGCTCGCCGCCCTTGCCGATGATGCGGGTCAGCGCCTTGGTCAGGCCGGATTCGGTATGGGTGGCGACCAGCTTGCCGGTCAGCAGCAGACCCCAGGTGGCCGCGTTGACGAACAGCGACGGGCTCTGGCCCAGGTGCGACTGCCAGTTGGCGCCGCTGATCTTGTCGCGGATCAGCGCGTCGCGGGTGGCTTTGTCGGGGATTCGCAGCAGCGCTTCGGCCAGGCACATCAGCGCCACGCCCTCCTGCGACGACAGCGAGAATTCCTGGATCAGGCCCTGCACCAGCCCTTCGCGGCCCGAGCCGACCTTCTGCTCGCGCAGCCGGGTAGCCAGCGTCTTGGCCATCTTGATGGCGGCCTCGGCCTGTTGCTGCGGCAGCCGGGCCTGCTCGAGCAGCACGGGTACGCAATCGGATTCGGGACGGCGATAGGCCGAGGTGATGGCGGCGCGCAGCACCGACTGCGGCTGGATGCTCTGGGCGAATTCCAGGAACGGCTGCGGCGCCCCGTCGTGGCCCGGTTCGGTCCCATCGGGGCTATCGGCCTCCGCGGTGCCCGCGGCGCCGGTCTCGTGCGGCAGGTGGCCGCGCTCGACTTGCTCCAGGTACGTGAAGATGGCCTGCTTGATCAGCCAGTGCGGCGTGCGGTCAATGGATTGGGCGACGCGCTTGAGGCGATCGCGCGAGGCGTCGTCGAGTTTGACGCCGAGGGTGGTGGTGGCCATGCGGGCATTCTCCGTAAGACGGGAGGCTGCCGCCGGTGCTACCGCGTCTGTGCCGGAATGGCAGGGGCGCGCGACCGGCCGCAGCCTGTGAGCTGGGGCGATCTTACTCTCGGAAATCCCTCGGGTGCAACCTAGTGCAACCCTATCGGAAACCCTAATACACGGGTTGCACCTAAGTCGCTGTTTGCCGCTGTTCCTGCCGTGCCGCGACTGGCTCAAATCCTCAGCGGATCGATTTCAAGCTGCCAGCGCACTCCCTTCGCTTCCGGTCCAACCGCTGCGAAAGTCTGTACCCACTCAGCCACGAAACGCTGCAATACCGGGCGCGAAGTCGCCTCCACCAGCATCTGGGCACGCTCCCGGTTGGCAACGCGCACCATCGACATCGGCACGGGATCATGCAGTTGCACTTCGGCCGCGAGCTGGCAATTCTCGGCATGCCGGCGCGCCGCCTGCAGGAATAGCAGCGCCCGTTCGAGCTGTCCGTGTTCGGCCGTCACCAGCACCTGGAAGCAGAACGGGGGCAACCCGGCCTGACGCCGCTCGCGCAACTGGCTGGCCGCGAATCCATCATAGTCGTGGCGCGTCAGCGCCTGCAATGCCGGGGTGTCCGGGTAGCGCGTCTGGATCAGCACCTCGCCGGGCAGGCCGGCCCGCCCTGCCCGTCCCGCCACCTGCATCAGCGACGCGAACAGGTGCTCGGCGGCGCGGAAATCGTGGCTGAACATGGCCGCGTCCGGATGGACGATGCCGACCAGTGTCACGCGCTGGAAGTCGTGGCCCTTGGCCACCATCTGCGTGCCCACCAGGATGTCGACCTCCCCGGCATGGACCTCGTCGAACATTGCCTGCGCGCTGCCCTTGCGCCGTGTGGAATCCGCGTCGATGCGGGCGATGCGGGCCTGCGGGAAACGCGCCGCCAGCGCCTCTTCGATGCGCTGCGTGCCGCGGCCCAGCGGCGCGATATCGACATTGCCGCAGTCCGGGCAGTGGTGGGGTACCGGCGCCTCCAGCCCGCAATGGTGGCAGCGCAGGCGCCGCTCGGGCCGGTGCAGCACCAGGTACGCCGAGCAGCGCGGGCAGCCTGACAGCCAGCCGCAGCTGTCGCACGCCAGCACCGGGGCGTAGCCGCGGCGGTTCAGGAACAGCAGGCTCTGCTCGCCGCGCGCCAGGCGGGCGTCGATGGCTTCCAGCAGCGGCACCGACAGGCCTTCGAACAGGGCGCGCTGGCGCTGGCGCTCGTGGTTCAGGTCGACCAGCCGCACTACCGGCAGTGTGGCGTCGGCCTGTGCGCGCTCGCGCAGCACCAGCTTGCGGTAGGTGCCTTGCCCGGCCCGCCACCAAGTCTCCATCGACGGCGTGGCCGAGCCCAGCACCACCGCGATGCCGCGCTGCTTGGCACGCCACACCGCCAGGTCACGCGCGGAGTAGCGCAGCCCTTCCTGCTGCTTGTAGGAGGTGTCATGCTCCTCGTCGACCACGATCAGCGCCAAGGCAGGCAGCGACGCCATCACCGCCATGCGCGTGCCCAGCACGATGCGGGCCTCGCCACGGTGCGCGGCCAGCCACTGCAGGCTGCGCTCCTGGTCGGCCAGGCCGCTGTGCAACACCGCGAGCGGCAGGTGCGGGAAGCGCGCGGCGATGCGCGCCTGCAGTTGCGGCGTCAGGTTGATCTCGGGCACCAGCATCAGGACCTGCGCCTGGGGGTCGCGTTCCAGCACCGCCTGCATCGCGTGCAGGTAGACCTCGGTCTTGCCGCTGCCGGTGACCCCGTGCAGCAGGAACGGGGCGAAGCCTTCGGCCCCGGCGATGGCCTGGACCGCGGCGCGCTGCTCGTCATGCAGCGGCGGCGCGACTGAGGGGGCTTGCGACGGGTCGGTCCGCAGCAGCGGGCGCGCGGTGCGGCTGGCCTCGACCCAGCCGGCAGCCTGCCACTCGGCCAGCCGTGCGGGCGCCGCCGCGCACAGCATGCGCGCGTCGGCCAGCGCCAGCGGCTCACCGCTGCCGGCACGCTCGGCCAGGGCCTGCGCCAGCGCACGCACGCTGCGCGCGCGCGGTGGCACCGCGCCCAGCAACGCGTCGGCGTGGGCGGGCAACAGGCGGTATTCGTCGGTGCGGGCGCGCTGGGCCAGTCCTGGCCAGCTCTCGGCCTCACGCAGCGCCGGCGGCAGGGCCGGCAGCATCACCTCGCCCAGGCGGCGCTGGTAGTAGCGCGCGGCAAAGGCGGCCATCTCGATCCAGTCGGGCGGCAGCGGCGGCATCCAGTCTAGGCGCTGTGCCACCGGCCGCAGGCGTTCGGTGGGTACGTCGGAGCGGTCGGCGCGCTCTACGGCAACGCCTACCAGGCTGCGGCGGCCGAAAGGCACCACCACCAGGTCTCCCAGCGCAATGTCGGGCGTGGCGAGGTAATCGAAGCAGTCGTCGGCGGGGGTGTCCAGTGCGACCCGGACAATGGGCGGCACGCCAGTGCGCGGCGCATTTCCCTCCGCATGAGGGATTAGAGGAATTGAGCCGTCAGCGTGCTCCATACGGCAATTCCTGGTGCACCGCCTTTGCGCACACCTCGCGCAGCAGGCCGCGTTGTGGCGGATGGTCGGCTTTTTGTGTGCAGTGCAGCATCAACTTAAAGTAAAACTTCAAATGCGGCCCTAAGTCGATGATAGATGACTGCTTTTCCACTATTTCAACCGCCCCTGTGGATAACTTTGTTGAAAAGTCGCACCGACGCACCCGCAAGCCGCGCAAAACAAGGGAATTCACCGGCCTCGACCATGGCGTTGCAAATCTTCCAAATCCTTAAAAATCAAGGTCTTGCAAACGCCCTTCAGATAGGTTATTAGCCTCGTTCGTCTTGCACTGCGGCAAACTTATCGGTGTGCATAAGTCAAGTGCCGGCAGTCAAGTGCGAGCACCTTTTTGGCGAATGCTGGCGAAAAAGTTAACTTGACAACCGTAACCGGGCGCCTCTCGCAGCACCGCGTACGCGCAGCGTCCGCCGCATGGCGTTTCGTTGCAGCGCGTCCAGCGCACGCGTCCAGGCATACCGCCACCGTCACTTCTGCCCTTCGCGCAGCTTGCGGCTGTGGCGATGCACTTCATCGACCAGCACGCTGACGTTCTCCGGCGGCGTGAATTGCGAGATGCCATGGCCCAGGTTGAACACATGGCCGTCGCTGCCGCCGCCGGCGGCAAAGCTCTCAAGCACGCCGCGCACCTGTTCGCGGATCGACGCTTCCGGCGCGAACAGCACGGTGGGGTCGATATTGCCTTGCAGCGCCACACGGCCGCCGGTGCGGCGGCGCGCTTGCGCCAGGTTCACGGTCCAGTCCAGGCCGATCGCGTCGGCGCCGGTATCGGCCAGCCCCTCCAGCCACAGCCCGCCGCCCTTGGTGAAGACGATCGCCGGCACCTGCTCGCCCCGATGCTCGCGCTTCAGGCCTGCCAGCACGCGGCGCATATAGGCCAGCGAGAACGCCTGGTACATGCCGTCCGCGAGCGCACCACCCCAGGTATCGAAGATCATCACGGCCTGGGCGCCGGCTTCGATCTGGGCGTTCAGGTAGGCCGTGACCGCCTGGGCGTTGATTTCGAGGATGCGGTGCATCAGGTCCGGGCGGCCGTACATCATCGCCTTGACCGTGCGGAAATCGTCCGAGCCGCCGCCTTCGACCATATAGCAGGCCAGCGTCCAGGGGCTGCCGGAGAAGCCGATCAGCGGCACCCGCTGGCGGCCGTCCTGCACTAGTGCACGGCGGATCTCGCTGACGGCGTCGAAGACGTATTGCAGCTCGGCCATGTCGGGCACGGCAAGCTTCTGCACATCGTCCTCGGTGCGCAGCGGATGCGCGAAGCGCGGGCCTTCGCCCTGCGCGAACGACAGGCCCAGGCCCATTGCGTCCGGCACGGTCAGGATGTCGGAGAAGAGGATGGCCGCGTCCAGCGGATAGCGGTCCAGCGGCTGCAGGGTGACCTCGGTGGCATAGGCCGGGTTCTTGGCCAGCCCGAGGAAGCTGCCGGCGCGCGCGCGCGTGGCGTTGTACTCGGGCAGGTAGCGGCCTGCCTGGCGCATCAGCCACAGCGGCGTGTATTCGGTGGGCTGGCGGCGCAGCGCGCGCAGGAAGGTATCGTTCTGCAGAGCGGTCATGGTCATCCTCGTAAGACCGCCATTCTAAGGGATGGCCGCGGCGCGCCGCACGCTTGGGAATCGCGCGGGACTGCTCAGGCGTTGCTCAGGCTTCCTCGAGCAGGCCGGCGAACGCGGCGGCCGCCCGCCGCATCCATTCGCGCGCGCGCTCGGCCTCGGGCTGCAGCCGCGCGAAGCCATGGGTCATGCCGCCGGCCTCGATGGTGATCACCGGCGCGTCGTGGCGCACCAGGAAGTCGGCATAGGCCAGGCCATCGTCGCGCAGCACGTCGTGCGCGGCCACCACTACCGCGGTCGCCGGCGGGCGTACCGGCGCCGCGGCCATCAGGTGCACGCGCGGATCGGCATGCGCGGCGCCCTGGGCCAGTGCCTCGGCGCCGATGAACTGCGTCCAGAACCACGCCATCTCGTCGCGCGTCAGGCCGGGGCCATCAGCGAACGCGCGATAGCTTTCGGTGCTGAGCACCGGCGCGGTGACCGGATAGACCAGAAGCTGCGCATCGACGCGCACCGCATCGCCGGCGTTGAGCTGCTGCGCTGCCTGGGCGGCCAGGTGGCCGCCGGCGCTGTCGCCAGCCACGGCCAGGAAGTCCGGCGCCAGTCCGAGCGCCTCGCGCTGGCCGGCGAGCCACTGCGCCGCGTCGACGGCATCGTCGCAGGGCGCGGGGTACGGGTGCTCGGGCGCGAGCCGATAGTCGACGCTGGCAACCGCGCAGCCGGTATCGGCGGCCAGCAAGCCGGCCACGGTGTGGTGTGTATGGGTGGAGCCGATCACCCAGCCACCGCCGTGGAAGTACACGACCAGTCGCGGCGCCGCCACGCCCTGCGGACGGAACAGCCGCGCACCCAGCGTGCGGCCGGGCAGCGTGAGCTCGATGTCCTGCACCGCGATGCCGTCGGGGTCCGGCAGCATCGAAGCCGCCGCGATCTGGGCAAAACGGGCCCGGTGCGCCGGGATATCGGCGGGGACGGGTTCCCCGGCGTAGCGGTCGGCGAGGCGGCGGTAATAGGCGAGCAGTTGCGGATCGATGGCCATGGTCGGCGGCGGGATAATCGGGGTGAAGCGGCGGGTAGCCGGGACGGGGATGTGGATAACGTTGCGCGGGCGGCTCAGTCGAGCCCGAGGTGGCGCGTCAGTTCGATCTTGCTGCAGCAGTCCTGCACCGCCAGCAGCCCGGCGTCGGCGGCGCGGCGCACGGCCTCGTCGTTGACGATGCCAAGCTGCAGCCACACGCCGCGCGCACCGATGGCGATGGCCTCGTCGACCACGCCGGGCGTATCTTCGGCGCGGCGGAAGATATCGACCCATTCGATGCGAGTACCCGTAGCGAGCGCTGCGTCGGCCGCTTCACGCAGCGTGGCGTAGCAGGTCTCGCCGAGGATGCGCTCGCCCGTATGGCGCGGATTGACTGGCAGGATGCGGAAACCGTGGCCCTGCAGGAATTCGGCTACCTCGTGGCTCGGCCGCTCAGGCCGGTCGGACAGTCCGACCACGGCCACGGTCTTCATGGCCAGCATGGCTTGTATCGCTTGCTGCATCTCTGGGGGCATCGCGTCTCCGAAGGTAGACAAATCAGGACCCGGATCCTACGGCCGCAAAGGGCCTTGGCATGGGGCTGGACGTATCGAATCGTAACCGCGAATTGTCACGCACAGATGGTGCGCCAACGCACACGGATTCCCGCGGTAAATGATAAGGCGGCTTCACCCGACGCATATAAACGTGATGTCGGCGCGCAAATATGTGCCGATCGCGGCGGATCCTGCCGCTACGGGCTTTCAACTTATTGCAAAACGATACATTTTGTTACTGCCATGCCGGGGAGTTTCCCCCACAATGCATTGACACACACGCGGTACGGTGTGCGGCGCCCCGGTGAATATGGCTGTTCAGACCTAAAGGGGCGTGGTGAAGAAAGCCTTTTTGTAGTGTTTTCCGGCAGTAACCCGATTTTCCGATCCAGCAAATCGCCGCTGGACCGGATCACCAGGAAGACCGTTGTAGCGCGTGGCCTTTGCGGCCTGTGTGCGGATAACAGTATCCGTTGCGCGTTGATTGTCGACCTGGACCGAACCCGTTCCTTCGAATTGACCCCTCGAAGGGATTTTCCCGTCCGCGCGGAGCCTCCCCGGCCCGCGCGCTTTTTTTTGTCCAGGCAGGACAAAAGCATATCGCTGTGCCCACAAAAAAGGCAGCCTCGCGGCTGCCTTTTTTAAATGTCGCATCGAAAAAACAACAATGCGACAGCCCTGCTTAGTGCTTACTTCTTACGACGCAGGCGGGCGATGGCAGCCAGCTGCGCGGCGGCCACGGCCAGCTCGCTTTGGGCGCGGGCCAGGTCCAGGTCGCTGCTCTGGTTCTGCATCAGTTCCTCGGCGGCGCGCTTGGCTTCCCGGGCCTTGGCTTCGTCCAGGTCGCCACCGCGGATCGCGGTATCGGCCAGCACGGTGACGTGCTTG
This sequence comes from Cupriavidus necator, assembly GCF_040578825.1. Lineage (GTDB taxonomy): Bacteria > Pseudomonadota > Gammaproteobacteria > Burkholderiales > Burkholderiaceae > Cupriavidus > Cupriavidus necator_E. The sequence continues at coordinate 14,415 of NZ_JBEFLI010000006.1, read as the reverse complement.
GGCTGGACTTCGAGAATGCCGCCGGCAACGAACACGAACTCTTCGCTGCCGTCTTCCTTCTCGATCCGCACCGCACCCGGCTGGATGCGCGTGATCAGCGGCGTGTGGCCCGGCAGGATGCCCAGCTCACCCGACTCGCCCGGCAGCGCCACGAACTTCGCCTGGCCGGAGAAGATCGACGCTTCCGCGCTGACGACGTCTACAAGAATGGTTGCCATATCAGATCCTTTCTCCAATCGCTTTGCTCAGACGGCCGGACGCGCAAGGCGGCCGGCCATCACTCCCACCGCCAGGCGGGAGTGCCGAGCAAGGCTTACTGGAGCTTCTTGGCCTTTTCGAAGGCTTCGTCGATCGAGCCGACCATGTAGAACGCCTGCTCGGGCAGGTGATCGCACTCGCCGTCCACCAGCATCTTGAAGCCGCGGATGGTTTCCTTCAGCGGCACGTACTTGCCCGGCGAACCCGTGAACACTTCCGCCACGTGGAACGGCTGCGACAGGAAACGCTGGATCTTGCGAGCGCGGTTCACTGCCAGCTTGTCTTCCGGCGACAGTTCGTCCATGCCCAGAATCGCGATGATGTCGCGCAGTTCCTTGTAGCGCTGCAGGGTCTGCTGAACGCGGCGGGCCACTTCGTAGTGTTCCGTGCCGACAACCTGCGGGTCCAGCTGGCGCGAGGTCGAGTCCAGCGGATCCACTGCGGGGTAGATACCCAGTGCAGCGATGTCACGCGACAGCACCACGGTCGAATCCAGGTGCAGGAAGGTGGTAGCAGGCGACGGGTCGGTCAAGTCATCCGCAGGCACGTACACGGCCTGGATCGACGTGATCGAGCCGGTCTTGGTCGACGTAATGCGTTCCTGCAGCTTGCCCATTTCTTCAGCCAGCGTCGGCTGGTAGCCCACGGCCGAAGGCATACGGCCCAGCAGTGCGGACACTTCGGTACCGGCCAGCGTGTAGCGGTAGATGTTGTCCACGAAGAACAGGATGTCACGGCCTTCGTCACGGAAGCGCTCGGCCATGGTCAGGCCGGTCAGCGCCACGCGCAGACGGTTGCCCGGCGGCTCGTTCATCTGGCCGAACACCATGGCCACCTTGTCGAGCACGTTCGAGTCCTTCATTTCGTGGTAGAAGTCGTTCCCTTCACGGGTACGCTCGCCCACGCCGGCAAACACCGACAGACCGCTGTGCTGCTTGGCGATGTTGTTGATGAGCTCCATCATGTTGACGGTCTTGCCCACGCCCGCACCACCGAACAGGCCAACCTTGCCGCCCTTGGCGAACGGGCAGACCAGGTCGATCACCTTGATGCCGGTTTCCAGCAGGTCAACCGAGGGCGACAGCTCGTCGAACTTCGGGGCCTTCTGGTGAATCGCGCGCAGCTCGTCCGAGGCGATCGGGCCGGCTTCGTCGATCGGGCGACCCAGCACGTCCATGATGCGGCCCAGCGTGCCGTGACCAACCGGCACCGAAATCGGGGCGCCGGTGCTCTTCACTTCCATGCCGCGGCGCAGACCGTCCGACGAGCCCAGGGCGATGGTACGCACCACGCCGTCACCGAGCTGTTGCTGGACTTCGAAGGTCAGGCCCTTTTCGGCGAACGAGGCGTCGCCGGACTCTTCCAGCACGAGCGCGTCGTACACCTTCGGCATTGCGTCACGGGGGAACTCGATGTCCACCACGGCGCCAATACACTGCACAATATTTCCGATACTCATTTCGTATCTCCGATAGCTTGAATTCTTGACGCCTTAGACCGCAGCTGCACCGCTGACGATTTCCGACAGTTCCTTGGTAATCGCGGCCTGACGGGTCTTGTTGTAGACCAGTTGCAGTTCGCCGATCACGTTCTTGGCGTTGTCGGACGCAGCCTTCATGGCCACCATGCGCGCCGATTGCTCGGACGCCATGTTCTCGGCCACGGCCTGGTACACCAGCGCCTCGACGTAGCGGACCAGCAGCTCTTCCACTACGGTCTGGGCGTCGGGCTCGTAGATGTAATCCCACGAGTAGGCGCGCTTTTCATCTTCGGTCTGGGACAGCATGTCGGCGGAGAGCGGCAGCAGCTGCTCAACCATCGGTTCCTGCTTCATCGTGTTGATGAACTTGGTGTACGCCAGGTACACCGCATCGACCTCACCATTGGTGAATGCGTCGAGCTGGACCTTGATCGCGCCGATCAGCTTTTCCAGATGCGGGGTGTCACCGAGGTGCACCACGTGCGAAATCACCTTGGCACCGACGCGGCCCAGGAACTGCATGCCCTTGGTACCGATGGCGGTCGCTTGCACGTCCACGCCGCGGCCCTGCAGGGTCTTCAGTTCATTGGTGACGGCGCGCAACACGTTCGTGTTCAGGCCGCCGCACAGCCCCTTGTCGGTCGTGACCACGATCATGCCGACGCGCTTGACTTCGCGCTCCTGCATGAAGGGATGCTTGAACTCGGGGTTGGCCGCAGCCAGGTGCGCCGCGATGTTGCGCACCTTCTCGGCGTAGGGACGGGCATGGCGCATCCGCTCCTGCGCCTTGCGCATCTTGGACGCGGCGACCATCTCCATCGCCTTGGTGATCTTGCGCGTGTTCTGCACGCTCTTGATCTTGGTTCGAATCTCTTTCGTTCCGGCCATATCTTCCTCTCCATCCGAACTACCGCCGCGCCGGCGTGAGCCAGGCGCGGCGGTAGTGTCGTGGAATCACGCGGTTAGAACGCGGCGGACTTCTTGAAATCCTCGACAGCGGCACGCAGGGCGGGTTCATCTTCCTTCGAGAGCTGCTTGGTCTCTTCGATGCGGTTGATGAGGTCGGCGTACTTGGTCTTCAGATGGTCGTGCAGGCCCTTCTCGAACGGCAGAATGTCCTTCACTTCCACGTTGTCGAGGAAGCCGTTGTTGGCGGCGAACAGCGACGCGGCCAGCTGCCACACCTGCAGCGGCTGGTATTGCGGCTGCTTGAGCAGTTCGGTCACGCGGCGGCCGCGCTCGAGCTGCTTGCGGGTGGCGTCGTCCAGGTCCGAAGCGAACTGCGCGAACGCAGCCAGTTCACGGTACTGGGCCAGGTCGGTACGGATACCGCCGGACAGGCTCTTCACCACCTTGGTCTGAGCGGCACCACCGACGCGCGACACCGAGATACCGGCGTTGATGGCGGGGCGGATACCGGCGTTGAACAGGTCGGTTTCCAGGAAGATCTGGCCGTCCGTGATCGAGATCACGTTGGTCGGCACGAACGCGGACACGTCGCCGGCCTGCGTTTCGATCACCGGCAGTGCGGTCAGCGAACCGGTCTTGCCCTTGACGGCACCGTTGGTGAACTTCTCGACGTAGTCGGCGTTCACGCGGGCAGCACGCTCCAGCAGGCGCGAGTGCAGGTAGAACACGTCACCCGGGTAGGCTTCGCGGCCCGGCGGGCGGCGCAGCAGCAGCGACACCTGGCGGTAGGCCCAGGCTTGCTTGGTCAGGTCGTCATAGACGATCAGCGCGTCTTCACCGCGGTCGCGGAAGTACTCGCCCATCGTGCAGCCGGCGTACGGTGCCAGGTACTGCATGGCGGCCGAGTCCGAAGCGGCGGCGGCCACGACGACGGTGTATTCCATCGCGCCGTGCTCTTCCAGCTTGCGCACCACGTTGGCGATCGTCGAAGCCTTCTGGCCGACTGCCACGTACACGCAGAAGACACCCTTGCCCTTCTGGTTGATGATGGCGTCGACAGCGACGGCGGTCTTGCCGGTCTGGCGGTCGCCAATGATCAGCTCACGCTGGCCACGGCCGATCGGCACCATCGCGTCGATCGACTTCAGACCGGTCTGCACCGGCTGGCTCACCGACTGACGCGCGATCACGCCCGGGGCGACCTTCTCGATCACGTCCGTTTCCTTGGCGTTGATCGGGCCCTTGCCGTCGATCGGCTGGCCCAGCGTGTTGACCACGCGGCCCAGCAGCTCCTTGCCGACCGGCACTTCCAGAATGCGGCCGGTGCACTTGACCGTGTCGCCTTCGGAAATGTGTTCGTACTCACCCAGCACCACGGCGCCGACGGAGTCGCGCTCGAGGTTCAGCGCGAGGCCGAAGGTGTTGCCGGGGAATTCCAGCATCTCGCCCTGCATCACGCCGGACAGGCCGTGCACGCGGCAGATACCATCGGTCACGGAGATCACCGTGCCGGTGTTGCGCACTTCAGCTTCAGCGCCAAGGCCCGAGATGCGGGTCTTGATCAGCTCGCTGATTTCTGAGGGGTTCAGTTGCATCACAATGCTCCTAATTCTTCAATCCGTCGGCCGGTGCGGTCAGGCGGTCAGCGCCACTTGCATGGCTGCCAGGCGCGCGCGCACGGAGGTGTCGAGCACTTCGTCGCCAACCTTGACGCTGACGCCGCCGATCAGGGACGGGTCCACCGCCACCTTCGCGAGCAGCTTACGGCCGAACTTGCGTTCGAGTGCGGCGAGCAGGTCGTTCAGCTGCGCATCTTCCAGCGGAAAGGCGCTGGTGATTTCAACGTCGGACGACCCTTCGCGGGCGTTCTTGAGCGCATGGAACTGTTCGGCGATTTCCGGCATCACCGTGAGGCGGTTGTTGTCCACCAGCAGCGTGACGAAGCGGCGCGCTTCCTCGTTGACCGGGGACTTCAGCACCGACAGGAACAGTTCAGCCAGCTTCTCGCCGGGAACGTTCGGATCGCCGGCGATCGCCTTCATGTCGGGATTGGCGGCAACCTGCCCCATTTCCGACACCAGCTCGGACCATGCACCCAGGTTGCCTGCGCTCGACTCACTGGCGACGCGGAACAGCGCCTCAGCGTAGGGACGGGCAATGGTTGCGGTTTCTGCCATGATTAGAGCTCAGCCTTGAGTTGATTGAGCAGGTCGGCGTGGACCTGCGCGTTCACTTCACGCTTGAGGATCTGCTCGGCACCCTTGACGGCCAGCACGGCGACCTGGTCACGCAGGGATTCGCGCGCGCGGGTAACCTGCTGTTCGGCTTCGGCCTTGGCCTGGGCAATGATGCGTGCGGCTTCTGCCTGGGCGTTCTGCTTGATCTCGTCGGCCGTGAGCTGGGCGCGCTTCTCGGCGTCAGCGACGCGTTGGGCACCCTCGGTGCGGGCTTCGGCCATAGCCTGGTCCACACGCTTGTTGGCGAGTTCGAGCTCGGCCTTGCCCTTCTCGGCAGCGGCGAGGCCATCGGCGATCTTCTTTGCGCGTTCGTCGAGCGCCTTCACCAGCGGCGGCCAAATGAATTTGGCAACAACCCACCACAGGATGAAGAACACGACCATCTGCGCAAAAAACGTTGCGTTCAGATTCATGGTGTGTTCCTTTCGGTAATCAAACTACAGATAAATGCACAAAAGGCGGCCAGGCTGGTGGCCCGCGCCGCCCGTCAGCATCATGCAGACCGAAAAGAATTACTGGATGACAGCCAGCAGCGGGTTGGCGAAGGCGAACAGCATTGCAACACCCACGCCGATCAGGAATGCCGCGTCGATCAGGCCAGCCAGCAGGAACATCTTGGTTTGCAGCGGGTTCATCAGCTCGGGCTGACGTGCGCAGGCTTCGATGTACTTGCCGCCCATCAGGGCGATACCCAGGCAGGCGCCGATAGCGCCCAGGCCGATGATGATGCCGATACCGATGGCGGTCAGACCCTGGATGTTGGCGAGAAATTCTTGCATGACGACTCCTTTAATTTAGAGAGACTTAGAACCAAAAAACCAAAAAACCAAAAACCGGAAATCAGTGGTGATCGTGAGCCTGGCCGATGTACACCAGCGTCAGCATCATGAAAATGAAGGCCTGGAGCAGGACGATCAGGATGTGGAAGATCGCCCAGACCGCACCGGCCACCACGTGACCGACAAAGCCCAGCGCGGACAGGTCAGCGCCGAACGTCCAGATGGAACCCAGCAGCGCGATCAGCAGGAACACGAGTTCGCCGGCGTACATGTTGCCGAACAGTCGCATGCCGAGCGAGACGGCCTTGGCCAGGAATTCGATCAGGTTCAGGACCAGGTTGAACGGGGCCAGGTACCACTTGGCGCCGAACGGGGCCGAGAACAGTTCGTGCATGAAGCCGCCCGCGCCCTTGATCTTGAAGCTGTAGTAGATCATCAGCACCAGCACGGCGCAGGACATGCCCAGCGTGCCGTTCAGGTCGGCAGTGGCCACCGCGCGGTGGTGGGGGATGTGCAGGTGGAAGATGCCGAGGACTTGATTCAGGCCGTTGACCCAGTCCACCGGGATCAGGTCGATCGCGTTCATCATGGTGATCCAGCAGAACACCATCAGTGCCAGCGGCGCGATCCACGAACGGTCGCCGTGGATGATGCCCTTGGCCTGGTCATCGACCATCTCGACGATCATCTCGACGAAGGCCTGGAAGCGGCCTGGCACGCCGGCGGTGACGCGGCGCGCGGCAGCGTACAGGAACAGCACGGCGATGGTGCCGCACAGGACCGACCAGAACACCGTGTCGTAGTTGATCACGGAGAAATCGACCACCGACGCTTGCTTGCCGCCGACCGAGTTCAAGTTCTGCAAGTGTTCGGCGATATAGCCGGAGGGTGTCAGCGCGTGTTCGGCGCCTTGGGTAGCATCAGACATGTCGATACGAACGGTATATTGCGAAATCTTCAGGCCGCGCGCCGCCAACTCTCTGGCCAACGCCCGGTACGCGTCTTGCATCGCCTTCGGCGGATTCGCCGGTCACCGCGATGCAAGCGGGGTCCAACCTTGGCCGTGCCCGGTGTCACCACTGTGAAACCGTCACGGGAAAATCTTGATATTCCGTCTTGGTGCCCCACTTGGGAGGGAAGCACCGTCTTCGTGCGGCAGGCCTAGCGCACCACCAGGGCCACCACCCAATATGTCTTCAGCGCCAGCAGGAACGTGACCAGCATCGGCACCCATCGCAGATCGCGGTACACCACCACCACCAGCACCATCAGTGCCACCGTGGCAAAGACCTTGATCGCCTCGCCCAGCACCAGTCCGCCCAGCGACGCCCGGTCACGCGCCAGCCACAGCCGGAAGGCGAAGAACCCGCTCGGCACGAAGCACACCATGCCGCCGAACAACGCCGACCACCCGTACGGCCCCGCCTCTTTCGCGAACAGCGCCCAGCACAGTGCCGAGAGCAGGGTAACCATCACCTGCGCCAGGACAACCTTGCCCGGGGTCATGCGCGAAGGGCGCAGCGCGCGCTCGCCAAACAGCGTTTCCGCCTCGGCGCGCGTCAGCGGATCGACCGCCTCTTCCTCACGTTCCGCGCCTTCTTTCCAGTCGTCCCAGTCATCATCCTGACCGGACCCGGCGCCTCGCTTCTGACGGTCTCGAACCACTACCTGCTCGCCTTATTCCAGGCCGGAACTTTTCGGCCCGGCCAGAATTCAAACCGCACGATTTTAAGGGGAACTACTGATTCGAGTCAATCTGCTTACATTTAGCTTGCAGTGCGTTGCGCACAACCGTTGGCATCACGATTGCATGATGGCTTCGCAAAAATTGCGTGGCAATGATGCATGACGTAATTGGATTGCGCAGCCCCACGCCCTGCATGATGGTGGATTGACAGGCCTGCTTGAGGTATACCGGTAATCGAACCGAGCACTGCGGCTTGCACGCAACAGTCGTCGCAACCGTGGCCGTTAATCGCACCGAATCAGGTGCCGAATCCCGTACCCCTCAACCTTTTCTGACCAGTCAGGCAACCCGCTGCCCGTCGTTCGATTCGCGCAGCCGCATCAGCACGCCCTCGAGCGCGTCATTGTCGTTGAAGTGGATGGTGAGCTGGCCCTTGCCGCGCGCACCCAGCCGGATCTGCACCGCCAGCCCCAGCGCATCCGACAGCTCTTCTTCCAGCCGCGCCACGTCGCGAACATTATTGGCGCCCTTCTGCCTGACTGACTTCAGGTCGAACGGCTTGAGCGTGGACGCCACGAGCTTTTCGGTCTCGCGCACCGACAGCCGCTTGTTGACGATCTGGTTGGCCAGCGTGATCTGGTTGGCACCGTCCACCGCCAGCAGCGCACGCGCGTGGCCCATGTCGAGGTCGCCCGCCATCAGCATGGTCTGCACCGGCGCGGCCAGGTTCAGCAGCCGCAGCAGGTTGGACACCGCGCTACGCGAGCGGCCTACCGACTCAGCCGCCTGCTCGTGCGTAAACTTGAATTCACGGATCAGGCGCATGATGCCCTGCGCCTCTTCCAGCGGATTCAGGTCTTCGCGCTGGATGTTCTCGATCAGCGCCATCGCGGCCGCGGCCTCGTCGGCCACGTCCTTGACGAGCACCGGCACCTTGTCGAGCCCGGCAAGCTTCGAGGCGCGGAAGCGGCGTTCGCCGGCAATGATCTCGTAGCGGCCCGGCTCGGCCACCCGGCGCACCAGGATCGGCTGCATCAGCCCCTGCGCGCGGATGCTGGCGGCCAGCTCCTGCAGCGCCCCCTCGTCCATGCGCGTACGCGGCTGGTACTTGCCCGGCTGCAGCTGGTCCAGGCGCAGCACCGTGGGCGCCCCCTCCTGCTTGACCGATTCCACGATTTCGGCCGGACCGCCCAGCAGCGCTTCGAGGCCGCGGCCCAGTCCCTTTTTCTTTACCGTGCTGCTCATGCTCACCCTCCCCTTCAGCCAAGCTGCCTGACGCGAGCGATCATCTCGGCGCCGAAGTCCAGGTACGCCTTGGCCCCCTTGGACGACGGATCGAACGCCACGCCCGGCATGCCATAAGACGGTGCCTCGGCCAGGCGCACATTGCGCGGGATCAGGGTCTTGAAGACCTTTTCGCCGAAGTGCGATTCAAGCTGTGCCGACACTTGCTGCTGCAGCGTTACGCGCGGGTCGAACATGACCCGCAGCAGGCCGATCACCTGCAGCTCGCGGTTGAGGTTGGCGTGCACCTGCTTGATGGTGTTGACCAGATCCGACAGGCCTTCCAGCGCAAAGTACTCGCACTGCATCGGCACGATTACGCCGTGTGCCGCGCACAGGCCGTTCAGCGTCAGCAGCGACAGCGACGGGGGGCAGTCGATCAGGACGAAGTCATACTGGTCGTTGACTTCCTCGATGGCCTGCCGCAGCCGGCGTTCGCGCTGGTCCAGTTCGACCAGTTCGACTTCAGCGCCGGCCAGCTCGCGGTTGGCGGGCAGCACATCGTACCTGCCGGTCTCAGAGCGCTGGCGTGCCTGCGTAATGCTGGCCAGGCCCACCAGCACCTGGTACACGCTGTGTTCCAGCGCCTGCTTGTCGATGCCAGAACCCATCGAGGCATTACCCTGCGGGTCCAGGTCGACCAGCAGCACGCGCTGGTCCTGCGCGGCCAGGCCGGCGGCGAGGTTGACCGTGGTGGTGGTCTTGCCTACCCCGCCCTTCTGGTTTGCGATCACGAATACCTTGGCCATAAGCTTCTGCGGCTCCTGCTTCAATTCATCCGGCCAGCCCGGGGGCTGGCAGTTCGCGGCTCCGGCATCGCGGCGCCGCGGCGTAGGTCCTGCTTCGCGCCTCTCAGCGCCGCGACAACACCACCAGGTGGCGCTCGGCGTCCAGTCCCGGCACGGTCAGGCGCGGCACGTCGTCGACCTGCCATTGCGCCATCAGGCCGGCCGCTTCCATGCGGTCGAGCTCGGCCTGTGGATAAACACCCTTCATCGCGATCAGCTTGCCGTGCGGTGCCAGCAAGTGGCCGGACAGGCTGACGAAATCGGTCAGCTCGGCGAATGCACGCGAGGTGATCACGGCAAAGCCATCGGCATCGTCGAGCTTTTCCACCGGGCCCCAGTGCGCGGCGGCATTGGTCAACCCGAGCTGCGCCCGGCACTGCGTCAGGAAGGCGGTCTTTTTCTGCACGATATCGACCATCAACACCGACACATCGGGGCACGCGATCGCCAGCGGCAGGCCAGGCATGCCGCCGCCCGAGCCCACGTCCAGCACCCTGCCCCGTGCCGGCGTGCCGATCTCTGCGGCACGCGCGGCTTCGGCCAGCGCTGGCACCGCGGCGAGCGAATCCAGCATGTGATGGGTAAGCATCTCATCGGGATGACGGATGGCGGTCAGGTTGTAGACGCCATTCCACTTGCGCAGCAGCGCCAGATAGGCGAACAGGGTGTCGATCTGTGCCGGCGCCAGCGCCAGCCCGATCTCTTCGAGGCCGGCTTCGAGGCGACGACGCTGCGCGGCGTCGTCGGTCATGGTGTGTCGCGGACCGGCCACTCAGGCTGCCTCTTGCGAGTTGCCCGCCGGGCCTGCCGGCGTATCCGAGCCCGTACCCGACTCAGCGCGGGTGCGCCCCATTCCCTTCTTCTTCAGGTGCACCAGCAGCAGCGAGATCGCCGCCGGCGTCACGCCGGAAATGCGCGAAGCCTGGCCCAGCGTCTCGGGACGATGCTGGTTCAGCTTCTGGCTGACTTCGAAACCAAGGCCGCGCACTTCGGTGTAGTCGAGCCCCTCGGGAAGGCGCATCGACTCGTTGGCTTCCAGCTTGTCGACCTCGGCCGCCTGGCGCGCGATATAGCCGTGGTACTTGATACCGATCTCGATCTGCTCACGGATCTGCTCGGCCAGCATCGGGTCGGCGTCCAGCGGCGCCTCGGGCGCAAGGCGGCCGCCCTGCAGTGCCATCAGCGACTCATAACGGACTTCCGGGCGGCGCAGCAGGTCGGCCAAGCTGTACTCACGCTCGATCGGCTTACCCAGCAGCGGGACGGCATCTTCTGCAGGCAGCATCGCCGGATTGACCCAGGTGCTCTTCAGGCGTTCTGTTTCACGTGAAACAGCATCGCGCTTGCGGTTGAAGGCATCCCAGCGCGCATCGTCGACCACGCCAAGCTCGCGTCCGACTTCGGTCAGGCGCATATCGGCGTTGTCTTCACGCAGGCTTAGACGGAATTCCGCACGGCTGGTGAACATCCGGTACGGCTCGGTCACGCCACGGGTGATCAGGTCGTCGACCAGCACGCCCAGGTAAGCCTGGTCGCGGCGGGGCGTCCACGGATCACGTTCGCGCACATGGCAGCCGGCGTTGATACCCGCCAGCAGGCCCTGGGCGGCGGCCTCTTCATAACCGGTGGTGCCATTGATCTGGCCGGCAAAGAACAGACCGCGGATAGCTTTGCTTTCCAGCGAGGCTTTCAGGCCGCGCGGATCAAAGTAGTCGTACTCGATCGCATAGCCGGGGCGCAGGATGTGCGCGTTTTCCAGCCCGCGGATCGAATGCACCAGCTCAAGCTGCACGTCGAACGGCAGGCTGGTCGAGATCCCGTTCGGGTAGAACTCGTTGGTGGTCAGGCCTTCGGGCTCCAGGAAGATCTGGTGGCTTTCCTTGCTGGCAAAGCGATGGATCTTGTCCTCGATGCTCGGGCAGTAGCGCGGCCCTACCCCTTCGATCACACCGGTGTACATCGGCGAGCGGTCGAGCCCGCCCCGGATGATGTCGTGGGTACGGCTGTTGGTATGGGTGATCCAGCACGGCAACTGCTGTGGATGCTGCTCCGGGCGGCCCAGGAATGAGAATACCGGTACCGGATCCAGGTCGCCAGGCTGCTCTTCCATCACCGAAAAGTCGATGGTACGGCCGTCGATGCGCGGCGGCGTGCCGGTCTTCAGCCTGCCCTGCGGCAGCTTCAGGTCCTTCAAACGCGCCGACAGCGACACCGCAGCCGGGTCGCCGGCACGGCCGCCGGTGTAGTTATCCAGTCCGACGTGGATCTTGCCGTCCAGGAAGGTACCGGCGGTCAGCACCACTGCGCGGGCGCGGAAGGCAATGCCGACCTGCGTCATCGCGCCGACCACGCGGTCGCCCTCCACCATCAGGTCATCCACCGCCTGCTGGAACAGCATCAGGTTCGGCTGGTTCTCCAGCCGGGTGCGGATCGCCTTGCGGTACAGCACGCGGTCCGCCTGCGCGCGCGTTGCGCGCACGGCCGGCCCCTTGCTGGAGTTCAGGATGCGGAACTGAATGCCGGCCTCGTCGGTGGCAGCAGCCATGGCGCCGCCCATGGCATCCACTTCCTTGACCAGGTGCCCCTTGCCGATGCCCCCGATGGACGGATTGCAGCTCATCTGGCCCAACGTCTCGATGTTATGGGTCAGCAGCAGCGTCTGGCAACCCATCCGGGCGGCCGCGAGTGCAGCTTCAGTGCCGGCGTGGCCGCCGCCGACGACGATGACATCGAACTCTATTGGGTAAAGCATGGGACACCTCCTCCGGGAGGCTGGCGGGGAAAATTCAGGGATGCGGAATTATAGCGGCAATCGAGTGACCGCTTTTCGACGACAACCATGTTTCACGTGAAACATGACTGCAGCGATACCTGCGAGTCGCTCCGAAACCACGTCCTGTTCCACGTGAAACAAAATGGCCGGGCATATGGCCCGGCCGTATGTTTCACGTGGAACAAGCGCCTCAGAGTTGGGCGCGGATATATGCCGCAACCTCCCCCGTCAGGCGGCCCAGGTCATGCTGCAACGAGTCGAAGCCGGCATTGCGCTCCCGGGTCACTTCATCCATATACAGCGGGCGCCTGATCTCGATCTGCAGGCTGTTGCGGCGTTCCGCCGGCCGCCCGATCTGGGCGATCAGTTGCACGCCCTTGTAGGGGTCGTTGCGCGCCACGGTGTAGCCCATGCCGCGCAACTCGCGCTCGACCAGCTCCACCAGTCCCGGCTCGCAGGTCGTGCCGTCGCGATCGCCCAGTACGAAGTCCGCCAGCGGGTGCGGGCTCTCGATCTTCAGGCGCTCGTAGGCGTTGTTCGGCATCGAGTGCAGGTTAAGGTGCCAGACCGCGCCAAACCGCTGGTAAGCGCCCTCCACTGCCCCGGCCAGCGCCGCATGGTATGGCCGGTAGTAGCGCTCGATCCGGGCCTGCACTTCCGCTACCGGCAGGCGCCGGTCGTAGATCGGCGTGCTGGCATCCATCCGGCTCCAGATCAGGCCATAGCCGAGCCGCGTCTTCGGTCCCGGAGCCAGCGCCGAGGGCCAGCGGCCGTCGAGCTGATCGGGATCGATATCATCCGCCATCCGGTTCGGGTCGATATAGACGCGCGGGAACGTCGCCGCCAGCAGCGTGCCGCCGGCCGCGGGGACGGCCTCCCACAACGCGTCGACGTGCGTGTCCTCACCGCCGCGCAGCCGTGCCGGAGGCACCGCCGCGCCGAAGTCGGCGGGGTATACGGTGCCGCTATGCGGCGAGTCGCACACCAAAGGCAGCCCCTCCCCTTCCGGCAGCCGCACAATGACCGGCGGCAGCGCGGTCTGGCTGGTGCTCTGCTCGGTGCTCTGGTTGGTCGCTTCAGCCATGCATCAATCCAGCTTGATGTCCGCCGCCTTGGCCACGCGCGCATAACGCGCCATCGCCTGCTGGATCTGCGCCTTGAACTGCTCCGGCGTAGTCGGCACCAGCGTGCCGCCCGACTCTTCCACTTTGCGCTTGAAATCGGGGTTCTGCATGGCCTTGTGGATCGCCTGGTTCAGCCTGGTTACGATCGCGGGCGGTGTATTCGCCGGCGCGACGATGCCGAACCAGCCGCCGTCGCCCATGTCCTTGAAGCCGAGCTCGGCATAGGTCGGCACGCCGGGAAGCTGGGCCGAACGCGATGCACCCAGCACCGCGAGCGCGCGCAGCTTGCCCGATTTCACGTGGGGCAGCGTCGACGACAGGTTGTCGGTGATGGCATTGACCTGCCCCGCTACCGCGTCGTTCAGCGCCACGCCCGCGCCCTTGTACGGCACGTGCAGCAGGTCGATCTTGGCCAGCATCATGAAGTTTTCGATATTGACGTGGCCCAGCGACCCCGCGCCTGGCGAGGCGAAGCTGTACTTGCCGGGGTGGGCCTTGGCCAGCGCAACGAACTCCTGCATGGTTTTGGCAGGCACGCTGGGGTGCACCGCGAACACGCTGGGAATCGCCACCACATTGGTGACCGGGGCGAAGTCCTTGATCGGGTCGTACTTCAGCCTGGGGTATACGGCCGGGTTGGAGCCGTGCGTGCTGACCGTGGCCATGCCGATGGTGTAGCCGTCCGGCGCGGCGTGCGCCACCTGCTCCATGCCCAGCGAGCCGCCGGCACCGCCCTTGTTCTCGACCACGATCGACTGGCCCAGCTCGCGGCCGGCGAACTCGGCCACCAGGCGCGCCGACAGATCGGTCGAGCCGCCGGCGGCAAATGGCACGATCAGGCGGATCGGCTTAGTCGGGTAGTTGGCCTGCGCCGAAGCGCCACCGGCAAATGCCAGCGTGGCAGCGGCTGCGGCACCGCGCAGCACGAGCTGGCGGCGAGTCATCCTGGCTCGGATCATGGGGTTTTCTCCTGTTGGTTTTGTGCAATGAACCGAACGAGTGTCGGCCGTTTACCGGGTCGGCACAAACGACTATATTGCACGTTTGCATTACCAAAGCTCATCCTGCTGGCCCCCCCAGGCCCCGCCCCGAAAGC
>NZ_JBEFLI010000069.1:0-39273 GCF_040578825.1 Cupriavidus necator | reverse complement strand
GTTCAGGTTGGGGTGAGGGCAGCGGGGAGAGTTAAGGGGCAGCGGGAAGGGTCCCGTTATCCCAATGCCCGCATTCTCGCCGGACTCACGGAAGCGCCCGCCGCATCACTTGCCGCAATCCCCCCTGGGGTACAATCTGGCATCCGTCGCGCCCCCCCCGCGCGGCTTGCGTACGCCGGCCAATTTCCAAGTGAGTCTCGACTTCGATACCCTCGAGCGCCTGCGCCAGGGCCATCCTGCCTGGCGCTTGCTGCGCTCCGACCATGCGAGCCTGGTCGCCGCCTTCCTCCATCGTGTCTTTGTCGCGCCCAACCAGCGTTCAGTGGGCCAGTCCGACCTGGCCGAAGCCCTGGAAGACGAACTCTTCGCCTTGCGAGAACGGCTCGGCCAGGACGCCTTTCCCCGCTCGGCACTCGATTACCTGAACGACTGGGCCGCCAACGAGAAGGGCTGGCTGCGCAAGTTCTATCGCCAGGGATCGGATGAACCCCAGTTCGACCTGACGCCGGCCACCGAGAAGGCCATTGCCTGGCTCGGCACGCTGGCCGAGCGCAGCTTCGTCGGCACGGAGTCGCGCCTGCTGACGCTGTTCGACCTGCTCAAGCAGATGCACGAAGGCACGCAGACCGACCCGCGCGTGCGCATGGCAGAACTGCAGCAGCGGCGCGACGAGATAGACGCCGAGATCGCGCGCGTGGCCGCGGGCGACTTGGCGCTGCTGGACGACACCGCGCTGAAGGATCGCTTCCAGCAGTTCGTCGCACTGGCGCGCGAACTGCTGACGGATTTTCGTGAAGTGGAAGACAACTTCCGCACGCTGGACCGCCGCGTGCGCGAGCGGATCGCGCTGTGGGAAGGCTCCAAGGGCGCATTGCTCGAAGAGATCATGGGCGAGCGCGACGCCATTGCAGACTCTGATCAGGGCCGCAGCTTCCGCGCGTTCTGGGATTTCCTGATGAGCAGCCGGCGGCAAGAAGAGCTGTCGGCACTGCTGGAACATGTGCTGGCGCTACCGCCCGTTTCGGAACTCAATCCCGACGCGCGCCTGCGCCGCGTGCACTACGACTGGCTGGAGGCCGGCGAGCATACGCAGCGCACCGTGGCCCAGCTATCGCAGCAACTGCGCCGTTTTCTCGACGACAAGGCATGGCTGGAGAACCGCCGCATCATGGATATCCTGCGCGGCATCGAAGCCAGGGCGCTGGCCGTACGCGACGAGCCGCCCAGTGGCAACGTGATGACGTTGAACGACACCGCCGCCGATATCGAGCTGCCAATGGAGCGGCCCCTGTTCACGCCCGCGGTCAAGCCGCGCATTACAGAAACCGACATCGAAACCGGCGAGGCCGAAGTCGATGCGGACGCGCTGTTCTCGCAGGTTGTCATTAACAAGGCCGAACTTGCCGCGCATGTCCGACAGGCCCTGCAGGGCCGCGCGCAGGTCACGCTGCAGGAGTTGTGCGCGATGCGGCCGCTGCAGCACGGCCTCGCCGAACTGGTCGCCTACCTGCAGCTCGCTGGCGATACGTTCCGCACCGTGGTGGACGAAAACGCCACCGATTCCGTTACCTGGACGGTGCAGGCCCCCGATGCCGGCACGCTGGTGAGGCAGGCCCGGCTCCCCCGTGTGATTTTTGTCAGATAAGCATGATGCAAGACGACATTGTCGATGACGCGGCACGGCGCACTCCCGCTGCTGCCACGCCGCCCGACCTGGCCCTGTCCACGCTGGTGGTCCCGCTGCTCAAGGGCGTGCTCTACCGCGACGCCGATGCCAGCCTGTGGCATGCGTTGCTCAACCTGCAGCCGACGGTGCGCGACTATGTCGCCGTGCTGGGACTGGAACTCGTGCTCGACGATGCCGAGGGCTACGCCTTCCTGCGCTCGCAGCCGGACAGCGACGACGACAGCGCCGAACGCCCGCCGCGGCTGATCGCCCGGCGCCAGCTTTCTTTCCCCGTCAGCCTGACGCTCGCGCTGTTGCGCAAGAAGCTGGCCGAGTTCGACGCCACTGGCGGCGACACCCGGCTGGTGCTGACGCTGGACGAGATCGCCGAACTGCTGCGTGTGTTCCTGCCCGCCGGCACCAATGAGGCAAAGCTGATCGACCAGATCGAGCTGCATGTGAACAAGATCGTCGAGCTGGGCTTCCTGCGCCGGCTCAAGGCCGACACCAGCACTGGCACGAGCGCACGCACGGGAAGCCAGGCCGGCTATGAGGTGCGCCGCATCCTGAAGGCGTTCGTCGATGCGCAATGGCTGTCGGAGTTCGATGCGCGGCTGGCTGCCTACCAGCTCCAGCTGACGGGCCAGTCGGGAGCCCCTGGGGCAAACGCAGGAGCGTCCGATGCATGAGTCGCAAACCCTGAGCCTGGATTTCGCCAGCGACGACACGCTGTCGGGCTTCCGGCTGTCGCGGCTGGAAGTCTTCAACTGGGGCACGTTCGGCGAACGCGTCTGGACCATCCGTCCCGAAGGCAGGAACGGGCTGCTGACCGGCGACATCGGCTCCGGCAAGTCCACGCTGGTCGACGCGGTGACCACGCTGCTCGTGCCCGCGCAGCGCATCGCCTACAACAAGGCCGCCGGCGCCGAAAGCCGCGAACGGACCTTGCGCAGCTATGTGCTGGGCCACTACAAGTCCGAGCGCAATGAAGTCAGCGGCACCGCGCGGCCGGTTGCGCTGCGCGACCAGAACGCCTACTCCGTCATCCTCGGCGTCTTCCACAACGCCGGCTACGACCAGACCGTGACGCTGGCTCAGGTGTTCTGGATGAAGGATGCCCATGGCCAGCCGGCGCGCTTCTATGTCTGCACGGAACAGGACCTGTCCATCGCCACCGACTTTGCCCACTTCGGCTCCGACATCGCCTCGCTGCGCAAGAAGCTGCGCACAGTGAAGGCCGAGTTGTTCGACGCATTCCCGCCCTACGGTGCCTGGTTCCGGCGGCGCTTCGGCATCGAGAACGAGCAGGCGCTAGAACTGTTCCACCAGACCGTGTCGATGAAGTCGGTCGGCAACCTGACCGATTTCGTGCGCAGCCACATGCTGGAGCCGTTCGACGTGGCACCCCGCATCGTCGCCTTGCTCGGCCACTTCGATGACCTGGACCGCGCCCATGAAGCCGTGCTGAAGGCCAAGCGCCAGGAGGCCATGCTGACGCCGCTGGTGGCGGATTGCGAGCGCCATGCCGAGCTGGTTGCTGCCTCCGAGCAACTGCGCGCATGCCGCGAGGCGCTGCGCCCGTACTTCGCGCGGCTCAAGCTGGAGCTGCTCGACAGGCGCATTGCCAGCCTCATAGATGAGTGGGAACGCCAGGACACCCACGTGCGGCGGCTGCAGGACCGCCGCGACGCCCTGCGCAACGATGAAGCCGAGCTGCGCCGCAATATCGCCGAGAACGGTGGCGACCGCATCGGCCGGCTGACCGAGGAAATCCGCCAGCAGAACGACGAATCCGCGAAACGCCGGCACAAGTCGGATCGATACGCCGAGCTTGTGCGCGCCGTGGATGAAACGCCACCCGAGGAGGAAGCTGCCTTCCTGCTACTGAAGGCACGCTTTGCCGAGCTCGCCGAACGCTCCAGGTCGCGCGAGGCCGAGGTGGACAACGCGTTGACGGAACACGGCGTCACGTTGCGTCAGGGCAAGGCCGAGCACGATGCGCTGAGCGAGGAAATCCGCAGCCTGAAGGCGCGCCGCAGCAATATCCCGGCCGCTCAGGTCGCGATGCGCAGCGCGCTGTGCGAGGCACTGTCGCTGGACGAGGACGACATGCCCTTTGCCGGCGAGCTGCTGCAGGTGCGCGAGGACGAGCGCGACTGGGAAGGCGCGGCCGAACGCCTGTTGCGCAATTTTGGCCTGTCGCTGCTGGTGCCGGACGACCTGTACCCGCAGGTGTCCGCGTGGGTGGACCGCACGCACCTGAAAGGACGGCTGGTCTATTTCCGAGTGCGCGAAGGCGGCAGGACTGAGATGCCAGCGCTGCATCGCGATTCGCTCGCGCGCAAGCTGGCCATCAAACCTGATTCTCCGTTCTACGGCTGGCTCGAACGCGAGGTGGCGGTGCGCTTCGACGTGGCGTGCTGTGCCACGCACGAGCAGTTCCGCCGCGAGACGCGCGCCGTCACGCGCGCCGGCCAGATCAAGATGCCCGGGGAACGGCACGAGAAGGATGACCGCCACCGGCTGGACGACCGCAGCCGCTACGTGCTGGGCTGGAGCAATGCCGCCAAGATCGCGGCACTGGAAGGCGAGACGCGTGCCCTGCAAACGCGGCTGGCCGAACTGGGCGCGCATATGGCCGGGCTGGCAAAGGAGCGCGACACGCTCAGGGAGCGACTCACGGCGCTGTCCCGGCTCGACATGTTTGCCGACTTCGACGAACTGGACTGGCAGACGCCGGCGCGCGAGGCCGCACGGCTGGCCGAGGAGAAGCGCCAGCTGGAATCGGCCTCCGACGTATTACGGCAACTGACAGTCCGGCTGAAGGAAGTGGAAGCAGAACAGGAAGCCAACGAGGCGCAGCTCGACGACCACCGCGACAAGCGCTCCAAGGCTGAGGGCAGGAAGAGCGATGCGCTGGATCGGCGCGCCGAAACGCAGGCCACGCTGGATGCCTCCGGCGATTTCGCGGCTGCAGTACCGACCGACACCATCGACGCGTTGCGCGCAGAAATCCTGGGCCAGCACACGCTGACCGTAGAGTCCTGCAGCGGCCGTGAAACCGACATGCGCAACGAGCTGCAGGCCCGGCTCGATGCGGAAAACAAGCGGCTGGTGCGGCTGAGCGAAAGCATCGTCAAGGCCATGTCGGCCTACAAGGAAGCCTTCAAGCTGGAAACCAGCGAAGTCGACGCCAGCGTCTCGGCCGGCTTCGAGTACCGCAACATGCTCGACAAGCTGCGCGCCGACGACTTGCCGCGCTTCGCGGCCCGCTTCAAGGAGCTGCTGAACGTCAACACGATCAACGAGATCGCCAACTTCAACGCGCAGCTCGGCAAGGAACAGCAGACCATCCGCGAACGCGTCGAACGCATCAACGAATCGCTGACGCAGATCGACTACAACACCGGCCGCTACATCCGGCTCGAAGCGCAGGTCACGCCGGACGCCGAGATCCGTGAGTTCCAGTCGGAACTGCGCGCCTGCACCGAAGGCGCGCTGACCGGCTCGGAAGACAGCCAGTATTCCGAGGCCAAGTTCCTGCAGGTCAAGCGCATCATCGAACGCTTCAGGGGCCGTACCGGCCTGACTGACCAGGACCGGCGCTGGACCGCCAAGGTGACCGACGTGCGCAACTGGTTCGTCTTCGGCGCCAGCGAACGCTGGCGCGAGGACGATGCGGAACACGAGCACTACTCCGATTCCGGCGGCAAATCCGGCGGCCAGAAGGAGAAACTGGCCTACACGATCCTGGCGGCAAGCCTGGCCTACCAGTTCGGGCTGGAATGGGGCGCGGTGCGCTCGCGCTCGTTCCGCTTCGTGGTGATCGACGAAGCGTTCGGGCGCGGCTCAGACGAATCCGCGCAATACGGGCTGCGGTTGTTCGCCAAGCTCAACCTGCAACTGCTGATCGTCACGCCGCTACAGAAGATCCATATCATCGAGCCCTACGTGTCCAGCGTCGCGTTCGTGCAGAATGACGAGGGCCGCGCCTCCAAGGTGCGCAACCTGTCGATCGACGAATACCGGGCCGAGAAAGCCAGGATGACCGCGTGATGAACTGGAGCCGGCCCGCCGACCTGCGTGCCCAGGTGCAGAAGCTCTGGGACCGTGGGGACATCCTCAGTGCGCTGGTGTGCGGCGACACGCTTTTCCCCAAACGACTCACCCTGCGCGTGCCCACCTCCGGCGAGCTGACCGAGGGCTTTGAGGCGGTTCGCAACTGGCTTGGCGAGCTGAAGCAGATGCCGCATTGCCGTCTCGAAATGCGCGAGTTCCGCCATCGCACCTTCGGCACCAATATGCTGCCGAGCGCCGCCTGGATCGACGCGCTGGACGATGCAGCGGCGCTGCTGGGCAAACGCCGCGAGATCGAACGCTTCAGCGCATTGCTGGCGGCCACGCGCCAGCTGCAGCCGCTGCTGGTGCCCTGGCTGGCACAGCGTCCGTTGCGCGCGCTGGAACTGCACGACGCGTGGGAGCGGCTGCTGGAGATCGTCGGCTGGCTGCAACGGCATCCGCGCCCCGGCTTGTACCTGCGGCAAGTCGACCTTGCTGGCGTGCACACCAAGTTCATCGAAGCTCACCGCGGCGTGCTGGCCGAGCTGCTGGACCTCGCGCTGGCGCCGGAAGCCATTGATCGCCAGTATGCCGGCATCACTCAGTTCGCCGCACGCTACGGCTTTCGCGACAAACCCGAGCGCATCCGCTTCCGGATACTGGATCGCGGCAACCGCATGCTGCCCGGCGACGCGCCGACGCACGACGTGACCCTCGACGCAAACAGCTTTGCCGCGCTGCGGCCGGGCGTGTCGCGCGTGTTCATCACAGAGAACGAGACCAACTTCCTGGCCTTTCCCGAGGCAGCGGACAGCCTGGTGATCTTCGGCGCAGGCTACGGCTTCGGCTTGCTGGCGAAGGCAACATGGCTGTCGCACTGCCGGCTCCACTACTGGGGCGACATCGACACCCACGGCTTTGCCATCCTCGACCAGTTACGCAGCGTGTTCGATCACGCCGAGTCGCTGATGATGGACCGCACCACCCTGATGGCCTTCGAGGCGCAATGGGGCGTCGAGGATAACCAGACGCTGCGCGACCTCTCGCGATTGCGGCCTGAAGAGCAGGCACTCTATGACGACCTGCGGGACAATCGCATCCGGAAGAACCTGCGGCTGGAGCAGGAGCGGGTGGGGTTCGATTGGGTGCGCGAGGCCGTGGCGGGGGTGGGGTAGGTGAGGGTGTTGGCGCACTGGTGTGCAAGACGCGCCCGCTATGACGCTTTTACGTTGGCCCGGCTTTTCCGCCCTCCAATCGCCCCCGACGCCGCCGTCTTCACAATCCGCCTGAAAGTCGGACATTCCATATGACTAGGCGCCGGACAAGCCGCGGCATGTCGCAACCCGTCGCGCATCGCAGTCAGCTTACGGATCGTCCGATCCAGTTCGTCCGCCTTGGCCGCCAGCATCCGCCGGTCGATGCGTGGGCCGCCTCCCTGCGCGAACATCTGTGCGATGTCATCGAGCGAGAATCCGGCGGCGCGGCCCAGCGCGATCAGCGCTAGACGCTCCAGCACGCCGGCATCGAACACGCGCCGCATTCCGCGCCGGCCGATGGAGGCGATCAGGCCTTTTTCCTCATAGAAACGCAGCGTCGAGGCGGGCACGCCCGCCTGCTGCGCCACTTCGGCGATATCCAGGCTTTTCACCGCTTGACCTCAAGTTGACTTGAACTGGCACAGTGTAGCTTCCGCGCCGCGATGGCGTGCAAGGGGATGAAATCATGGGTGACAAGCAAGCAACCGTAGGCAGCAATTGGGACCAGGCTGCGCTGTGGCACGGGCCGTCCGGCCATGCCTGGGTTGAAGCGCAGGCGCTGCTCGACCAGATGTTCAAGCCGTTGGAGACATTGCTCGTCGAAGCCGTCAATGCGAGCGAGGCGCAACAGGCGCTCGATGTCGGCTGCGGTGCGGGGGGCCCTACGCTCGCGCTGGCGCGGCGGCTTGGGGCAGGCGGACACTGCACCGGCATCGACATTTCCGAGCCGCTGATCGCCGCCGCGCGGGCACGCGCGCAACGGGATGGGTCGGCAGCCAGCTTTATCCGTGCCGACGCGCAAACCCATGCGTTTGCGCCGGCAAGCTTCGACGCCATCGTGTCGCGCCTTGGCGTGATGTTCTTCAACGATCCGGTAAAGGCTTTCGCCAACCTGCGTCGCGCCTCAAAAGCGGGCGCTGCATTGCGCTGTATCGCCTGGCGCAGCGCCACGGAAAACCCGTTCATGACCACCGCCGAGCGCGCCGCCGCGCCACTGCTGACGAACCTGCCGCCGCGGCAGCCGGGTGCGCCGGGGCAGTTCGCCTTCGGGGACCGGCAGCGCGTGCTGGCGATCCTGGAAGAGAGCGGTTGGACGGGGATCGACATCCGGCCGATCGATGTCGAATGCACGCTGCCGGAGCCTGCGCTCGAGGGCTATTTCACGCGCCTTGGGCCGGTCGGCCTGGCGCTTCAGGACGCAGACGCGCGCACGCGCAGCAAGGTGATTGAAATCGTCCGTACCGCATTCGATCCCTATGTGCATGGGCAATCAGTGCGCTATACCGCTGCCTGCTGGATGATCGCCGCGCGGGCTCCGAAGGCGGCCAGTCATGCCTGACGCCGCACAGGTCCTGATCGCGGCAATCCTGATCGGCACGGGCGCGACGCTGGTAATGGACGTCTGGACCATTGTCCGCAGGCGGATTCTGGGCGTGCCCGCGCTGGACTACGCGCTGGTTGGCCGCTGGCTTGGCTGGATGATGCGCGGACGTCTGCGCCACCATCCGATTGCGGCGTCGCCGCCAGTGCGTGGCGAGCGTGTCATCGGCTGGATCGCACACTACGTGACCGGCATCGTCTTCGCGGCCATCCTGCTGGCGCTTTGGGGTCTCGACTGGGCACGCGAGCCAACGATTGGCCCGGCGTTGATGGTCGGCATCGGCAGTGTCGCTGCGCCCTTCCTGCTGATGCAGCCGGCCATGGGCGCCGCCATCGCTGCCAGCCACACGCCGCGACCGAATCAGGCGCGCATCCATAGCCTGGTCACGCATGCGGTATTCGGGCTGGGGCTCTATGTCACCGGATGCGCAATCGCCATGGTTAGCGGGTCGATCCGGTAGTCGACCCCAGCCACGGACATCAAAGACCGCGCACGCCCAGGCAATCCGGGAAGGTTGCGCAGCCCCAGAACGGCTTGCCTGCGTGGGCACCCTGTTTGGCGATATGCCGGATCATGATGCCGCCGCAACGCGGGCAGCCTGGCGTTGCGCCTTGCCGCGCCGCGGGTGGCTGCGCTGGCTTCGCGGCGCGCAGCGGCGCGTTTGCTGCGGAGGCTGCTGGCCTGGCGGTTTTATGCGTGGGCGCTGCGGCCCGGGCGCGCTGGACCAGCGCCGCGAATGCCGGACCGTCGATCAGCGCGATGTTCCGGCCAGCAGCGAACGCCCGTGCATCCGCCGTGAACAGGCCCGATGTCACGACAAAGCCTTGCGCCGCCCCCTGTGCCGCCATCACGCCATACAACTCCCGCACCACCGTCACCGGGACCTTGATGGCGAGCCAGTGCTTGCACTGCACCAGCGCCAGCTCGCTGCCCTTCCTGAGCCTCAGGTCGATGCCACCGTCCGCGCCGGCACCACCGGTTTCAGCAACGGCATAGCCGCGCATCCGGAACACCTCTGCGACCGCTCGCTCGAAGTCCTGCCACGTCATCTGCCGCAGCGCCTCGCCGGACTGGCTGGCCGCGACGTTGCGCCCCAGTGCCTGCCGCTCGCGTCGCGCCAGCCACGATGCCAGCGCACCAGCCAGCAGCACCAGCGGCAAGATGTACTGGCCGTAGGCGGACAATGCCCTGGCCATCTGCGCCACAACCATCTTGCCCATTTGCCCCGGCGCGACTGTTGTCGGTATTTCGGCCATTGCGCAGCGGTGCAGCACCACGTAGGCAATGACGGCCAGGGCCGCGCCTACCCACAAGGGCAATGCTGCGGCAATGCCGTAGAGATCCTCGAAGACGGTCAATTGCTTCCTGCGGCCCATGATGACCCTTTTCATTTTGTTGTTTTCAGTGAGAAGGATGCCGTGGAGGGAGAGGATTGTCGTCCCCGCGCAGGCGGGGGCCGGCAGGCCATGAAAGCCAATCTTGCCATGTGGCCTCGGATTCGCTCCGCGCTGGCTCGCACGCTCAGGCAGCGCGGCTCTGTGGGATATCGCACGGCACATGACCGGCGCCGGACCAGAATAAGCGTTTATCGGCGCCGGCTGGCGTGGCGCCTGACACCCCAACCACGGGGCGACAGGATGGCAAGGCTTCCGGGCTGTCTGGCCTGCATCGCGTTCGGTCTTCTGCTGACTGCCAGTGCGCAGGCGTCGGATATCGTCTGCAAGATTGCGCTGCGACCACCCGTTACCCAGGACGACAACCCGCTTGCCACCGGCGCGTCCTCTCGGCATTCCCCGGCGCAAGCACGGGCACTTGTTTGCGACTATGCGATGCTCCAGCGCGAGCATGAGCGCATCCACGCCGAACAGCGGCGCCTGCTGCGCGCCGGCGCGATCAACGAGGATGACATCGCCGCGTGGCGCAGGCGCAGGGATGCCTGTGCGTCAGTGCCATGCCTGGACAATGTCTTTGCCAGTTGGCGCCGGCAGGCAAACCAAAGGCCGATGCCACGGGCTGTCGCGCAGACACAGCAAACGCCACCGGACTTGCCTGCGCGCGACGTGTCGCGGAACAAGCGGACTCCGGTCACGGTCGGGGGCGTGTCGCCTCGACCAACAGCGGCGGAAGGTCCTTCGACGCCGCTGGCGCCAACGGCGCAACCACCAACGGCGCAACCTCCAGTCGCGCAGTCGCCCGCACAGCCTGCAGAAGCTGAAGCGCCTTCGCCGCCATCGCCCCCGCCATGGGTTGAACCCCGGATACCGGCGCGCCCTGTGGTGATCCAGCGCACTACCTCACATCTGCCGCCCAAACAGGCTTCGATGCGCCCGACCCCGGAACCGAAGTCCCGCGGGTGGGGATCGCTGGGCGCGCTTGCGTGGCTTGGCATTTGCATCGCAGGCCTGGCCTGCTGGTCCCGCCGCATGCGCGGCGAATGGCTGCCCGGCCTCACCCGCCTGCGCGAGCACGCGCATGATGCGCCACGGATTGCGCTGCTGGTCGGCGGGCTGCTGGTATTGAACGGGGTGCTGCTGTTCTTCGTGCTGACCGAAGGTCAGGCCGTGCCGTGAACCGGCAACGCTGCGGACTCACTCCGGCAGCGGGTACTTCCTCGCATTGCTCTCCATCTTGGCGCGGATCGCCGCGTCCAGGTCAACGCCCAGCGCCGTCACCAGCTGCGCCAGGTAGATGGTGATATCGGCCAGCTCCTGCTCCACGTGTTCGCGCTTGTCCGTCGACATGATGTCGCGCGACTCCGCCTCGGTCTTCCACTGGAAGATCTCGACGAGCTCGGACACTTCCACGCTCAGCGCCATCGCGAGATTCTTGGGGCTGTGGTACTTGCCCCAGTCGCGGGCTTCGCCGAAAGCGTGGGCGGCTTGCTGGAGGTTCTTGATGTCGATCAGCGGCATGGTGGTGTAGCGGTGGCGTTATGGCTCTGGCGTCCCGAGGCAGTTTGCCGGGACGAAAACAATCATTTAAACACGACCCGGCGCGCTCGACAGCCGGGCCGGCGAAGGCTTACGCTGCGCATGTGCATCCATCGTCGCAGCGGAGGTAACCATGCGTCCGACTTTCGGCCTGGCAATCGCCACCCTCGCCGGCACACTCGCCTACCTCGCCATCGCCGTCGCAGGCTGGGGCGGCATCGGCCCCTTCTTTGCCCACCCGGCACGCGTGGCGCTGACCCTGGTGCTGCTGGCCCTGTCCGTCACTGCGCTGTTCTCCGGCGGCAATATCAGCAGCGGCGTGCGCGAAGACCGCGGCAACCGCTGGGTGCTGGCCGCATTCGGCGTGCTCGGCCTGCTGGCGGCTTACCTGCCGGCCTATACCGACCGCGTCGAGTACTGGACGCTCGATGGCGACGCGGTGCGCTGGCTGGGCGTGGCGCTGTTTGCCGGCGGTGGCGTGCTGCGGCTATGGCCGGTGTTCGTGCTGGGGCGCCGGTTCAGCGGGCTGGTGGCGATCCAGCCGGGGCATACGCTGGTGACCACCGGGATCTATGGTGTGATCCGGCATCCGAGCTACGTCG
The DNA here is from genome assembly GCF_040578825.1 of Cupriavidus necator. Taxonomy (GTDB): domain Bacteria; phylum Pseudomonadota; class Gammaproteobacteria; order Burkholderiales; family Burkholderiaceae; genus Cupriavidus; species Cupriavidus necator_E. The sequence goes on along the minus strand of NZ_JBEFLI010000069.1, from coordinate 27,379 downwards.
GGTTCCTGATCAGTTCGTTGGGATGGGTGCTGGCATTCCGGTCTGGCGTGGGCGTGGTGCTGACGCTGCTGATGGTGCCGGTGCTGATCGCGCGGATTCGGGCGGAGGAGGCGCTGCTCCGTGACGAGTTTGGGGAGGAGTACGAGGCGTACTGCGCCAAGACGTGGCGGATGGTGCCGGGGATTTACTAGGTATGGTAGTGGCGTAGTCAGTGAAATCCCTGGCAGCTGGCCCAGGGTCTGGCAAGAGCCGTACAGCACCGTGCCGAAGCGTATGTGGCACCGGCCTCCGGCTATTGCTCTCCTTTCGCTGGCAGCGTCTTGTCCGGCTGCCTCAGTTTGAAGTCATTGCCGTAGTGCCGGGAGATTGCCATCAACGCCCGGTTGGGAGGCCGGACCAATGTGCCGCGCCGGTCGCGGAATTCACAGGATGGGGGTCGCCTGACTCGGCAGTGCCCCCCACATCATCGTCAGCGAGCATACCGACCGTCGCCATGTACGCCATGTCGTCATAGGAGATGGGGTAGTGCCGGCTTGTGGGCCGGTACACATGAAACTCCCACGCACAGCAGCTGGCTCGGCCGGCCTCGACCAGATAGCCGCCAAGCATGTACAACTCAGTGTAGCCGCCCGTGAAATAGTGATAGAGGCGTCCGGATTTTCTGTCCAGCTTGTAAATGTTGCCTTCGCAATTTGGGCCTGCGCCGCACGTGCCACCGATCTGCAGTTCATACTCACCATCCCGTCCAGATCGATCAGTCCACCACCGCTGAACGGGCCTTCAGCCGTGTCCCAGCCGTGCTTCATCAGCTCACGGGCCTTCGCGCCTGCCCCAGCGCGATAGGTAAGGCGCAGGTGCGAAGCCTCGCCCGGCTCGCAGTTGGCCCGTTGCAGTTCGAGCACGGAGCCATCACGGTTTGTCCTCGCTTGCAGAAGAATAGGACGAATCCTATTCTTCGGTTGTTGTTGACAGAGATTTCAGATTATTCGGATAGCAGTAGCAAAGAGATTCCCGGCGTAAGGAAAAGCGTTTACCGTGCGGCGCGATAAGTTGAGCGTCGAGCGATGCATCGCCTTTGCAAAAGGTCGATCACGCTGATAACGGAGCGCATACCATGGCCGATCTTGGTAAAGAACTGCGGACTTACGGTGAAGCCCTTTTTAAGGGACTGGCCGGGCGGCAGGCATACTTTCTCGAAGTGCCCGGCACTAGCAGCGCCGCCGCGCTGTCGGTGGTGTCATTCGAAGCCGTGGAGCGGCTGGGCGAGCCCTATGCCGTCACCATCCAGCTGACGCACCCACTTGATCTCGATCGAGCCGACTACTTGGGCAAGGAAGCCACGTTCCTGATTGACCCGGCCGACGGCACCGAGCCGCGCAAGTTTGCCGGCTGCATTACGCATTTCAGCAAGACCCGCCACACCCACGACTTCTGCGGCTACGAGATCGTGGTGGAGCCGCTCATCGCGCGGCTGCGGCTGACTCGAGCGAGCCGCATCTATCAGCATAAGACTGCCCCGCAGATCATCGAGGCGATCCTGCGACGGCACGGCCTGAAGGGCCATCAGTTCGCCTTCAAGCTGCGCCGCAAATATGCGCAGCACAGCTTCCGCATGCAGTACGAGCTGTCTGATTTTGCATACATCCGATTGCTATGCGAACAGGAGGGACTCTATTTCTATTTCACCCCCGGCAAGTTTGGCGAGATGGTTGTGTTCGGCGACGACATCGACCACTACATTTACCAGCCGGAACTGCGCGTTCCCTACCGGGAATCAGCCGGGCTGGAATCCGGCCAGGAAGCAGTGTTCTCGCTCAAGGTGCACGCGAAGACCATACCGGAATCGTTCCGGGTTGCGGACTTCAACCCCGACAAGGCCTGGGAGCGCCCCACCGGCGAGGCCAACGTCGCGCGCAAGGAGAAGACGACCTACGGCCAGTCTTATGTCTATGGCACCCACCACCTGGACTTCGAGGGGGCCAAGTGGGAGGCGCAATTACGCCATGAGGTGGAGTATGCCGGGCAGTTGATCTTCGCGGGCGAGAGTAACGTGCTGGCACTGTGCCCGGCACGCATCCTGCGCATGGACCAAACGCTGCCCGATGCGCCCAATAGCCAGGTGATCACCGAGGTGATCCATAGCGGCGGGCGTGATGCCGCCTACCGAAACACGTACCAGGCCATTCCATGTGACCGGCGTTTCCGCCTGCCGATGGACGAAGCGAACTGGCCGCGCATTTCCGGCACGCTGAGCGCCCGTGTCACATCGCCCGGCCAGTACAAATACGCCTACCTCACGCAGGAAGGCCGTTATGTCGTCCGCTTTGATTTCGACTTTGAGGAATGGCCCAATGGCGGCGAGAGCGTGCCGCTCGCGTTCGCCAAGCCGTTCGCGGGGGCGAACCAGACGGGCTTCCACTTCCCGCTGATCGATGGCACCTATGTGGACGTGGCCTTCCGCGACGGCAATCCCAACAAGCCGTACATCGCCCACGTGCAGCACAACAGCCAGCACCCGGACCTGATCACGAATCAGGACCGCTGGCTGTCGCGCAATGTCATTCGCACGCAGGGCGACAGCAAATTCGAGATCGAGGACTGGGAGGGGGAGGAACACGTCAAGTTCTCCACCGAGCATTCAGGCAAGAGCCAGCTGACCCTCGGCCATATCGTCAATGGAAAACGCAAGAAACGCGGCGAAGGGTTCGAGTTGCGCACCGATGCGCAAGGCGCGGTACGCGCAGGGGGCGGCCTGCTGCTGTCGGCAGATATCCAGCCGCAGGCGAACGGCAAGCAGAACGACACCGCTGCCGCGATGAGCCAGCTAACGCTCGCGCTGGAGCAGGCGCGGACGCTGGCTGATGCGGCCAGGCTCGCCAAGGCGGAGATCGCCGACCTGAGGGCCGAAAACGCCTGGCTCAAGGCGAGCGTAAATGAGTTGAAAGAGGCCGTCATGCTGATATCCGCACCAAAGGGCATTGCGGTCTCGACGCCGGATCGCGTCTCGGTGGGCGCGGGGAAGGACGTGAACGTGGCAACGGGCACGGGCTTTGCCGTCAGCGCGCTGAAGAATATCGCGATGGCGGCGGGCGATGCCCTATCCCTGTTCGCGCATCGCCTGGGCATCAAGCTGTTTGCCGCGAGGGGGGCAGTTGATATTCAGGCGCAGAGCGATGAGATGCGGTTGCTGTCTGCCAAGAATATGACGATCAGTAGTGCAAACGGCCGAGTTGTTATCGAAGCCAAGGATGAACTGCTGCTCAAGTGCGGCGGTTCTTATCTTCGTATGTCGTCGACGGGCATCGAGGATGGCACGCGAGGCGAGCGATCCATCAAATCATCCGCCTTCAGCCGTCAGGGGCCAAGTTCCCTGGCGCAAGCGATGAACACATGGAAGCACGCGAATTTCAATGACGCCTACGTAATTCGCAATCCTTCGACCGGCGAGCCGCTTGCCAATACGCAAGTTGAAATCCTGCGCGAGGACGGCACCAGGCTCAGGATGGTAACGGATGGAGCCGGAAAGACTCCGCTCCAGAAGAGTCTCTTTGTGGAGCCTCTCCGCATCCGGTTGCTGGACTGACCGTCGGTAACAATCACCTCCAACAACACCATGGCCGAAGCGAACTTCGTTCTACACAGCAGCGTCGTTGACAAAGACGGCGATCAATATAGTTCCGCGACCCTGACGCCGACCGAGGATCAGCGCGAAAAGATCGTTCTTGCCAAGCCTTACGTTATCCCGATCCTCTTCCTGCCGGGCATTATGGGGACCAATCTCAGGAAGAGGGAGGGGAAAGCCATTGTTTGGCGTCCACCCAATGCAGACCTGCGGGGAGCAGGGGATCTAATTTGCCAACTCTTCAACTATTTGTTTAAGACCACAAAGGAGCGAGCTGATGACCTTGTCACAGACACCGTCGAGGTCGATCCCAGCGGGCCTATCGATGCTGGCTTGAGCGGATTGCCAAAGAACGTGTTGGTTGCGCGCGGTTGGGGGGCATTGATGCGCTCTTCTTACCATCCGTTCATGGGTCAGTTGCAACATCTCCTGAACTCGCTGTCCGAGTATGACTTCGAGCGTTGCGAGGCCAACCTGAAGAACTGGGCAAAGGAGTTCGGGCAGGACTCCCCCGAAGATTGGGGAGCGGACGGTGGCGAGGCATTGACCAGAGAGGAAATCCTGCATGCCGCCAACTACCAGTTCGACGTTTGGGCGGGCGGTTATAACTGGCTGCAATCTAACCGAGACTCGGGCTTAGCCATCAAGGACCTGATCGAAAACACGATCTTGCCGTTCTACAACGAAGGCAAGACGGTCGTTGTAAAGGATACACCCGACGGCGAAGGGAATGATCAGTGCAGCATCCGACGAAAGAAGCCAAACCGTCCAATGGCGGAAAAGGTTATTGTCGTCACCCACTCGATGGGCGGACTTGTCAGCAGGGCGTTGACCGAAATCCACCAATGCGACAAGGTTCTCGGCGTCTCTCACGGTGTCCAGCCAGCTACCGGTGCCCCGGCGACGTATAAGCGCATGCGGGCGGGCTTCGAGGACGTCGAACAAGTCTTCCTCGGACGCAATGCCGCTGACGTAGTTGCCATTCTTTCACAAGCCCCTGGGGGGTTGGAACTTTTGCCCACCGCCGACTACAACGACGGCAAGCCTTGGCTAAAGGTGCGGGACAAGAGGACTGGTGCAGACATCATGCCGCCGCTGCCGCAGACCGATCCCTATATGGAAATCTATCTATCTCGAGATTGGTACGGGCTAGTGCCAGATGGCAATCTGGGGTTAATGAATCCAGCGGGGCAGAACTTACCCACGGCGTCGACCATTGCAGAATCTGAGGATGATTCGCCCCGCAAGACATTAATCAGAACTGTTGAAAGAGTGCGGAAGTTTCACGAGGCGATCGAGAAACGGTACAAAGTTCCCACCTACGCTCACTACGGAATGCAAGGTAAGCGCGATCCCATCAAGGATGCCGGTGGTTTGCTCGGGACGGGCCTGATGGCAAGCCCGCATCGATTCACGTGGGGCGAGGTAGCTTGGGAGGGACATGGCGTCGGCAGGCTCAAATTCGGCGAGATCGCTATTGTCAGTGACGACGGTAACGGGAACATGAGAACCTCAAATGGGCTGAGCCTGACTATCAGCGAACGAGACTGCCCGGGAGACGGTACGGTGCCGAGCTATTCCGGCGCAGCTCCCGGTAGTGCGGGCGTTGCGCTGAGTTTTGCACATGGGCAAGGCAGTCCAGGTCAGCACAACGCCGGTTTCTGTTACGACCACCAGGGCAGCTACGGGGACAAGCGTTCGCTCTACGCCACGATGTTTGCCATCATCAAGATGGCACGGCAAGCCCAATGGCACAAGAAGGAGTCAGCATGAGGGAAGAATGGGGAACCCGCGCAATTGGTCGTCATCTGGTTGACGTACCGGTGAATGCGGGGACCGTCGAGAGCTATGTGTACAACAAGGTAAAGATTGACCCGCTGCCAGCCATCCAGACACGGGTGAGCTTCGATCATATGGTTGCTCAACGAGAGCAGGTCTTGCGTGCTACCAAACACGAGAGACGTGGCAGTATGTTCATCGAACGCGTGCCGCATGACAATGGTGCGGTGACTCTCATCGCTTGGGCAGACCAAGATTTAGAGATCCTGTATCGATTTGATACCTATTTCCTAGCTGGCTCGAGAGCATTGAAGTACTCGGGGGAGGTTGATCCCGATAGAAGGGAATCAGCGATAGCACTTCGACAAAGGCTATCCACTGAATGGAGGTCAATAACCTCCAGCACGAGCGTAGAGGGAATCGGCTATGTGGTGAATGACACGATTCTCACTGCGAACCGCTTTAACCTTGAAAGCTGGAGCATGGTCATTCAGTTGGCGGGCAAGCCAGATGTTTCGCTCGCAATCACTTCGTACACACAACACAAAGTAGAACCCGGCCTGCGCAAGCGAGCCGGTGGCGTTCTTGCTGCAATGCTGGGCGCGGTGGCGGGCGTCATCCCGCTACGTAACCGTGAGCGCCCGGTTGGTCCAATCCAGGCCGATGAGATCCTTGTGGCTGGCACGCAGGATGGAAAGCGCACCTATGGCTTCAAGTGGGAGGCACCAGGCAAAGCGGATTCGCTGGCAGAGCCCAATCTGAATGTGTCGTTGCAAGTGGGAGAAAGCGCCTATCTGACCAACAAGGAATCCTTCGCCAGCGACGAGGAAGCGCTGGAGTTGTGGGATGCAGTGGTCGGCTCCCTGCGCTTGCGTCCAGGTGCCGTATGAATACGTTTTCGCGCCGTCGAGCCCTCTTGACGCTGGCTGCCGCACCGGTTGTCATGCTGACCTCGAGTCCCTCTTTCCCCAAGCCAAATGCCCCGTCAGTGGGCGAAGCCATCCGCTACTTGTGTGAGGAAGTCTTTCCGTCAGGTCACCAAAAGCGTGAAGCGTTGAGCAGCGATGCTGTCCTGCAGGCAGGTGGCTGCCCGGTGCACGTACTTGCGGCACACCCTTGCGTCTCGGTTGGAAGAGCATAGGCGGGACTAGCTATGGCGGTTGACTTTTCGCTTCTGCCGAATGAAGAGCCGGATCCCGGAAGCCCGCCGTCGCGGTTATTCTGGGCGATTGCATTCCTAGTCATGGTGCTGGGTGGGGCCTTGGCGGTCCTCCTGCTATGGCCGAAGCATCTGCCGACGCATACGTGGAGGTTCTGGGCGAGCCTTGGCTTACTTCCCGTGGGGATACCTGCGTGGATAGTACTGCGCCGATTTGCTCATTATGAAGGTCGCAGACTCGACGTATTGATGCGCAATGAAGCGATTCGCAAGTACAACGAGCGCGTCTTTGCCGTGGCGGCTCGCCCCCTGGCCTTGCTAGGCGCAGCCTATCGATTCTCGTCGGACCAGGATGAGAATGCGATCGTCAGCATTCAGTCGGGTATGGTCACGCTCCGTACACAGGAGCCAATCTCCAGTGACGGCGATCCCACCAAGGCGCGCTGGCTGGTAGTGCCTGGTATCCAGTTAGTGTCCGGCGATAAAGAGGCAGACGAGCACCGTCATGGCAAGCTGACCCGATGGTTATATCGGGAACTGCTGGACAGTCTTGCCGACCGTATTCGATCGTTGCCTCCACGGGGTGACCTTGGCGTTTTACTGTGGGTGTCCGGTGGATTGCCTCGCCATCAATGCGTCGCGAGCTTGCAGGAGTGCTGGCAGGAACTCCAGTTCCCACCCATGCGCCTCATGGAGGACGCTGCGCCTCCTGGCCTCGATGCTCTCGATCGCTGGCTCGATCAGGTTGCCGGCAAAGGCGCGCGCGGCGCGAGGCTGATTGTCGCCATTCAATTGCACCGCATCCTGAGCGATACGCCACCCGTTGGGACTGCGGAGGCTGGCGTTGCTCTCCTTCTCATGCCGGGTGAACAGGCAAACCAGCTTGGGGTGGATGCTGAGGTCAACTTGCATCGCCCCGTACACGGCCCGGTAGACCTGGCGAACGGCGCCTTGTCGCATGCGCTGAGATGGGGCGATGTCACGGCGGCTGAGGTTCCTGGTGGTTGGCAGACCGGCCTCGGCGCCTTGCAGACTGGCGTTCTGCGCCAGGCTGCGGCGCGCCTTGGACTGAACATCCAGGCAACGGACCTTGACCAAACCGTTGGGCATGCCGGATCCACTGCGCCCTGGCTTGCAATTGCCTGCGCGGCTGGCGCGCTGTCGGATAACGTACAAAGTCAGATTGTCTTTGCAGGTCAGCCTCAGGGCGTCGATGTTGCGGTAGTTAGGCGGGTATCGCGCAAGGGCAAGCCAGTCTAGCTGCGCATTTGCGCACTCGAGTATATGGCGAAGATAGAAGGAATGTGGGGCAAAAAAAGGTCCCTATATCGAAAGCAAACCGAAAAAGGAAGCAAGGAGCGGACTTTGGTAAGACGTTTCGACATCACGGAGGGGGATTCGACGACGGTCGGTGGTGTTGTCGGGGAAGGGGACGGAAACGATCTCCTTGGCGGCCGTAAACAGGCCTATGAAAACGACCCGGTTTGGTGCCCAGCTTGCAAGACGATGGGACGGATTGTTTGCGTCGGTCCACGCCTGCCGATGACGGGCCCGGATGGGCGCGAAGCTGCCTTGGGCGACGACCTGTGCGTCTGTCGCTGTGACCCCAGCCCGCGACTGATCTCGACTCAGCACTCGTCATATGTGGACATCTGACTGGCGACACGGGCGGAGGCCCGCGCTGAGGACAAGTACATCGGACGAGCCAATTGGGTGCAACGCATGGCTATGAAGGCAATACCCGCACAATGAAAAGGCTGCAGATCGACCTCGCCTCGATACTCGTTCTCGCGTTGGTTATCGCCGGTCTCATCTGGACATGGGGCGGGTACTTGGGTATCGGGACGCCTGAAGCCAAGAGCGATTGGCTATCAATAGTTGCCGTTGGCGCCATTGTGCTCGCCATAGTCGCTTCGCTCGATCGCCTGCATCGCTGGTGGGAAGCGCTGAATGCACTGAGGAAGTGGTTGGGAGTCCGAGAATCGGAGCTGGCTGGCACGACGCAAGCGAGCGTCGCTACCACGGCGACTCCGACTGCGTCGGCTCCGATACTACTTGGCGCATTTCGCCAGGCATTGCAACGGCAGCACGGTGTCCGTTGGCGGTATCGCCAGCCTTGGCTGCTCCTGACCGGTGATGATGGCGCCATTGACCGACTGCTGCCCAAACTCGGCGAACAAGGCTGGCTGGTCACCCCCGACGTGGTGCTGCTATGGATGAAGAGCGCTAAGGACGGCCAGCCGGATACTGCATGGCTCAAGCAACTCTGCAGACTGCGCCGCCGCCGACCCGTAGACGCAGTGGTCCTCGTGACCGAAGGCGAGGCGGATCGGCCCAGACCACGTCGCGGCACCCATCCCCATGGGCTCAGCCTGGCGCACATCGCCGACGTGCTGCGTTGGTCCGCTCCGGTATTCGTGCTCGACGTCGCACAGACAGACACCGTGGCCAACGGCAATACGCCAGTCATCGGCTGCGAACTGCCACCGCAAGCGGATGCCGCCGCCATTGACCGCGCGCTGCGGGCCCTGCACGACCAACTGGCGCAGCGGGGCGTCGCGCAGCTAATCCAGAACAAGCGCGATCGCTACATGGGCGCACTCTCTGAACGGCTAGACAGCCGTGACAAAGTCCTCGCTGACTGGATCGCCGGATTGCGGAGCAGCCAACGCCGGCGCATCCCCGTCAGCGGCATCGTGTTCGCGCCTTATCCAGGCCTGACCGTCGGCGATGCTGACGGTCAGGCCGGTGCCGACCTGCCCCTATGGCCGTATCTGGGCGACGCTGCCCGTCGCCAGCCAGGCCGACGCATCGGCTGGCACCCCGTCACGGTTTCCTCCGCCCTGGCACTGGCCACAATCGGCCTATGGACCGCCGGCATGCTTGTGTCCGGCGCCCTGAACGGACGGGACTTGCACACCGCTCGGCAGACCGTGAACGATCTCCAGTCGGCCCCCAACCCTGCCGCCCGTCTGCGCGCACTCCTCGCCGTGCAGCAGCGGATCGAATTCTACGAGTACCGCACCCAGCATCACGCGCCGTTCACCACCCGCTTCGGCCTCAACCGCGATCCGGCCGTGCTCGATGCCCTGTGGAAGCCCTACGCGCAAGCCAGCCGCCGGTTGCTGGCAACGCCGGTGCAGCAGGACCTGGAAGCCTCGCTGGTGGACCTGGCACAAATGCAGACCACCACTCTGGACGACCAGACCAGCAAGCGGGCACTAGGCGGCCACCAAGGCCTCAAGGCCTACCTGATGCTGGCCCATCCCGAGCGCGCCGAGCCGGACTTCCTGACCCAGCAGCTGATGCAGCATTGGTCTACCGACGCGCGCATCACGCCGGGCGAGCAGCAAGACCTGGCCGAACGCTTGCTCAAATTCTACGCCCAGCACCTGAAAGCCAACCCGGCCTGGCGCATCGAGCCTCGGCCTGAGCTGGTGGCGGGCGCGCGCCAGACGCTGCTGGCGGTGATCGGGGAGCGTAATGCCGAGGACACCATCTATCAGGGCATCATCACCGCCTTCGGCGACAACAGCGGCAACAAGTATCCGGACCAAACCCTCGCGTCGCTCACAGCCGGCACCGATCCCCGGGGGCTGGTGCGCGCCGCCGCGATCGTGCCCGGCGTCTTTACCCGCCAGGCCTACGAGGGGTATGTCGCCCCCGCGATCGAGGCGGCCGCCAAGCGGACGGAGACTGCCAGCGACTGGGTGCTGACCGACGGCAATCCACAATCGACGCAAGTTCCGCATCAGACGGCAAGCCGCTCCGCCGAAGCGCTGCGGGCGGCCCTCACCGACCAGTACTTCGCCGACTACGCCGACCGCTGGCAGGGCTTCATGAACGGCCTGCAATGGCAGCCGGCGCCCACGCTGCCAGTTGCGATCGAACAGCTCAAGCTGATGGCCGACGCGCGCCAGTCACCGGTGATCGCGCTGATGAAATCGCTCGAGTACCAGGGTGGCGCCGGTGCGCGCAAGGACGCGCTGTCCGATACGCTGGTGGCCAAGGCGCAGGACCTGCTGGGCAAGAAAGCCGCAGGGCCCGAGGCGATCAAACCGGACGCGGCGGGGCCGCTCGGCGCCGCCTTCGGCCCGGTACTGCGGCTGGTGGGGCAGACCCAGACCGGCCAGGGCACCAACGGCGACCTGAGCCTGCAACGCTTCCTCGACCGCGCCACGGCGCTGCGCCTGCGCTTGCAGCAGGTCAGCAACAGCGCCGATGCCGACGCGCAGGCCCGCCAGATGGCGCAGGCGCTGTTCCAGGGCAAGGGCTCGGAACTGGCCGACACCCAGGCCTATGCCCAGCTGATGGCCGCCAGTCTCGGCAACCAATGGGCGGGCATGGGCCAGACGCTGTTCGTGCGCCCGATCGCCCAGGCCACGCAAACCGTGCTGCAACCCGCGCAAGCGAGCCTGAACGACGCCTGGCGGCAGAGCATCGTGATGGCGTGGGGCCGCTCGTTCGCCGGGCGCTATCCCTTTGCGGACAGCACCAACGATGCCTCGTTGCCTGAATTGGCGCGCTTCCTGCGCGCGCAGACCGGGCTGATCGCAGCGTTCCTCGGCACCCAACTGGCCGGCGTGCTGGAACTGCAGGGCGATCAATGGGTACCGGCCGCCACCGGCGGACAGGCACTGGCCTTCGATCCGGCCTTCCTCAAGGCGGTCAACACCCTGCAGCGCATCGCCGCGCACATGCTGGCGCAAGGCGAGCCCCAGTACCGCTTCGAGGTCAAGCCGATTCCCACGCCGGGCCTGACCGACACGGTACTGACCCTCGATGGGCAGAAGCTGCACTACTACAACCAGCGCGAGACCTGGCAGGCGATGGCGTGGCCAGCCGCCAACCTGCAGGACCTGGGGACACGGTTGCAGTGGCAGACCGAGAAGGCGGGTACCAACAAGAGCTATGAGTTCGGCGGCCGCTGGGGGCTGGTACGGATGCTGGAGCGGGCGCACATTGAGCCGCTGGACAGCGCCACCTATCAACTGACGTGGCAAGGCGTTCCCGACACCAAGGGGCCGAAGGTCAGTGCTGGTGAGGGCGTCGGCGAGGGGAACGGACAGGCTACCGTCGGTGATGTCGACAGCGATCCCGACATCCAGACAGCTCGTGTCGCGAAGCTTCCCGCCCCAGACGAAATGACCTATCCGCTCAGCTATCAGCTGCGCACGGAGATCGGCCAGGGACCGCTGGAGATGCTCACGCTGCGTGGCTTCGTGCTGCCGTCGCGCATCTTCGTGGATCGTGAGCAGCCGAAGGTCGTGGCGCGGGCGACGACTGCTCCGCGCAAATAGCGCCTTCTGTTGTCTATCGCGACACTCAACAGAGGGCTGCGCGCAAGCTGTGCGAGCCAATCTCGCCTTCATCTGCACGCGAGGCCGATCACTTTCCGGCGCTGCCCCCCGACGCGCGCAGTCTGTTCGCGTCTGAGCGTAAACAGAATGCGGGTCAATGCAGCCCGATCCGACACCGCCTTGCCACTGCTGGATCTTAGCCTTTGTTCGTCGATGAGATTCTTAACACGGCTACCTACCTGGCCCACGCGTATGGCGAGCGCCGCCGCGTTGCGCTGATCCATGACATGACCGAGAAACGCCAGGCGGAGGAAGTCATCCGGCACCAGGCGAATTTCGATGCGCTCACGGATCTGCCCAACCGCCGCCTGTTCTTCGACCAGCTGGAGCAGGAGATCGAGCGTTCGCGCGGCACGCAGGATGTGCTGGCGCTGCTGTTCATCGACCTGGATCGCTTCAAGGAGGTGAACGATACCCTCGGCCACGACCAGGGCGACCAGTTGCTGCTGGAGGCGGCGCGGCGCATTGCGGCATCGGTGCGCGCGTCGGATATCGTGGCGCGGCTGGCCGGCGACGAGTTCACCGTGATCCTGCCCGCGGTGGGCGATGCCGGCATTGCTGAGGACATTGCCGAGGCCATCCTGGAGCGGATTGCCGCGCCCTACGCCAGGCGATGTTTGCCGCCAAGGAGGAGGGCCGCAATCGCTGGAAGGTCTTCACCCAGGCGCCGCTGCAGGCGGAGAGGGAGCGCCTGCGCATCACGCAGGACCTGCGCACGGCGCTGGCGTCAGGGCAGTTCGCGCTGCACTACCAGCCCATTGTCAATCTGCGCACGGGCAAGGTCTGCAAGGCCGAGGCCCTGATCCGCTGGGACCATCCGGTGCGCGGGCCGATCCACCCGAACGATTTCATTGCCGTTGCGGAGGAATCGGGCCTCATCATCGACATCGGCCGCTGGGTGCTGACTGAAGCGCTGGACCAGCTGGGCGCTGGCAGGTGCTGCTGGGCAAGGGCTTCCAGATCTCGGTCAACAAATCACCAGTGGAGTTCTGCGCGCCTGCGAGCGGGCCCGAGTCCTGGTCCAGCATGATCGAGCGCAGGAACGTGCCGGTGGGCAGCCTCGTCATCGAGATCACCGAAGGCTCGCTGATGGAGCAGAACGCCGATGTCATGGATCAGCTCTCCCGCTTCCAGGCGGCCGGCATCGAGATCGCGCTCGACGACTTCGGCACCGGCTACTCCTCCTTGTCATACCTGCGGCGCCTGGACATCGACTACATCAAGATCGACCAGTCCTTCGTCCGCTCGCTGACGCGGGGCCCGGACGACGTGGCCTTGTGCCGCGCCATCATCAGCATGGCGCATGCATTGCGCATCCGCGTGATTGCCGAGGGCGTCGAGACCGAGTCGCAGCGCGACATCCTGCTGGCTGCCGGCTGCGACTACGGGCAAGACCACTTCTTTCGTCCGCCGGTGGAGGCCAGCGCGTTCGAGGCTTTTGTGAGCGACGTGACTTGAGGCGTTGGGCTTCGGCTAATCTACTTGCGTGCAGCCTGCTGGCGGCGATCCCCGGAGTCTTCTAACCGGCACGACGCACAAGGTCATCGGCGGTAAATGGGATTGGCATGTCATGAATGACTTCAAGATCTGTGCCGCGCTCGGTACATGGCGACATCGCTGGTGCCGGTGCGAATGCCCTCCGTTTTGCTCACGCGACACCTAGACTTTGTGCAATCGGACTTTCTCCGCGCAACTGCGCGCAATCCGGGGGCATTCCATGGAGGGCTGCATCATGCACACTGTCATCAGAACCTATACCGGAAGTGGCGCCAGGGAGTTGTTCGACCTGCTCGAAACACGTACGCCCGACATCGAATCCCTGATGCGTGAGGTTCAGGGCTTTGTCAGCTACACGCTCGCGCGCACCGCCGATGGCGGCTTCTCAGTTACGACCTGCAATGACAAGGCGGGCGTGGACGAGAGCGTCAAGCGGGCGAAAGACTGGATTGCTGAAAATGCCGGTAGCATCGGCGCAAGCTCGCCCGCGATTACCGAGGGGACTGTCATTCTGCATGCGAAATAGCAGCGTGGCCTGACATCGGTGCAGCGCCTGCTGCAAGGGTGTCGCGGTCCGGGGCCTGGAGGCTGCTGGCGAAGACCCAGCGCCGCGGCACCTGCTCCGGACCGCCCGTCATCTTTTCAGCGATGCTTCAGTTGGGTGAGCAGCGCGTGGGCAACGGGATCCGATGACGCCGGGTTCTGCCCTGTGATCAGCAGGCCGTCCGTGACAACATACGGTTGCCAGTCCGCCACCTTGGAGAAGTTGGCACCGTTCGCCTTCAACACGTCCTCGACCAGGAACGGCACGACTTCCGTCAGGCCGACTGCGGCTTCTTCGCTGTTCGTAAAACCCGTGACGTTCTTGCCCTTGACCAGCGGGCTACCATCCGTCGCTTTCACATGTCGCAGCACACCGGGCGCATGGCATACCAGGGCGACCGGCTTGCCGCTGCCAAGCGTGCTCTCGATCAAGGCCCTGGAGTTCGCGTCTTCGGCCAGGTCCCACATCGGACCGTGTCCGCCCGGATAAAACACCGCGTCGTAGCCATCGGCCGAAACATCCGACAGCTTTTGCGTTGACGACAGCGCGGCCTTTGCCTCGGCATCGGCGTCGAAGCGGCGCGTCGCGGGCGTCTGGAACGACGGCTCATTGCTCTTCGGGTCGAGCGGCGGCTGCCCGCCCTTCACCGAAGCGAGCGTGACTTCGACGCCGGCATCCTTGAGCACGTAGTAAGGCGCGGCCAGCTCCTCGAGCCAGAAGCCGGTCTTTTCACCGGTGTTGCCGAGCTGGTCGTGAGACGTCAGGACAATCAGGACTTTCATGGCGGTCTCCGGAAGACGTAGAAGGATATGTCCGTGCCGGGCGCGGCATCATCGCCAGGAACAATGCGGCGCCGGATATCGGCCGGCCGCGCCTTTCTCGACGCACGGCCAGCAAGCTGCTGGATTGCCTTGACGCATACAGACCCTCGTAAGCATGGTGCATACGCCCTCAAAGTCAAAGGTCGAACACTGACGGCTATACTGCCGGCGCCTGCCTGTGCGCGATCCACGCGCGGCAGCAAACCGAATGAACCGGCAATGAAGAACGGAGGACGCTGGATACGGCTCGCCCTGGCACTGATGGGGCCGTACTGACTGACGACGCCGGCAGCCATCCCGCAGAAGCTGATCATTACCGCCGCGCTTTACGGTCCGATGGGCACCGTGGAGCAGATTGAGCAGCTCGCGCGCATGTCGCGCGAGTTCGGCCGCGACGTGACCAACGGGAAGGAAGCCCGCGAGATCTACAAGATTGGTACGTTCTATGACAGCGCGGATGAGACGCTGGCGGAGAACGGGTGACGCCGATCTCCCGAACGGAAGCAACAACGAAGGAAAGGGAGCGCTGCAAGGATTGTGCGCCGGATAGGGGGGCGATGATCCAGCGGAACTGGAACATGTCGGAGGAAGCCCGGGCGTATCAGGCACGCGTGTCCGGTTTCCCGCCCGGCGCGGAATGGAACTATGCAGGTGTCGACTTCGACGGTTTCCGCTCGTCTGAATGCCTCCTGCTTGAAGCGAAGGCCCGATATGATCAGTTCTTTGACGAGTTTGATGTTCCGGAGGATTGGTGGAAAGGCGACCAGCCGCTAATGGCCGAAGCGAACAGGCAATCGCTGGCAGCCCAGCCGATGCCCCCCACCCGGTTACATTGGTATTTCATGCAACCGGTTAGCTACAGCTACTTCTCACGGATCTTTGCGGCAATGCGGCTCCCGATCCAAACATACTATTACCCGTGATGCACCCATTCGAGCTTACTGCGATCTTTCGCAACACCGCTTCCTTGGACGTCCCAGCGATGCTGGGTGAGTTGCACCGGTTCGCGCTTCATCTCCAAGGCGCCTCACCAATGCTTAGTGGTTGGCGGCTGAAGGCGATTAGCAAAGACGATGCGATGCGCTATGAGGTATTTGACGCCAATGGTCCTACAGCAGCGGCCACTGCGGTGCTCACCACAGAGTTGAAGAATGAGACCGACCTGAGAATCATCGGCATGTGGAACGCCAGGTCAGGAAAGGAGGGCGCGTCACTTCAGTACATCAGGCGGCCTGCTCCTGAAACAAGCTCAATTGTTCTTCGCGCGAAGCCGGAGGCGTTTCCCCATGAGGAGCGGCTAGCCGTGGGCCTGGTCAGCCAAGCCGCAGTGCAATGGTCGCCGAGCGTGGTTTCGCTCGCGCCCCCCTCATACTTTGACAAGCGTGTATTTCGTGACAGGCCAGGAGTTGGCTGGATGCTATACATCCCGCAAGTGCTCTCGCAGCGACAAGTCCCTGAAGCACGAGCCCTCACACCAGTAATGGATGGCCCTAGACAGATCGGCACCATCGTGGTTAGTGTTGTGGGTGAACCGTTCTCCGATGACGACGCCGATCATGTGAAGATTGCGAACGCTATCGAAATCCGGCTTGCAGATCAGGACTTGCTGCCCCGCTATTCTGCGCTATAAATCGCGCCAGTCATGGATCGGTTGCGCCGCCATCGTGAGTAGTGGCGCAATACACTGGCAGCGAATGAGTCCTGGCGCCTGGCGTAACCAGATTCCAACCATCGCGGCGATACAGGATGTGCACGTTCACGCCCAGCCCCCGTCACGACAGCCGGAATGCAATCCAACCGTGGCCAAGCGCGAGGCCGAGTGCGAATACCGTGGCGCCACCGATGTAAGACGCGGCCAAACGCCTGCGATACGTATGCCGCTTGACCCATGCGATGAGGAGCATCGCTCATCGCAATCCCTCTGATGCCAGCCGCTGTGCCAGCGCTGCCCATCGCTGCTGGCTGTCGCCGACGACATGGGCATAGTAGAAATGACCCTCGCCTCGCCCCGCCACCATTTGCCTGGCCAGCAAGGGTGCGCACGCTACGAGGTCAACCCATGGCAGGCCTGCATGGATGGGATCGCCAAAGCGGGTCAGATCGACTATCACAACCTTGCGTATGCTCTTGTGCTGTTGGAGGTCAGTCAAGAAATCCTTGTCTATCGGTGAGTTACGCCAACCCGGAAAACCCGGTGGTCCGCATCCACCCCGAGACCGGTGAAAAGGTCCGGTTCCTCGATGCCGACGTGACTGAGCTTGTTTCTGCAATCGAAACCAGTGGATTCAAAGAGCTCCTTGTCCGTGCAGCACATGCGGGCCCTCGTGCGCAACCTGCCGGATATTCATCGCGACCCGTTTGATCGATTGCTGATCGCTCAGGCCATGCATGAACCGCTTCGACTGCTCACCGCGGATGACCATCTGGCGGCTTATACCGATCTCGTTGAGACGGTCTAGGGGTATGCCGTAGTCATCCCATCCCCGCCGCCGTGCACCGCACGACCGATCCACTCGTGGACGCGCTCGGCAATAAGCCAGTTATTGTCGTCCATCATCGGCAGATGCGAATTCCCGCGAATGCCCATGGCTGGCAAATCAAATTCAGTAACTTCCGCCCCCGCTTGCCGCACGGCCGACAACCACTCGTCCACCTGCCGGCGATATATCGTCCATAAAGAGTTCTGCGGAATATAGTCTCCCCACAACACACAGTGAGGAATGCCGCACAGTCCGCTTGCATCCGCCACTGCTGTCGATGGCGCACCGGCGGGTTCAACCAGGATCAGCCCCTTTACCAGTTCGGGCACCGACAGCGCGGCGTGCTGAGCCAGGCGTCCGCCTTCGCTGTGCGCGAGGATCGTGCACGGGCCAACGCGTCGTATCAGTTCCACATAGGCGTCCAACGCCATGCCGCCTGCGCTGGTCCATCGCGCGACGAACTGCTTGGCGAGTTGGTCCAGCGCGTGTACCGGAAACCGCTGTCCCGGGAAGGCCTGGCGCTTCCCATTCGCAGCGTCATATCCCTCCACCGGACCAAAGCGAAAGATATCCCACGCCTGCTCCAGCGTCCGGTGCTCCGGCATTTCCGGGACCAGGCAGGCTGGCGCCCAGGAAGCCCTGCCACGCTCTACCGCGTCGCTCACAAAGGTGTCGTATCCCTTGCGCATGAAATAGTCATGCCAACCCGGACGACCATCCGGTGTGCATTCCCAGGTGGCACCGGTCATGCCGCCGCCATGCCACATCAGCAGCGGATAGCGGGCCGTGGGCGCAGCCAGCGCGAAATGCTGGACATAGAGCTGTCCCACCTGATAACGCCCGTTCGGGTTGGAGACGCGCGGTTGGACGCCCGGTACCGTGGCCAGCTGCCGATGCGGCAGGTCGACCACGTCGACTGGCCGTCCGCCGACATGAAAGCCGCGCACTGCCCTGAGCGCGATGGGCCTTGTTGCATCGATCGTGGAATCAGTAGGCATGGCGAATCGCAATCAGAGCCAGCGTTACGGTAATGGCGCCGCCGATGCGGGTTGCAATCTGCGCAAACGGCATCAGCTGCATCCGGTTTGCCGCAGTGAGAATGGCGATGTCTCCGGCGCCTCCCTGGCCGCTGTGGCAACCGGTCACGACGGCCACATCGATGGGATACATAGCCACGAAGCGCGCCACAAAGAACCCGCTGGCAATCATGGACCCGACCGTGGCAAACACCGTGACGACGGTGGGCATCGTGAACGCGCTCACAAACTCCTGCCACGGCGTCAATGCCACGCCCAGCGCAAAGAGCAATGGCCAGGTAACGATGCCGGAGAAAAACTGATACACGCCCTTTCCGCCTTGCTCCAGCGCGGGCGAGATGGCACGACCAAGCTTGGCCGCGACGATCAGGAATAGCATGGTGATCGGCGCCGGAAACGCCAGAACGCCCTGGACCAATACGCCGATCAGATAGAACACGACGATCGTCACCATGGCTCCGGCAAGGCTGACCGGATCGAACGCCGGAGCCGTTGCGGACGTCGCCGTCTCGCTCGCCTTAGTTTGCGGGCCCCGCTGCAGCACACCTTCTCCCGTGAGGTGCGGAAAGCGTTTGCCCAGGACATTGAGCAGTCCGCACAGCAATACGGCAGTAAAGCTGCCAAGCATGACCACCGGAATGATCTGCGCAAACAACTCCGATTGTGGCTGTCCCGTAATCATCGCGTAACCCATGGAAAGCGGGATGGCGCCTTCGCCAAGTCCGCCGGCCATGATGGGAACGACGACAAAGAAGAATGCCCGGTAAGCATCCAGCCCCATCGCCATACCGGTCAGTGTCCCGACCGCACCCGCGACGATCGAGCTGACTGTCAGCGGCACAAAGATCTTCAGGAAGCCACCGAGAAGCACCTCCCGGTCCATGCTCACAATACTGCCGACAACGATGGCCGCGACATAGAGATAAAGGAAGTTGGACGCCTTGACGAACGCCTTGATCGATAGCGCAAGCGAAGGCGGAATCAGGCCGTAGTAGGTCATCGCCGATGGCACCACAAACGCAAGAATCGCGGCGCCGCCCATCAGGCTGAGCATCGGCACACGGCGTCCGAGCTCCATGAAGAAGAACCCGCCCAACGACAATACGGCGATCGCCATCGTGAGATCCGATGGCACCTGGCCAATGGTGGCGAACCCCACCACGATCGGCAGCAGCGCGAGATAGACCGGCAACGGTACAACGCCAATCCGGCTGTCCAGCAGGCGCCACCATTGCGCGCGCAGCGCAGACGTGGATGCCACGGCCGACTCGGCCGCAGAGACCCGGGAGATCTCTGCGGCTGACTGGGAAAGATGATCTGGTAGCACGATGTCCTCCTCCATTTGTTCATGACCTCGGCCGCATGACGTAGCGGCTTCTGAGTCCGTAGTCTGTTGCGCATCGTCAATGCCGTCCAATATCTGTTTTGTTGGAGGGCATAAGTTCGTACTATGGCGACCTATGCAGAACGCCCGCAAACTGGACATCCCCCGCCTGATCGCCTTTATCGCAATTTGCGAAGAGGGCAGCATCACGGCCGCGGCGCGCAGGCTCGGGATCGCCCAGCCGGCATTGACCGTCACCGTGAGCAGGCTGGAGGATGTGCTGGGGACGGTGTTGCTGACGCGAGGCATTCGCGGTGTCACGCCGACTGAAGCGGGACAACGCCTCCTGCGGCGCGCCTACGAGATCGTGAATCTCGTCGAGTCCACGTTCCAGGAGCTGCAGGGGTCCAAAGCCGACCCTGGCGGCGACGTTTCCCTGGGTCTGCCTTCCTCATCTGCCGCCGTACTCGCCCTGCCCCTGGTCGAACGCATCTCCATGCGCTACCCGAAAATTCGCCTGCGCCTGGTAGAAACGTTCTCCGGCTACCTGTGGAATTGGCTATCCGAAGGACAGCTCGATCTGGCGGTGGTGTTTGACCGGACCGCGACGCCGGAAGTGCAATGCGAGCCCATCGCCAGCGAGGACATGC
Source organism: Cupriavidus necator (assembly GCF_040578825.1). Lineage (GTDB taxonomy): Bacteria > Pseudomonadota > Gammaproteobacteria > Burkholderiales > Burkholderiaceae > Cupriavidus > Cupriavidus necator_E. The sequence goes on along the minus strand of NZ_JBEFLI010000069.1, from coordinate 7,106 downwards.
AACTGGTAGGCCGGCCAGGGTCGCTACCCGACACAAGCACGGTGCAGGCAAGGACATTGGACAGGTATCCCCTGGTGATGCCGTCGCGTCTGCATGCCATTCGGTCAACCCTGGAGGCCCATGCCGCGCGAGAGAACGTGTCACTCGACGTTCGCGTTGAAATAGACGCCGGCCAACGGCTGATACGACTGGTGGAAACCGGTCGCATGTTCAGCGTTCTCGCCAGAAGTGCCGTGACACGGGAGATCCAGCAAGGGACGCTGGCGGCGCGCATGATCGACCCACCTATTACGCGCGCCGTATGCCTGGGACAGCGGCGCGCACGCATGGCAGATCCGGCGGTCCGCGCCGTGATCACGGAATTGGTTGCGGAGGCCCAGGCGTTGATGGATGCCGGCATCTGGAAGGCAGCCAGCGCGGAGCAACCCCTGATGCATGAATATGCCGTTGGATAATCTGCCAAGCAACTATCTGGAGAACCCTGCAGTGAAACGAAGCGCGCGCTGGATGCGCCTTGCCCTGGCGCTGGTTGGCGCGGTCCTGCTTGGCGACGCCGTCGCACTGATGGGAATGGGGCTATTCAACTTCGGCATTGTGTTGCCGGGGTCTATTGGGATCGCGTTCCTGTTGCTCGGCCTGTGCTGGGATGGCGTGGCCCGGTGGAGGAAGTCAGATCGCCGGCGCCAGGCGCTTTGGCGCGCGGGCTGGATTGCGTTTGCCGCGTGGCTGGTGACTGTCGGGGCGTTCTTTTATGACATCCGTAGCGGCATGGGCGTCCCCGTGCCGGCAGGGACATCGGTGAAGGCGATCGTCATCCTTGGGTCAGGCACGCCTAACTGCGAGGCGTCGCCGACGTTGATCGCGCGGCTGGATCAGGGGTTGATGCAGGCGCAGCGATGGCCGGAGGCCAAAGTGGTTGTGAGTGGCGGACAAGACTTCGGGCTGCGGTGTGTCGAGGCGGACATCATGGCGGACTACCTCGTAGCGCGTGGGGTGGCGGCGGACAGGGTGATTCGCGAGGGGCGGAGTACGAGTACCGAGGAGAATTTGGTGTTCAGCCGGCGGTTGCTGGAGGGACAGGGTGTTGATGCTTCGAATGCAATTTTGGTGGTGACAAGCGATTTCCATGTGCGGCGGGCGGTGGGGATTGCGCGGAAGGCAGGGTTTAGCGAGGCCTTCGGCGTAGGCGCCGCGACGCCTTTGTACCTTCGCTTCAATGCGTGGCTGCGTGAGTACTTCGCGGCGATCAGTAGTTGGGTCTTGAGGGAGTATTGAGGCTTCGGCCTGCGGCACTTCGCAGTGCCGGAACCAGAACGGCGCGAGACCGGTTGGCTCGCGCCGTTTTGCTTTCAGGCTCGCGTTGCGCGAGCCTGTCCCTCGTCAGACAAGCGCCTGCAGGCGGTCGGCGCAATGGTCGATCTGCCGCGTGAGCGGCGAAATCAGGGCGTGGAGGCCGATGCTGTCAGGAATATCGTCAGCCTGCAGGTCCAGCAAGGTCAGGACGGATTGGAAACCGGCGCTGACGCGCAGAAGATCGTCGCTGACTTCGAGGATGCGGTCCTCGAGGGTGACGGCTTTGCTGGGTTGCGGCGGGGCAGCCTTGGCGCGGCGGCGGAACTGGGCGCGGTCGACCTTGGCCAGGTTTTCGGCGAGTTGGGCTTGTTTTTGGGCGAGGGTGGGCTCTTGGGGAGCTGGGGTGATGCTAGTCATTGCGACCTCCGTGTGTAAGAGATGGAGGCTCACCGTCCGCTGTCAATCGGGTGGGCGAGCACGAGGCAGGGTTGACAGACCGGTACACACGAACCGGCGAGCCCGAAGGCTCCCCCGCCGCGACCCGCCCGTATGGGCGTGCGTTGGCGAAAGACGAGAGGATACCGTTCCGTAGCTCGTCCGGTGTGTAGGTCAGGCTGTCAAACCTGGTCGACCATTGGTGTGGCGACACTCACAGTCTCCAACGGCAACTCGCCGGCAACAATGCAGCGGATTCTCAAAGCAGCCGAGCCGGCCAAACTAACCGTATTTGTGACACCGAGCATCGACATAAACATCTACCCCGAGGACGGCACCGGCCAGAACCAATTGCCGATGCGGGCAGATCTGGCTATGTACGAAGGCCAAGGACGAAAGCAAAAACAAATTTCACGCTTCTTCGCCGTGCAGACGACCGCGACCCTTCTCGCGCTGTCATGGCGCTGATGGCAAGTGGCGCAATGGCGCGCGGCGAAGCCGTGACGCCAATGGATCAGGGCGGCAGGCTGGGGCGCCATTGCCTCGTGGCTGGTGAGGGTGGGATGGTTCTTCCATGGCATCTGCAGTGGCATGGAACCCGCTACGCGCCGTGCATCGCCGCTGGCAGCCATCGTCGTGCTCGGTTCCGGCTCGCCGGACTGCGAGGCCTCGCCAACGTTGATGGCACAACTGGAGCAAGGCTTGACGCAAGCGCGCTGCTGGTCGCCGTCCCAGGTCGTCGTGAGTGGCGGCCTGGACTTCGACGGGCGATGCCGGGAGGCTGACATCATGCCGACACTCTGATCGCGCGCGGTGACGCCGGACCGGATCCTGCGCGAGGGACGGAGTACCAGTACCGAGGAGAACCGCGTGTTCAGCCAGCGCTTGTTTGCCGAGCAGCGCGTGACGGCCGCAGCGCCCATTGTCGTGGTGACCGGTGATTTCCACGTATCGCGAGAGGTGCGAATTGCGCGCAAGGCGGGGTTCGGCGAGGTGTCCGGCGGGGGCGCAGACGCCTTTGTACCGTCGGTTCAATGCGTGGTTGCGGGAGTATTTTGCGGTGATCAGTGGGTGGGGTGTTCGAGAGTATTGAGTAGTTTGGTAGCAATTTTTTTAACGCGTTTTCTCGAAGCAAAAGTTACAAATTCGCAACATCCAAGTAAAATGGCTGAAAACCCACTTTACATCCCTTGTCGCTTAGTAAGGTGCAACCCCACGGATACGCGAAATGAACATTCAGACACTTCGGATTGCCGACGATGAGGACGCATGGGCCTTGCTGTCGAGTTGGCTTGGCGGGGAAAACCTTGGTGTATTGAACTTCGAGAATTGGCCTCGCTTGAGTATTACGATTGATGGCGACGCCTACAGATCGTCCCTCCGCTCCGGCCAGATGGAGGCTTTAATTGGCTTCAAGACGTCGATGGGGAGAGCATATGCAGCGATTGCTCATGGCGCATATGACAAGAGGCGACTCAAGAAAGCTGAGGACGAGCAGCTTGAATTTACGACAACGGTCAAAAAGGGCTCTTCGATAACGGACACGGACCTCAGTCCGCTTGTAAGCGCCGTTGCTCAACTAATTCAGACGCATCCAATAGAATCATTAATTGCCGCCGTTGTTGTTGGACTGGCAATTGTCTCCCGACCAATGATTCTTCGCCATTTCGAGAATAAGGCAAAGCAAATGGATGTCGCGGAGAGGCAGGCGCTAATGTCGCTTACTCAGAAGATTACACAGGATGACCGCGCCAAATGGAAGATCATGGATCGGGCGATAGCAAAATTGTCAAAAAGCTATCCCTCGCTTGACATGCTCGTTCCAGATGTGGCGTCTAGTTACTGGCATCTTGCTTCGGCATCAGCGGATGCTAAGCGTGTCCGGTTAGCGGACGTAGAGCTTAGCGGCGATCATCTCGAAATTCTTTCAGAAAGAAGGTCTCGGCGCAACACAGAGAGAGAGACTGTTACGGACACTTTCGTAGTGGAAGGAATTGTAAAAATCGGAAATAGATACCGACTCCAGCTACGGTCCGACACCTACCACTTCTCCGCCATTTATCAAAAACCTCAATTGACAGAGGACGGTGTCCATCAGATTTTTGGCTGCATGACTGATTCCAAGGAAATTGAGGCAACGGTCGAAATAAAGATTATTGAGAAGTCGCAAATCTCGGGGCGTTTGATTTCCTTCAAAGCTCTAGAGGAAGAAGAGTAACCACAGTGCATATGACTGAGTAAGCTGCTTTATCGCCTTGATGAGGGTCGTCGGCGGGAGCCCATCCCCGGAACCACACTTGCAGCTGGAACTGTTGGAGAGTGTGGTACGACTGGGAGTGGGTGACGGAAGCGCCACTACGGGATTGGGTCTGATAGGGGTGGGCTTTTTGTTGGGGCAGCCGGTGGAAGCAGACCGGCTGCTGCGTGCGGGCATGGGGGCCTACAAGACGGCTTAAACATCACCAACACGTTTGCCGGCCAGCCGTGCCGGAAACAAATTGGCGCGAGGCCAGGTGGCTCGAGCCGTTTTGCTTTTGGGCCCGCGTTGGGCGGGAGCGCCGTCCCTCGTCAGACGGCCAGCGCCTGCAGGCGGTCGGCGTTGTCGTGGATCTGCTCCTTGAGCGACAAGAGCAGGGCGTGGAGGCCCATGCGATTGGGGATGTCGTCGCTCTGTAGCGCCAGGCGGATCAGGGCGGAACGCAGGGCGGCGCTGACGCGCAGGAGGTCGACGCTGGCTTCGCATGGGCGCGCAAAGGCGTGTCGGACAAAAAATGGAGCGGCTGCGCGGCTCCGTCCGGCGTGTGTTCGGCAGCCTGCTACTCATCGCCCCTTTGGGCGACAAACCATCTTGAACACAGCGCCGGTGGCGGTGAATGACGAAGGCCAATCCGCAACCAATTTTTTTACACACCTCCCCTAAGTTGCGAATCAGGATTGCTGCCGCACCGCCCCCGAACTGGCTTGGCGTTTGGGTAGTGCAGCTGTCTGGCGATGCTCACAAGACCCCCTTTCTAGTGATTGCCTGCTGGCATTGTTCGCCCCATAATGACGAAAATATCAGAATTTTCCGATTGCGGTTTCCGACATCGCAATTCCGGGACTGGGGGGCAACTTGCGCATTCCACATGTCACTTGGGCGACTATCAGGTCGGCATTAGACAAATTCGATCGCGAACTGCGCGATACGAAAGAATGGAGAAACTGGGAAGGAAGGGGGTCACAGCTATATGCGATCTCCGATCGCGGGATGCTATATCCGCCTGAGCAAATCTTGTCGATCGCGACAGGCCTTCCTGTTTCAGGCTTTAGCGATAGTGTACAAACCAGCGCTCATCTTGGGAGGCTCGGCTTCAACATAGTTCGGCTCCCCAACGAACGCATATCCTACCCAAAATTCGTATTGGGACAGAATTATCATCGACAAAACGAGATTCATGATCGCTTTGGCGGAAACCGACAAGGCGGCATTGCCACATCCGGCAAGGTACCAGCTATTTTCCTCTTTACGGAAGAAAGCGGTGAACGGTATGGCTATATCGATGGCCGTGATGAGCTGGGCGTATTCTCATATACTGGCGCTGGACAAGTTGGTGATATGGAATTCAAGCGTGGCAACCTGGCCATTTTAGAGCATGCCACTAATGGGCAGGCTCTGCACCTTTTCAAGTCATTAGGTAAAGGGAAGGAAAAAGAATATCTAGGCGAACATACGTATGCCGGCCATACCATTCGACGTGGCCCCGACAAGAACGGATCGCAAAGGAACGTTATCGTATTTCAACTTGTTCCAGTTGCATTAACGGATGAGGAGGGGCTTGCATCGCTCGAAGAGGAGGTAGGGGAGGTATCGGAGACTATCGGCTTGGAAGAGGCTCGCAAGCGTGCCCTTGAGGCCCTTCAGGATGGCGGCAACGAAGTCGGCAAGGAGGCTCTACGAAAACTCTATCGACGCAGCAAGCGCGTAAGGGACTATGTGCTTCTGCGGGCGGAGGGCATTTGCGAATCATGTCGAAAGCCTGCACCGTTTAAGCGTAAGGACGGATCTGCTTACCTTGAGCCGCATCACACCACGCGGGTTTCAGATGGAGGACTTGACCACCCACGCTACGTTGCAGCCCTCTGCCCAGCTTGCCATCGTCATATACATCACGGCGTTGGTGGAGATGAAAAGAATATTGAGCTGATTTCCGCTATCGCAGCCAAAGAGCCCGCAGTGTGAAGGCTTCGGAAACCTCCACGTGAAGCAGTGGAGATTTGCTTTCTGTAGTCAAGTGAGTGGCAAAGCGCGTAGAGGGGCACATACGCACAGGGGTGCCGCCCCCGAAGGACACTCGCCGCAAACGGTAGTGCGCGGGTAAAATGGCAAGGCATACCGCTTTTCCAGTATCTGTAAGACGATCGACCGTGAAAGCGAATCCCGAGTGAACTTACTCTAGTCGGCTCTGAAAAAATCGTCGGGTCTGTTCGTCCATGAAGTAGACGTAGCACCCTTTGATTCCGCGCGTAAGGAGTACGCGATAGGTGTTCTTCACAAGCTCGACAAATTGCGCCTTCGAACGCTTAACGGTCGCGTCTGCTGAATTCGTTGGATCACCGACCCATTCCGCGGAATCAGCGTCATAGCGCAAATCTAGCCCAAAGATTACTCCAACGTAGTCAAACTCGAATCCCTGAGCTGTATATATACAGCCCACCTGCTCAATGCCAGCAGGATCAGATGCCCAATAGTTCGACTTCGGGATCCCTGCAGCTAGTTTCCCCGCATCTGGACTTGCATTCCAAGGCATGCTCCACTCACCGATTTGAACGTCGTCCACCAAGGTGCCATCAGGGCGCGGATTGCTCCAGGGCCAACAAAAACCTGCGACCAAGCGCGCAGTATCTCCCGAAGCATTCTTATCCCGAATCTTCTGCTCCAGCTCACCGAGCGAGCGACAGATCGCGAACTCGTAGTCCTCCGTGGCTGGCCAAAGCACGTTCGCTGTTGGCCTAACACCTAGAGTGTTATCGACCCAATTTACGAACCCATCCGATCCACCACATCGAAACTGTGTTTCAAGCTTGAACTCGATCAACTCAGCACAGAGCCTCTTAGCTGTGTCGCGTATAAGCTCCGCGCTCCCGACTTCATTGGGGCGCACAACTTGAAGATCGTCAATGAAGAAAATTGATACCTTTGCCGCGTCTACCAACTCCTCGATCTGAGGCTTGCCCGATCTATGTTCGGCCCTTGTGAAGCGAGTGGCGCTGATCGCCCTGATTCGATGCGCTTCGTCCACAACTAGTACAACATCCCTTAAATAGGTTGAATAATTAATCGCCTCCGATATCATGACGGGATGAGTCGAGGCCGCCATGCAACGCCAGTGAAGCTGGCG
>NZ_JBEFLI010000068.1:0-39938 GCF_040578825.1 Cupriavidus necator | reverse complement strand
AGGCGCGGCATCGAGCACGGGCGACTACGGCGCGGCATCGAGCACGGGCGACTACGGCGCGGCATCGAGCACGGGCAAGCATTCCGTTGCCATGGCGGCTGGCATCCAAGGTCAAGCGATGGCATCCGCTGGTAGCGCCATCGTCCTCTGCTACCGCGACACCGATGCAGATGGCGACGACTACGGTCGCATCGTGCATATCCGGGCTGGCATTGCTGGCAAGGACGTGAAGGCAGACACCTGGTACTCGCTGAGTGCCGATGGTGAGTTCGTTGAAGTGTGAGGGAGCAGGCAATGCAAACCATCGAGATCAAGGGTTACGTCCACGCACGGATCTACTCGTGGGCGCCGGACAAGCCGGAATACCAAGTCTTCGGCAGCGCGGACGTGTCGTGTCTGAACACGGAGAGCACCACGTACACGCTGGTGCAGGAAGTCACCATCGGCTTCGAGGCGCCGGCCATCGACTACCGCACCGTTCGCATCGCGGCGCTGGAGAAGGAGCAGGCCGAGATCCGCGCAAAGCTGGGCAAGCGCATCGCCGAGATCAACGACGAGATCAGCCGCCTTCAGGCCATCGAGTACACCCCGGCGCAGGAGGCAGCATGACCCGCGCTCAGGAAGCGGCAATCGCCCGTGTCTGCGCACACGAATGTTTGCAGCGGGAACTGGTGGAGGCGCTCAGTCTGATGATGGATTGGGCGCGCGAGGTGTCGGATGAATATCTGGATGGAGACCCCGAAGTCCGCCAGCAATTCCGCGACGACATGAACCATGCGCGAGAAGTCCTCGCCAAAGCCCGTGGAGAAGCAGCATGAAACGAACCCTGCAAATCGAAATCGACGGCATCACCCTCACGGTGACCGGCGACCACATCGAGGGCTACGCGCCTTCGTGGACCGATCCGGGTGAGCCGGAGAGTTTCGAGGTCTGGACGCTGACCGATAGCGGTGTAGATGTCCTCCATCTGCACGACGAGAACGAGATCGAGGCTTTGGCGCTCGAAGCGTGCGGCGCTGAGGATGAGTACGCCCGCGACTATGCGGCGGACATGCGGCGCGAGGATGCGCGGATGGGGATGCGATGAGTGATCGAGAACTGTTGGAACTAGCAGCGAAGGCGGCGGGGGTGAAGATCGAACGCTGCTCATGCAGTAATGAGCAATGGCCGTTCAGGTATGCGCCAGGTCAGCCAAAGCGTGGGCACTGGAATCCTCTAGTTTCGGATGGCGACGCGTTGCGGCTGGCGGTGAAGTTGCGACTGCTTGTGGATGTGCCTAGCGAGGGGAACATTCACCAAACCGTTGAGGTGGTTGCGCCATGCGTTCGCAATTTCATTTATGAGCCGTGCGGCACCGACGCTTATGCCGCCACTCGCCGCGCCATTGTGCGCGCTGCAGCAGCAATCGGAGAGAAGCAATGACCAACCTACCGCAAATCGACCCGCGCTTCCTGCGCCACCTCGCCCCCGAGACGCGCGAGGAAATCGCACGGCAGACGGATGAGGAACCGGGCCCGGTGTTCTGGTTCAGCCTGGCGCTCGTGTTTCTGCTGGCTGTGTTCGTGGTGGCGTATCCGATCTGCATGGTGCTGGGCGCCGAAGGAGTGCCGAAATGAAAACTCCAGAAAAGATGATGGACCTGCGCCATGTGCGCACCGGCCTGTCGGCCAACGAAATCAAGCTGGCCATTTTGGAGAGCAGGAGGCTGCAGCAGATCCGCGAGCTGGGCGATGCGTACCTGCTGGCCCCGGCGAATGCGCCGAAGCGCGGCACGTACAACCCCTGGACCGGCCATCGCCTGGCATGACATGGACCGCGACAACGAAGACGCGGCCGAGACACTTAGAGCATATGAGGAACAGAGAGATGAACGCAATCGCAGAAATCAAGCCGCAGGAGGTCATGACGACACCGCGCAATGCAGTGGCTCCGAGCGCGACGCCGGCAGACCTGCTCCGCATCGCAGTGGAGAACGGCGCTGATCTTGACCGCCTGGAAAAGCTGATGGCGCTGCAAGAGCGCTGGGAAGCCAACGAGGCCCGCAAGGCTTACGTGGCCGCGATGACCGCCTTCAAGGCTGAGAAGCTGACGATCTTCAAGGGTAAGAAGGTTGAGTACACCGGCACCAGCTACATGCACGCCGAACTGTCGGACGTGACGGAGGTTATCTGCCCGGCCCTCGCCCGCCACCAGCTCTCGCACCGCTGGGACGTGGCGCAGGACGCTGACCGCATCACCGTAGATTGCGTCATCACCCACGTGCTGGGCCACAGCGAGAAGGTGACGATGCAAGCCATGCCCGACAACAGCGGCAAGAAGAACGCCATCCAGCAGGTTGCGTCGACCATCACCTACCTGCAGCGCTACACCCTGCTCGCGGCAACCGGTGTTGCGACCAAGGGCCAGGACGACGACGCACAAGGCGGCGGCATCGATACCGATCTACTGGCCGAATGGGTCGAGCGCGCGAACGCTGCTATCAATCTGGATGCCCTGCGCGCGACTCGCAAGATGGCCGGCGAGGCATTCAAGGACGCCAACGATCTGGCCGGTTGGAACGCCTTCAAGGTGGTTGCCGACGCCAAAGCAAAGGAACTGCAATGAGCCGCTACATCGTATCCCCGCATCCGCAAGGCACGCCGGAATGGCTCGCAGACCGCTGTGGCAAGGTGACTGGCTCCAACGTTTCGGCCGTGTTCGCCAAGATCAAGAGTGGCGAGGCCGCAGCCCGCGCTGACTACCGGATGCAGCTCGTGCTGGAGCGCCTGACCGGCATCCCGGCAGAAGGGCCGCCGCCCACGGCTGAAATGCGCTGGGGCACCGAGCAAGAGCCGTTCGCCCGCATGGCCTACGAGATCGCCACCGGCCTGACGGTGAATGAATCCGGGTTCTGCTACCTGCCTGACCTGATGGTCGGCTGCAGCGTGGACGGGTTCATAGAGGACGGCGGCCGGGCCGGCATCTGGGAAGGCAAGGCGCCTAAGAGCAAGACGCATATGGCTTATTTGGACGCTGGCGAACTGCCGAGCATCTACGTGCCGCAAGTCGACCACAACCTGTGGGTCACCGGCAAGGAGTTCTGCGACTTCCAGTCCTACGATCCGCGCTTCCCTGAGAAGCTGCAGCGCTTCTGCATCCGGATCGAGCGCGACGAGGCGCGTATCAAGGCCCACGAAGCAGCCGTTCTGCAGTTCCTAGCTGAAGTGGACGAACTCGAATCGAAACTGCGGCAGCGCGCCGCTTAAAGGAAAGCACCATGATTCAACTGTTTGGGCTCGCCCGTCTGGGCCGCGATGCTGAACTGCGCAGCACCAGCAACGGTGACCCCGTCGCAAGCCTCTCCCTCGCCTTCACGTATGGCCGCAAGGGGCAAGACGGAAAGCGTCCTACCCAGTGGGTTGACGGCGCGCTGTGGGGCAAGCTGGCCGAGGCGCTGACGCCGTACCTGACCAAGGGCACGCTGGTGACCGTGACCGTTGAGGACGCCCATATCGAGACGTTCAAGAAGTCGGACGGCACCGAAGGCACGAAGCTGGCTGGCCGCGTGACCGGGATTGACCTCGCTGGTGGTGGCGAACAGCGACAGGCCCCGGCTCCTGCCCCCGCGCCGCGCCAGCAACGCCAGCCGCAGCGCAATGACGGCTTCGAAGACGACCTGGACAAGACGCCCTTCTAACCGACTGCGTTTCCGCGACGCTCTACCACCCGGCACGGGCGTCGCTCTTTTTATACCGAGGCAAGCATGACCGAGAAGAACAAAGAGCGCGAGACGCTGTATTCGGCGGCAATCAATTGCCCGCATGAGATCGACAGCAATCGGATCGTGCTGCACTACGATTCCAAGCAGCCGGGGCATAACGCTCTGGCGCAGTTGGGAAATCGTCTCGATGCCGCGCTGCAAGCTGGCGGGCAGCCGGTGGCGATCCATCAGTGCATGTGTAATGACGATGACGATGCGGAGCACGACCAAAGCGGGAAGTACCTGTGGATGGACGTTAGCAAGGAAGCATTTGAGGCACTGAGGATGCGTTCCGATGTGCGCTCGCGCATCGTCTATTCTGCCCCCGCTACGCCGCTGGCCGAGTCGCGGCAGCGTGTGTCGCTGTCGGATGGCTGGATTCCCGTTGCTGACCACCTGCCGACCGCCGAAAAGGATTATCTAGTTAAGGGCATCAAGCACTCCGGCCTGTATCACGATGTCGCTGGGCTGTTCAACGGCAAATGGATGTCGCAGGTAACGCAGGACGAATGCAAATTCGAGGTGTCGCACTGGATGCCGCTTCCGCCTGCTGATGCCCGCGCATCGTCATCGCAGAAGGTTGAGCTTGACGTTGGGCTCATTTCCCGCGCCATTGTTGACGGCTTTAAAGAGCAATATGACCTGCCGGGAGGTTATCCAGCCGAATCGCATCTGATCGACTGCATAAGTCAGGAAATCGAATCTTCCATCTCCCGCGCATCGTCCTCGCGGGCGGAGGTGGAGATTCCCGCTGCAAAGCCTTTGCCAGACTTGATGCTTGCAACATACCACGAAGCTGTGGGCTGGAATGCTTGCCGTGATGCCATGCTCTCCGCCGCTGAGGCGCCCAAGGGGGATCAGCATGACTGACAAGACCGTTACACAGCGACATGTCGATTTTGCGCGCGCGGTAGTCCAACTCGCCCGCGAGCATGGCTTTGACAATCTGCGCATGAGTTACGGGGAAAGCCTGACGTGGCAATACCAGCATGAGCGGGACCGGAATTGGAATTCCGCCGACGTAACAATGAACTGGCGCGAAGGGCGCCACGGTGACCGCCAAAGACTGAGCATCGAATACCGAGCCGCCGTGACCGTAGAGGAGTCCGCATGATGACCACCCCCGCCACTACCCCAGCAGATGGGGTGACAGATGAGCAAGTAGACGCCGCGCTGGATGCGTTCAACGCATTCCCATGCCCGATGTATGGAGGAATTTCGCGCTCATGGAATAAAGATCAGATGCGCGCTGCGATTGCTGCCGCTCTCGCCACCCCCTCACCGGGGAAGGCGCCGGAGCCGGTGGCGCACTACTGCGAGCACAAACACAGGTGCAAATGGCCTGGAGCGTCGGGGTCGCCTGCGTGGGGCAAAGCAGAGAACCAACTTAGCGAATGGCGCAAGTGGCACGAAAACAAGTGCGGAGGAAGATTGCTTCCGCTCTACGCCTCACCGGGGAAGGCGGAGGCAGAGCGGGCAGAGTGGATGGCGTGCGAATCGCGTCGGCCGTGGGCGGCCAACAGTCTCGCGGAGAAGGCAAAGGAGATGCGCGGTAGAGAAAGACTCTGCCGCAATTCCTTCCGTAAGGAATACATGGGCGAGCCGGCGCGGTATGTCGCGGATGCCTACGGTGAAGCGGCTGCGGTATTCGAAGCGCGACTGGCCGCCATCCAGCAGGAGCGGGACACGCAGTGATGCGGTTCGCCGAATCGCGAAACTGAGCACTCACCGTGAGCAAAGGCCGGAAGTTGCAAACCGAGATTGGTAATGGAACACGCAGTAGAACGAGTATTGGCCGACACAAGAGCGGCATGGTTTGGAGAGGATGAATGATCCGCTACCTTACAATTTCAAAGTTTGCGGCCGAGTCCGGTTACACGGAGAAGGCCATCCGCGCCAAAATCCACGACGGAGCGTGGCCGGAAGGTGTTTGGCTCAAGGCGGCTGATGGCCGGATTCTGATTGATGTGAAGGGGTACGAGGCATGGGTAGAGACGGGAGCGGGGTCAAGAAAGCCTCAGAGAGCAGCATCCAAATCTCGTTCACCTATCGTGGCGTTGAGTGCCGTGAACGGGTTCGTCTCAAGCCCACTCCCGCTAACCTGAAGCGGGCCGAGCAGTGGCGGGCAACCGTCCTGCTCGCCATCGAGCAAGGGACGTTCGTCTACTCGCAGAGCTTCCCGAACTCGCCAAATGCGGCAAGGTTTGCCGAGTACAAGGGCGAGGTGCAGACGGCCGGGGATTATCTGGAGGCGTGGCTGAAGCGTCAGGAGAAACACCTGAAGGTCAGCACCTATGACGGCTACCGGAAGATCGTCAACTACCACCTGATTCCGGAATTCGGCCGGATCAGGCTGGCCGACCTGAAGCGCACGACGGTGCGTGACTGGCTGGACAAGCTGGACTGCACGAACAAGCGCCTGGCGAACATCCAGAGCGTGCTGCGCAAGGCGTTGGATGATGCGGTCGAGGACGAGCTGATCGCGGCGAACCCGCTCTATGGCTGGACGTACCGGAAGCAGGAAGGCCCGAAGGAGGAGGACGACATTGACCCGTTCACCCCGGACGAGCAGCGCGCCATTGTCGACGTCTTGCCCGATCAGGCGGCCAATCTGGTTCGCTTCGCCTTCTGGTCTGGATTGCGCACGTCCGAACTGGTCGCGCTGGACTGGAGCGATGTGGACTGGCGCCGCGGCGTGGTGGTGGTGCGCAGGGCGATGACGCAGACGGCTGAGGCGGCGGAAGACACCAAGACGCGATCGAGCCGGCGCGAGGTCAAGATTCTCCCCCCGGCCCTGACGGCATTGGAGGCCCAGAAGGCTTTCACGTTCCTGGCCGGCAAGGAGGTATTCCAAGATCCCCGCCATGGGGAGCGATGGGTAGGCGATTCCCCGATCCGTATCGTCTGGACCCGAGCACTCAAGAAGGCTAAGGTCCGGTATCGCAAGCCGTACCAGACCCGGCACACCTACGCCTCGATGATGCTCTCAGCCGGCGAGCACCCGATGTGGGTGGCACGGCAGATGGGGCACTCGAATGTGCAGACTACGACGCGGAGCTATGGGCGATGGATGCCGCTTGCAGACCCAGAAGCAGGCGGAAAAGCGGTGGAGAAGTTCGCGGAACCGATGTTGCGATTCCCTGCCGATTCTTCACAGGATTCGACGGTAAACAGCGGGAAATAATCGCTGCCCGCCTGCCCTGTTTCCCTTGTAAATCAAGGGCTTAGTGGCGGAGAGAGGGGGATTCGAACCCCCGCAGGTGCCCGTCGTTGCTGGCTCTGCGGGGTGAGGCTGCGATGTTGTGCCGATTCAATCAGCGGCCACAGCGTCCGCACCCTCATCCGCCTCGATGGACTTGGCACAGTGATCCTTCTCGAACCAGTTGAGCACCTTGCAGAGCAAGCAGCCCCACGCCTTGCCCTCGCGCATGGCTTTGCCGGCCCGGCTGCTGATCGTCTCGTCGGGGTTGCCCGCAAACAGCGCATTGCCGAACTGATCGATGGCGATCAGGATGTTCCAGAAGTAGCGTTTCATCTCACTTCCTCTCGTTCGCTTGGGCCAGCAACTCCGATTTCTTGGCGCTGCCGGCAGTGGATCCGAAGTAGTACGCCACCACCTGCTCTGCCTTGGCCGACAGGTAGCCGATGACCGTGCCGGCGAGGACGGTATCAGCCCGCACCTGGCCGAACAGAACTGCGGCGGCCATGCCAAGGAATCCGCCGATCAGCAGATAGGCCAGCACGCGCGGGGTCTTGTCCTGCACCGACACCTCACGCTTGCGGGCGCTGTCCCGGTCGCCGGCCGCAGTCTGCTCGCTCTGCGTGTCCGCGGCGATCTCTGCCTTGCGCACGTCCGCCGCGATCTGCGCCAGCTCTACCTCCTTCTCCACCAGCGCCGCCTGGAACTGGTAGGCCAGATCCGGGTTGCCCTGGATCGCGGCGAGCGCGGCATCCGGCGTGCTGGTGCCGGTCACCGCCTGCGCGACGCCGACCACCTTGCCGGCGATCTCCTCCGCCTTGGGCCCGGAGATGAGCCCGGCGATCATCGGCGCGAACTGCGCCAGTGCCATCACGATGGGAAGCATCACGCTGCTCCTTTGATGAGGTTTTCCGAGGTGCGGCGGATCCAGCCGCGCGAAAAGGTCGGCCACGGCTTGATGTTGGTCATGTAGACCTGCCGGTAGGCGATGAACCGCATGATGAAGCGCAGCGGGTCGGCGGCCTTCACCGCGGCGATGGTCTTTGGCCCGAGTACCCCGTCAGCCTTGGCGCCGCTGGCCTGCTGCATCCAGAGCACCACCTTGCCGCCGTTGTAGAGCGCATCGAAGCACTGGAACGCCACGCGCGGGTCGTACTCGTCGCAGCGCAGCACGTCCCAATACAGCCGCTTGGCGATCGACTTGGCGCGCTCCACTGGCAGCGACTGCATCGGGCCGGTGTAGCCGTCAGCCCGGGCGACGCGCTGGGTGATGCCCCATCTGGTGGCGCCACCCGGATCCGCTGGGTTGTTCACGTAGCCGCCCTCATGCCCGAGCAGCGCATCGAAGGCGTCATCAAAGCTACTCATCGCTGCGCTCCTTCCAAATCTTCCGCAGCGCGAGGTACAACTGAGCGGCGGTATAAGCGATCGACAGCACCAGCAGGATTCGCGGGAAATTGTCATCGCCCCACGCAAGGGCGGTGATCACCCACGGCGGGCTAACCTTAGCCGCAGTGCTTGCGACAGCAGACGCGGCCCCGCCGCTGATTGGTTCGGACATGTAAGACCCCAAGTGACCCGCTCTGCGGCGGAAATGAAAATGCCCGCTCGGGGCGGGCTGTGGTTGGTTCGTCAACTACTTTGCATCCCCCACTTTGGAGGGATCACGGTATTTCGTGAGGCGATAGAATCAGGGCTCCACAAATGGAGAGCCAGCATGGCCACTAAAGATCTGATGCCGTGCCCGTTTTGCGGTAAGCACGTAGCGTCATTGCAATATGACGTGGATGCTTATCCTGACGCCGAAACGCTAGGTTGGTATGTCGATTGCGACAACGAAACCGCAGACGGTTGCGGAGCCATAGGCCCGACAGCCCGCACGCAGGAAGAAGCCATCGCCGCATGGAACACGCGCGCCACGGCAACTCAATTCAAGGGCTGATCATGACCACCTTTGTTCTCGGCGCCATGTTCGGGGCCATCATCGGCGTTATGGCCATGGCATTCATTGCCAGCGGCAAGTCATCCGAAGAGGACCACTCATGAGCGACAAACCGATCCGCAGCGCGGAGGATGCCGTCAACGACCTACTGACGACCGCTCGCGCCACCACCGTAGGCGATGCACCGGGCCAGTCAGCCCAAGAGGCGCAACGCTACCAGGAGCAGCCCCGGCACCCGCGCTGCGCTGACTGCAAGCACCTCACCTCAAAGCGATTCGAGCGCAGGAGCTTCTTCGGCGACAACTACGTCGACCACAGGAATTTGCGCTGCGGGCTCGGCGGCTTCAGGGTCACGAGGACGGCGGTATGCGATTGCTTCGAGCGCGCGGGTTGATGGCCTTACCCGCCAACAATGATTTTCCAGGTTCCAGCCGCCACGGTGATCGCGCCAGCGGTGTTGTTGGCAATGTAGACCTTCACGGTATTGGCGGCCGTAACAATCGCATCAATGTTTGCGGCCTGCGTGTCGCCGGGAGGTCCGAAAGCCGCGCGCATGCCGAATGCCGCGCCAGTAACCGTCACTGTGAAATCGGTCTTTGCGCCGGCTGCGAGCGGGAAGGATGCTTGCGTCGAATCCACCCGGATAATCGAACGTGCGGACATGCTGGCATTGTCGACCAGCAGTTCAGTGCCAAGTCCTGACGCCAGTGAAATCCCGCGATTGTCGGCAACGTAATTTGCCGCGTTGTCCTTCACGCTCACAATGTAATTAACCAGATTTCCCGCCCTGGTTTCGCTAACCTCATTGTCCCGCACGGTGACGTTCGCAATGCTCACTACGCGAATCAGGGAAATCATGGAAACGCCATCACTTACGCCGCTTAGGTCACCAACATCAAACGCACGATTCCTGCGCACGGACCACGAACGCGCGCCGTATCCTGTATTGATGGTGGCAACGCGGAACGG
The DNA here is from genome assembly GCF_040578825.1 of Cupriavidus necator. Lineage (GTDB taxonomy): Bacteria > Pseudomonadota > Gammaproteobacteria > Burkholderiales > Burkholderiaceae > Cupriavidus > Cupriavidus necator_E. Next base: position 30,089 of record NZ_JBEFLI010000068.1, on the reverse strand, counting down.
GCCGCCAATGCAGGTGTTATCCTCGATCTTGCCGAAACAGGTATTGGTGCTGCTGAAATCCGCAGTTGCGAAGTGCCCGCCCTTATACGTCATGGACGAAAGCGGAACGCTGCCACCAGCCACGAGCACGGGGTCTTCGCTGGTATTTTGCGTGAACTCCGCATTACCGCCAGCATAGAAACTCACGTTATTGCAGCCCTTCGCGTAGTTGTGGTGAACGCGAATACGCGTGTTGTACTCCGTCACCCACATTCCGCCAACCTCAGAGTTGGGGCTATTCGAACCAACCGCGCAGCCAATCAGCGTATTGCCAAACACGTCCAAATCATCGTTCGAATTGTTGACGCCGTTGACGCTGTAGAACACTGACGAGGGATTAACCGTGTCACGGGCAAACAAAATTCCAACAGCGTTTGATGCTTCCACGCGGTTCTTGCACACCGAACCGCCCATTGCACCGCCCAGGAAGATGCCGCGCTTCCCGCTGTTGTAGGTCTGGTTGCCCTCGAACACAACATGCTTGGTTCGCTTGATCCCATCCGTTTCTCCGACATATGCCGGGTCATTTCCGGTAAACCAAGTTATCGCAAAACCATCATCACCAGTGTCACGGGCGACGTTGTACAGCATGGCGACGTTACGGCCGCATCCCTCAGCGGTGCTGCCATCCGCCTTCGTGTCGTGGATATAGTTCTTGTAATGCAGAACGTTATTGCACCGTCGCGTCCAAATGCCAGCGGACCAGCTTTTGTCAACTTCGACAAACGCCGTATAGACGCCATCCACACCATCAAAAGACAGCGGGAAATTGTTGTCAGCGCGAGCCGTCGGGGCGTTGGCAAATCCAAGTTTCCCGCCAGGGACAGATGAATAAACCGTGATGTTCTTGGATTGCCCGAACGAAGACGATGACCTGAACTTAAGGATATGCGCTTGCCCAGGCGTCGGGGTGCCAGCGATGTCCAAGCGGATTTCGGCCCCCTTCAGGTCAATTGTCAGGTTCTGCTTGTCAACCACATCAGTCGGCGCGGTGACACGGTAAATGTCACCAGGCCGCCCCTCCACAATCCTGTTGGATTTGAGCGCGCGAAGCACGGCCGCAGTGTCGTCCGCCACTCCATTGCCGACACAACCAGCATCCCGGAACGAGTAAGTGTCATTGGACTTGTCCCGCTGGGTGCGTCCAACAGAATCTGCATGCTCATGCAGAAAGCCCAGCAGTGCTGAGCCCTTCGCCGGGTCGGAGGCATCGGAGAAATCGTCAAGCCGGCTCTTTACCGTGCTGGAGCCATAACCGACCATCGCCGCCCCCTTCGCGGGGTCGGCTGTATTAGCAAGATCGGGGCGGATGCCATTGTCGACCACGTTCGCCGCTTCTGCCGCAGATGTAGCAGCGGCAATCGCGCTCGCGCTTGCGCCTGCCGCTGAAGCGGCGGCGGCCGATGCGGCTGCTTGCGCGTCGTTCTTGGCTATGATGGCATCAGGCGTTACATCACCAGTGTCGCCCTTATCGCCCTTATCGCCGGGGTCGCCTTTGATGTAGTTGCCGATCTGCAGCTCAACAACCTTGGAGGTGTCGACGGCGTCCTGCAGGGAGATCACGAAATCTGCCATTCTTATTCCTTGATGACTTGAACGGGCTCGGGGAGGGTGTAATACGACTTGGCGGACGGCGAGATCAGTTCCGCGACAAGGGTCAGGCGGCCGATCGGATAGCCGATAGTCGGCGCTGGGTTGTCAAGCGTGAAGACGCCCTTTGCGGCGTCCTGAAACGCCGCATCCAGTTCCACGAACACGGTGCCGTCTGCCGGGTAACGCAGCCAGCCGCGCACGTTCCAGCCGGTGCAGTCGGTGGCCTGGCCGTCAGAGATCACGGCGCCGACCTTGGAGAAGTCGCGGCCCTGTACGATGGTTAGCATTGGCGCCCCTTTAGGTCTTCTGGATGAAGCAAAGGGCGTAGTACGGCGGGCGGTTTTCGTGCGCTTGGCCGCTGCCTGCATTCTGGATGCTGATGCCGGTGGAATTGCCGTAGACGGCAACGCCAGTGCCGGAGGCGTTGAGCCAAATTCCGGTGCCAGATCCTTGCGTGCCCATGTTGGCGTAGGCGCCGGAGGTGAACGACGAATTCACCTGCGCCGGGGCCGAACCGCCAGAGTTTGCCGTGGTGATCAGGTGGTTGTGGCCCGGATCGTTGACGCCATGGTTGTGGCCAGGGTCGTAGACGCTGTGCGCGTGCGTCGGGTCATTGACGCCGTGGGTATGCACCGGCATCTGATTCCACGACAGCGTGACCGTATCGGCGCCGCCCGTAGCGCCAGGGGCATACGAGCTACCCGCCCCCACCACGAATCGGTTGCGCAGGTCAGGCGTGCCGCTAGTGCCGTCGCACAGCTTCCAGCCGGCAGGGATCGATGCAACGCTGCCGCTCCACATCAGGATCACGCCGGCAGGGATGGTCGCCGAAATGGCTGGGGCGATGGAGTTCGAAACCTGCTTCAGAATCGCCGCATGGGCGCGCAGATAGTCGTCCAGATTCGGGCCGACGCTCTCGCCCCCGGTCGGGGAGTTGTTGGCCGCTACCGGGTCGAGATCGGCTATAGTGGTTGGTACTGGCATTCGCTCTCACCAAAAGAAAAAGCCGCCCGGAGGCGGCTTGTTTATCACATGAGTCTTGAACTCGCTTACTTGCTGGTGTTCAACCCAGGCACGATCATGTTTATCGTGGGGTTCGTTCGCGGCTATCGAGAGTACCGGGCAGAGCAAGCGAAGCCGGCAGCAGAGAGCGGATCAACGGATTGGGTCTTGGTTGATTCAGACCCAACGCAGCCGCCATCTGCGGCGACATCCCCGCAGAGCCTGCCATCGCCTGACGAACAGCAGCCTCATTTGCCGTCTTCGCGAGGTTGTTCGCGCCGGCATTGACCGCGGCTCCGGCCATCCCGAGCGTGCCCCTGTCAATCATCCGGAAGATCGGGCTTCCCGTGACCTTCAGCAGCATGTTCGCCAAGTCTGAACCCGTATTCGAGCGGTTCACGGCGGAATCCTTCACATCGAAGCGCGCATCCTTGGCTGCCGCGGCGATGTCCTTCAGCTTGGCCAGGCCCTCGCGCCCGTAGATCACGGCCAACTTGCGCTCGCCAATCTGCTTGATTGCCCTGTCGAGCCCGACGCCAGTGATTGCCTTGCGCTCCGGATCGCCGCTGTAGGCGGCATCCATCAGCCACTTCGCTGCGGCGCTGCGCACCGAGCCGCCCGCGCCCATCTGATCCAGCGTGCCGAGTGTGCGCGACAGGTCGGCGGCGCTCGTGCTCTTGCTCAGAACCTGCGTGTCAAACCAGCGTTCCGGCGCGATGTTACCGTTCACGATGGCATCCAGCGGGCGCGGCTTGAATGTGTTGAAGCGCTGACTGGCGGCCTCGCGAGCCGTCTTCAGCAGTGCGCCGGTATCGGCCGACTCTGCACCCGACATCATGGCGTTATCGATCGACTTGCCCAACTGCGTCAGTGCGGCAGTCTGCGAACGGTTCGCCGGGTTGATGTTGTTGCCGATGAGGCGCTTGAGCGTGTCGGCCTCCTGCACCGTGAACAGCGTGCGGCCCTTCTGCGTCGGGTCGGTGAAGCCGAAAGCGGTCAAGCGCTCCATCACGTCGCCGGGAATCTGGCCCTTGCCGTACTCGCGGGCGATGTTGCCGTAAGCGTCAGCCACCTGCTGCCCCGGCACTGCGGCATACGGGTTGCCGGCGCGGTAGGCGTCATAGAGCGAATCGACCTGCTTGCCGGTCGAGTCCCAGGCGTTGCGGACAGCGCTGGTCACCGCATCGCCTGCGTCGCTACCACTCAGCAGCGATGCCGGCTTCGCCCCCTTGCCGCCAAGCGCCGCCAGTTCGTTGCCAAGCGCGTCATCCACGCTGCTGTAGCGCTCCACCAGCGGCTGGCCGATGCCCCCTTCCAGCTTCGACAGGCGCTTTTCCTGCGCCCATGCATACGGATCGCGCGACACCATGGCCGACGTAGGCGAAACGCCGAGCGACTTGAAGCGGGCGAGGCGCACCAGCGAGGCCGGATCAACCGTCTGCCCTGCAGTGGCGGCGTCCGTCGCTGCCTTGCGCAGCGCGCTCTTCACGTCCGCGTCCAGTTTGGCGAAGTCCACGCCCTCACCGAGCAGCGTCTTCGTCAGCCCCTGGTCGACAAGCGTATTGGCCGTGACTGGCGCGGCGGATTGCGGCGCAACGTAGCCAACCGGGGCCGCAGCGGGGCGGGTTGCAACGTCCTTGGCCTTGGCTGCAGCACGCCCAGCAGCGCGGCCGACCTTCTCCGCGGCTGCCCCGGCGCTACCGCCAACCATGCCGCCGACGACGCCAGCGGCAACCTGTCCAGGCACACCCCAATCGCTCTGCGCGGCCAATTCCGACGCGCCAGCCGCCGACGAGCCGCCCAGCACCTGCGAACCTGCGTTCTTCGTCATGCCGGTGGCGACGGCTTTGCCCATATCCGTTACCGGCTTTGCTTTGCCCGCTAGGCCGGTCGGGAGCGCCGCCGAATAGCCGCCAGCGGCTACCCTGTTGGAAAACTTCTCCCGATCCGTTTCCGGCGTCGGAAATACAGCATCAATGCCGCGGGTAAGCGTCTGGCTCAGCGGCGGGAGATTCGCGCCGAACAGGTTCGCGGTAGCATTCAGCGGGTCGCCCAGCATGCCGAGCAGCTCCGCGCCGGCCTGCACCGGGGCGCGCAGGGAAAGTCCGACCTGGCGCGCTAGTTCCTGGCCCGTCGTGCGCTGGGGCGCAACGGGTTGCTGCTGTTTTGGTGCGGCGGCAGGCTGCACCGGGGCTGCTACCGGCTCTGCAGGCGCTTGCTGCGAGAACTGCTGCGCAAGCGCCGCCCACTCATCGCCGCCCTGCTCCTTTGGCTTCTCCGCTTGGCTGTATTGCTTCGCGAGTGCCGCCCATTCGTCATTGTTGCTGGTCATGCTCGCCGGCCTCATGTTTCCCTGTTGATACATCGCCACCATGCCGCTGTTCGGCTCGGAATCCGAGCGGATGCCCATGGCCCGACGTGCCGTGGCAGCGGCGCCGGTCAGTTTCCGCACATAATCCGGGTCTTCGGCATAGCCGCCTTGCTTCAATGCGGTGGCGTACTTCATCGCATCGGCGCCAGCACCAACCGCGCCCGGATAGCGACGACCAATGAGGCCAGTGAAATCAGATCCGAATGCCTCCGGCGTGCCATATGCCCGATATGCGTCATTCGAGCCGGTCATGTTGTCGACCGCACGGACACCACCGCCCGACAAATCCTTGATGTTGCCCAGGTTATTCGTGCCGGGGACAACAGAGCGTCCCCAGCCCGTCTCGAGCCCCCATTGGCCGAGCAGAATGTCCGGATTGACGCCGAGATCGGCGCCAACCTTGATCGCCATCGGCCCATACTGGCGCGCGAACTCCCGCGGGCTTGCCATTACTTGGCGCCCCACTTCTGCAGGATCGGATCGCTCCAGATCGAGCCCTGAATCTTGCGCCACTCACGGTCGATGCGCTGCAGATCACCGGATTTCTGCGCCAAGGGGAGTGCCGACTCATAGAAAGCGGCCTTGCGCTGCTCCCGATTGGCCTTGGCTTGGGCAAAGTCCATGATGAAGGCGTTCGCCTCCGGCGTATTGGAGAGCTTGGCGAAGGTCTGCGTCGCGCGGGTGGCGTCGCCTTCCGTCTGAGGCCCTGCCTGCGCCTTCAGCGTCGTCAACAAGCGATCCATCGCCACAGATTGGAACTTCTGCGCGTTGCCGGCGAGCACTTCCGCGCTCTTTGGGGCGATGCCAAGGCTCGTCAGTACACCAGCCGCAGTCGCTTTGGCTTCGGTGCCCCAGCCAGTCTCAAGCGGGATGCTGCGCAGAGCCGTAATGCTTGCGGTCATGTCCCCTGCGGCGCGACCGGCATCGATCACCGGCTGATAGCTGTGCTTCAAGAAGTTGTCATTGACCGCCGTGGCCGCGCCTTGGACCACAGGGCTTTGCGTCGTGCCAAAGCCGCCGCCTGCGGGCGAGGGCGCCCCACCCATACCCGACATCTGTCGCAGGTACTGCGCCGCCTGAGCGCGCGGCATCATGACGGTACCGCCTTGGCCGTCAGGCACTGCGACGAGGTCATAGCCAGCCTTTGCGGCCTCCTGCGCTTGGGCCGTGGCGCCAGCCAATTGCCCTGTCGCTTGTACCGAGCCCGGCAGCGCGCTGACAACGCCATTGTTGATGGTCAGATTGTTGTCGAGCTTCGGCACGTAGGTTTCCTGCCCGGTCGACAGGTCACGGTAGGTCGCGCCAGGATCGCGCTTCACGCCTTCCTTGTTCGCCTTGTAGATGTCCCATGCCTTGTCGATGCCGGGCACGCCAAGCACAGCGGCGCGCGCAAAGTCCTCGGGCGTGCGTTGTAGCAGCCCGCCTTGCTGCGGCGCCGAAGCGGCTTGCGGTGCCGCGCCATAGCCATTCATGCCGAACGTTCCGGGAAGCTGGAAAGTCGGCAGCGCGCTAGGGCTGACCGGCGCAGCGGCAGCCGGAGCCGCGCCACCACCATTCAGCCAGTCCATCTGCGCCTGCTTCTGCGCCATCGCCTGCCGAAGCTGCGCCATCTGCAGCTTCTTGTACTCATCCTGCTGTTGCTGATCCAGCGTGCCGCGGTACGCCTGCATGCCAGCCAGCCCGCCCGCGCCAATCGCCGGCCCTGCATTGCGCTGGTTGTTGTTCGCCAGGATGCCGAGGCCAGCCGCCAGCAGCCCAGCCCGCGAAGCCTGGTCTTGGTCGGTGGTGCCACCGAGAAGGAAGTCAAAGCCAGCCATAGTTACCCCGTAATCGGACCACGCAGAATCATCGGCACTGGCTGCTGAGTCTGCGAAAGATTGCTGTTGCTGCGCGCCAGGCTGTTGAACAGCTTGCCGGTATTGCCGCCGCCATCATCAACAGGAGGCATCGGTGCCGCGCCTTGCGGCTGTTGCTGCTGCTGCGATTGGTTGTAGAGGTTGTAGCCGCGGCGCGCCATATCGAGATAGTTGACGCCCTGCGCCGGGTTCATCATCAGGCCGCCAGCCGCACCCGCACCAGTAATCGAGCCAGTACCAGCCGCACCACCGAAAGCACCAAGGCCGCCAGCCGCGCCGCCATACGAGGCAGGCACGACAGCACCACTGAATACGCCAGGCAGCACGGTAGAACTCACGCCGCCGCCATAGCCAGCCGCGCCGATCCCGGTTGTACCCATACCACCAGCGGCACCGCCAGCAGCACCAGCACCGCCAGCCCCAGGAAGCGCAGGCGCCGCAAAGATCGCACCAATCGCCGTGCCGATCGCTGATGCAGGCTTGTTCTTGACTACGTCGCCAATCTCATCGACAAAGCCAATCCTCCGGACGGGGTTGATCGTCTCGTCTACCTTGTCGAATGGCGCCACCACCTTGGACAGCATCTCATTCGACCAAGTCGGGATCTTGTTGCTGGTCAGGTCAACCCACTTGTCACCGGCAATCATGGCAATGGGATCGGTGTACTTCTGGAACGCGCCGCCGAGAATCCCGAGCGGCGACGAGTGATCCCCATCCCCGAAGGAGTTGTAGAACGCATCGCCAACGCTATCAAACAGGCCCATTTCGCCCCCTTACATGAGGCCGCCGAGCAGAGCGCCAAGCCCAGCGCCTGCCGCCGTGCCGTAGCCGCTCGTGCCCATGCTCGACGCCAGACCAGCACCCGTCAGCGCACCGCCAAGTATGCCGGCGCCGGTATTCGACGCATATGGGTTGTTGCCGATCATCGTGCGGGAAATGCCCTTGCCGGTAGCCCCGGTGATGCCGCTCGACAGCGTATCGAGCTGCTGATACGGGGCATTCACCACATTCTGCCAACGGTTGTAGGCGTCGTTCAATTGCTGCTGCTGGTCGCCTTGCAGCATCCCGCCAGCGTTCAGCGCCGCCTGCAGGTCGGTGTAGTCCTGATTCGCCAGTTGCGGGGCCATGCCGGCCGCTTGCAGTTGGTTCGCCTGGCCTTGCCAGTAGTTCGAGGCGTCGCGGTTCAGCCCGTTCTCGGCAAGCTGGGCCGATTGCTGGTAGTTCTGCATGCGCGCCTGGTTGGAGGCGTTCGCAATGGAGTCGGCCAGCGTCTTGTTCTGCATGTTCTGCGTTTCGGCCATCGCCGAGCCACCGAAGGCGCCGGCATTGCGGAATTGCGCCATCGTCTGCGCACCGGTGCCGGTCGCATAGGCGTTGGCAATGTCGCCCGATTGCTTGGCGATCATGGCGTCCAGATACGGGTTCTCGCCCATGTAGGGGTTCTGCCCGCTCTGGTACATGCCGCCGCCGCTGGCAATATTCTGCGTGGCGTTCTGTGCCGCATCCGTCAGCGAAGAGCCTGCCATGCCGCGATCAATGACGCCTTGGATCGCGCCCGACTGGTACGGATTTAGGCCGGCATACGTCTGCCCTTGATACTGCGGGATTTCCTGGCGCGACAGTTCGCCGGAGCGCTGCATTAGCTCCTGCGCGTAAGGCTCGACGTAGGACGGCAGTTCAACCTTCGTGCTCGATACCTGAGTGCCGCCACCCTTGAACAGCCGACGCCCAATAGAAAAGGGCCGATTGCTCGGCCCCTTGTCGTTTGCGTCGTAAATGGAATCAGTCAGATGATTCATGTATCTAGCCTCATTACGCGGTACGCTTCCCGCATTCCTAGTCGTTCCAGAAGCCGCGCCATCGAAGGCCGGCAATACGTTTGCAGCTTGGCGCACCCCATGTCGCGCACCACCATCCGGAGCCAGTCCAGCTCAGAGCGGCGCAGGAATACGCGCTGGCCGCCGACCGCGATGATGTTTGCCACCCGGTAGCGCGGGTATTCGTTGATCTCGACGGCGCCGGCCGCGATGATTTCGCCGCTCTCGATCACCACCAGCACGAAAGCGCGTTCGGCCTTGACCATCTCGCGGATGTCGTCTGCGGTCAGTTCGCCCTCGCTATGCGCCAGCGCGTCATTGAGGAAGCCGCCGACCACCGGCCAGCAGGCATCCAGCGATGCCGGCGCGAGGACGGTCAGCCGCCTGTCAGCGATCGACATTCTTTCCATGTGCCAGGCGTGCCGGCAGCCACTGCCACCCATCCAAGCACCACGTACTTGGCCCCCACCGCCCCCAATTCTGCGGGCGCGCTGTTGCGCACGTAGTCACCCACCTGATGCTCGCCGGTCGTCGGCGGCGCCGTGTCGGCATTCGTCGCCGCGCTGATGCGGCCTTCGCTCAGGCTGTTCAACTGCGTCGCGATGTCCGTCAGGACGCGCGTCAGCGTGTAGACCAGATCCGACAGGTAGCGGACGCCTTCCTTCGCGTCGGGCAGGCGAATCGTCTGAATGCGCATTACCGCTCCCCATCCGGCGAAAGCACCGGGTCATAGCCGATCACCTCAACGTCGCCGGTCATGTCGACCTTGACGCGGTGCCAGCGGGCCGAGTTCAGGATGTCGAACTTGCCATCGGCATACGTCGCCGTGGGGCCGACAGACAGCGCGGCGCCCATCGTGGCGTGGCCGTAGGCGCTGCATGCCGCCGTGGCCGGCTCTACCGAATTGCGCAGCCGCAGGCCCTTGATCGTGCTGTAGCGCCAATCGTCGCCGAAGTCGCCAGTGGTGAAGCTGCTGGCCTCACCTACGCCGTAGACCGTTTGCACCGTTTTTGCGCTGTCCACCACCGCCAGCAGCGCCTTGGAGGCGAGCCACACCGGGGAGTCATAGGAGACGGTAGGCAGGTCATCGTAGGTCGCGTACAGGCTGCCCAGGCTGTCGTAGTTGATCTGCCCGGAGATGTAGTTGACCGCGCACTGAATCTGGCGCGAGACGCGGCCCCACTTGTTGCGGCGGTAGTTGTAGACGATGGCCGAGTCGATCGAGCCGTCATTGCTCGACGTGCTCGGGTAGTACCAGTACACCAGCCCGTTCGCCACATCGTGGCTGCCAATGATGCGATAGCGATAGGTTGAGTGCAGATCCTTGAAGAACCAGCGCCGCACATCTCCGCCGATCGGCTGCGGGCGCGTGCCATCGAACAGATAGAAGTCGTCCGGGCCGGGGAAGATGTGCGCCGTCCCGATGGAGACAATCGCCTCCTGACACGGAGCGCCGATCTCGCCAGGCACCGGCAGGAATGACCAGATGACGGGCGGCCCCTGATACCGGCCCATGTACATTGAGCGGTCCTTGTAGACCACGATGTCATCGCCCAGCGCCTTGCCTCCGGTGATTTCGCCCGGCGTGTCAATCAGCCGACCATTGGCCGCCTGCGTAGCAATGGAGGGCACCCAGCTCGTCTGATCGTAGATTGCCGAGCACCACCAGCCGTCCGGGCGGTCGCCATACGTGCCGTCAACCGTCGCCAGAGCCATCACGAAGCCGCGAACGGTTTCGATGATGCGGGCTTTCGGGGCGCTGGCAATGTCCGCAAACACGCCGGTCAGCACGCTCTGTTGGATCGTGTCGGCGCCGTTCGAAGCCAGGGTGGCGTTGCCGAACTGGCAGAAGCGCCAGCGCGCCTCCGGGCCGCCCGTATAGCCGCCCACCTTGGACTGATCCACCCAGGCGCCGCTCGACTGCTCATAGAGCGCCGCCGCGGTGCCGACGATCATGCGCTTGGTGTTGTCCAGATTGACCGCCACCACACCGCCGACAGCCGGCGCAGCAAGCGCGGGCAGATTGGCCGACACAAGGCTAGGTGCAGCCCTCATCCCCTTCTCGCCGGGGATCAGGTTCGTGCAGTCCACCAGCGCGCCGGGGGTGTCGGACTGCAAATCCGGAGTGAACCCGAGGAGCTTAGCTAGCATTGCGCATCACCAGCGTGCCGCCCGACCACTTGGCGGCCTGTTCGGCGCCTTCCTGCCCCATCTTGGCGGCCTGATAGCCGGCTTCCCACGTCGCAATGCGCGGATCGTCCTTCAGGAACGGCGCCGAGTGCGCAAGAGCCCCATATAGGTACAAATCAGGCTGATCCGACAGTAGCCACGTGGTTTCAGCCTCGGACAGTGCCGGCAGACGTGCGTAATAGACCAGATCCACGTTGCGCGGGTCGGTTGCTTCGTCCAGAAGTCGGATCTGATCGCCCACGTAGGCATAGAAATCGCCCTTCGTGCCGCGAATCTGCCGCGGCGTCACAAGGTCATACTCGCAATCAGCGCGATCGGTTGGCCCGATCATGACCATTTCGAGGAAATCGGCCGGGCGGTCGAACAGCGGACCCGCAACGTTGAGCGTGCGATACCGGACCATCTTCGACAGGCGCAACTCGTTATTGATACGCGCCTCGGCAAACTGGATGAACGACGGAATGCGCGCCGTCAGGTCCGAGCGGTGCAGCCAAGAGGCGATTTCTGCCTGCAGGTCGCTGTAGTTCTGGATCACAGGCCCTCGCCAGTGGTGAATTCGACCGTCGCCGTGCCGCTATCGCACTTGGCCGCGATGGTGTCTGCGTTGCCCTTGGAGAAGACCTCCACGGCGCCGGCCGGCACCCGCACATCCCCCGAGACGGCGGTTTGTGCGCCAGCGCCCCAGCGGACGCGCACATCGTTCGGGCCGGCGTTATAGACGCGGACGGCGCTCGCCTTGTCTTGGTCGGTTGCAACAGAAACGGAGGTAGACGCGGTGGTCGCGGCAATCGACACCGTTGTGCCGGGGTTCGGAGAAAATGCGCGGCTCATGGGTTCAGGATCTCCACGGTATAAGCTTCAAGGGTGATGGTGTCGGAGGCTGTCCCGAGTTGCGCCGTCAACGTCAGCGTCTGAGCAGCGGTGGTATCAATGGCCGTAGCCAGGAGCGCGCCGCCGTTGGCGCCGAACGGCACTGCGATCACGTCTCGCGCAATCTGCGATGTCTGCGAATTGCGATTCGACCATTGTTGGGCTGTGATCGTGTTCAGGTTGTTGGCCAGCCCGGTACTGGATCCGATCTGAGTGCTGCCGATGCGATGTCGCACCGTCTTGGTGTTGGCGTTACTGGCTTGAGCCGACCAGGCCGTTGTGATGCGCAGCGCACCATTCGGCCCCATCGCCCCCGCAGGAATCGCGATCGTCGCCAGCGTCGTCTCGGTCGTGGTGCCGGTGACGGATACAGGCGCGGCGGATTGAGCGAGAACGCCTACCGATTTCAGGCCGATACCGCCGCCGCTGCGTGGTTGTGCATGGATCATGTATCACCTCACCGAAGCTTTGTCGATTACGAAATGCGAGTGGTCGGGGTCTTGCAGAAACCGCGTCATCAGCCGCTGATCCTGCATCACGTCCCGGAAGGACTTCCCCTGCTTCTTGGCCCATGCGTCCAGCACGATGATCGGGATCGACGCGACATGGCGATCGCCCATCTTGGTGCGGTTGAACCCGCCATTGTGCAGGGCCTTGGCGCGCTCAATCACCGGCTCAACGTCCTGCACGGACTCAAAGGCGATCTTTCCATCCTGCTCGCGGTGGGCAAACAGGTTGGAAACACCACGACTGATCAGGGTTCTGCTCATAAAAAAAGCCGCCCCATTTCTGGAGCGGCCCCTTCAGGTTGGAAGGCTACTGCTTAAGCCTGCAGGTCGCGAATCGCGGCGTTGGCGGCTTCGTTGTTCGACTTCAGCGTCCACTCGGTGTTGACCAGGCGCTTGACGTTGTCGCCGGTCTTGGCGAGTTCGACGCCCTTCATCGGACGCAGGGTCAGCAGTTCCCACATATCCGGCTGGATCAGGAACACGTCGCGGGCGCGCTGGTGGCGGCTGTTGATGATGGAGTAGCGGCCGAAGTCGCCGACGTACACCTCAACGGTCGCGTACAGCGTCTTGTCTTCGGTCTTGTCGAACTTCGTTGCCGAGCCGGTGAAGGCCGACACCGTTGCGCGCAGCGCAGCCGGCACGAACATCATGGTGGGGTTGCCACCCGAGGTCCAGACTTCCTGCGCCACGGTCTTCAGCATCGCCTCGGTGAAGGTGCGCAGCGTGCCGTCGGTCGGGGCGGTGTTGGTCACCGGGTTCGGATCGGCGCCGGTTGCACCGAAGTCGGTGTTGGTAGCGATCCAGCCCAGCACGCCGCGGGCCTGCGGTGCCACGCCGGCAGCAGCGGTGATGGCGGTCGTGTTCTGCAGCGCGCCGAATTCCACATCGCGCTTCAGCTCCACCATCTTCTTGGCGTCCTGATAGGCCACTTCATCCTTGCGGCCTGCCTTGTTCACGACCTGCTGCGTGCCGGTGACAGCGAAGACCTTTTCCGAGATCTGCGTACGGTTGCCAACGCGGACGGTCGGCGTCACTGCGGCGACGGTGGCCTCGTTGCCCTGCTCCACCTTGTTGTTCGCGGCGGCAGCCAGGGCGTCGGTCTGCCATTCCTCGAACTGGGCAGTGGCCTTGCCCTTGCCGATGGACGAAACGAAGGGCGTTTCTTCCGGCGAGATGTTGTAGATCTGATCAGCCAGCGCTTCGCGGTTACCAACCGCATTGAACGTGGCGAAGGAGTTGGCGAGTTGTGCCATGATTTACCTCACTTGTACGAGTGTGCAAGCAGCCGCGCGAAGGAATTCAGATCCTTCTTCGACTGGAACTGCTTGATGTCCTTTTCGATCCCGCTGGCAGGCTTGGATGCCGTCTGCTTCGCGGGCTTCTGTGGGGCAGCCTTGACCTTTTCGAGCACGGCCGGCTTCTTCGCCTGCATGGCCTCGAATTGCATTGCTGCGTGCAAGACCTTGATCATTCGCGGGTCGGTGATGCCGGCCAGTTCCTGATCGTTGAACCCGAAATTGCGCCCCGTGGTGTTGAGTTTTTGCACCAATTCCCGGCCGAATCCTGGGATTTCAGCCGCCAGCGTCTCAGCAGCCTTCTTCTGCGCCTCGGCCGTCGCCTGTTGCGCTTCAGCGGCCTTGAACTGCTGGAACTGCTGAATCCGCCCTGCGACCTTGTCCCGCTCCTGACGCAGCAGCAGCAGGTTATTGACTGCGGTGTTCCACCCGACCGGATCCTCGTACTGGTTGATCGAGCCGATGGCTGATTCCAGTTGCTGAAGCTGCTGGCTCGTAGCGTGCAACGCACCGTAGTCCTGGGCGTAGGCTTGGACGTGCTGGAATTGCTGCTCGATATGCTGCTGGGCGCCCTCACGCTCACGCGCCAAGGCTTGCGTCTTGTGCGTGTAGTCCTGGCTGCGCATGTAGCCGGCTTTCAGTTCCGACACAGGCGCGGAGAACTTCTCACCGGATGCGGTTTCCCACTCAAGCACTGCGTCATCGGGCGATTCCGTTTCCGGTTGATCGTCCTCGGCGGGCTCGTCGTTGGATTCCTCACCGTCTGCCGGCTCGGGCTGGTCGTCGCTTTGCGCTTCCTCGTCGGGTTGAGCGTTTTCGACTTCCTGCGGCTCTTCACCTTCCGGTGCGTCGCCTGCCATGGCTTCGGCAAACTGTTCCAGCGTCGTGATTTGGTCTTCGTCCATCAGATACCTCGCTTAGTGTCGACTCCGACAAACAAAAAGCCCGCACATGGCGGGCTTGTCGGTTGGTCTTTCGCGCCTACAATCAAGGGCTTGCAGGTTGCCCAAAAATCAGTTGTTCTTGCTGCCGTCGCTGTAGGTCGCGCCCGGCTTGCCGTCGATCACGTTGATGCCGGCGTACTTTCCGGGGAAGACGCGGCTTGCGGCGCCAGGGTAGGCGATCTGCGTCACCACCAGGCCGGCCGCCTGTGCCGTCGACTCATGGCGGTCAATGAATGCTTCCAACGTCTCGATTTGTGCGGTTTCCTTAGCCACGTACTCGCTCCATGATTCGCGCCATTGCGCTCTTGCGTTCTTCCTCGGCCTTGACTGCGTGCGCCGCGATCTTGCCCGTCTCGATGTGGGCGCGGAATGCCGCCTCGAAGCTGCCGATCACCTTCAGGTAGCGATGCAGGTGCTCGCGGCCTTCCACGTCGCGGGCCGGGGATTGCTCCCAGGCTTCCACAATCAGGCGCTTCATGTCAGCCAGCGCGCCCTTGACCATCTCGTCTTCGAGAATGGTGCGGGCTCGCTCAGCCCGGGCGATGTCAATCCGCGTCTGGTCGTCCATGCATGTCCCTCATCATGTTGTGCTGGTCTTGCTGCGACTGGCGCCCGAACTGCGCGGCGGTATGCAGTGTGTCGACGTTCTGCTGCCGGTCCTTGCGCTCTTGCTCGTCGGCAGCCACCGCGGCGTTGACCATCGAATCGCGGTCCTTGATGCCGATTTCCGCTTCCTTCTGGCGCAGCTTGACAAGCTCGATCTGCAGCCTGATCTGCTCGAGCCGCTCGTCACTCGCCATCTTGGCGCGGTCGGACTCGGCCTTGATCTTGGCCTTCTCGACTTCGGCCTGCGCAAGGATCTGCTCCGGCGACGGCGGGGGCGGCTCCTTCGGCGGCGCTTGATCCGGATCGGTCCAGAATCGCTCGGCTCCCTTGACGCGCATCGCCTTCATCAACTGCATGGTCGAGTTGAAGATGTTCTTCTCATTGGCGAGGCTCGACCCAGCCTGCACCGCCTGCGCCTGCATGCCGATGATCTGCTGCCACATGGCGGCCATCTCGACATGGTCGTCGGTACCGACCTCGATAGTTGCTTCCATCTGGTCGGACCACTCGCGGGGATTGAAGCTCACCCATTCGCCACGCAGCTTGATGACGGCCTCATGGTCCTGATGCTGGCAGACGATCTTCAGCACCAGTTTGAACAGATCCTTGACGCCCGTCTCAGCGAAGATGCGCGCGATCATGCGCATACGCCGGTCGCCGGCACCCATGATCTTGGAGACGCCCGTCGCGGTCTTATTCAGGCTATCAGCGTCCAAGCCCTGGTTGTAGCGCGTGACGCCCGTCCGGTTCTCCCGGCGCGAGTCCATGAACTCGATACCCTGCAGCGCCTCGCCTGCCACGCTGGAGGTTTCCAGCGGGCCGGCCATGCCCGGATTCTTCATCCGCACCACGCCGCCGATGCGGTTGTCCAGCAGATCGTCTAGGTTGACCTGATTGTCCACCGCATACGTGCGCGGGTTGTTCGCCAGGTACAGCGAATCCAGATACTGGCGGGTCAGCGCGGTGTTCGCTTCTTGGATCGGCGCGACCGTGTCGGCCAGCGACAGGCCGAAGATCGCGTGCGGGATCGGGATCGGCGTCAGGACGCAGTAGTCCGGGCCGTCGCTCTCTTCGTTCGTCAGCGTCTTGTTGCCACCGCGCAGCACATAACGCCATTCCGCGATACCGTCGCCGTCGAAGTCAGCCAGCACGTGGCCGCAGAACAGAAGCACTTCTTCCGTGCTCTTGTCGATGGTCTGCTCGTCGTTGAACTGCCACGTGTTCGTGCTGTGCTCCGCGCGCTCCTTCAGCGATTCGCCGGTTTCCAGAATAGACAGGTCGTAGTCCTGCACTGATTCTGCATCAGCGCGCGATACTCCCATCTCGATCAGGTCGGAGCGCATGAACGGGCGCACCTCGCCCTGCAGGCCGGCGTCGCCCAGCTTCGTCGCACGCTTGGACACGATAAACGTCTCGGGCCTGACGTTGTCAATACACACCTGGCCACGCTTGCGCGTCACCTTGACCGACACGTCATAGAGCATCTTCGGCGGCTGCTGGAGCATCATCAGCACCTGCTGCGCCTGCTCGGGCGCCATGGCGTTGAGCGCGCTCTCTGCTTGCTGGCGCTGCTCCATATCCTGCGGGTCCGGATAGGCGAGCTGGTCGATGACCTCGACGCCATCGTTATCCAGCAGCATCACCAGCGATGCTTCGTCCAGCCCCTGATAGTTCTCCCGCGTCACCTTCTCTTGCGGGTTCCAGTAGGCGCGCACAACGCCCAGCTTGGCGATCAGCGCATCCTTGAACCACGTATTGAAGATCAGGAAGCCGGGATTCTGCTTGCGGATCAGGTAGTTGACGTAATCCGTGGCCTGCTGCGCATAACGCTCGCCGTCCGGGCCTTCAGGGTCGAACTCGCCGGTGTTGTCGCCAGCAAAGAACATTTCAAGCAGGTCGGGGAGCGTCGATTCCACAACCTCGAACACGTCCCACGACACCACCTGCGAGCGGCCGGCTACCTCGTTGCCCAGCGGCAGGCCCAGGTAATACTGGTAATTGCGCTCGCGGTCGGTCTTGATGGCCGAATCCTGCCACCAGACGGCCTGCTGGATCTCGTTGTCCAGTAGTCCGTCGAATTCTTCTGGCGACATTTTGGCCACTTTAGACGATCCCCGTTTGTCGATAGTTGAGAGGCGCGTATTCGCGCGGCTCTTCCCAAATGATGCAGCCCAAACCAAAGGCGTCAGAACCGTGACTGGACCAGTCATGCTCCGGCCCGAGCCCGATGCCGCGCTCCTGATCCCGCTTCTCGTGATACCAGCCGAGCGCAGCGCGCCCAGCCTCTGTCGTTGCTTCGTGGAAGCGGATTTGCGGGAACAGCACGCGCGTCCGCTCGATACGAGCCATTGCCGCGCCCTTGCCCTGATTCGGCACCACCGTCACCGTATAGCCGGCCTTCTTCAGCGCCGACTCATACGAGACGTCATAAACCTTGTCCTGCGTCGAACCATCATGCGGCAGCCAGAACTGCGCGCGGTCCGGCGCGTAACCCTGCTTGCGGCACCAATTCAGGTGCGCATCCAGCGGCTGGCCGACTGCTTCGTAGTAGTCCACCACGCGGATTTCGCGCCCGATGAACTGGACCGCCCACATGGCGAACGCATCGGCCTTGGCGCCCGTTCCGCCGATGTCGCAGATCAGCCGGATGGTCATCAGCGGATCAGCCGGGAAGAAGCCGATGCGGCCCTCTTCCTTGGCCTTCGCCAGGTGCTTCGCGAAGTAGGCGCCCTCCAGCGTCGTCACGTAGCCGCCTTCCCAGATGTGGTCGTATTGCTCCGGGCGTTGCTCCAGATCATCCTGGCGGTCCCGCTCCAGCTTTGCCGGAAATTTCGGGTTGTCGCGCCAATTGATCTCGACGCCCTTGATGCGCGGGTTCTTGCTGAACCGGAATCGCTTCTCAACCGGCGCGTTCTTGCGCTTCGGGTTCCACGTCACCCACAGCTCAGCGTTCCAGTCCTCGCCCTCTTCCCGCAGCGTCGGGATCAGCGTTGACCACGCCTCATCCGTGACCGGCTCGGCCTCGTCAACCCAGCACAGCAGGATGCGGCCCTTCGACTTGATGGACGCAATGTTCCGATCCAGGCCAGCAAAGGCGAATGAGATCCGCCCGTCCTTGGACTTGATGTACTTGTCGCCTACCTCGTAGTAGGCCTTGAGGAACGGCTCATCCTCGATGGCTCGCTTACACTCCTCCAGCGAGGAGTCATCCAGCGAGTTCATGAACTGGCGGCCACACAGCAGAATGCCGGAGATGCCGGCCATGCCAAACATGTAGCCGCGAACCGCAACCATCTTGGCGAAGCTGCGCGTCTTGCCAGAGCCCCGCCCACCATGGGCATACCGAACGTCAGCCGGCCCGTCAAAGACCGGGATCAGCTTGCGCGGCAGCTTAATCCGTGCTGTCGCCATCCAGTGCAGCCAGTTCGACGCGCGTCACGATCGGGCCACCGCCTTCGCCCGTCACCTGCAGCGGCAACAGCTTCGGGTAGATCGTGCCCCAGAAGACGCGCTCATTCGCCGGGTCTTCCTGCGCCCAAGCGGTCAGCCGCTCAGCGCCACCCAAAGCCTCAGCAGCCTGCGCAATCGCGTCCTTGGCTGCCTTGGTTGTCTTGTTGATAGCACCTTTCGGCCGGCCCTTGCCCCCGTTCGGGACTTGCTTGGGCCTATCTGTCCCTTTTTTAGGCTCGTCCATGGTCTACGCGAGTTCCGCATCAAAGCGGATTATTCGCCCTGTGTTAAGTGATTACCGCTCTCTCTACTCGCCTTACCGATCCATCTACTCCCGGCGCGTTCTGTTGCCAGATCGTCTAAAGAGAAACGCCCCGCCGACCGAAGCCAGCGAGGCGTCAAATGGTCCGGGAGGGACCGAGGGAGACGTGCTCTGTTACGCGGCCTCAAACATCTCAGGCGTGACAATCGTCCGCCCGACCTGCCCGAACCGTTCGTGATACGTGATCGTTGTTGCCGCGCGCTCCGACATCCAGCCGCCGCGGGCCGAGTAGGCGTCTCTGGCAGCCAGGGTCGGATGCTGCGTCACCACCATGCCGGCGTATTCCTTCTCGTCTACATGGTGACGGTGCCCGCAGTGCGCATACCGCTTTGTGGTCGCGCCCCATACCTTGGGATACTGCGCGGCGAACAGCATCGGCAACTGCTCGTTCTTGACCTTGTGGCCATGATGGAAGGCCAGCATCACCTCGCCGTGCTGATGCACGTAGAACGGCAATTCGCTGTCATTCACCATCAGGCGCGGCTCGGCCTCATACAGCGCGGCGAACATTTGGCGCAGCCATACGGAGCTGGCCTCATCGTGGTTGCCCTCGCATATCACCAGATGCACCGCCTCATGCTTGGCTAGCGCATGGTCTGCCAATCGGCGCAGCACACGAATGGCTGCGGCCACGATCTTGGAGAATCGCCCGTCCTGATCCAGCACGTGCTTGTGGGCCGGCGTCACCGGCAGCAGTCCATCGCTATGCAGGAAATCGCCCTGTATCGCCAGCACGCACGTCTTGGCCTTCGGTGCGGCCTCCACCATATGCACGAAGCTGGTCAGCAGCAGGCTTTCCGCGATCTTCAGATCCCAGTCAGCGCCGCCTTCCTTGTGCCAGGCCAGCATACCCATGTGGTAATCGGTGAAGACCACAAGGTTGCACAGCGCCGCGTTCGTGTCGCCTGCGTGCTCGGCCGGCTTCACCCGCGGCAGGCTTTCCGCCATGGCCGCACATGCTTCGCGCATGATCTCGGCTTGGCGGTCACGGTCTACAGCGGATTTCACCCACTGTCCGCGCGGCTTGCCTTCCTCGTCGTAGTACGTCGAAACGCCCTTGACCAGAAAGCCGTCCGGCACGACGTGTGTCATGTCGTGTTCAGGCGAATAGCCAGACGCCGCGGCACGCTTCCGAGCGCCAGCAATGGCCCCGCTCACCGTTCCGTGGCTCAGCCCCAGCGCCGCAGCAGCCTTGCGCTCTGATCCGTGCTGCTCGACAGCCACGAGGATCTCAGCCTGGCGCGGCGTGGCCCACTGCAGAAGGTTGGCGTCCATTAGCTGTTCAGCTTCGGAGCCCAACAGCCGCACCACTCGCCGGCATCCACCAGAGGGAACATGCTCGTCACGCCGCCGTCTTCGAAGTCCACAGCGACGCTCGGCGGATTGCGCCGGCACTCGTTGCGGCCTTCCAGTGGCTTGAAATAGCGGCAGTTCTCGCAGGCGATGACGGTTTCTTCCGTCTCAACCTTGCGCTTCCGTGTCGCCATGTCAGCCCCAGAAATGGAAAAGGCCCGCCGAAGCGAGCCTTTGTGTTTTGTCAGGGCGCATGTCCCCGCCACAAGTAAAGCACATATTCCCGGTGTTTACAAGTTACTTCATGCCGCTTCCTCGACTTTCACCAGCCCGCGTGCAATCATGGCCGGCAGGAGCATGGCCTTTGCCGCTTGGTAGGCGGCGTGGGCATCGCCGATCCGGCGCGATCGCCATACCGCATGGTCCTTGTTCATCAGGTGCAGGTTGATGGCGACCCGGTAATCCAGATCCAACCCCTCAATCAGCCTGTCCACGACCTCACCCACGGCAGCATCGACGCGGCGGTCCGCCTGATCGGCCATATCGGCAGTTTCCTCCCACAGATCCGTGGATTGGAACTCCCGGCATGACGAATCAGCGGCGGGGTACCACATGCGCTGAACCTCGGCGAAGGATTGGCGCTGCTGCCAGCGGTGCCAGGCTTGCAGCGCAATCTCTATCTGCTGGCTCTCGTCTTGCGTCATCTTTCCTCCCTCCCCTTATCCCGTTTCCGTTTCCCTCCACCCCACACGATGCGCCACCCGAGCGCCCAGTACATCCACCAGTCCAGCATCAGATAAGCCCCTCCCGCGCCAGAATCCTGATCGAGCGGATATGCCCGGTCAGCCAGTCCAGATCCACTTCCTCTTTCGTCATCCCTGCCGGCCGGGGCCTCTGCCCGTCATAGACCGCATCGCAGGCAGTGCAGGCATAGGCGCCGCAGATGTCGTCCGACTTGATCGCGCCACCCTTGCCGCCTGCCTCGCCGCGGTAGTGGCTCCAGATGGTCGTGGCCGGGTCGAAGGTGCAGACGCCCGGAATGCGCACCTGGCAGTCCTTGTCGCGGGCGCTCTTGCGGATCTTGCTCATTCCGGCGCCCCAACGATCTGCAGGTGCCGCTCCATGATCGCCAGCGCGTCGGCCAACGCGTTGTGCGGGATCTTCGAGACGGAATCCAGATCGCGGCGCACTTCCATGGTCAGCGGCGGCGTATTGAGGCGCAGGCCCGGCCCGGTGATCAGGATGTTGCAGAAGTGCGCAATGTCCTCCGGCCAGTCCGCCACCAGATGGATCTCCTCATAGCGCCCGAGGAATGCCTGCAGGCTGCGCTGCATCTCACCGCGCGATACCGGCGCGACGCCGATAATCGGCATGACATGCTCCGCGACCCATGCCCCGGGGTTATCGCAGCCCAGCGACTTGTACCAGTAGGCGCCGTGCGCATCCACGATGGCCATGGAGATCAACTCCCCACGGAATTCGTTGAACTCGCAATCAATCCACAGCGTCGTTGTCGTCATTCGAAGCTCACCCCCAGGTTGTTAGCTGCATACGCCTGTACCTGCGCGGTGTAGGCTGAGAATTCCCCCACGCTCATCTGCGTGGTGCTCTTGCGCCGGCTGACGATCTCGCCATCAGGCAGGGTCACGTCCTCGCAGACGCCATGGAGACGCCCTAGGTACTCGTGCCATGTGTCCTTGTCGAACTGCCGGCCGTTGACCCACGCCTGTTCTGCGATGTCCCGCAGCACTACGCCCCAGTAAAACCGGTTCTGCTCGGCATTGCGCTTGCGCTCCTCGCTGGTCAGGATGATCCGCAGCGGCTCGCCCTTGTCGGCAAAGCTCTTGGCGTTCGCCTTGACCAGCGCCACGAAGCCAGCCCAGACGGACGGGCCGCGCAGGACGAACTCCTTGTACATGGCGGCACTCATCGCGCGATCCTCACCCGATTCCACGGGCATTCGTCCGTCCGGTGCTGGTCACTGCTGCAGTGCATGCAGCGAAGCCATGGGCTCATGATTGCCCCTTGAGTGCGCGGATAGCGTCGGCGCACATAGTGACGGCGTGCTTGGCGTGTCCGTACGCTTCGCGCTCCACCTGTTCGTCGCACTTCACCGCCGCCTCCTCAAGAGCAGCCGCGCGCGATGCTTGCCAGGCCCATACGGCGCCCTCCCAATATGCCTGCGTAAATTTATCCAGATAGAAGTCATGTTCTGGATGCCGGCGCAGGTCTAATACATCGTGCTCCGCCTCGAACGCTTCCCTTTGCTTGCTCATACTTTCCCGTCCCGCTCGTTCCAGAGTTTGATGGCATCCGCCTCATCGACTGATGGCGGCCCCTCAGCCCCACAATCCGGGCAGTCACACCATGCAATGCCGTCTTGAACATTCGTGCTGATCGACTTCCACCCGCAGAACGGACATGGCTTCATATCGGCACTCATTTCCAACCCTCCCCAACCCGATGGCTCGGCACCGTGCTTGCCAGCGACACCAGCGGAGGCTGCGCGCTTGCGGCCCTATCCTGCGCAATGCGCGTTGCCAGATCGGGCTTGTACGGCTTGTATGCCGGGCTGGGGCACTGTGTCGTCTTGGTCTTGGTCATGCCATCCTCGCAATCCGCACGCCCTTGAACCACGGGCAGCGCGACAACTTGTGATCCTGTCCACCGCAGTTTGTGCAATACATGATCGCCTCCATCAGCTAACGTCCTGCACCTTCACACCCCACCGGCCGCGCGTGTCCTTCGCCCAGCCGTGGATCTCCAATTTCCAGCCCGCCTGCCGCACTGCCGGCGTGTTCTCGTGGTCTGCGATCTTCCTGGCCCGAGAACTCATGTTGCTGCGGCTCGTGGTCTGCACGCCCAACGTCTCGCCTTCCTTCACTGCCAGTAGGTCGATAAAGCCGAACAGGTCTTGCCTGACCCTTGCGTGCGGGTTCCACTTCTCAACCACCGCGACCAGATAGCCGCGGCCTTCCAGATACTCTTTGCTGCGCGCCGTGGGACTGCTCATGCCTCTCCCCACGTCTGCACCCACCGCAACCCGCGCTGCATCGCCTTCACCGCCCATCCGACTACTGCGAGCGGCAGGAGGAGCAGGCCGGCGAGTGCCCAACACAGCAGGAGCCCGATGGCGGTCATCAGTACGATTACGTTGTTCATGCCTGCTCCTTCTTGCGGTGATAGTCACCTTTGAACACTCGCCATGCGTCACGGTAATTGCGCGAGAGGTCTTCAATGAACCTCAGCATCGCGTCCGGCGCATAGGCAATCACGAACAAGACAGGAAATAGAAATGGGAGTGCCCCCATAACCAGGGCGGCATAAGTCCGCGCCAAGATGGGGTGTTTATCAAGACCGAAACGCATCGTCATGTCTCAGATCCCCGCGATATTTGGCAGCACGTCGCTGCGCATGGTGTGCTCGGACCAGAGTTGCCAGTAGTCTGGCTGCGGGTGATGCCACATCAGCAGCGACAGCCAGCCGGCCAGCATTGCGTTAAACGGATACATTCGATTCCTCCTTGCGCCATTTATCGCCCTTCTTCGGCGTCACCACGTTTCCAGAAAGCTGCCATCTGAAGTGCCTGCCATCCCACTGCACATAGAAGACCAGGCCCTTGCTCTTGTACTCATGCAGCCCAACCGTCTCCGGCGTCTCGGTGATCGGGTGCCAGGTCTGAGTCATGCCGCCTCCAGTTCGTCGCGTACCCAAATCTCATGCCGGATCGAGGGGAGCGGAATGTCCACCACGCGCATGCCCCACACTTCCAGCAACGCCGAGGCTTGGTGCACGGGCTTTTCCTTGGCCACAATCGGCTTGACCTGCTTCGGCACGTAAGCCGCGACCCCAGCCGGATCAATGCACGTCCATGCAACCTGACTGCCGCCCTTGCCCTCCGGCCTGACCCGTACGCCCTTGACCAGACCGCGCTTACCCAGCCGCTTCAGTGCATCGCTGACGCCTTGCCGCGACACGCCAAGCGCCTCCGCGAATCGGCTTGCGACGATCGTCTCGCCTCTGAGCAGTGCGGCCTTCAGCGGCTCACCTACCTTGTTCTCGTTTGCTGCGCTCATCTCGCTCTCCCTTCGCCTCTTCTGCCGTGTCATACGGCCCGCTGTGGACCTTGTCGCCGTGCCAGGGTAGGTATCTGGCCTTTCCCATCACGTATGCCTTGCTGACAATCCACGGGCCGGCACGGATGGCGTATTCGCCGTCTCGCTTCCATGTCATGGGCTACCATGTCCAGCCGCGTCGCCCCAGCGATTCGCGGAGGTCGTTGATAATCCCCGCCAGCGTCTGCCGCTCGAATGCCTCGCGGTATTCGTTAGTGACTTCCTGGCCCTCTTCAGCCTGGAGCTCGCCGGGGCGCTTCATCTGCTTGTTGCAGCGCCAGCCGGGAGCCCTGAATACCTTCCACCCCATGCCGCTCAGGATGCGATCGCGCTCAGCATCTTTGGCCGCGTTGTGGTAGTCCTTGCCGTCGCACTCAAGCGCCACCTTGTATTCGGGGTTGCCGAAGTCCACGAAGAACTTGCCGACAGGGAATTGCGGCCAGAGCGGCAGGCCGGCGCCACGGATCTCGCACCACGCCGAGTATTCGATCGGCGAAAAGATCTTCATCCAGTCGGCGAGCTCGTACGGGTCGCTGCGCTCCCAAGCGTCGGCGCCGTCATTGACCGCTCGAGCCTTTGTCGCGTAATTGGCGCGGATCTTTGCGAATCGCTCCGACAGCGACTCTTTCCCGGTCACGTAATTGATCGGGTAATGTGCGTTGTCCCACAACATCAGCGCCACCCAGTTCTCGGCAGGGATCTCGCTGCGGCTCTTGTATTGATTGGCAATCATCTGCGCCCCTTAGTCCACCAGCCCGCGGCCACGCTTGGCCGTGCTGCGAAGCACCGGCCATTGGCCGAACCAGCCCCCAAAGCGCGTCTGCTCGGCGATGTACGACAGCGGCACATCCCCCAGCGCACCCTGACGGTTCTTCTCCACCTGGAGCCACGCGAAGTTCTTCCACTCGTCGCCGAGCTCGGGATCGTCTTTGATCGGGCGGTGCAGGAAGCCGATCACGTCGGCGTCCTGTTCGATGCCGCCGCAGTCGCGGATGTCCGACATGCGGAACCGGCCGCCGCGCTGCTCTGCGCCCCGGTTAAGCTGTACGAGCTCGAGCACGCCGATCTCCAGTTCCTTGGCGATCGCCTTAACGCCACGCGAGATCTCCTCGAGCTGGTAGTTGCGCTTCTCGGCCTCGTCGCGGCCTTGCATCAGTTGCAGGTAGTCCAGCACCAGCAGATCCAGGCCGCCGCGGCGCTTGATCCTCCGAGCCTTCTGGCGGACGTCCAGCAGCGTCAGGGCCGGCTGGTCATCCACGCTCATATGGAGCTCATTGACTGCGGTGATCGCTCGAGTGACGCCCTGCCACATCTCCTTGTTGTCAGGCTTCGCCTTGAGCACAGCATCCAGCGGAATCTGGCCCAGCATGGCGATCAGGCGATCGCTGACTTCGTTGGATGACATTTCCATCGACAGCAGCAGAACGCGGGAGCGTTGGGCCACATACGCCGCGATCGACATAGCCAGAGCCGTCTTACCCACAGAGGGGCGGGCACCCAGCACCACTACGTTTCCGGGGCGGACGCCTCCCGCCAGCAGCCGATCAAGATCGTCCAGGCCGGTAGGGATCACGCGCACTCGGCCCTCGCTGCGCTCTTCCAGCACGGCCAGGTGGTCAGTCATGACCTCATTGATGGGCTTCGGGTCGCGCTTGCTCGGCGACGACACCAGAGCATCGAGCTCGGCCTGGGCGCCCTCGACAAGGGCGGCGGCACGGACGCCAGTCTTCTGCGACAGTTGGATGATTCGCTCGCCGGCCTTGCTCAGCCCGCGGCGCTGGGCCTTATCGCGGACGATCGACGCATGGGCGGCGATGCTCGCGGAGCCCACCGACGTCACCGACAGCGACGTCAGATAAGCAAAATCGATGTCAACCTTCTTCCCCCGTAGCCGTTCAAAGGTTGTCACCACATCGCAGGCGCGGCCCTGAAACACCGCCGTCTGGATCTCGCGGAATATCGCCTTATGCTCATCGCGGAAGAAATGCTCGGCCTGCAGGTCGCCACAGCTATCCAGCGCGGCGCCATCCAGCATCAGGCTACCCAGCACCGATTGCTCGGCTTCGATCGAGTGCGGCGCGTGCGCGTCGATCCAGTTCGTTTCGTCTGCGGTCAGGTTCATGCTGCGTCTCGCTGGTGGAACTTGCGTGCTTGGATGCCCTGCGTGGTGAGCTCGAACACGCCATCAGGCTTGGCGTACCAGAGTCGGTAGTAGCCCTTCTCAACGTAGTTCAGGAAGTGCCGGCGCCAGTCGGCCTGCAGGCGCCCTTCGTTCTTCCCTTCGGGCAGGAACTCGGCCTTGAACACCAGCCAGCAAAGCTGGACGAACTCCATCGGCAGCCCAGTCGCCTCTGCGTACTCGATCAGCGGCTTGTATTCACTGATCGGCTTCTCGCCAGCCTTGGCGCAGTTCTCCACGAAGGTCTTCAGGGATGTGCGCGGCTTGCGTTCACGCTTTCCCTTGGGCTCCGGTGCCACGTCGCCGTCAGGCGATGTGGTGTTGTTTTCTTCTTCTCTTCTCTTCTCTTCTCTGGTAGTCGCCGATGTAGACGCTTCACCGTCTACACGTGCATCTACTTGAGCGTCTTTGTTCGCCCTCCAACGGGCTTGGCGCTCACTTTTCTGCGCTCGAGACTTCGCTGAGTCGCCGTTATGGCGATCAAACTTGGGAACAGCGATTCCGGATTCATCGATCTGCAGCCAGCCGACTACAGCAAGCGCATCAGCGAAGCCTTCTTGTCGCACTACCTCGTCTACATAGGTAGACGCAGCACCGTCTACACGACCGTCTACGGAATGACGATCAACCCACGACCAGAAGGTATGCAGGCGACCGATCACTGAAAACTTGTCGATCTTCAGCAACGTGGACAGGCGAAACACCGCCGGATCGTCATGAAGGTCTGCTCGCATCTTTATCCACTCTCCAGCCATTACTGCCCCTTGCGCCCCCGCAGCGCTGCTTTCATCGCCTCTGCCCACTTCCTGACGCGTTGCTTCGTCGCGCCCGAGGCGGCCATCTTTCGGGCCGTCTTGTGTGCTTCAGCGAATGCCTTCTGCGCAGGGTCGAACTGCTGCGGTTCGTTCGGTTTCATGCTGCACTCCTCAATGCTTCGATCTGCGATTCCAGCTCGCGGATACGGCGCTGTTCCGGCGTCTCGAGGACGGAACGGAAACCGCAGATGCTGTCTTCGTACTGGCGGATAGCCCAGTTGCCGCACAGGGCCTGGAACTTGATGCGGAAGTCGAACGGCAGGTACTTCTTGCCGGACAAGATGTTGGAGAGGTGCGACTTGGGCATGCCAAGGATTGCTGCGGCGTCGCTCAGGCTGTAGCGCACGCGGCGTTTCGCCCAGCACAGCACCGTGGCATCAGCTTCGTTGCGCAGGCGAGCGATCAGTTGCTCCGAAACCATCTGCGGGTCTCCGACGACTTCGAAAAACGGCATTTCGCGTTGCATCTGTTCGCTCCCCTACACAAGTTCCACCTGTTCCCGGTGGTGTCCCACGTGCCAATTCGGCACAAAAAAACGATGATCGAGTCATCGCTTCCAACCCAAAGGGCGTTATGTCACTACCTCTTATTTCGGCCTGGCTTGCACAGCACCTTGCGGAACGTGGCCCAGTCGACTTCCGGCCTAAGCTCTTCGCAACGAACGCCTGTGATAGCCTCAATCGCAGGACACTTCGCCACCGGAGCGCCGCGCTGAAGCCAGTTGGAAACGGTGTTCTGCTTCTCGCCGAGACTGTCGGCGAGCGCCTTCAGACCGCCGGCTGCATTGATGGCCCGGCGCATCGGCTCGTTTTCGGTGGTGTGTGTTTTCTTGCTCATGCTCACAGAGTACACCGTATGTGAGTTTTACGCAAGCACGATGTGAGTTGAACCTGTGAGCCACACTTTGTGAGTGCTCAGATAACCTCCGCCCATGGAAAATCCAAATATCCCGTGGCCCACCATCGAGGGCCGATTGAACGCCCTAGGCAAGAACCAGGCATGGCTTGCCTCCCAGCTTCTGACTGGGACAAACACCATTACGAATTGGAAGCGAAGGGGAGGCGCGCCCGTTGCGCGCATAGCCGACCTAGCACGAGCGCTTGACTGCACGACCGATGAGTTGATCTCTCAACACCCCACTGAAGTAGGGAGCGGGCCAGTTTCAGCACCCGCTTACAATCCCCTTACGGGTACAGGGGATAACTTCCTTCCAGGCCCGGACATAAGGGGGATGATTCCCCTAATAAGTTGGGTTCAAGCCGGGAATTGGTCGGACGTGGTCAAGGCATTTACAGAAGAAGACGCAGAGGAATGGTTACCCGCTCTGCGCGCCATTGGCAAACGCGCTTTTGCGCTACGGGTAGAGGGACAGAGCATGGAGCCGATGTTTCGGCATGGGGAGATAATTTACGTGGACCCGGAGGTCCAAGCAGAGCACGGCAAGTATGTGGTTGTGCAGCTCGATGACGAGCCACAGGCAACATTCAAGTCGCTGGTGATCGAGGGCGGGCAGAAGTTCTTGCGCCCCCTCAATCCAGATTGGCCGGGCCCGAAATTCCTGCCGATCAACGGGAACGCAACCATCATCGGTGTGGTGGTTGGGAAGTGGACCCCAATCTAAGGGAGGGGGAATGAGACGAGTCATTATTCCGGCGCTTGCCATTGGGCTGCTTGCTGGGTGCGCGATCTCTCCAGAGCAAGCTAGGAGCTTGAGCAGCTTCGAGCTGTGCGAGAAGATTTCAGCGCCAATGACGCCAGCGAGCAGCGTGGGTGTCGCGCTTAACGAGCTTAGCGGGCGCGACGAGAACTGCTCGCAGTTTGCGGACATCTATGCGGCCAGGCAAAGCGCTAGAAGCGCCAACAGCGCGGCCATGATCGGTGCTGGCCTGGGGGTTATGAGCCAGTCTCGCCCGGTCTACACGCCGCCGCAGGCCATCATCATAGAGCAGCAAGCCCCGGCCCAGCCGGTTCGGTTCACGCGCCCATACCCATAAGCCAGTCGCGCCCCACACAGCCCACCCTTCGCGGTGGGCTTTTTGTT
Source organism: Cupriavidus necator (assembly GCF_040578825.1). Lineage (GTDB taxonomy): Bacteria > Pseudomonadota > Gammaproteobacteria > Burkholderiales > Burkholderiaceae > Cupriavidus > Cupriavidus necator_E. Next base: position 782 of record NZ_JBEFLI010000068.1, on the reverse strand, counting down.
GCCCGCAATACACACATTCTGTATGCAACTTTCATAGTTGCGCTCTAAACTCACGGGCAAACTCACATAGCGTTTGACATCTGCTCACGGCGTGTGTACTATCCATTCATCGGACGCACACACAGCGCCGACCGAACAACAGCGAATGGGAGCAGAGCAGATGAGCAAGAACCCTCCGAGCCAGGCCAATCAAGAAGTCGAGCAAGACGCAGCGCAAGAGGTCATCACGACTTACAAGGGCTTCGACAAGAACCTGCAGTGCCGTGGCTTCCAGTACGAGCTGGGCGGCACGTACGAGCACGAAGGCAAGGTCGAGGCATGTGCTGGTGGTTTCCACGCTTGCGAATATCCGCTGGATGTTTTCGGCTACTACCAGCCCGCTGGCAACCGCTTTGCATTGGTAGAGCAGTCCGGCGATCTGAGCCGGCACGACGACGATTCGAAGGTTGCTAGCCGCAAGATCAGCGTGAAGGCTGAACTGACCATCGCTGGTCTCATCAAGGCCGCAATCGAGTACACCACCAGCCGTTGCGCGCCGGTTGATCCTGAGTCTCCGGCATCGAGCACGGGCTACCAAGGCGCGGCATCGAGCACGGGCAACCGAGGCGCGGCATCGAGCACGGGCTACCAAGGCGCGGCATCGAGCACGGGCGACTACGGCGCGGCATCGAGCACGGGCGACTACGGCGCGGCATCGAGCACGGGCAACCGAGGCGCGGCATCGAGCACGGGCTACCAAGGCGCGGCATCGAGCACGGGCGACTACGGCGCGGCATCGAGCA
>NZ_JBEFLI010000067.1:0-40038 GCF_040578825.1 Cupriavidus necator | reverse complement strand
CGCCATTCAACGCAGCAGCGAAGCTCAGCGTGCTCGAGAATCTGAGTCGCGAGGTGCTACGGGAAGTTTCACCGCGCATGCTGGTTGTCGATGAAGTGCATCACCTCTTGGCGGGAAGTTATCGCGAGCAGCGCGCCTCACTGAACCTGCTCAAATTTCTCGCCAACGATCTCCAGATGACGATTGTCCTTGTGGGAACGCAGGATGCTGAGTTTGCACTGCAGACCGATGCGCAAATGAGCAGTCGCTTTGCGCGCTTCGAGACGCCTCGATGGCAGGAGTCGGAAGCCTTCCGAGGCCTCATGGCGGCATTCGAGCGCATTCTTCCTTTGCGGCGGCCGTCAAACCTGTCGAGAAGAGAGGTTGTCTCGGCGGTTCTGGGGGCGAGCGGAGGATTGACCGGTGAGGTCTCGCGGCTTTTGAATTCTGCCACTGAGCTTGCGATCCGCGATGGAAGGGAAATGATTGATGTCTCACACATTGAACACGTCCGGAGTTGCATGCTCTAACCAGCCAAGGCCGTGGCCCATTGCGCCGCGTCCCTTTGATGGGGAGGCATTTGGAGGCTGGCTGGGACGACTCGCTGGAAAGTGCTCCATGACGGTTGAACAGCTTTGGACGCACGCAGATCTCGGTCCGATGCCAACCCTGACGCAAAGGAAATGGCTACTGTTTCCGCCAGTGCCGATCGCGACCTTGGAACGTCTCTCAAAGCTAACCCGCGTAAGCGTGGATCGCCTGAGAGCCATGCAGACCCCAATCGGTTGGATCTACGAAAGACGTCGCTTACGGTATTGCTATCCGTGTTTGATCCTGAATCCTGCCGATGTCAGTTCGCCATTCTGGAAACTTGAGTGGCTGGATCCGGCCTTTTCAATGTGCGAGCAACATCCCGGCAAGCTTGAAACTACCTGGTACTGGAATCTCTATTACCTTGGTAATTTTGATCAGCTGCTTCGAAGAGCGCACGCAACGCCCCACCGGGAGCTTGTTTCGCATGGGAACGATACAGGCGCATGAATGCCGAGCGAAAAAATGCAACGGTCGCACGAATGTTGAGCCTGGGTCGCACGAACCTCGTTCTTCAACAGCAACGTCGAGGTTCAGGGGCGGCGAGAAGATCCAGCCAATCGCCTTGGGCGACGATTCCCTACTGGCGCAGCACTATCCGGGTCATACGAAGTATGTCGGACCGGATGCGGACCACATCACCGGGGGCGCCAGATCGTTTGCGGACATCCCTGGATCGTCATTCCCTGCGAGCGAGCAGTACGGCAGGAGCCGGGTGAAGGGACATGGCAGGAAGCTGGACGCCGTCGCATCGTCATGATGCGCCGTTCCAGTTCAGCGTCGGTATTTTTCCCACATCTCGCGCACGATCGGTTCCGGCGGCGGCGCCGAAGCGAAGCCGGCGACATTGCCGAACACGCCGGCAATGCGGCGCCTGAACGAATCGAGGTCGTCCGTCGGCCCTGGCGAGGCATTGGCGATATCGATGATGGTGTGCAGTTGCTCGGCGGAGAGGCCGGCGATCGCACACCATAGTTCTTCGGGGCTGGCGCTGGGCAGGGCAAGCATCGGTCATCTCCACACGGATGCGCCCGGGCTAGCGCACCGCCGCGCCGCGCTTGCCGCCGTCCGGGTACACGGCCGCCTGGAACGGTTCCAGGCCGATCCGCGAGACTACGTCGACGAAGCGCTCGGCATCGCTGTCGCGGTGCACGAGGTAGATGCCGATCAGCTTCTCGATCACGTCCGGCACCTCCTCCTGCGCGAAAGAGGGGCCGATGATGCGGCCGATCGCCGCGCCGCCGCCGCCGTCCTGGCTGTTGGCGCCGTTCTGACGGCCGCCAATGGTGACCTGGTACCAGGCCTCGCCGGCCTTGTCGACGCCAAGGATGCCGATATGGCCGACATGGTGGTGTCCGCACGAGTTGATGCAGCCCGAGATGTTGAGGTCGAGCTCGCCGATGTCGTGCACATGGTCCAGATCCTCGAACCGCTCCTGGATCGCCTGCGCCAGCGGAATCGACACCGCATTGGCGAGCGAGCAGAAGTCGCCGCCAGGGCAGGCGATGATATTGGTGATTCTGCCGACGTTGGGCGTGGCGAGGCCGACGGCATCGAGCGCGCGCCACAGCGCGGGCAGGCCGCTGCGCCGCACGTCGGCAAGCACCAGGTTCTGTTCATGCGAGACGCGCATCTCGCCAAAGCCGTGGCGGTCGGCGAGGTCGGCCATCAGTTCCATCTGGTCGGCACTGATGTCGCCGGGGGCCTGGCCGGTGGCCTTGAGCGATGCGGTCACCGCGGCGTAGCCCGGTATGCGGTGCGGATGGACGTTGCTGCGCAGCCAGAGCCGGAATGCGCGGTCAGTCCGCGCCAGTTCGGCGCTCTGGTCGGCATCGTGCTCCGCGGCGGGGTCATACGGCGGCACCGTGAACGGCGCCGCCACCATCGCGACAAAGTCCTCGGTGACGGTATCCGGGCCACCGCGGATGCGCTGCCACTGCTCCGCGACCTGTTCGCGGAAGACCTCGGGCGTGAGGTCCTTCACCAGGATCTTGATGCGGGCCTTGTACTTGTTGTCGCGCCTGCCGTGCAGATTGTAGACGCGCAGCGTGGCCTGCAGGTAGGTCAGCAGGTCCTGCCACGCGACGAAGGGGTTGATCAGCTTACCGACCATCGGCGTGCGCCCCATGCCGCCGCCGACCCACACCCGAAAGCCGATCTGGCCGCCTTGCTCTACCGCCTGCAGCCCGATGTCGTGCACGCCAACCGCGGCCCGGTCGGTCGTCGCGCCGCTGATTGCGATCTTGAACTTGCGCGGCAGGTAGGCGAACTCCGGGTGCAGCATCGACCATTGCCGCACGATCTCGCACCACACCAGCGGGTTGACCAGCTCGTCGGGCGCGATGCCGGCGAAGTGGTCGGTGGTGGTATTGCGGATGCAGTTGCCGCTGGTTTGGATGGCATGCATCTGCACGGTGGCGAGTTCTGCCAGGATGGCCGGCGCGTCTTCCAGGCGAGGCCAGTTGAACTGCAGGTTCTGCCGCGTGCTGAAGTGGCCGTAGCCACGGTCCCAGCGGCGCGCGATCTGCGCCAGCTTGCGCAGCTGCATCGACGACAGCATGCCGTAGGGGATGGCCACGCGCAGCATGGGAGCATGGCGCTGGATGTAGAGGCCATTCTGCAGCCGCAGCACGCGGAACTCTTCCTCGTCGAGCTCGCCATCGAGGAAGCGGCGGGTCTGGTCGGTGAACTGCGCGACCCGTTCGTCGACCAGTCTCTGGTCGATCTCGTCATAGACATACATGGTGAAGGTCTCCTCGCGCCGGCGCGCTAGTCTTTGGCCCGTGCCCGTTCGATCGACATGCCGGTCGGCATCATGTTGAGGTCGGCGTTGTGCATCACCCAAAGCGAGCCGGCAACGACTATCACGATCAGGAAGCCGGTGCAGGCAAAGATGACGGTATTGCCGCGCTGGCCGGGACCGGTGCCAAGGTGCAGGAAGTACACCAGCTGCACCAGCAGCTGTGCGACGCACAGTCCCACCACCAGCGCGATCGCGGTGTGGCTCGGCAAGGCGCCGGTCATCACCGTGGCAAACGAGGCCACGGTCAGCGCCATCGACAGCAGCAGGCCGATGGTGTAGCGGCGCACGCTGCCGTGGACGGCGTGCTCGCCCGCATGGACAGCATGCAGATGGGACGGCTTCATGCGAACTCCCGCAGGTAGACGAAGGTAAACACGCAAATCCACACCAGGTCGAGGAAGTGCCAGAACAGGCTCAGGCACGCCAGCCGGCGGCGCACGATGTCATCGAGGCCGAAACGCCGGATCTGGTGGATCATCACGGCCAGCCAGAACAGGCCAGCGGTGACGTGCAGGCCGTGCGTGCCGACCAGCGTGAAGAAGGCCGACAGGTAGGCGCTGACGCCGGGGCCGGCGCCTTGGTGCAGCAGGTGGGCGAACTCGTAGACCTCCATGGCGACGAACAGCGCGCCCAGCACGAAGGTGGCCGCCAGCCAGCGGACCATGCGCGGCGCGGCATTGGCGTCCTGCCGCAGCATGGCCAGGCCGAAGGTGTAGCTGCTCAGCAGCAGCACCATGGTCTCGGCGAACACGAACGGCAGCTCGAACAGCTGCTGGCCGCCTGGCCCGCCCGCGGTGTTGGCGGACAGCACGCCAAAGGTGGCGAACAGCACCGCGAAGATCAGGCAGTCGCTCATCAGGTAGAGCCAGAAGCCCAGTGTGGTATGGGCGCCGGCATCGTGATGGCCGTGGTCGGCGGCGTGTGCGGATGCGTGTGCGGCGTCGTGGCCCGGGAGGGGCAGCGTCGGGGATAGGGTCGGATTCATGGGTCAGGCAGCTTGCTGCAGTTGGGCGTAGCGGGCGCGTTCGATGCGCTCGACTTCGGCGGCCGGGACGTAGTAGTCCATGTTGCGGTCGTAGCTGCGCCGCACGAAGGTCACGATCGCGCCGGCCAGCCCGGCAACGGCGACCAGCCACATATGCCAGACCAGCGCAAAGCAGAACACCAGCCCGAACACCGACACCAGGAAGCCGGCCGCGGTGGGGCGGGGCATGTGGATGTCCTCGTAGCGCGCCGGCTGGCACCATGCGCGGCCGGCCTCCTTGTCGTCCCAGTGCTGCTCCAGCGAGGTGATGTGCGGCACTTTGGCGAAGTTGTAGAACGGCGCCGGCGAGGCGGTCGACCATTCCAGGCTGCGGCCGTCCCACGGGTCGCCGGTCAGGTCCCGGTTCTGCTTGCGGTCGCGGATGCTGACGGCCAGCTGCACCATCATCGCCAGGATGCCCGCGCCGATGACGAAGGCACCGACCATCGCCACCACCAGGTAAGGATGCCAGTCGACGTTGCCGTAGTGGTTCATCCGGCGGGTCATGCCCTTGAAGCCCAGCACGTAGAGCGGCATGAAGGCCAGGAAGAAGCCGCTCAGCCAGCACCAGAACGAGACCTTGCCCCAGAACTCGTTGAGCTTGAAGCCGAACACCTTCGGGAACCAGAAGCTGATCGCCGCCAGGCAGCCGAACAGCACGCCACCGATGATCACGTTATGGAAGTGGGCCACCAGGAACAGGCTGTTGTGCAGCACGAAGTCGGCGCCCGGGACCGCCAGCAGCACGCCGGTCATGCCGCCGACCGCGAACGTCACCATGAACCCGATGGTCCACATGGTCGCGCTATGGAAGCGGATCCGGCCCCGGTACATGGTGAACAGCCAGTTGAACAGCTTGACGCCGGTCGGAATCGAGATGATCGACGTCATGATGCCGAAGAAGGCGTTGACGTTGGCGCCCGAGCCCATGGTGAAGAAGTGGTGCAGCCAGACGAAGAACGACAGCACGCCGATCGACGAGGTCGCATAGACCATTGACTTGTAGCCGAACAGCGGCTTGCGCGAGAACGTGGCGATGATTTCCGAGAACGCGCCGAACGCGGGCAGGATCAGCACATAGACCTCGGGGTGGCCCCAGATCCAGATCAGGTTCACGTACATCATGGCGTTGCCGCCCAGCTCGTTGGTGAAGAAATGCATGCCGAGGTAGCGGTCGGCGGTGAGCAGGGCCAGCGTGGCGGTCAGCACCGGGAAGATGGCGACGATCAGGATGTTGGTGATCAGCGCGGTCCAGGTGAACACCGGCATCTTCATCAGCGTCAGGCCCGGCGCGCGCATGCGCAGGATGGTGACGATGAAGTTGATGCCGGTCAGCGTGGTGCCGAGCCCGGATATCTGCAATGACCAGATGTAGTAGTCGACGCCGACGGTCGGGCTGTAGCCGAGTTCGGACAACGGCGGGTAGGCCACCCAGCCGGTCGCGGCAAAATCGCCGACGAACATCGACAGCATCACCAGCACGGCGCCCATGGCCGACAGCCAGAAGCTGAGCGAGTTGACGAACGGGAAGGCCACGTCGCGCGCGCCGATCTGCAGCGGCACGATCACGTTCATCAGTCCCACCACCAGTGGCGTGGCGACGTAGAAGATCATGATCACGCCGTGCGCGGTGAAGATCTGGTCGTAGTGGTGCGGCGGCAGGTAGCCCGCGGCATCGCCGTAGGCGATGGCCTGCTGCGTGCGCATCAGGATCGCGTCGGCAAAGCCGCGCAGCAGCATGACCAGCGCCAGGATGATGTACATCACCCCGACCTTCTTGTGATCAACCGAGCAGATCCATTCGGTCCACAGGTATTTCCACTTGCGGTAGTAGGTGATGGCGCCGAGCAGCGCAGCGCCTAGCACGATTACCACCGCCAGCGTCCCCATGATGATCGGCTCGTGGTAGGGGATGGCCTCGAGGTTGAGTTTTCCTAGCATGTCATTGCTCCATGCGGCCGGGCAGCGCCGGCGGGACGCGCTGGAAGGCCTGCAGAGATTCGGGGGTGTCCGCGCGGCACACTGCGCCGTAGGCCTGCATGTACTTGTCGACTACCTGATCGAACAGCTTCGGCGCCACCGATGTGTACAGCGTGACCGGGTTCTTGCTGCTGGGCTGCTCCAGCGCGCGGTAGGTGTTCGCATCGAGCGCCTGGGCCGAAGCGCGGGCCTTGCCGACCCACGCGTCGAACTCCTCGCGCGAGGTGGCCAGGGTCTTGAAATGCATGTCGGAAAAGCCCGCGCCGCTGTAGGCGGCGGACTGGCCGAGATAGATGCCCGGAGACTCGGCAATCAGGTGCAGGCGGGTCTGCATGCCGGCCATGGTGTAGACCATGCTGCCAAGCTGCGGGATGAAGAAGGCGTTCATCATCGATTCCGAGGTCAGCCGGAAGTTGACCGGCGTGCCGACCGGGATGGCAAGCTGGTTCACCGAGGCAACGCCGTACTCGGGATAGATGAACAGCCATTTCCAGTTCAGCGCGATGACGTCGACCTGCAGCGGCTTGACCTCCGACTCCGGCGGGCGATACGGGTCGAGCTTGTGCGTCGAATCCCAGATCAGCACGGCCAGGCAGGCCACGATCGCGCACGGGATGCCCCACACCACGATCTCGATCCTGGTCGAGTGCGACCACCGGGGCGCATACGTTGCGCGCGTATTGCTTTCGCGATAGCGCCAGGCAAACCACAGTGTCAGCACGATCACCGGGATGACGACCATCAGCATGACGAACAGCGCAACCAGAATCAGCGATTTCTCCTGTTCGCCGATGCTGCCCTTGGGATTGAGCAGTTCGAGGTTGCAGCCGCTGAGCAGGGCGCTCAGGCCGGCGGCCAGCAGCCACGCGCCGATGCGGCGCCCCGGCGCGAGCGTCCGGCCGAGGCTGGGAGAGGAGGGGGGCAGCGGGCCTTGTCGGTTCTGGTTTGCCGGCCCGGCGGTAGGTTTGAGCATGTCGGACACCTTGGTTACGGATTACCGAAGGCATCCGGCCACGCGCTCCGATTCAAGTGCTGCGTCAGCTCCGCGCGGGCGTGGCTTGTATGGATTCCTTCGGCAATGTCTGGCATGCTATTCGAAGACAAAGGCCATACATCGAGGAAAATTTTGGCGACTGGATCCATACAAGATGCCGACACCGCGGTCGGATGGGATCTGCGGATCACCACCTCTGGCGTCGCGCGCTACCTGCAGATCGTCGATTACATCGAGCAAGCCATCGGCGAGGGCCGGCTCGTGGCCGGCGACCGCGTGCCGCCGCAGCGCAGCCTGGCGCAAGCCCTCGGCGTCGACCTGACCACGGTCACTCGCGCCTATAACGAGGCCAGGCGGCGCCAGCTGATCGAGTCCAGGGGCGCGCTCGGGACCTTCATCGCCGCGCCGCGCGCGGAACTGGCGCGGGTGGTCGACATGAGCATGAACGTGCCGCCGCCGCCAGCTGGCGTGGATTTCCAGGACCTGTTGCGGCGTGGCCTGAACCAGGTCCTGTTGCGCAGCGACCCGCACCTGCTGATGACCTACCAGCTAGGCGGCGGCAGTGCCGCGGACCGCGCGGCCGGGGCGCTCTGGCTTGCGCCGATATTCGGGCAAGTGGACACCGCGCGGCTGGTGGTATGTCCCGGCGCCCAGGCCGCGCTGGCCGCCGTGATCCTCAGCCGCACCCGGCCTGGCGAGGCGATCGTGACCGAGCCGCTGGCCTATCCGGGCATCCGCGCCGCGGCGGCGCAGCTGGGCCGGCGCGCGCTGATCGCGCCGTGCGACGCGGACGGGATGCGGCCCGACGCGCTCGCCGCGGCACGCGCCCAGGGGGCCACGCTGGCCTACCTCAACCCGACGGCGCAGAACCCCACCACCCACACCATCCCGGCCTCGCGCCGGGCCGAGCTGGCGCAGGCGGCGCAGCACTGCGATATCGCGCTGCTCGAGGACGACGCCTACTGGCTGCTGACGCCGTCCGCGCCGCCTCCGATTGCGAGCTTGGCGCCCGCGCGCACCTACTACGTCGCGACGCTGTCCAAGGCGCTGAGCCCGGGACTGCGCACCGCGTATGTGCTGTTGCCCGAAGGCCGGGCCAGCGACGATCTGCTGGCGCCGCTGCGCGCCTTTGCGCTGATGGCCGCCCCCATGACGGCGGCCCTGGCCACGCAATGGATCCATGACGGCTCCGCCATGCAACTGCTCGAAGGCATCCGTGCCGAAGCGCTCGCGCGCCGTGCCTTGGCCAGCCGATGGCTAAGTGGAATCGGCCAGCTGCCACCCAGCGCCATCCACGTCTGGCACCGCCTGCCCGCGCAGTGGTCAGCGCAGCAGCTCACCCGTGCCGCGCTGGCGGAAGACCTTCGGGTCACGCCTTCCGACGCGTTCTGGGACGGGCCCGACGCGCCCAATGCCATCCGCATCTCGCTTGGCGGTGTGGACAATCACGCGCAGCTGTCGCTGGCGCTGAGGAAATTGGCGGCGTTGCTGGCGCGCCGGCCAACGTCGGGGGTCGAGATGGTTGTCTGAACCGGCTATGTCGTCGAAGCTACCGCATGCGGATATCAAGGGTCGTGGAAAGACAAGGGCCTATGCTCTGCAGGCGGACTGCGCTGATCGCTATCGCAACGGTGCGAGCGAACCATGCGGTTGATCATCGAAGCCAGTGGGCCGACGAAGGGAGGCAGGATCGGCACCGATGCGATGTTGGCTTACTATGCGACAGCACCCCCCATAGGACCAGATTGAATCTGGATACCTAGTCCCAACCCAATCCACCCTATAAGGAGCCTCGCCTTTTAACAAGATCGGTTTGTGGTGGGGTTTCGAGATGTAAAGGAGGTGGTTTCCTTTGGGTGAGGGGACGTGTTGCGATCAAGGCCAAGGTCTCATTCAGAGCAGCCTTGGCCCAGCGCAAGCCGAGCAGCGCCGCTGACAGGACAGGTTTGAGAGCGGTGATGGCGAAGGTTCGGTTGATGCGATGATCCGAGTCAACTTCATGTTCCTGCGCGGCGCTGAGGCAGCATAGGGCGTGCAGGTTGTCGCTGAGGATTTTGGCGCCGAAGTCCTGCTTGGCGGCCAACTGTGAGAGGCCGGACAGATGTTCGAGTGCCATGCGGTGTTTGAGGCGTTTGAAGGCCTCCTCCAGGCGCCAGCGCTGGTGATAGAGATCCGACGGGCACGCACCGCAGTGGCGACCTCGACCTGATCGGATTGCGCGGCACGCATACCGCTTCGCTGCGCTTCCAGGGCACGCCATCCGGCAGCGGGTGGCTGCTGCACGACGATGCGCAGGTCTATTTGCCGCGTGTGCGTCCGGCATTCCTCGGCATGCAATGCGGCCTGTCGATCGGGCTTGCGCGCGCGAGCCTGCAGTCAGCGCGCGCCCGCGAGGACGCGGGGCGCTCGATCCTAGGTAACGACATCGACGTGCTGGAGGCCTCGCTGGCGCGGGCCACCGATGCACTGCTGGCGGGTGTGGACGGTTGCGCGTTCCTCGACGCCCCCCGCAAGCTGTTCGCCTTGCGCATCGAGCTGGTTGACCTGGCCACGCAGGCGCTGCAACTGGAAGTGCAGGCGCGTGGCGGGGCGGGCTATCTGAACAGCAGGCACGACGGTTTGCCACGCCGCTGGCGCGAAGCCGCCTTCCTGCCCATCGTCACACCGAGCCTGGTGCAGTTGCGCACGGAGCTCGCACGCGCCGCGCAGCGGGATGCGGCATGACGGCGCCAACCTTGCGCGCGCACGGCTTATCGCTCGCCTATGCCAGCGGCAATGGCCACACGGTGTTCGACGGCGTCGATCTGGAATTGCGGGCGGGTGGGGTGGTGTCGGTAGTGGGCCCCAGCGGTGCAGGGAAATCCAGCCTATTAAGGGTGCTGGCGGGCCTGCAGAAGGCAACCGCCGGCGAGCTCGGGATGGAGGGAAACCCCTTGCGCGGCGCGCACCCCCGCATCGCCGTCGCGTTTCAGGATCCTTGCCTGCTGCCCTGGCTGTCGGTGGAGCAGAACGTGGCGTTCGGGCTTGATTTCAGGCGGCAGCGCGCGCTGTCCCGGCCAGAGCGGCAGGCGCGCGTGAAGGAGATGCTCGCCGCGGTGGGCCTTGCCCATGCGCACCACCTGTATCCGTCGCAGCTGTCCGGTGGCATGGCTCAGCGCGTGGCGCTGGCCCGCTGTATGGCGCGGCGGCCGCGCGTGCTGCTGCTCGATGAGCCGTTCGGCGCGTTGGACGAAGTTACGCGCGCCGATATGCAGTTGCTTCTGCGAGAGATCGTCGCGGCGCAGGGGCCTGCGACCCTGCTGATTACGCACGATCTGGACGAGGCTTTGCTGCTGTCGGACCGCATCTTGCTGTTGGGCGGCGCAGCTGGCGCCCCGGCACGCATTGTCCATACGTGGGAACTGGACTCTTCATCGCGACGCGATGCCGACCTCGACGCCTTGGGCCACCTGCGCGCCGACATCGTGCGCCGTTTGCGCCAGCTTGCGGCACCGCGTGCGCCCAGTGCGATGTCATCCACCCAATTCCACAACTCCGAGGAACACCATGTGCCAGGTACCAATGTCGCGGCGTGAATGGCTCAAGCTGTCCGCAATGTTCACGGCCAGCGGGGCACTGCCACTGCTTCATTCGCTTAACACCCGGGCCGCTGCGGAACCCGATGCGCCGGTGCGCATCGGCTATCTGCCGATCACAGACGCCACACCACTGCTGGTGGCGCATCGCAACGGCTACTTCGAGAAGGACGGCATCCAGGCGGAAAAGCCGACACTGCTGCGCAGCTGGGCTCAATTGGTGGAGGCGTTTATCTCCGGCCAGGTCAACGTGGTGCACCTGCTTTCGCCGATGACGATTTGGGCCCGCTTCGGCAGCCAAGTCCCGGCCAAGGTAGTGGCCTGGAATCACGTCGGCGGATCGGGGCTGACTGTCGCGACACAGGTGAACTCGCTGCGCGATCTCGGTGGCAAGACCGTGGCTATCCCATTCTGGTATTTCATCCATAACATCGTGCTGCAGGCCATGCTTAAGCAGCAAGGGCTTACCCCGGTGGCGCGCAAGGCCGGGGCGGTGTCGCCGCAGGAGGTCAACCTGATGGTGATGGCGCCGTCGGACATGCCGCCCGCGCTGGCATCGCGCCAGATCGAGGGCTATATCGTCGCCGAGCCGTTCAACGCGGCGGCCGAGGCGCTGGGCATCGGCAAGATCCTGCGCTTTACGGGCGACGTATGGCGCAACCACGCCTGCTGCGTAGTGTTCATGCACCAGCATGACCTGGACCGGCGGCCGGAATGGTCGCAGAAGGTGGTCAGCGCTGTGGTGAAGGCGCAGCGCTGGACGCAGGAGAACCGCGCCGAGGCAGCGCAACTGTTGTCCAAGGACGGGCCGAACAAATACACACCGCATTCGCTTGAAGCGCTGCGCAAGGTGCTGGCGCCCGATCCGGCGGATCGCGTCCGCTACCTGGCGAGCGGCGCAATCCGCCATGCCGGCTGGAATGAACGACGCATCGACTTCCAGCCCTATCCCTATCCCAGCTACACCGAGGAACTGGTGCGCCGCCTGAAAAGCACGCTGATCGAAGGCAACAACGCCTTCCTGGCATCGCTCGATCCCCAGCGCGCGGCGCGCGAGCTGGTTGATGACCGCTTTGTGCGCAGGGCCATCGCCGAGGTCGGCGGGCTCAACGCGTTCGGCATCACCGAGGCCTTTACGCGACAGGAAGAGATCGTAGCGTGACCGCCTCCAGTCGCTCGGCACAGGTTGCCGCATTGCCGCTGGGCCTTTCCGGCATGGCGGTCCTCTGCGTGGCCTGGTGGTTGGCCACTTACGAGGGCGGCCTGATGGCACAGCGCTTCAGTCCGACCGCCACGTTGGCGAGCCTGGCGGCCTTGCTGCAGCAGCACGACTTCCTGGTGCATACATGGGTCAGCATGCGGCGTGTGCTGGTCGGCCTGGGCATGGCGCTGACCGTTGGTGTGCCGCTAGGGTTGCTGGTGGGCGCGGCACGCGCGGTGGACAGTGCGCTGTCGCCGGCGTTCCAGTTCCTGCGCATGATCTCACCACTATCGTGGATGCCGGTGGTGGTGGTGGTCTTCGGCGTGGGCGACCGCTCGGTGCTGTTCTTGCTCGCCTTCGCCGGCGTCTGGCCGGTGGTGCTCAATACGGCTGCGGGAGTCAGGACACTGGATGCGCGCTGGGTCATGCTGGCGCGCAGCCTGGCCGCCACGCCTATGGAGATGCTCACGCGTGGTGCTGCCCGGTGTCGTTGGCCATGTCCTGACCGGCTTGCGGCTATCCATCGGCGTCGTATGGATCGTGCTGGTGCCGGCCGAAATGCTGGGGGTCAACGCCGGCCTGGGCTACTTCATCCTCGATACGCGCGACCGGCTCGCCTATTCGGAGCTGCTTGCCACGGTGATCGTGATCGGGGCCGTTGGCTATCTGCTCGACAGCGCCGCGCGGCGCCTGCAGCGGTGGTGGGTGCCGGGGCAGAACGGTTGATGGCCGCTGGTCGGGGATAGCCGTATTGCAATGTCACATCATGGCCGGTTCCGCATAAGGCCCGGCCAAGCGGATGCGAGCGCGACGTTTCGTCACTGTCGTCGCTGTATCGCACATGGCTATCACAGTGTCGTGCACTGGGTCGAAACGCCACCGACGCCCTCAGGACCGATTGGAAACATTTCCCTGTGGCGTCGGTGTGATTGACTACAACATCGCGGAATGCAAGTGATGCGGGTTGTCGAGCGTTTCCGCGATGATCCGCAGCGACTCCTCGATCTCATCACGCTCGCTCGGGCCGCCCAGGCAGACACGAATCGCATCGGGCGGGTTGCCGTCGGTCGAGAAGGCGGCGGCCGACACCGCGCCGATGCCGCGCGAGCGCAGGTGCAGCGCCAGTTCCGACGGGCTCCATGCTGAATCCGCCGGGATTGGCAGCCACAGGTGAAAGCCCTCCGGGTCCGCGTCATAGGCCAGGCCCTCGAGCACCTGGCGCGCAATCAGCTGCCGCGCCGCGCTTTCGGCGCGGATGGCCTTGAGCATGTCGTCTACCGTTCCGTCCTTGATCCAGGATGTAGCGAGCAGTGTGTTGATGGGGCTCGCCATCACCGTCGTTGCCCGCAGGGTGCCAGCCAGGCGCTGTGCCTGCCGGGCAGTGGGGGCGTTCAGGAATGCGATCCGCAGTCCGGCGCCCAGGCACTTGGACAGGCCGGTGATGTAATACGTGAGTTCCGGGGCGAGCGCGGCAAACGACTGCGGTGCCCGCAGCGGCAGCATGCCGTAGGCATCGTCCTCGATGATCGGCACGCTGTAGCGCAGCGCGACTTCGGCGAGCTGCTCGCGGCGTGCCTGCGGCATGGTGCGCGTGCTCGGGTTCTGGATGGTCGGGTTGCAATAGAGCGCCGCTGGCTTCTGCGCCTTGCACATGGCTTCGAAGGCGTGGGCGAACGGGCCATCCTCGTCGCCCGGGAGCGCCTGTAGCTGGATATTGAGCTGCGCGGCGATGGCCTTGATGCCAGGGTAGGCCAGCGCGTCGGCACAGATGGTCTGGGCCGGGCGCGCGAGCTGCGACAGCAGTGCGACCAGCGCGCTGTGGATGCCGGGCGTGACCAGCACGGTGTCCGCGCTGCACGCCGGCGCCCAGCGGCGCAGCCATTTCGCGGCGACCGAGCGATCGGCCGGGGTTCCGCCGAAGTCCTGGTAGCGCAGCAGCGTGTAGGGATCGGCAGCCTCCAGCAGTTGCGCCATGGCGGCACGAAGCCGCGCTGTCATCGTGGGCGGCTCAGGCGGCATGTTCATGGTCATCTCCGCACCCGTGCCGCCGCGCAGCGGCATCGCGGGCGCGCGTCCGCGCACGTAAGTGCCGCTTCCTGTCTTGGTGTCGATCAATCCCCGCTTCCTCGCTTCGCTGTAGCCGCGCGCCACGGTGGTGTAGTTCAGTTGCAGCGCTTCGGCCAGGTCGCGCAGCGGCGGCAGCCGGTCGCGCGCGCGCAGCTGGCCGTCGGCCAGCGCCTCCTCGATCAGGTCCGGAATCAGCAGATAGGCCGGCTTTGCACTGCCGGCGATACGCTTTAGCCAATGGCTGGTCAGGTTGGACACCATGGTCTCCCGCTGCGCGATGCGATGGAATTCGTGCCCTGAGGGTAGCACCCGAATGATCGCTTACCAAGCCACGCAGGCGATCGCATCTGAAGTTCTCAATGATGGTGCGATATCAACGCTCATGCACCACGTGTGCGCACCCAGGCGGCTTGCTCCCGTTCAAAAACGTGCATTGTGGCGAAGCCGTCATGGCGTGCGTTGTGCGCCTTTGGTGGCATCCATGGCCAAAGCCGTTGCGATCATTGGGCCGATCATTTGGTCGGCTTCGCCTTGATTGGAGATTGATCGCATGACTGCGGGCATTGCGTGGCACATCGGTTGCGGATGTTGGCGTGTTCGGCCTGGCGCCGAACGGTCGATCGGCATGGGATCGATCGACCGCACTGCCCCATCAACGCAACGGAGAGAAGCATGCCTGCTGTCAGCAAACCGGCCCACAAGAACGGCGATTTCCTGGTCGACTATGAAGAGAAGGTATTCGAGGACGTAAAGGCAGAAGCCGGCGAGAAGGCGCTGGTGACATTCCACACCGTCGCCTTCGAAGGCTCGATCGGCTTCGTCAACATGCTGCAGGCCACGCGCCTGCTGCGCAAGGGCTTCGAGACTTCGATCCTGCTCTACGGCCCCGGCGTCAACCTTGGCGTTCAGCGCGGCTTCCCGACGCTTGGCGACGAAGCATTCCCCGGCCACATGAACTTCAACAAGCAGCTCACCAAGTTTATGGCTGAGGGCGGCAAGGTCTACGCCTGCCGCTTCGCCCTGCAGGCCCTGTACGGCCACGGCGAGGCCTCGCTGATCGAGGGCATCCGCCCGATCAATCCGCTCGATGTGCTCGACCTCAAGCTGCTGCACCGCAAGGAGAACGCGCTGATCATCGACACCTGGACGGTCTGAGCAAAAGGGCAGGTGCCACCATGTCACAGAAACCCATTGTGCGCGCGGCCGCGGTTCAGATCGCGCCCGACCTCGAGAGCGGCGAAGGCACGCTGGCCAAGGTCTGCGACGCGATCGACGAGGCCGCCGGGAAAGGCGTGCAGCTGATCGTCTTCCCGGAGACCTTCGTGCCGTACTACCCGTACTTCTCCTTCGTACGGCCGCCGGTGCATTCCGGCAGCGACCACATGCGGCTGTACGAGCAGGCCGTGGTGGTGCCCGGCCCGGTCACCGATGCCGTCGCCGGTCGCGCACGCTGGCACGGCATGGTGGTGGTGCTCGGCGTGAACGAGCGCGACCACGGCAGCCTGTACAACACGCAGCTCATCTTCGACACCGAGGGCAACCTCGCGGTCAAGCGCCGCAAGATCACGCCCACCTTTCACGAACGGATGATCTGGGGGCAGGGCGATGCGGCCGGCCTGAAGGTCGCGGACACCGCGATCGGCCGCGTCGGCGCGCTGGCGTGCTGGGAGCACTACAACCCGCTGGCCCGCTATGCGCTGATGACCCAGCACGAGGAAATCCACTGCAGCCAGTTCCCGGGCTCGCTGGTCGGGCCGATCTTTGCCGAGCAGATCGAAGTCACGATCCGGCATCACGCGCTGGAATCCGGCTGCTTCGTCGTCAACGCCACCGGCTGGCTGACCGAAGCGCAGATCGCCTCTGTGACCACCGATCCGGCGCTGCAGAAGGCGCTGCGTGGCGGCTGCAACACCGCAATCATCTCGCCGGAGGGGCAGCACCTGGCGCCGCCGTTGCGCGAGGGTGAGGGCATGGTCATTGCCGACCTTGACATGTCGCTCATCACCAAGCGCAAGCGAATGATGGATTCGGTGGGCCACTACGCGCGCCCGGAACTGCTAAGCCTGGCCATCAATGAGCGGCCGGCGGCGACGGCAGTGCCGATGGCAGGCGCCTTCTCCAACTTCCATGGGAGCATTCACGATGACATCCAGCGAGACCGTGCCGGCTTCGAGCCGGCAATTGATGACTGAGCTGCAGTCCGTCGGGCTGCGCCTGGAAGATCCGAATGCCGGCGCGGCCAGCCGGCGCGGCGGGGCGGGTCCGTCCGACCACAAGGCGGTCACCATCGACGGCGTGACCATCATGGTGCCGGTGCATACCAGCACCGCCTGGCACTCGCCGTTCGTGGCGCAGGCGCCCGACGGAACGGGGCGCAGCGCACTCATGCGCGGAACCATCCCGATTGCCAGCATCAGCTTTCCGAAGGCGCCGCGTTTCTATGCGCTGCAGACGCTGGAGGGAATCCCGTACTCGCATATCGCCACGCTGCATGGCGCCGATGTGCTGGCCACCACGGTGCTGCAGACTTGCATCCGCTACGAGAGCCGCAAGAAGACCTGCAAGTTCTGCTCGATCGGCCAGTCGCTGGCGGCGGGCCGCACGATTGCGCGCAAGACGCCGGAGCAACTGGCCGAAGTGGCGCGCGCCGCGGTGCTCCTCGACGGCGTCAGGCATATGGTGCTGACCACCGGCACGCCGCCGACGCAGGACCGGGGCGCGGCTATTCTTTGCGAGAGCGCCTTCGCCATCAAGGCCGCGGTCGACTTGCCGATCCAGGCTCAGTGCGAGCCGCCCGACGACGACCGCTGGTTCGAACGCATGAAGGCCGCCGGCATCGACACGCTCGGCATGCACCTCGAGGTCGTCACGCCGACGGTGCGCGAGCGCATCATGCCAGGCAAGGCGTCAGTGCCGCTGAGCCGTTACATGGAGTCCTTCAAGGCCGCTGTCGCCGTGTTCGGCAGGGGGCAGGTCAGCACCTACATCCTCGCGGGACTCGGCGACACCGCGGAAGCCATCCTGTCGATCTCGCGCGAGCTGATCGAACTCGGGGTGTATCCCTTCGTGGTGCCCTTCGTGCCGATCTCCGGCACGCCGCTGGAGGACCACCCGGCACCGTCGCCGGCCTTCATGCAGTCGATCCTGCAGCCGCTCGGCGCCATGCTGAGCGACGCCGGCATGCGCTCGTCCGATATCAAGGCAGGTTGCGGAAAGTGCGGCGCGTGCTCGTCGCTGGCCACCTACGAGCGCGAGGCGGCACTCGCGACCGACGGAGCGACAGCATGAAAAGCGATTTCTGCGTCGAGGTGCCAGGCATCCCGATGTTCCGCATCCGCTGGGCCGAGCACGCCTGGGAGGCGGCGCAGGCCTATCGCCTGCGCCAGGCCGTGTTCTGCGAGGAGCAAGGCATCTTCGCGGGCGACGACCGGGACGCGGTGGACGACGTGGCGCAACTGCTGGTGGCGGTGCGGTTCGAGCCGGAGTTGCCGGGCCATCCGGGCACCGTGGTCGGCACCGTTCGCATCCATGAAAGCGAGCCGGGCGTGTGGTTCGGCTCGCGGCTTGCGGTGGATGCGGCATACCGAAGCCAGGGCAAGATCGGTGCGACGCTGATCCGCCTGGCGGTGAGCAGCGCCCACGCGATCGGCTGCCGGCGCTTCCTTGCGCACGTGCAGAGCCAGAACGTCCCCTTGTTCAGGCGCTTGCATTGGCACGTCCTGGCAGAGGAGACGCTGCTCGGGCGGCCTCACCACCTAATGCAGGCAGACCTGAACCATTACCCGCCTTGCCACACCCCGCACGCGGGCCTGATTACCGAAGGCAGGGCAGTGCGATGAGCCTCGACGATCTCGTACACACGCTACGCAGCAGCCGCGGCTTTGCGCATAAGACCGATATCCCGGCCATGCTGTCGCCGCTTGGCGCCGCGGCCGCCGGACGCAACGCCGCCATGGCTGTCGATGTCGGCGACGACTGCGCGGCATGGCGGGATGGCGACGGCTACCTGCTGTTCGCCATCGAAGGACTGGTCAGTGATTTCATCCGCACCATGCCGTGGTTCGCCGGCTACAGCGCGGTCATGGTCAACATCAGCGATATCTATGCGATGGGCGGCAGGCCGACAGCCGTGGTCGATGCGCTATGGAGCCATGGCGCCGCCGATGCCGCCGAGGTGCTCAAGGGCATGGCCGCGGCGTCTGCCGCCTATGGCGTGCCGATCGTCGGGGGCCACAGCAATGCGCGCAGCGAACAAAACCAGCTTGCCGTGGCGATCGTTGGCCGGGCGCGCAAGCTGCTGTCGAGTTTCGACGCGCGTCCCGGCCAGCGCCTGTTGATGGCGGTGGACCTGCGCGGCGCGTTCGCGGAGCCGTACCCGTTCTGGAACGCCTCGACGGGCGCACCGGGCGAACGACTGCGCGCGGATCTCGAACTCTTGCCGGTGCTGGCCGAAGACGGCCTTTGCGCCGCGGCCAAGGACATCAGCATGGCGGGTGCGCTCGGCACCGCGCTGATGCTGCTCGAATGCTCCGGGGTGGGCGCCAGCATTGCGCTGGAGCGCATTCCCCGGCCCGATGGCGTGCCGCTGGAGCGATGGCTGACGGCGTTCCCCAGCTATGGCTTCCTGCTGGCCGTCGATGACGACGATGCGCGGGCGGTCGAACGCCGCTTCCTCGATCGCGGCATTGCCTGCGCCCAGATCGGCGCCATCGACGATTCCCGTGTCGCCACGCTCACGCACGCCGGCGAGCGGGCCACGTTGTGGGACTTCCGCGAGGCGGGGTTCATCCTGCCGATGGGCCTGGCCACGCCGATCGATTCCCCAACCTGAGAACTGCCATGCCGGTTACCCACTTCCGCATCCGCTGGCCTGACCAGACCGAGATGGCCTGCTATTCCCCATCCTCCATCGTCACGGAGCACTTTGTCGCCGGGACGGCGTATTCGCTGGACGAGTTTGTCGAGCGCGCGCGTACCGCGCTGGGCGCCGCTTCCGAGCGGGTGCGTGCCAGGTATGGCTATGCCTGCTCCTCCGCAATGGACCAGCTCCGCATCCTGGAAATCGCCGCGCTGCGGTTCCAGGGCCAGAACGAAGCCACCGTCCGGTTTCTCGGCTTTGGCAGCTAGCCGATTTGCAAATCCCTCGCCTCAAAGGATTCAACATGTCTCACTTCATCAACACCAATCCGGGCCAGGCCGCGGAGCCCAGGCACTACGGCGTCATCATTGTCGGCGGCGGCCAGGCCGGACTATCGATGAGCTACTTCCTGAAGCAGGCCGGCATCGATCATCTCGTCATCGAGAAGCACACCGTCACGCACACCTGGCGCACGCAACGCTGGGATGCGTTCTGCCTGGTGACGCCGAACTGGCAATGCGCGCTACCGGGCTATCCCTACCAGGGTGATGATCCGCACGGCTTCATGAAGAAGGATGAGATCACAACCTATCTCGATGGCTTTATCCGGACGGTCGGCGCGCCGGTGCTCGAGCATACCGAGGTGCGGCAAGTGAAGGCGCGCGCCCAGGGAGGATTTGCCGTGGTGACGAGCCAGGGTGCATTCACCGCGGACCAGGTGGTGGTGGCCTCGGGCGGTTATCACACGCCGATCGTGCCGCGCATGGCCGAGCGCCTGCCGGCGTCGGTCCGGCAGCTGCAATCGTCCGAGTACAGGAATCCCGCGTCGCTGCCGGAGGGTGCGGTGCTCGTGGTCGGCTCGGGCCAGTCTGGGGCGCAGATTGCCGAAGACCTGCATCTGGCCGGGCGCAAGGTGTATCTGGCCGTCGGCGAGGCGCCGCGCTGCGCGCGCTTCTATCGCGGGCGGGACGTCGTGGACTGGCTCGCGGACATGAAATACTACGACTTGCCGGTCACCGAGCATCCGCTGCGCGAGGGCGTGCGCGACAACACCAATCACTATGTCACCGGCCGCGACGGCGGGCGCGATATCGATCTGCGCAGGTTTGCCACCGAGGGCATGGAGCTCTACGGCGTGCTCGACGACTACCTCGACGGCCAACTGCGTTTTGCGCCGGACCTGCGTCGCAACCTGGACGATGCCGATGCGACTTACAACCGCATCAATGCGAGCATCGACAAGTTCATCGCGGAGCGAGGCATCGAGGCGCCGCCGCCGAGCGTCTATGATCCCGTGTGGACGCCACCAGCCGAGCGCACCGAACTCGATCCCCTGGCAGCCGGCATTGGTTCGATCATCTGGTGCATCGGCTTCCGACCGGATTTCAGCTGGCTCGAAGTGCCGGTGTTCAACGGCCGCGGTTATCCGGGCCACGAACGTGGCGTGACCGCGCACGCCGGCCTGTACTTCCTTGGCCTGCCCTGGCTGCACACGTGGGGATCGGGGCGATTCTCCGGCATCGCGCGCGACGCCGAATACCTCGCCGGTTTGATTGCCGCGGGCGAGAGCGACACCGCGCTGGCCGCCTGACATGGAAGTCCTTGTCTCGCGCCATGTCGCCGGCATGCCCCAGTTGGCATACACCGGCCTGTCAGAGAACTGGCTGCTGAAGACCTGCGGCGACCTGCACTGGCGCCTGCTGGCCGCCGGCGTCGGCCTGGCGGTGCCGGACTTCCGGGATGCCGAGGGCAATCCGGTGTATGCGGCGTTCACCGCAATCCGCGTGCGCGACGCCGCACCGCAAACGGTCGGCGAGCACGCCGAGTTCAGCATCGGCTCGCGCATCGTGCCAACGGGTGGCGTGAAGCACCTCAGCGAACATGCGGTCGGCATGCAGGAGGACCGCCGCGCCAGCGTGACGATGCTGTCCACCTTCATCCGCCGCACGCGTGAGCGGGACAACCGCTCGGTCGTGCGCACCATGCCGACCGTGGCCGCGCAGTGGGCCGGCGCCGGCCCGTCGGCACAGGCGGCGGAACTGTCGCTGCTGGCACGGCGGTTTCGCTGCGGGGATTGGGGCACGCATCTCGGGCTCGATCAGGCCCGGCATCGCGTCTGCCACGCGGCCGAATACCTGCCGTGCCCCTGCAACGACTTCAACGGCGCCGACCTGCTGTACTTCGCCAGCTTCCAGGCCATGGTCGATCGTGCGGAATGGCAATGGCGCCGCGACGCGGATCCGCCCACGGTGTTCGCGCGGGACTTGTTCTTCCATGGCAACGTCAATGTCGGCGAGTCGCTGGAGCTGACCTTTTCCGCGCTGCGCGAGGACGAGGAGGGATTGACGCACTGGTGTGAGATCCGGCGCAGCCGCGACGGCGAGAAGATCGCCGATGCGGTCACGCAGAAACGCTGGAGGCAACGTTGAACGCGAAACGAGACGACCCGGCAAGTCCCCTCGAGCTGAAGCCGGTCTACGGGCCCGACGACCTGACCGGCCTTGGCCACCTGGGCGGCATGCCCGGCGAGGCCCCGTTCGTGCGTGGCCCTTATTCCACCATGTACCGCGGCAGGCCATGGACCATCCGCCAATATGGGGGATACGGTGACGCCGCAACGTCGAACCTCACCTATCGCGAGGCCCTGAAGCAGGGCGCGCAGGGCTTGTCGGTGGCCTTCGACCTGCCGACCCATCGCGGCTACGATTCCGACGACCCGCAGGCGCAGGCCGACGTCGGCATGGCCGGCGTAGCCATCGACTCGGTCGAAGATATGCGACGCCTGTTCGAAGGCATTGCGCTGGAGCGGGTGTCGGTATCGATGACCATGAGTGGTGCGGTGCTGCCCGTGCTGGCAGCGTTCCTGGTCGCGGCCGAGGAATCGGGCGTCCCGTTCGAACAGCTGCGCGGCACCATCCAGAATGACATCCTCAAGGAGTTCATGGTCCGGAACACCTGGATCCATGCGCCGCAGCCGTCGCTGCGCATCGCCGCCGACGTGGTCGAATGGCTGGCCGCGCATGCGCCGAAGTTCAACGGCATGTCGATTTCGGGCTATCACTTCCAGGAAGCGGGCGCCGATCCGGTGCTGGAACTGGCGCTGACACTGGCCAATGCCAGGACCTATGTCGGCCTGCTGCGCGAGCGCGGCCTGGATGTCAACGCATTCTGCGGCGGACTGAGCTTCTTCTTCGGCGTCGGCAAGCCATTCTTCGTCGAGATCGCCAAGCTGCGCGCCGCGCGGCTCCTGTGGCACGACATCGTGTGCGAACTGGGTGGCACCAGCGCGCGCGCCACCGCCATGCGCATGCATTGCCAGACTTCGGGCTGGACCCTCGCCGCCCAGCAGCCGCTCAACAATATCGCGCGCACCACGATCGAGGCGATGGCCGCGATCTTCGGCGGTACGCAGTCGCTGCATACCAACGGCTTTGACGAGGCGCTGGCATTGCCGGGCGCGCAGGCCTCGCGGCTGGCCCGCGATACGCAACTGATCCTCCAGCATGAATTTGGCCTGTGCGAGGTGGCGGACCCATGGGCGGGCTCCTACCTGATCGAGTCGCTGACCGGCCGCATGGTGACCGAGGTTCGCGCGCTGGTGGCGCACATCGATGCCCAGGGCGGCATCGTTGCGGCCCTGGAATCCGGCTGGGTGCAGCGGCGCATCCACCAGAATGCGCTGCGGACACAGGCACGGCTCGATGCCAGGGAGGAAGTGGTGGTAGGCGTCAACCGCTACCGCGATCCCGACGACGATCGCCAGGAGTGCCTGGAGATCGACGGTACCCAGGTCCGCGCGCAACAGGCACGGCGCCTCGTCGTGCTGCGCAGCCGCCGCGATGACGCAGAGGTCAGGCATGCCCTGGCCGCCCTGACTGACGCGGCCAGGCACGGCGGCCGTAACCTGCTCGCATGTGCAATCCATGCCATGCGCTGCCGCGCGACCGTCGGGGAATGTACCCGGGCGCTGCTCCAGGTCTGGCCGCGCCATACTGCCCGGTCGTCCTATGACGCAGCGCTGTACGGCACGGCTCGCGCCGGCAGCCCGGAATGGCTGGCGGCCTGCGAGTGCGTCAGTGCGCTGCGCGAGCGGCTCGGCCGCGCGCCCCGGATCCTCATGACCAAGCTGGGCCAGGACGGCCACGACCGCGGTGCGAAAGCGGTGGCGGCCGGGCTTGCGGATGCGGGGTTCGTGGTCGAACTGACACCGCTGTTCCAGTCGGCCGAGGCGGTTGCGTCTGCCGCCTGCGATGGCGACTTCGATGCCATCGGCATCTCCACGCTGGGCGGCGCGCATCTGGATCTGCTGCCGGCGCTGCTACACGCCTTGCGGCAGCGCGCGCTCGATGTGCCGGTCTTCGTCGGCGGCATTGTTCCGGCAGACCACAGGCGCTTGCTGCACCAGTGCGGCGTGCGGGAGGTTTTCGGACCGGGCACGCCGATGGAGATCATCGTGAGCACCATCGTGGCTGCGCTCACGTTGGCGAGGATGCCTACGGCATCCTCGCCATCCCCCACCTCCCTGAAGGAGGGGCTTGCCGCGCAACGGGTCACCGAATTCCCTGTCGCGCGATGACGCGGTCTGTGTTGGCGATCATTAATTTTGGGAGTGGAAAGAAACTGGCGGAGGGCGCATTGCGACTAAGGTGATGATGTTTCCAAGGTGAGTATTGGGGCAGCCATGTCACTACGCTGGACTCATTGCCTACAATCCCATACTCCTTGGTCCTCCAAGGCGCACGGCGATGGATCAACTCAGCCCTGTATAGCCCGTTGAGCGTCTCGGCCAGGGCGTTGTCATAGGAGTCGCCCTTACTGCCCACCGAGGGCTCAATGCCGGCCTCAGCCAAGCGTTCAGTGTAGCGAATGCTGACGTACTGCAGCCACCTGTTTCAAGACGCCCTGAAGGCGTAGGCATGCGCAGCTCGATGAGTCGCAAGGGCGATTGCTGATGCCCCGACTGGCGAGCTTGTGGGGGTCATTGAAGGTCGCTCGCTTGCCTCGCGGCCGGTTCGATACCCGCCGCGAGGCAATGGACGAGGTGATTGACTGGCTGATCTTTTACAAAGCCACTCGACTTCACTCGACCCTGGGCTACGTCAGCCCCATGGCGTTCGAGAAAAACTGGTTCGCAGCACAGGAGCACCGAGCTGCTTGATTCCATGGGCTATGGGATTCGTGCGACAGGGGCAAGGTCAGTTCAGAATTCCCCGGCAATACAGTCACTTTGTGTTCAGTGTGATCCAGTCAGGGATCAATGTGCCGTGGCCGCGGCCCGCCTGTCTCTCGTTCTATTTGCAGGGAACATTGGCAGCGCACTGGAGGCGCGCCTACCTGCTGTCGTGGGCGATCATGCTGCCGGTGGTGGTGCTGGTCGCCGCTCCGGCCGGCTGGCGCTAGCAACATCTTCACCCCGGCGACTAAATGGGTGCCCAAAAAGGGGACGGCGCCGACTAGAAGGAATGAATGACTGCTGTACCTTGATAGTTGAAAGACTCCCTTCAGATTCGCATCGCGACTGACTATTCTGGATATGGTTAGTCAATCTGGCATGATCGATCACACCGGTTCGAAGTGCTTCCCAAGGGAAAGTCGGTCCCGCGTTGGTATGACGTGAATACTTGTCTATATGAGCATGGAAATGATCACGAACACGAAGGGAAAAATCCTCGTCGTTGGTTCGAGCGTCGACACGTTCGAGCTCAAGAACGGTGAGAAAGAAGTGACGGGATACTACCTCAACGAACTCGCCATTCCCGCCCAAGCGGCTGTCAATGCAGGCTATGAGATCGTTCTCGTGACGCCGAAGGGCGAACAGCCCGTGGTCGATCAGCATTCGCTCGTCGCCGGCCACTTCGGCGGCAGCGAAAACGCGCTGCAAAAAGCCCTCGATTTCGTTGCCACAAACTCCGGCATGCAGAATCCTCGCTCGATCCGCGCGGTGATCAACGAAGGGTTGGAGGGCTATGTCGGCGTCTTCGTGCCCGGCGGTCACCCGCCCATGATTGACCTGATGCAGGATGAGGACTTGGGCGAGGTTCTCAGTCATTTCCACGCCGAATCAAAGCCGACCGCGCTTCTCTGCCACGGCCCGATCGCCGTGACGGCAGCGATGCCGAAGGCCAAGGCATTCCGTGCTGCGCTTGTGAAGGGCGATGCGGAGGCCGCGAAAGCTGCGGCCGAAGGTTGGCAATATGCCGGCTATCGCATGACTGTCTTCTCTAATGACGAGGAGCAGTATGCTGAGGAGAACATCATGGGCGGAGGCCAAGTTCCGTTCTACGTGGCCGACGCCCTGAAAACGGCTGGAGGCATGGTCGTCGTCAAGGGTGTCTTCGAGGCCAACGTTGTAGAAGATCGGGAACTCATCACAGGCCAGAACCCGCCTTCCGACCATGGAATCGCGGACCTCTTCGTAAAGGCGCTTGATCGCTACGTGGCCACTAGAAGGGCCGCCTAACCTGGCGGGGTGTGAGGCGCGTATGCCCGTTCCTGGTGGCGCGGCGGCGTCTGCGGCGAGTCCCCGCATCTGGAGGTACAAGTGCTTTTTCAAGTTCAGATCATCGTTAGAGTTCCGCACGACATGGACAAGGAAAAAGTCCAGGCGCTTAGCGCAGCTGAGGTGGAGCGGGCTAAGGTGCTCCAGCGTGCGGGCAAGTGGCTTCACATCTGGCGTATCGCCGGAAAGTGGGCAAATATCAGCATCTTCAAGGTCGATGACGCAGGCGAGCTTCATGAGCTCCTAAGCACGTTGCCACTCTTCCCCTTTATGGAGATTGAGGTAACTGCTCTTTGCCATCATCCGGCCTCTATTGAATGAGGAATGCTAGATATATCGATTCGAGAGAAGTGCCTGCGTGCGCTCAGGCAGGCGGAAATCGCGCATGCGCCGCTCGCGTTCACGGGGGGGCTGGTGGCTGTTTTCGGCGCGGTTTTTCAACCACTAGTACACGTCTGCCGGCAGCTTACATCGCGCCGCGGTGGAAGCTGGAGCACCGGAAAGACGCCGAGGATATATGTCGAGCGTGTGAGATTCAACAGCGAAAAACATGCGACGAATGGCAACGCAGCTGATGCCGATCGGTGAGTATCCGAGGTAATTGTGGTTTAGCAGCGATGCACTGGGGCGACAGACCCTCGAAGCTCTAGCGCCGCAGATCAACGCGTGCCCCTCGGTACGCGCATGCCTATCCTGGCCGATGCCGGAAACCGGGCTTCTCACAGAATTGAACGATGTCAGTCAACTGACGGGAGGGGCGTCAGGAGGCGGACTTCGGTCAATTCTCGGCAAATCGGACCGATCTAAAATGAGGCTCTGGTGGGATGCCGCGGCCCGGTCAGGCTCCGCCGCATTGCTTGATTTAGTCGAGGAATGTCCCGTTCGTTTCCGGCATGAAAGCGTACACGAGGAACCCCGCTGCGCAAACAGCGCCGACATAGACCCAGCCTCAAACTAGTACAGCCAGGCCTGCAGGCGGCGCTGGCCAACTCGGACTGACAGATGCTCCACCCTTCGCTGATCCTGCTCATGCGACGTGGCCGTTGAGCGCGTCGCACTCGAGGCCGACACCCGCTGGACGGGCGCAGGTCACGCTCGAGGCGATCCCTCCGGCCACAACGTTGTGCTCGCGCCATCGCGGTCGGGCAGCCGGTGCGCAAATATTGCGAGGTGATCGGCGTGGCCAATTCGTGCATCCACGCTGGCGCACACGTTCATGTGCATTACGTCGGCATGGTCGACGCCGCCGCGGTACACGTGGCAGGCTGCGCGTACCGCAACAACGTAACGGTGGAGACGCCAGAGACTTTCGAAGGCTACATGCGCGCCGACGGCCGCGTCCGCTCGCGCAATTTCATGGTCGTGACCACAAGCGTGAACTGCTCGGCCACCGTCTGCCGCCACATCGTGCAAGCTGGGCAAGCGGAGGCCGCGGCGTTCCCGAACGTTGGTGGGATCGTGGCAGCGGCTGCCGCATGTCGGCGACGGTGAAGGCCTGGCGCTGCTGCAGCGCACGTTGCGCGGCTACGCCGACCACCCTACGGCGCGGAGCACCTGCTAACCGCACGCGCCGCGACGCCGGCGGTTTGCCAACGCGCTGATGGCACGTCTCGTCTGGTGGGGCCACTACACGCGTACGGTTGGCGCGGATATGAACAACAACCCGTCGCCCGGCAACAAGGCCGGCGGCGTGACGACCATCAACAAGTTGCTAGGCACCGTCGCAAAGAGCGGCAGCAGCGTACTGATGGCGGCGTACGAGTACGCCGAATCCGTGACAGCGCGCGCCCTCGTGTTCATGGACACACCGGGCTACGACCCGGACCCGGCCACGGCCGGGTGGCCGGCGGCGCGAACCTGATCTGCTTCGCAACCGGTCGCGGCTCGACCTACGACTGCAAGCCGGTGCCTTCGCTGAAGCTGATGACCAATACACCGCGGTTCCTGCACATGGAGCTCGATATCGACTACGACTGCGGCGGCGTCATCGATGGCAGGCTCGGCATTGCCGAAGCGGGCGAGCAACTGTTCCGGCTGATGTTGGCCATCGCATCGAGCACGCCCAGCAAGAGCGAATGCAACGGCCTGGGCGACGATGAGTTCATGCCCTGGCAACTGAGGCCGGTGATGTGAAGGACGTGGTGACCGTTGACGAGGCGCTCGCCCTATTTATCGCCGAGGCGCCCGGGCCGCTTGCCGGCGTGCAGCGCTACACGCGCGCCCCGGCCGGTGCGGAGCTCAATGTCGCGGTCGGCCTGAGCTGGCTGAGTTTGCGCATCGGCTACATCAGCGCCGTGAGCCATGACAGCCTCGGCGACGCGCTGCTCGCGTTCAGGCGCGGCGAGGGTATCGACTGCGCGCAGATCGTCCTAGATCCCGCACATCATACCGGGTTGATGTTCAAGTCCCGCCGCGATGACGGCGCCGATTCGGTCGCCGAGTATTTCCGCCGGGCGCGTCGGCGGCGGGCGAGCGCGAGGGGGGCGGCCAGATAGCCAGCTTCGGTGAGCCAGGCGAAGAGCGCATTCTGGATGACCATCGTTTGGCGCACGCTGGACGGCGACAGTAGCCCGGAAAAAGAGCGCCAGGCGAGGGCAGGGCGCGTGGAATTCGACCGACGTCTCCGCCGGCGATCAAGCGGGTGCGTCTTCGGGACTCGAAGATGCGCTGTCGGCTTCGCATCCCAGAGGCAAACGCACGCGGCAGCGGTGAGAGGCTTCCACGACCGGCGCAGCCATCAAACTATGCTCCTCTTGAGCTGGAACGCCACGGATACACGATCGGCAGGATAAACAGTGTCTGAAATTTCGAGAATCTTGCCTGCCCGCTTATAGTGACGAACCAGGTGCAGACCGGCTGATCCAGGTGCTACGCCAAGCCTGTCGGCCAGGGGCTGCGAAATGACCACGGCAGTAACAATCTGTCGAATTTCATCGATTGCCATGCCGCACTCTCTCTCGATGATCGCACTGACCAATATGGCGGGCTGTTTGAGGATTAGATCCGTCAGCCCTGTGAGTGTGGCGTCGACGTATATATCTGCTTGCGCTACAGGAGTCGTGCCCTTGCGGGCATCAACCCGTGTCCCGCTAAAAAGCGTCCAGCGGCTGCCCATCGGCGCTTCGAGCCGCCTTGCCAGATCCCGATCCAGGGCGACCTCCGTGACCTTCTCGATTGCCCGCACTTCTGTGGCCGCCACGTGTACAAGGTCATCAATTGTGCCGATGGATTGCGTGTATGACGCAGACGGATTTGCACTCGCCACGATCGTCCCCACTGCCTTCTTGCGGCTGATGTAGCCGAGTTCCTGGAGAACCTTGAGAGCGGCCCGGACGGTGTGCCGGCTAACGCCGTATTGGGCGGCAAGCTCAAGTTCCGTAGGCAGCAAACTGCCTACGACACGCCGGCCACCGATGATGTCCTTGGCAAGCACGCTTGCAACTTCTGCGTATCGCGTTTGTGAACTATTGGCGGTGGCGTCGCTTTCCTTCTGCGTTGCGGACATTGGACTAAACAGTAGTGTGGTCATCAAAGGACCGGAATCCGGTCCCACTGGGATCACATTGTACTGTCGACAGAGCCGGACGCCCCCAAGGACTGGCTGGGGTCGTCCGTCATGATTCTTAGTCAGCCCTCACGTTTGCACGCTTTGCTGCGTCGCCCCATCGAACAATCTCTGCTTGGATGAAGTCGCTGAATTCAGCGTGCCCCATCGTGCTCGGCGTGGCGCCGAGGAGGGCCACTTCCTTTTGCCATTCCGGGCTTTTCACCGTCCCGTCGATTGCCGCCGTCAGCTTTGCCAGGACTGGGGGAGGCAGACCCTTCGGGGCAACCACGCCAACCCATGGGTCACCGCGGAAGTTCGGGTATCCAAGCTCCCCGACTGTCGGCACATCTGGCAACGTGCTCACCCGCTTGTCGCTCGCCACCGCGAGGGCCTTCAGCTTTCCCTGCCTGATCAGAGGCTCTGCGATCGAAACCACCTCGAACATGACATCAACCTGTCCAGCGATCACATCGGTCATGGCGGCCACTCCGCCCTTGTACGGGACATGGGTCAAGTCGACGCCGGCGCGCTCCTTAAACATCTCCATCACAAGATGATTAGTCACCCCGTTTCCGCCGGATCCATAGTTGATCCTGCCGGGATGGCTCTTTGCATACGCGATCAGGTCCTTCATGGTGGGGAAATTCGAGCCCCGGCTCGTAACCAGGACCAAGGGAAACGTCCCGATCAGGGCGATGGGCTTGAAGTCTCGCTTCACGTCATACTTCAGGTTGTTGTAGACCCAGCGATTCACAGCCATCGGACCGCTAGAGGTCGCAAGCAGCGTGTAGCCATCAGGCTCTGCCCGAGCGACCAGCTCGGCGGCCAGGCCGGCGCCGACTCCAGGCCGGTTCTCGACATAAAAGGATTGGCCCAGTGTGCTCGTCAGTCGCTGTGCGAGCTTGCGGGCGATGATGTCCGTGGTCTGTCCCGGCGGAAAGCCCACAACGATGCGAACGGGCTTGGAAGGATAGTCCGATGCCTTCAGCGGAGCAGAAACAGCCATCAGCAGCGAAACGACGGCGAGCGCCTTGAACTTTTTCATGTTGTCTCCTTTTGTACCTATGGTGGTGGTGGGTATGCATGCCCCGCCTATCGCTGCGGATTCCGATCCATTTCAGTCGTCCCGGCGAGCTCGCAAAGGCGGGCACAGGCGCTGCATACGTCGATTGGCGGCCCAGAACAGGCTTCGCAGCGATCTGCCTCCATGCCCGGCCATGACCGGCTCGCATTGCTCTACCGGAAGCCTCAGGGGTACGCCGAGTTCCGCGGCAGATGCGTAATAGATGATCCTGGTCCGCAGGTCATCGGCATGAAGCCGTGCCACGATCAAGGACTTCAGTTCGTTGAGGCACGGTTTCGATGCATTAGACGCAACCCGTGCCCGAGCCATCTTCTGCAAGCCGCGGCTGATTTCACGAACCTCGTACAAGAGATCCATGAACTCTTCCGTGGAGGACCGCATCCTGGATGGCATCTCGTTGCATCTCAGCCCGCGAAGAAGCGCCGGCTGGCCTCTTCAGGGACCGTCATGCCGGTGATCTTTGCTTTCTCGAGCACCGCCCAGAAATAGCGGTAGGTGGCGCGGTCATGCAGTTCGCCCTTGTACTGGATCGGGCCCCAATCCGCGTCCTGCGCCGCCACCAGGATGCTGGCGGCATCCTCCACCTCCGCGAAATCGGGGCGCATGGCGTTGACGATGGGCATGATTTGCGCCGGATAGATACTCCACATGCGCAGGAAGCCGAATTCGTGGCGCGCGCGGCTGGCGTCTGCGGCAATCACTGCCGCATCCTTCAGGTTCAGGCACACGTTGTGCGCCGGCACGATACCGTTGGCCAACGCCGCCGCCGCCATGTCCGCCTTGGCGCGCGCCAGCAGGGCATGCTCGAACTGGCCCGGGCTGCGCATGGCAACGGCGGGGATCGCTCCATGGTGGCCGCTGACGAAATCCATCAAGCCGAAGTCCAGTACTTCAATGTTCGGCAGTTCGGCAATCTGAAACACTTCACGTAGCGCACCGTGGGTTTCGATCAGCACGTGTACCGGGATGGGCCTGTCCAGCCCCGCTTTCCGTGCTGCCTCGTCGATATACCCGATGACCTCGGCCACCTGCCCATGACTTGTCACTTTGGGCACGGTGATATAAGCCAGTCGGCTACCTGCGTCACCCACGATCTTGTCAACGTCCTGCCGCCAGGCCGGATGCGACGGATCATGGATGCGCGCACCCGCGCGGCCGAACCGGTTGCGATCAGAGGCGATCATGCGAGCCACCATTGCCGCATGCTCCAGCTCCTGGCCGGCGGCAGCGCCGTCCTCGCAGTCGCAAGTCACGTCAAAGACCGGACCGTACTCAACCTGTAGGTCAAAGGCCTTGCCGATCAGCTTCTCGCTTCCGGCGAAGTGCTCACAGGTGGCCAGGACGGGGAAGGGCTTTTCGCCGGAAAACAGCGCGTCTCTCGGATGGGTTGTAGAAATCATGTCGTGGTCTTCTGGAAGATTTTGGTTCGGTTGCGTAGGGCGCCAATGCGTGTCACGTCCCGCGCTTCGGCATGGCGATGGTGTAGTCGAGGTCGAGCACAACATTGGAGGAATGCGCGGGGCGGCTCTCGCCCGCTTCGGGAAAGGCGATGGACGACGCGTTGGCATTCTTCACGCCTATCATGCGCAGCCGCAGTCCGCCGATGTGGTCCTGTCCCAAATCTATCTTGTCGATCACCTTGGTGGCACAGGCGATGGTGTCGCCGGCATGAGTGGGATTCACATGGCTGCCGCCGTTGATGGCGAGGATCGACAGGCTGTTCTCAAGCCCGTCATAGGCTAGCGCGCGGCATACCGAGATGATGTGTCCGCCGTAGACAAGTCGCTGCAAACCGGCACTGTGCATGGCGTGGCCGTCGAAATGCGCTCGGGCCGTGTTCTGGTAAAGGCGCGTGGCGATGCTATGGTCACTGTCATTAATGGTCATCGCGCCCGGGTGGTCTATGCGCGCGCCCACGGCGTAGTCTTCCCACAAGTCGCTGACAGCGGTCATTGCAGTGATTTCACGCACCCGGACGGAGTAATCGTCGCGGCGCAAGCGCCCGCCCGGCACCACCGCCTCCGTGGTGGGGATGACCGTTGTGCCACAGGGTGCGCCGTGATCGCGCTTGTGCACCATCACCCACCGCACCCAGCCGAGCACCTCGCGTCCGTCCTGATTGCGGGCGATTGAGCGCACGTAAACCACTCCGCTCTTGCGGTTGGAGTTCTCTTTCAGGCCGATGACTTCCGTCTCCACGGCCAGCGTGTCACCGGCATACACGTGGGACATGAAGCGCACGTCCGCGTAGCCCAGGTTTGCCACGGCATTGAGCGAAATATCGTGCACGGTCTTGCCGAAGGCCGTGTTGAACACCAGCAGGTCCTCCAGCGGCCGCCGCGCTAAACCCAGTTGTTGCGCATTGGTCTCAGCCGTGCACATCGCGGTGCGGCTGCCGGTCAGCCCGATATACAGGCTGTGGTCGCCTTCCGTCAGCGTACGTGGCGTCGCGTGACTGACCTTCATGCCGACATGAAAGTCTTCGAAGTAGTTGCCGTCTAACCGGTTTTTCACACTCTCCCTCCGTTCTTGCGTCATGCTACAAAACTCAACTAAGTACGTACATAGTGGTGCGTCAAAGGTGGCTGTCAACCATATTACAAAAATGACCCTTGTTTTGCGTGGGGAATGTTGCAGTGCGTTTGAAATCTTGCTTTACTAGGTACGTACATATGAGCATGTCATTTGGTGAACACGAACACAGAACAAGGAGAGTGAGTTGCAACAACTGACTGAGGAGCGGCGCATGATTCAGGAGGCCGCGCGCCAGTTCACGATGGAGCGCGTGCTGCCTATCGCCAATAAGCTGGACCCGGACAAAGGCCAGATTCCGCGCGAGCTGATCGACGAGATGGCCGAACTCGGCTACTTCGGAATCCTCATTCCCGAGGAGTACGGCGGCCTGGGGCTGGGCGCCTATGAATACTGCCTGGTGGCCGAGCAGCTGTCGCGCGGCTGGATGAGCGTGGGCAGCCTGATCGCCCGCGGCAACGGCCTGATCGGGGCACTAAAGGGTCTCTCGCCGGAGAAGAAGGCCGACTACCTGCCGCGCATGGCACGCGGCGAATTCCTCGGCGCGTTCTCGCTGTCGGAGCCCAACGCCGGCTCCGACGTGGCTAATATCTCCTGCCGCGCCGTGCGCGACGGCGACGACTGGGTCATCACTGGCAGCAAGTACTGGTGCACTTTCGCCGATGAGGCTGACTTCATCCTGGTGATCTGCCGCACCGACCCAGTCGTCGACCCCAAGGCGCGGCACAAGGGCCTGTCCGCCTTCATGGTGGAAAAGCCGCGCGGCGCGCTGCCGGAGGGCGTCAAGGGCAGCATCATTCCCAAGATTGGCTACCACGGCTGGACCACCTGGGAGCTCGCCTTCGACGGCTGCCGCGTGCCGCATTCAAAGATGGTCGGCGAGGAGGGGAAGGCCTTCTACCTCGCCACAGCCGGACTGGAAACGGCGCGTGCGCACACCGCAGCGCGCTCACTCGGCCTGGCGCAGGGCAGCCTGGAGGATGCGATCCAGTATGCGAAGGACCGTGCTCAGTTCGGCAAGCCTATCGGCAACTTCCAGGCGATCCGCTTCAAGCTGGCCGACATGGCCACCCAGATCGAAGCCGCGCGCGCCTTGCTCTACGCCGTGTGCGAAAAAGTCGACGAAGGCGTGCGTGCCGATACCGAGGCCTCTATGGTCAAGCTTTTCGCCAGCGAGATGTGCGAGCGCGTGACCAGCGAGGGCCTGCAGATCCATGGCGGCGCGGGCTATACGACTCACTTCGCCGCAGAGCGCTACTGGCGCGATGCGCGCCTCACGAAGATTTTCGAAGGGACGTCCGAGATCCAGATGCGAATCATCTCCGATGCCATGCTGGGCAAGGCCGCGGTCTGAGCGAGGAGCAAGACATGAGCAATGCGATTATGCCGCCGCCCGACCTGACCGCACGCGCCGCCGCCCTGGCCGTGGATCCGTCGCAACGTTTTCCCGCCGAAGCACTCGCCGTCGCCAGACTGTCTGTTTATGACTGCCTGACTGTGGCGATTGCCGGCGGGCAGGAGCCGGTCAGCCAGGCCGTGCGCGAACTGGTGCGCAGTGAGTCCGGCGCAACGCAGGCCAGCGCCTTTGGCCTGCCGCAGCGCATTCCGGCCCGTGCCGCGGCGCTGCTAAACGGGGCGGTTGCGCATGCACTGGACTACGACGACACGCATTTCGATTTCGTCGGCCACCCCAGCGTGGCGGTGCTGCCCGCTGCTTTTGCCGTGGCCGAGCAGCAACAGGCCAGCGGCAAGGCGTTGCTAGAGGCATTCCTTATCGGGGTGGAAATCACGTGCCGCGTGGGCGCCTGGCTGGGACGGTCGCACTACAATGCCGGCTTCCATCAGACCGCCACCTCAGGGACTTTCGGCGCGACCGCGGCAGCAGCGCGCCTGCTCGGACTCGATGCGGAGCGTGCAAGCCATGCGTTCGGCCTGGCCGCCACGCGCGCGTCCGGCCTGAAATGCCAGTTCGGCACCATGGCCAAGCCCTTCCATGCGGGCATGGCAGCGTCATCCGGCGTCGAAGCCGCTACCCTTGCGGCGCTGGGCTTTGTCTCACGTCCGGACGCCCTCACATGCGCAGGCGGGTTCGCCGACACGCATGCGGGCGGGCAAGATGCCGCGGAAGATCCGTTCGTTGGCCCGCCGGATACATTCCGCTTTGTCCGGGTTCAGCACAAGTTTCACGCTTGTTGCCACGGCACGCACCCCGCACTCGAAGCACTGACAGCCGTGCGTCACCAACACCTGCTGCAACCTGGGGACATCGCGAGCATCGTGCTCACCATTTCCCCGCAGTGGTTACCGGTCTGCTGCATCGCGCAGCCGGCAACGGGGTTGGAGGCCAAGTTC
Source organism: Cupriavidus necator (assembly GCF_040578825.1). Taxonomy (GTDB): domain Bacteria; phylum Pseudomonadota; class Gammaproteobacteria; order Burkholderiales; family Burkholderiaceae; genus Cupriavidus; species Cupriavidus necator_E. Next base: position 4,952 of record NZ_JBEFLI010000067.1, on the reverse strand, counting down.
AGCCTCAAGCTGACGGCCGCCATGACGCTGGCCGGGGTCGACACGGCTGCGCTGGGTTCATTCTCCGAGGCGAATTGCAAGGATCCCACGTTGTCGGAACTGGCCCGGCGAGTAGAAATCATGGCCGATCCGGCCATGGCCGATACCGCCTGCCGCGCCGCCGTGGTGACGAAGTCGGGGGGCTTGCTGACTGCTGCCGTCGACCTCAACAGCCCGTTGCCGTATGCCATCAGGGTCGCCAAGCTCCGAAGCAAGGCAAAGGCGCTGCTGGGTGCGCAGCAGGCGGAGGCCTTGTGGGAATTCGTCGACGCACTGGACGCTCAGCAGGCTCCTGTACTGTATCCGCGCTTGCACGCCTGGATGGCTGGCGGCGCCGCATGATCAACTCAAATCCGGAATTCATGATGCAGCGCGATGGCCAACGACATCCCACCACAACCGGCGCCCTTGCCGGCCTGCGGGTGGTCGATCTCACCCAGATGCTTGCCGGGCCCTTTTGCACCCAAATGCTGGCCGACCATGGCGCTGACGTGATCAAGGTCGAAGCATTGACCGGTGATGGCACGCGCGTCACCGGGCCGTTTTGTGCCGACGATGCACTTCGCGACTTCGGCGGCTACTTCCAGAGCGTCAATCGCAACAAGCGCTCGATTGCGGTGGATCTCAAAACCGAAGCTGGCCGCGAAATTCTGCGCAGGCTGATCGATGAAGCCGATGTCGTGGTGGAAAATTTCCGCGCGGGGGTTATGGAGCGCCTGGGCTTGTCATATGAGGTGCTTCGTGAGAGCAACCCGCGCTTGGTTTACGGGGCAGTGCGAGGCTTTGGGGATCCGCGCAGCGGCGCGAGCCCGTATGCGCAATGGCCGGCGTACGATGTCGTCTCGCAGGCCATGGGCGGCATGATGGGCATCACTGGCCCGGACCGCCATACGCCCACCAAGATCGGCCCCGGCGTGGGCGACACCATACCGGCCCTCATGCTGTGCATTGGCATTCTTGCAGCCGCGCACCGGGCGCGCGATACGGGAAAGGGCCAATTCGTCGATGTCGCAATGACGGACGCCGTACTGGCCATGTGCGAACGTATTGTCTACCAGGCTTCCTACACCGGTACGGCACCCGCACCCGAAGGCAACCGCCATCCGCTGCTGTGCCCGTTTGGACTGTTCCGAGCACGCGACGGCCATGTATCGATCGCCTGTGCCACTGACGCGTTCTGGGTGAAGTTGGCCTGCGCCATCGGCCGCGAGGATCTGACCCACGATCCCGCCTTCGCAACCAACGCGGCACGCGTGGCGCATCAGGAGGAGGTGATTGACGCCATTGAAGCGTTCACCACCGTGCGCTCCAAAAAGGAGATTGGCCTGGTGCTAGGCGGCAAGGTGCCGTTCGGCCCCGTCTACACTGCGGCCGAGATTTTTGCGGACGAGCACTACGCGGTACGAGAAATGCTGGTGGAAGTCGAACAGCCCGGCTCCGCGACACCGGTGAAGATCGCCGGCGTACCGATCAAGCTCAGCGAATCCCCTGGGGCAGTACGCCGCCGCGCACCGATGCTGGGGGAGCACACCGAAGAGATCCTGACAGCTGCGGGTTACTTGCCACATCAGATCGCAAAGTTGCGCGACGACCGGACGATCCTGTGACAGGCATTACATCGAAATCCAATCATCAACTCGAAACCATGACGATGCCATCCCGTCCCGAGTTGCGGCCCCAGACCGTCTATGAGATGGCTTCATTGATCACCCATGCGCTGGGCACGCCAGCATTGCTCAAGCTGCTTGGGCCCGAGAATGCATTCGGCTTGCCAGCGCATCGCACGCTAGTTGAGCTGCGTAGCGAGATGCATCTGCGCGAGCAGCTGGCCGAGCTACTCCACAGCATGCCTACGGGCACCACGATCGAAGGGATCGTGGGTAGCCGGCTGCCAGCGGAGGAGGGCCGCCTGCTCGGAACTATGCTGATTTCCTCCCTGGGACCTGTCGTCATGTTCGGCGAAGGCCGGGATATCGCCTCACAGATCGCCAGTATGGCCCTGCATCCATGCCCGATCGACAGGGATAGCGCGAAGCAGCTGGCGCGCTCGGTTTTGCTCTGTTCAGCCGCAAGGACTCAGGAAGGCCTTGCCCCGGGCGCCCTGGATGCCATGTCCGAGGCGCTGACACAGCTTTCAAGAATGGCGACGGCCGCGTGGCTGTCGCAATTAAGTTGATATAGGCCTGCTTCGATTTAAATCGGTGAACTGTAAAACCTGCGAAATCTGCGGCGCACCCAGGGCTGTGTCGGGAACCCGTACTGCCGAGAAGCCGACCCTCTGGGGGCGTTGCTGGAGGGGAGTCCGCGATTCGGTGTTATGTCAGCTCGGGCTTACCGTTTCGCTTCGGCGGCTGCCAGTTTTCGACCAAGGCCAGCAGGCCAGGGAAACGCGCGTCCAGATCCTCGCGGCGCAGTCGGCTGCGCCGTTCCAGGCCATATTGGCGCTGGCGGATGACCCCGGCTTCACGCAAGGCTTTGAAATGGTGGGTGAGCGACGATTTTGGCCGGTCGAAACCGAACCATCCGCAAGGGTGATCGTAGGCATCCGACTCTCGCATTAGCTTGTACACGATGGTAAGGCGGAGCGGATCGGCGAGTGCGCCCAGAATAACTTCCAGCCGCAGATCTTCGACGGCTGGTTCCTCGAGCGGTGGCGGGAAATCCGCTGGCGTGTCAGTGGTAGATGTTCTCATGGTGCACTTAATATAGCATCTGTACGAGATTTTTCGAACTGAGCTATAGTTCGAGAAATCTCGTATAGGAGTGTCGTCATGTCCGTTACCTCTACTGCCAGCGTCGCCAAGCCTTCTATCGTCTCCCCACCCGCACGCATGTGGAGGGCCGCCTGGCTGGTCACTGCAGTCTTCATGCTGTCGAACTCGACCACACCGCTCTACGTGCATTGGCAGGAGCAGCTCGGCTTTTCGTCCGGCATGCTGACCGTCATCTTTGCGCTCTACATCGCCGGATTACTGGGGACGCTGCTGGTAGCGGGGCAGTTATCAGACCATTACGGGCGCAAACCGGTATTGATCCCCGGGCTGGCCGCCGCGCTGGTTGCCTGCGGACTGTTCGCCAGCGCCACCTCGATCGGCATGCTCGCCGTGGGCCGGCTGCTGGCCGGTGTGGCCGTGGGCGTGATCGTTTCGGCCGGCATGGCGGCGGTAGTCGATGCCGGCGGCGCCGAGCGCAAACGCCAGGCGGCGCTGCTGGCCTCCATCGCGATGGTGCTCGGTGCCGGCCTGGGACCGCTGTTGGCAGGTGGATTGGCCCAGGCGCTGGCGCAACCGGTGCTGCCTATCTTTGCAGTCGAGGCGCTGGTGCTGGTCAGTGCGCTGATGGCAGCCCTGCGCCTGCCCGTACGTAGCAGGCGGGCGGCTGGCTCGCTTCGTCTGCAATTCCCGCACGTGCCGCTGGCCAACCGACGCCAGGTCTTGTACGGCATCGCCACCTTCGGCCCGGGCATCACCGCGACCTCGTTCGTGCTGGCGCTGGGGCCATCGCTTCTGGCGCGGCTGCTTGAAGTGCGCAGTCCGTTGCTGGCTGGCGGCATGGCTTGCGCGATGTTCTTCACTGCTGTGGGGGTGCAGCTTGCCGTACGGCAATGGCCGGTGGCGCGAACCTTTGCAGGCAGCGCGTCCGCCACAGTGCTGGCAATGGCTTGCCTGGCGCTGGCCATTCACGCCTCGCTGGTGTGGGCGCTGATCGCCGCAGCGTTGCTCGCCGGGGCCGGGCAGGGGCTCGGCCAACTGGGAGGCCTGACCCTGATCGGCCTGCACGTGCCCGACAGCCATCGTGCGCAGTCCAACGCAGTGCTCAATATCGGCGGCTATATCCCGGCGGGTCTGCTGCCAGTGGCGACGGGGTACCTGATCGACGCCGTGGGGCTGGCAACGGGCGCGATGCTGTTCGCCCTTGTGTTGGCTCTAACGGCCATGGCTGGAGGGGCCTGGGCCGTTCAGCGGGCTGGGAAGGTTGGCGCCTGACTTGGTGAGTGTGGATCGGCCCACCCTGATTCGGGGTTTCGAATCGGATGATGGGGTTACCCCGTTTTATCGGACAGATCTGCATTTGAATTTTATGTCGATGGGTTTTCTCCTTGTGATGGGGCGGTGTAGGCCCGGTGTAGCGGCGGATTCATGACACCGACAGGTAGCTTTTCAAATTCCTGCGGGGAGAGATAACCCAGGGCGCTGTGCAGCCCTAACGCGGCGACCGTCGCTCTACTCCTTACGCGGATGGTCCTGCCCAAGGCGCCCTGGTTGGCGAGCCGGGAGGTCGCCGTAGACTGGCCGATGCATGGCATGCCGAAGGTACTGCATCTGGACAATGCTGCTGAGTTCAAAAGTAAAGCACTGCAAGCGGGTTGCAATCAGTACGGAATCGAACTGATGTATCGCCCGCCTGGCCGACCCTACTTCGGGGGCCATATAGAAAGACTGAACCGGACGATGGCGGCGTGACCGAATCTCCCTGTGGGAGCAAAAGGCGGCACTGAAGCATCTCCGATCGCAGGGAAAATCCCACGTCACGGAGTCTGCGATATTCAATGCGATCGCCGCGCAACGCAGCCTCATCGAGGGGGCAACAGCGAAGCGGCGATCTGCAGACAGACGCGGAAGAGCAGGGGAGACTTCGCCTTTCCCAGCAAGCGGGCGGTCCAGGCAACAGACGAAATCCCCTGATGCGCCATCGCCCACGCCGGACGTCGACTACAGCAAGCCGGCTCCAATTTATCACGTCGAGCAACTGTGAACTGGCCATGGGTGCTTCCTTGCCCCACCTTCTGCCGGATGTCCGTTCTTTAGCAAAGAGCGACGACAATGTTCGTATTCTTGCCTTGGCTCGGGATCGATGGATCGACTATCCCCGCGCAACACAGGCGTTCGAACTCTTGGACCGGTTGGTGAAGA
>NZ_JBEFLI010000066.1:0-40960 GCF_040578825.1 Cupriavidus necator | reverse complement strand
GCCAAGACCCTGATCACCGCCGCCACCCTTGCCGCCGCCTTCGCTGGTGGCGTTGCGAACGCCGCTGGCGTGAAGGACAGCACCTTCGCCGGCGACAAGTACGGCTATGAATTCCGCGTCGGCAAGGCCGATGCCTTTACCGACGGCGCCCGCACCGGCCAGTTCGACCCGTTCACCGAAGGTGCCCGTACCGGCAAGTTCGATCCGTTCACCGACGGCGCGCGCGTCGGCAAGCCCGACCCGTACACCGACGGCGCCCGCACGGTTGCCGGCCTGGACCGCAGCAACGTGTCGTCGCAACCGGGCCGCAGCATCGACCCGTACACCGACGGCGCGCGTGTGGGCAAGTTCGACCCGTACACCGACGGTGCCCGCGTCGGCAAGACCGACCCGTACACGGACGGCTTCCGCACCGTGGCAGGCCTGGACCGCAGCGGCGTGTCCGGCGAACCGGCCCGCAGTTTCGACCCGTACACCGATGGCGCACGCGTTGGCAAGGCTGACCCGTACACCGACGGTGCCCGTACGGTAGCGGGCCTGGACCGCAACGGCGTGTCGTCGCAACCGGGCCGCAGCTTCGACCCGTACACCGACGGTGCGCGTGTAGGCAAGGCTGACCCGTACACCGACGGCGCCCTGGCCTGATCGCTTCCGGCTGTGAGGCCGGCGGCCCAACCTTACGGCGGCGCTCACGAGGAGCGCTGCCCAATGGAGTCCATCATGAGTTTGCGTGACAGCATCCTGTTGCTTGGCGGATGGCTGGTGCTTTGCGTGACGAGTGGCTCGATGATCACCTTCGCCGCGCAGGTCCTGCCTGGCTAAAGCACATGCCCCGGACGCTAGGGAATTACCCGAGCCCCGGGGCATTTCAACTTGAGCGTCTATCTTCGCGTAGATACACTGCTTTTATGAAAACGCAATCCGTACGCGAGCAACTGCTCGAGCACACCCTGGTCCTGATCCGGCGCCGAGGCTTCAACGGCTTCAGCTATCGCGACCTGGCCGACCTGGTCGGGGTCAAGACCTCCAGCATCCACTATTACTTCCCGACCAAGGACGACCTGGTGCTGGAAGCGGTAAAGGAGTACAGCGCCCGCATGTCCGAGCGCATCCGCTCCATCGACACCACCCTGCCGGTCGCGGAACAGGCCGCCATTTACCTGGCGCCGTTCCGGCAGAGCTGCGGCTCGGACCAGATCTGCCTGTGCGGCATGCTGTCGACCGAAACGCTGTGCCTGCCCGAATCCGTGCACAAGATGCTGCAGGGCTTCTACCTGCTGAACGAGCAATGGCTGGCGGGGCTGCTGGAACGCGCACAGGCGCATCGCAGCACCCCGTTCCCGGTGCCGCCGGCGCGGCTGGCGCAGGTGGTGTTCGGCTCGTTGCAGAGCGGGCTGATCGCGGCGCGGCTGTTCGGTACCTCCGATCGGGTCGAGGCCGCCGCCGATACGCTGATGGCCGCCGTCTCCGGCTAACTTTTTTTCGCGCAATATCAGTGGCGCGTGTGAGCCGCCATGTGGCGTAAAGCTGCATGGCGGCTTTCTTGTTTAGCGCCTGCTATCCCTATAAAAACAAAGAGATAGGACAGAACCCAGGGTTGACTATGGCTCCGATAGAAATCTTTTTCCTTGACTATCTACCTAGTAGTAGATAGTATTCAACGCATGGAAGCGCCGCAGCGCCACCCACCAGAAACGAAGCGCGGCTCAGCGACGATCCCATTGCATGACCGGAGGCGGTCATTTTTTCAGGACCGGCTATCTATCTACCAGTAGATGCGGAATGAAAAAAGGGCCTGCCACAGCCACTGATACCGATTGACGCGATTCACAACATCGCCCCCCAGGAGCCCATCATGAATGCCAAGTTCGCCAAGACCCTGATCACCGCCGCCACCCTTGCCGCCGCCTTCGCTGGTGGCGTTGCGAACGCCGCTGGCGTGAAGGACAGCACCTTCGCCGGCGACAAGTACGGCTATGAATTCCGCGTCGGCAAGGCCGATGCCTTTACCGACGGCGCCCGCACCGGCCAGTTCGACCCGTTCACCGAAGGCGCCCGTACCGGCAATTTCGACCCGTTCACCGAAGGCGCACGCGTCGGCAAGCCCGACCCGTACACCGACGGCGCCCGCACGGTAGCGGGCCTGGACCGCAGCAACGTGTCGTCGCAACCGGGCCGCAGCTTCGACCCGTACACCGACGGTGCGCGCGTAGGCAAGGCTGATCCGTACACCGACGGTGCCCGCGTCGGCAAGGCCGATCCGTACACGGATGGTGCCCGCACCATCGCCGGCCTGGACCTCAGCAATGTGTCGTCGCAACCGGGCCGCAGCATCGACCCGTACACCGACGGTGCGCGCGTCGGCAAGGCTGATCCGTTCACCGATGGTGCACGTGTCGGCAAGCCTGATCCCTACACCGACGGTGCCCGCACGGTGGCCGGCCTGGACCGCAGCAACGTCTCTTCGCAACCGGGCCGCAGCTTCGATCCGTACACCGACGGTGCGCGCGTAGGCAAGGCTGATCCGTACACCGACGGCGCCCTCGCTTAAAGCGCGGAAAGAGCAGGCCGGCCTGGCACCGGCCCTCAGCATCCCCGGGCCGCGCGTAGCCGTTGCACAAGCAACGCACCAGCGGCCCGTTCCAGGCAGTTCAAGGAGTTGATCATGCGTTGGCGTGACACTGCGCTGATTCTCGGCGGATGGGTAGGGCTTTGCCTCGCAAGCGGGTCCCTCATCACGCTGATCGGACAAGCGCTGCCGGCCTAAAGCCGCGCAGCGGCAGGACGAGGAGCTTGATGCCATGAAAACCCGATCCGTACGCGAGCAACTGGTCGAACACGCGCTGGTGCTGATCCGCCGTCGGGGTATCAACGGCTTCAGCTACCGCGACCTGGCCGAGCTGGTCGGGGTCAAGACCTCGAGCATCCACTATTACTTCCCGTCCAAGGACGACCTGGTGCTGGAGGCGGTGCACGAGTACAGCGCCCGCATGCAGGCGCGTCTGCGTGCCATCGACGGCAGCCTGCCGCCCGCGGAACAGGCACGGCAGTATCTGGCGCCGATGCGCGCCAACGCCGGCACCGACCAGGCCTGCCTGGTCAGCATGTTGTCGGCCGATGCGCTGGCACTGCCGGAGGCCGTGCGCGCGGCGATGCAGGACTATGTCCGCACCAACGAGCGATGGCTGGCGCGTCTGTTCGAGCGCGCAGCAGAGCAGCGAGAGCTGCCGAACCAGGCATCACCCCAACATCTCGCCCAGGTGGTGTATGGCGCGGTGCAGAGCGGGCAGATCAGCGCGCGGCTGTTCGGCTCTGCGGACCGGTTCGAGGCCGCGGCGGCGCTGCTGACCAACGCGATGCCGGTGGAGCCGGCGTTAGCCGACGCCTAGCGCGATACGCGCGGCCGCTTCGCACAGCCACTGCGGATCGTCGTGGGGCAAATCGTGCCCCGCCCAATGGTGCGTCAGCAGCGGGACATTCCACGCCTGCGCGATGCGTGCCGAACACGCCGGATCGACCAGCCGGTCGGCGGCGGAGGCAACAACCACTACCTTGCAGCGCGGTGCGCTGGCCGGCGCGCGATAGCGCGCAGCGGCCAGCAGTTGCGCCAGCGCGGCGTGCCGGCTGACCGGCGCATCGGCGGCGATTGAACGCCAGGCGTCGATATCGCTCGCCACCGTATCGGCGCGCGCGCAGGTGATGGCGTGGATGGTGCGCTCGCACAGGTCGCGATCATGCCAGCGCTGCGCCACGCGCAGCAGCTTGCCCCAGTTGCGTGGCCGCAGCCGTTGCGTTGGCGTGCAGAACGGCCGCATGCTGGTATTGACCAGCACCAGCGCGCCCACTTCGTCCGGATGCAGGCTCGCCCATTCGGTCGCGACCATCGCGCCGAGCGACATCGCCAGCACGCGGTACGGCCCGTGCGCGCCGGCATCCGGCAACTGGCGCCGCACCGCGCCGACCATCTCGCGCACGCCCCAGGGCGCGGGCTTGCCGGCGAGCGCGCCGTTGCCCGGCAGGTCAGGCAGCATCGGGCGTCCCAGCCCGGCCGCTTCCCATTGCTCCGGCAACGTGCCCCAGTGGCGCGACTCGCGCGTCAGTCCCCTCAGGAACACCCATCGGCCCATGGCTCTCATCGCGGCGGCTCCTTGCGCCAGTGCGCGCGCGCCTGCTGCAGCAGCGCCTCGCGCTGGGCGCCGTGCGGGCGCCAGCGCTCCGAGGCAAACGCGATCCGGCCCAGGAAGTCGAACAGGCTCACATGCCGGCGCAGCACGCGCGCGGTGCGATGCGCCTTGATCGGATTGAAGATGCCCTCGCGCGAGAACAGTTGCCGCGGGTTCTTCTTGATCCATAACCACGAGCCCAGTTCCAGCGTCATCGGCAGGAACAGGTTGCCGTGCGGCGCCAGGTCGTAGGCATGGTCCCACAGATCGCCGTGCAGCAGGTACTGGTGGCTTTGCGGCTCGAAGGTATAGCCGTGGTGCGGATGCGCCTGCTCGAACAGCGTCTTGAGCAGGTACATCTCGGCCAGGTGCGCCATCGGGCGGCGCGTGCGCGCGTACGGGAACCAGATGCTGTCGCGCCAGCCGTAGCCGGAATGGCAGTCCACCGCGAAGCTGAGCGGGCGCGGCAGCAGTTCTTCCTGCACCACGCGCAGCAGCGCGCGGCTTTCCGCTTCCATCGGCGCGCCGGCCGGGCCGCGGTACCAGGGCAGCCAGGCGCCGATGCGCTGGCCGCCGGCCAGGAAGGGCACGTGCGCGTCGGCGTCCTGCGGGCCGTTGCGCATCAGGTCGACGCCGTTGGGGTTGGCGCGCGTGCCGGCCCACATCCCGCCCGGGTTGACGATCGGCATGAAGACCAGCCGCACCGTCTGCAGCTCGCGGTGCAGCAGTTCGTCCCACGCCAGCCGGCACAGCACCGAGCGCAGGTAGTCCAGCACGAGCTGCGTGCCGATGCGCTCCAGCCCGTGGATGCCGCCAAAGATGCCGATGGCCGGCGCCGCCGGATCGCGGCTGCCAAGCGTGGCCACATGCACGCCGAAGCGATGGCCCTGCACGGTGGTCTCGCAAATCACGCGGGTATCCAGCACGTGGCTGCCCGTGTCCAGCAAGGTCAGTAGCTGGTCGTATTCGGGGAAGTCGGCGCGAGCTCGCATGCGTTTGAGGCCCTGGGGGCAGCGGCGCCTGCGCGCGGCCTCAGGCGGCCTGCGCCGCGTGGACCGGCTCGCCCAGCGCCACACACTCCAGGAAGGCGCCGACCAGCCGCGTATCGCGCCGGCTTTTCAGGCAGTATAGGTATTCATGGATCACCGGCGCGCCCTGCGCGAAAGGAATCATCCGCAGCTGCGGGTCGCGCGGCACTTCACCCAGCGGCACCACGCTGGCGCCCAGGTTCTGGCGGATCGCCTCGTAGATCGCTTCGCGGCTGCCGATCACGGTGTGCGAGGGCAGTTCGTGGCCGCACGCGGCCAGCGCATCCTCGGTGGCCTTGCGCGTCATCGAGCCATGCTCGCGCACCAGCAGGTGGCAGCCGCTCAGCTGCGGCAGCTCTACCTGCGCCAGCCGCGCCAGCGCATGGTCCGGATGGACCACCAGCACCATCGGGTCCGACGCCAGCCGGATGCGCGCGAGGCGATCGTCATCCACCGGATGCGACGACACCGCGGCGTCGATGCGGTACTCGAACAGCGCCTCCAGCATCTGCTGCGAATTGCCGATGTCCAGGCTCACGTCGATGGCCGGATAGCGCTGCCGGAATGCAGCCACCGCACGCAGGATGTAATAGGGACCCGTGGCGCCGATACGCAGGTTGCCGAAACGCAGGTTGCCGGCATTGCGCAGCAGGTAGTCGGCATGGCCTTCCTGCAGCATCAGTTGCTCGACCACCGGCATCAGCGCGACGCCCACGTCGCTCAGGTCGACGCGGCTGGCGCGGCGGTGGAACAGCTCCACGCCGTAGGTCTCTTCAAGTTGGCGGATGCGTCCGGTCACGGTGGGCTGGCTGACCCGGAGCTGCCGCGCAGCCATGGTGATGCTGCCCTGGCGCGCCACTTCGAAAAAGGTCATCAGCAGGTCGCCAAGCATGGTCATCCGGAGGGTGGTTGGGGGAGAGCGCACCGGACAGGCCGGACGACCGCGCAGTCTAGCGGGGCAATATGACAAAACGGCTACGCCCGCCCCGGGCTGGAGCGGCCGGGGGCGGGCGCGGGCGGTCCCTTCAGGCGACTGGTGCGTCAGCCGGCGAGGCCCATCGCCGGATCGGACACGCTGTCCTTGCCGGTCTCGATGCGCCCGGCAAAGCGGCGCGTGAAGCCGCCTTGCGCGGTGGTGACGGTGAAGTCGTACCAGTTGCCCTGGCGGGCCGCGGGCCAGTGCTGCTGCAGTTGCATGCCGGCCGGCACTTCGAAGATCCAGGGACCGTCGCTGCGGTAGGCATTGGCCTGCACGGTGAACGTGCAGAGGGCGCTGCCGGTGTTGATCATGTCCACGTACACCGCGGCGTTGGCAATGTCATAGCAGACGCGGATCTCCGGCGCGCTGGCGCCCGTCGCGGCCACGGCCGCCACATCGCCACGGAAGGCGCGGTGGAAGCCGTTCGGGCCCAGCACCCACAGGTCGTACTTGCCGCCGTCGGTGGCAAAGACGTCCCAGCTCCCCTGCAGTTCCTTGCCCGGCTCCACCATATACCGGCGCGGCACGCGATCCAGGTGCAGGCGGTCGTAGACATGGAACACCGCCGCGGCCGTGCCGGTGTTGCTGAACAGCAGCACCGCGCGCTGTTCGCGGGCGTCTTCGCGCGCGCTGACGTGCAGTTCATAGGGCAGGGCGCGCGAGGGGCGCGTGCCGGTGTCCTGCTGCGGCATCTGCTGGCTGCCGGCCGACGGCAGCGGCACCTGCGGCAGCGCCCCCTGGGCCGTGCGGATGGCGTCGGCGCTGGCCCTGTCGCGGTTGGGCAGCGCGGGCAGGGGGTTGGTGTTCGGGCTGACGAAGTTGAAGGCCGTGAGCAGGTCGCCCGCGACCGCGCGGCGGAATGCGCTGATATTGGGCTCATCCACGCCGAAGCGGGCTTCCAGGAAGCGCAGCACCGAGGTGTGGTCGAACACCTGCGAATTGACCCAGCCGCCGCGGCTCCAGGGCGATACCACATACATCGGCACGCGCGGGCCGGGGCCGTACGGGCGCCTGTCCACGTGGTATTCCGCCCTGACCTGCAGCGGGTCGAGCGTGGTGGCGCCGGCAAGCGTGTCGCCGTCGTACGCGGGCGCGCACGGGGGCGGCACGTGGTCGAAGTAGCCGTCGTTCTCGTCGAAGTTGATCAGCAGCACGGTCTTGCTCCAGACCGCGGGATTGGCCGTCAGCGCGTTGAGCACCTCCTGCGTGTACCAGGCGCCCTGCACGGGGCTCGAAGGTCCGGGGTGCTCCGAGTACGTCGCCGGCGCCACGATCCACGACACCTGGGGGAGCTTGCCGGCGGCCACGTCGTCGCGCAGCGCCTGCAGGAAGCCGCCATCGGGCATGGTGTTGGCCACGCCCTTAAGCAGTGGGCTGATCGCGTCGTCGGCGCTGGTGTACGGCGGGTACGGACTGCCGTTGGCCTGGTTGCCGCGCGCGGCATTGGCATCGCGGTATTGCTGGAAGCCGGCGAGCGGGTTGTCGGTGAAGTTGTCCGGCAGGTTCTGGTAGACCTTCCAGCTCACGCCGGCCGCTTCCAGCCGCTCAGGATAGGTCTTCCAGGTATAGGGCGGGGCCGAGCCTGTGAACGAATCGCCGCTGTTGTCGATCACCGGCCCGCCATTGGCACCACCCGGATCGTTGGTGCCGGTCCAGTGGTACAGGCGGTTGGGATTGGTGCCGCCATGGAAGCTGCAGTGGTAGGCGTCGCACAGCGTGAAGGCATTGGCCAGCGCCACCTGGAAGTCCACTTCGGCCTCGGTGTAGTAGCCCATTGACTGGGTCTGCTTGTAGGTCGGCCACTTGTTCATGCGCCCCAGGTCCCAGGCGTTCTGCGCATCCGGGTACGAGTGCGGCGTGCCGCTGACGCGCTGCGCGTTGCCGGCGCTGCTGTCGAGGTGGTAGGGCAGCACGGTGCGGGTGGTGCTGCCGTTGGTATAGGTCTGCTGCCAGACGTTCATGCCCCCCGCCAGCGGGATCGGGAAGCGGTCGCCAAAGCCGCGCACGCCGCGCAGCGTGCCGAAGTAGTTGTCGAACGAGCGGTTCTCTTGCATGAGAATGACCACGTGCTCGACGTCGCGGATGGTGCCGGTGGCGTTGTTGGCGGGAATCGCCAGCGCGCGACGGATGGACGGCGGGAAGGCTGCCAGCGCGGCGGTGGCGGCGGCGCTGCCGCCGGCGAGCTTGAGGAAGTTGCGTCTGCTTTGCGGGTTCATGGATGCTGTGCCGGGTGGTTGTTTTGTATGGGAAGGCGGGGCGGACCCGGCTTCAGGGCGCGCAGCGCAACTGCGGCTTCACGGCAGGCGTTTCGCCGGGCCGGTCGCTGCCATTCCCCTGGCCGGGGTTGCCGCCGGTGCCGGGAGCGCCCGGCGTGGTCGGCGCCGCATTGGGCGAGCCGGTGGGGCTGTCGCCGGAGTCGCCGCCGCAGGCGCTCAGCGCCGCGCACAGCAGCAGGGCGGCCAGCCAGTGCGGCCGGGCCAGGGTGGAAGGTCGGAAGGTCATGGTGTCAATCTCCTGCGGGGGATTGGGGCGGGGAAGGATATGGCCGCAGGAACCCATGGCGGATTGCGCTGGCGGCAATGCGCTCGCAGAGTAAGGACCGGGGTTGTCACCGTGGTGACAGAGGACTAAAGAATGCTGATGGACCTATTCAGATTCTTGGAGGCATTGCAGACAAGCCCCGGACGTGACAAGGCCGCACGGGGCGATTGCGCCGCGCGGCCAAGGGGGAAAAACAGAAAGAAGGGGGACTGTCAGCTACGGAAGCCAACGCCCTGCATGATCAGCCGCAGCACCCACGCGGCAACGCCCAGCGCCGCCACGCTGGCCGCCCAGATCAGCACCAGCCAGCCGACGCGGCGCAGCCACGTGGAAGCATCGGGTCGTGGCGTGCCCATCAGTGGTAGCCCTCGCCGTGGCGGACCTTGCCGCGGAACACGTAGTAGGCCCACACCGTGTACATCAGGATAAAGGGGATGATGAACAGCGCGCCCACCAGCGCAAAGCCCTGGCTCTGCGGCGGCGCGGCGGCCTCCCAGAACGAGATGTTCGGCGGGATGATATTGGGCCAGACGCTGATCGCCAGCCCGCTGTAGCCCAGGAATACCAGCCCCAGCGCATACAGGAACGGCGAGATATCCGGCTCGCGGCGCAGCGAGCGCATCAGCATGAACATGCACAACGCCACCAGGATCGGCACCGGCGAGAACCAGAACAGATTGGGCAGGCTGAACCAGCGCTCGGCGATCTCTGGATGCGTCAGCGGCGTCCACAGGCTGATCACGCCGATCACCGCCAGCAGTACCCAGGCCAGTGCGGCGGTCAGCTTGATCATGCGCTGCTGCAGCCCGCCTTCGGTCTTCATGATGAGCCAGGTGCTGCCCAGCACCGTGTACGCCACCACCACGCCGACGCCGCAGAACAGCGGGAAGGGCGTGAGCCAGTCCAGCGGGCCGCCGGCAAAGCGATGGCCCTCCATCTTGATGCCGTCGATATAGGCGCCCAGCGCCACGCCCTGGAAGAACGAAGCGACCAGCGAGCCGCCGATAAAGGCGGCATCCCACACCGGCCGCTCGCGGTCATTGGCCTTGAAGCGGAACTCGAACGCCACGCCGCGGAAGATCAGCCCCAGCAGCATCATCATCAGCGGCAGGTACAGCGCGCTCAGCACCACCGAATACGCCAGCGGGAACGCCGCCAGCAGCCCGGCGCCGCCCAGTACCAGCCAGGTTTCATTGCCGTCCCAGACCGGCGCGACCGTGTTCATCATCACGTCGCGGTCCTGACGGCCGGGCACGAACACATAGAGGATGCCGATGCCGAGATCGAAGCCATCCATCACCACGTACATCATCACGCCAAAGAAGATGATGACGATCCAGAGAAGCGAGAGATCGATACCCATGGTGTCAGCTCCGGCTGCGCGTGGTGATGGAAGGGGCGAGGACTTCGTCGTCGTCGACGGCGGAAAGCGGGCGCGCCGGCGTATGCTCGCGACCCGGGCCGCCCTCCGGCTTGGGCTCCTCGAGCAACGGTCCCTTGCGCACCAGCCGCATCATGTAGGCAATGCCCACGCCGAACACGAAGAAATACGCCACCACGAAGATCGCCAGCGTCAGTGCCAGCTCCGGCACGCCGTGCGGCGACACCGCATCGGCCGTGCGCTGCAGGCCGTAGACCACCCACGGCTGGCGCCCGATCTCGGTGGTGTACCAGCCCGCCAGGATCGCGATCACGCCGGCCGGCCCCATCCACAGCGCCATATGGAGGAAGGGGCGTACGTGGTACATCCGCTCCTTGCGCCGCAGTATCAGGCTCCATATGCCAAGCAGGATCATCAGCAGCCCCAGCCCCACCATCACGCGGAACGACCAGAACAGGATGGTGGAGTTGGGCCGGTCCTCGGGCGCGAACTCCTTCAGTCCGGGAATCTGTCCGTCCCAGCTATGGGTCAGGATCAGGCTGCCCAGCCGGGGCACTTCCACCGCGAAGCGCGTTTCCTCGCGCGCCATGTCGGGCCAGCCGAACAGCAACAGCGGCAGGCCTTCATGGCCCTTGTTCTCCCAGTGGCCTTCCAGCGCGGCGATCTTGGCGGGCTGGTGCTTCAGCGTGTTCAGGCCGTGCAGGTCGCCGATCACGGCTTGGATCGGCGCGACGATCAGCAGCATCCACATCGCCATCGACAGCATCTTGCGGATGGCCGGGTTGTCGCGCCCGCGCAGCAGGTGCCATGCTGCCGAGGCGCCGACGAAGAGCGCCGTGGCCAGGAACGCCGCCACGCTCATATGCACGAGGCGATAGGGGAACGAGGGATTGAAGATGACCTCGAACCAGTTGGTCGGCACCACGCGCCCGTCGATGATCTCGAAGCCGGCCGGCGTCTGCATCCAGCTATTGGAGGCCAGGATCCACGTCGCCGAGATCAGCGTGCCGAGCGCCACCATCACCGTCGCAAAAAAATGCAGCCCCGGCCCGACGCGGTTCCAGCCGAACAGCATCACACCCAGGAAGCCGGCTTCAAGGAAGAAGGCGGTCAGCACTTCATAGGTCAGCAGCGGCCCGGTAATGCTGCCGGCGAACTCCGAGAAGAAACTCCAGTTGGTGCCGAACTGATAGGCCATCACCAGCCCCGACACCACTCCCATGCCGAAATTGACGGCGAAGATCTTGGACCAGAAGTGATAGAGGTCGCGGTATAGCGGCCGCTGCGTGCGCAACCAGCAGCCTTCGAGCACCGCCAGGTAGGCGGCAAGGCCGATGGTGATCGCTGGGAAAACTATGTGGAAGGAAATGGTGAAGCCAAACTGGATGCGGGCGAGGTCTAGCGCGGTCAAACCAAACATGTCGTGTTCTCCGTGGCGCTGGCCTGACGCACGCCTTGGACGGGCGCGGCGCTGCCGTCAGGCAGGCCGGGCCAGTCGGCAGGGCGCGCTGGGGGCGCGGGCCGTAGGCGCGTGCGGTAAGCGTAGTGTACGCCGCGCGCCGCGAAAAGTGCATCATGGCGACAGGCGGCGAGCGGGTGACAATTCGCCGCAGGCCGTGGCGCATGTGCCGCTTCAACGAGGCGCATGCTTGATGCTTTCCAACAGATGCTAGCGAAAGCCGCGCTCGCATAACAGCATCACCTCGACGGAAAAACACCATACCAGTCTTGCGCGCCGCCGCAGAGGCGGCGGCTGACAACGCTGGCAAAGAAGTGCATAGTGACGCGCTTCCCCCGCGTCTTATCGTTGCCTGCGCGCGCTCCGCGGCGTCGCTGCCTTCTATGGATTCCACTTTGCTGATCGTGATCGCCGGCGCCGCCGTGGCCGGGTTTGTCCAGGGCTTGTCGGGCTTTGCCTTCGGCATGGTGGCGATGTCGTTCTGGGCCTGGGCGATCGAACCGCGGCTGGCATCGGCGATGACGGTGTTCGGCGCGCTGACCGGCCAGCTGCTGGCGGCGGCATCGGTGCGGCGCGGATTGTCGTGGCGGCGGCTGTGGCCATTCGTGGCCGGCGGCCTGCTCGGCATTCCGCTGGGCGTGGCGATCCTGCCGATGCTCGACGCGCAGTGGTTCAAGGCCGTGCTCGGCGGCTTCCTGACGCTGTGGTGCCCGGTCATGCTGATGGCGCGCCGGCTGCCGCATATCAGCGTGGGCGGGCGTGTGGCCGATGGCGTGGCTGGTGCGGCCGGTGGCGTGATGGGCGGCATCGGCGGCTTTACCGGCGTGATCCCCACCTTGTGGTGCACGCTGCGCGGCTTCGACAAGGACGAGCAGCGCGCGGTGATCCAGAACTTCAACCTCGCCACGCTGGCGGTGACGATGGCCACCTATGTCGGCAAGGGCATCGTCACGCGCGACATGCTGCCGATGTTCCTGGTGGTGGCGCCCGCGATGCTGGTGCCGTCGCTGCTGGGCGCGCGCCTCTACCTCGGCATCAGCGAGCTCACGTTTCGCAAGGTGGTGTTGTCGCTGTTGACGGCTTCCGGCGTGGCGTTGCTCGCTACGTCAGTGCCGGTGCTGGTGGCGCGCGCAGGCTAGGCGTCTTGCAGTTCTGCCGCAGCCTGTCGCAGGCAGTCCACCAACTGGTCCGCACTGAGCGAAGGCGCACGCTCGCGCAGCGTGATGATGCCCACGGGCGGCAACTCCACCGGCACCTCCATCGCCAGCACATGCAGCCGCCCTTCATCCTGCAGCGCGCGCGCCACAGACGCCGCCATAAAGCCCGCCGCATTGCGCTGGCTGACAAAGGTAGTCAGCGCCAGGTATGACGATGACTCGATCACGTCCTGCGGCGGATGCAGGCCGTAGCGGTAGAACGCCTGTTCGATCTTTACGCGCAGCGATGCCCACGGCGGCGGCATCACGCAGGGCAGGGCGGCCAGGTCGGCCCAGCCGGGGCGCGTCTTGCGCGCGAGCTTGTGGCCGCGTCTGACCACCACCACCATCGGCTCTTCATACAAGGCTTCGGTAAGCAGGTCCGGCGCCGCATAGCCGGGCTCCAGCCGCCCCACGATCAGGTCGAGCTCGCGCAGCCGCAGCTTGGGCAGCAGGTGCGTCAGGTCGCCTTCCTCGACCAGTACGGTGGCGCGCGCGGAGCGGTCTTTCAGCATGCCCACCGCACGCGCCACCAGCACCGGCAGTGCCGCGCCCATCGAACCCACGCGGATGCGGCCCGATGCGCCGCTTTGCACCGCGGCGATCTCGTCGCGGGTCTGCTCGTACTGCGCCAGCACCGAACGCGCAAAGCGCACCAGCGATTCGCCTGCCGGCGTGGGCTCGGTGCCGCGCGTGGAGCGCGTGAACAGCGTCAGTCCCAGCGCCTTCTCGACTTCAGTCAGCACCTTGGACACCGCCGGCTGGCTCACCGACAGGAACTCGGCGGTGCGGCCGAGGTGGCGGAACTCGTCCAGCGCCACCAGCAGTTGCAGGTGGCGCAGCTTGATATTGGAGCGCAGCGCGCGATCGATCTGGACCATGCCGCGAGTCTACCTAACTAAAAGGTTATGAAGCAATGCTAGTTTTTGATTGGATTGTTATGTTAGGCCGCGCCAGAATGCGGACATGACGAAGCTGGCTGCGCCGGCCTCGCCGATAATCAAAACACCGGAGACACCCGCAAATGACTCAAGGATCCCCCATCAATCCGAAGCGCCGCACCCTGCTCATCGGCGCGGCGGCGGGCGTTGCCGCCGGCACTGCGGGCCTGCTCATGCCGGCTGGCCGTGTCCTGGCGTCAGAGTATCCCGAGCGCCCCATCACCTTTATCTGCCCGTGGCCGGTCGGCGGCACTGCCGACCAGTCGATGCGGGCGCTGTGCCAGGTGGCCAGCGGCATCCTCAAACAGTCGATCGTGGTGGAGAACCGCGCCGGCGCTTCCGGCATGATCGGCACCAAGGCGCTGGCGCGCGCCAATCCGGACGGCTACACCATCGGCCAGATCCCGATCTCGGTCACGCGCTTTGCGCAGCTCGGCATGCTGCCGATCGATCCGCGCACCGAGCTGACCTACCTCGCGCGCACCTCGGGCCAGACCTTCGGCATCGCGGTACCCGCCAACTCGCGCTACAAGACGCTGCAGGATGTGGTGGCCGCCGCCAAGGCCAGTCCCGGCAAGGTCACCTATGCGCACGCCGGCATCGGCGGCGCGACCCATGTCGGCATGGAGCAGTTTGCGCTGGCCGCCGGCGTGCAGTTCAATGCGATCGCCTACAAGGGCGGCGCTGCCGCGCTGCAGGACGTGCTGGCCGGACAAGTGGAACTGCTGGCCGATTCCAGCTCTTGGGCACCGCATGTGGAAGCCGGCAAGCTGCGCCTGCTGGCGACGTGGGGCGAGCAGCGCGCCTCGCGCTTCAAGGACACGCCCACGCTGAAGGAGCTCGGCTACAACGTGGTGGTGGAAGCGCCCAACGGCATCGGCGCGCCCAAGGGCCTGCCGCCCGCGGTGGAGAAGAAACTGCGCGATGCCTTCCGGGCCGCGGTGGCGAGCAACGAGTTCAAGCAGGTAGCCGCGCGCCTCGACGCGCCGGTGATGTATCTCGATGGTCCCGACTACAAGAAGTACGTCGCCAGCGTCTACGAGCAGGAGACGCAGCTCATCCAGCGCCTCAAGCTCAAGGAACTGCTGCAGCAAAGCTGAGCCTTAGGCGAACTCCGAATGTAGCCACAGGCGAACTTCGAAAGTAGCCACAGGCGAATATCTGACCTGACCGCAGGCGAATAACAAGCGAACCTCCAGTGAACCCCAATCCCGTCATCCGCCTGCACGCCAACGACAACGTGCTGGTCGCCCGGCACGACCTGTCGCTGGGCCAGCAGCTTGCCGATCCCGCTGTGCGTGTGCGCGCGCAGGTGCCGGCCGGGCACAAGATCGCCGCCTGCGCCATCACGGCCGGCACGCCGGTGCGCAAGTTCGATACCGTCATCGGCGTGGCGTCGCGCGATATCGCGCCGGGCGAGCACGTGCATTCGCACAACCTGACGCTGGTCGACTTCTACCGCGATCCGGCGTTCTGCCAGGACGTGCGCCCGGTGGACTACGTGCCCGAGGCGCAGCGCGCCACGTTCAACGGCTTTGTGCGCCCGGACGGCCGCGTCGGTACGCGCAACTTCATCGGCATCCTGTCGTCGGTCAATTGCTCGTCGACCGTGATCCGGCAGATCGCCGCGCACTTCACGCCGGAACGGCTGGCCGCCTATCCCAATGTCGATGGCGTGGTCGCGTTCGCGCAGACCAGCGGCTGCGGCATGTCGTCGCCGAGCGAGCATTTCGATGTGCTGCGCCGCACGCTGGCAGGCTATGCGCGCCATCCCAATCTTGGCGGAGCGCTGATCGTCGGCCTTGGCTGCGAGCGCAATCAGGTAGCGTCGCTGGTCGAATCGCAGGGACTGGAGCCCGGGCCCGCGGTGCATACGCTGGTGATGCAGGACACCGGCGGCACGCGCGCCACCATCGCGGCCGGCATTCGCGCGATCGAATCGATGCTGCCGCTGGCCAATCAGGCGGCGCGCCAGCCGGTGCCGGCCAGCCACCTGAAGATCGGCCTCGAATGCGGCGGCTCGGACGGGTTTTCCGGCATCAGTGCCAATCCCGCGCTGGGCGCGGCGATGGATATCCTGGTGCGCCACGGCGGCACCGCCATCCTGTCGGAGACGCCCGAGATCCACGGCGTCGAGTTCATGCTGACGCGCCGCGCGGTAACGCCCGAAGTCGGGCAGAAGCTGCTGGACCGGCTGGCCTGGTGGGAGCGCTATACCGCCGGCCACAACGCCCAGTTCAACGGTGTGGTGGGGCACGGCAACCAGCAGGGCGGCCTGGCCAATATCTTCGAGAAATCGCTGGGCTCGGCGATGAAGGGCGGCACCACGCCGCTGCAGGCGGTGTACGAGTACGCCGAGCCGATCGACCAGCCCGGCTTCGTCTTCATGGATTCGCCCGGCTATGACCCGGTGGCCGTGACCGGCCAGATCGCCAGCGGCGCCAGCCTGATCTGCTTTACCACCGGCCGCGGCTCGATGTTCGGCTCCAAGCCGGCACCGACGATCAAGCTCGCTTCCAACTCGGCGATGTATGCGCGGCTGGAAGAAGACATGGACATCAACTGCGGGCTGGTGCTCGACGGCGAACTGACCGTGCCGCAGATGGGCCAACGGATCTTCGAGCACATCCTGCGCGCCGCCTCGGGCGAACCGACCAAGAGCGAGGCACTCGGCCTGGGCGACAACGAGTTCGTGCCCTGGCATCTCGGCATCGTCAGCTAGTTGCCGTCCCGTAAATCCTTTCTGCTTACCACGATGGCCCTGACTCTTGCCGATGCTGCGCTGCTGCGCAGCCAGAACCTGATTGACCACCAATGGCGCGATGCCGGCCTTGGCGCGCGGCTGCCGGTATCGAACCCGGCCACCGGCGAGATGTTTGCCAGTGTGCCCGACAGCGACGCCGGCGATGCGCGACTCGCCGTCGATGCCGCCGCTGCGGCATTCCCGGCATGGAGCCGCCGCCCGGCGCGCGAACGCGCGCAACTGATCAAGCGCTGGCACGCGTTGATCGTCGCCAGCCAGGAAGACCTGGCGCGCATCATTTCGACCGAGCAGGGCAAGCCTTTGAAAGAAGCGCGCGGCGAAGTGCAGTACGGCGCCTCATACGTCGAATGGTTCGCCGAAGAGGCAACCCGCATCTGCGGCGATATCGTCGCGGAAGCGGTGCCGGGCCGCAAACTGCTGGTGCTGAAGGAGCCGGTGGGGGTGGTGGCGGCGATCACGCCGTGGAACTTCCCGCTGGCAATGATCGCCCGCAAGATCGCACCCGCGCTGGCCGCCGGTTGCACGGTCGTGGCCAAGCCCGCCGAAGACACGCCGCTGACGGCACTGGCGCTGGCGTGGCTCGCGCAACAAGCGGGCATTCCCGCCGGCGTGCTCAATATGGTCACCGCATCGCGCGAGCACACGCCGGGCGTGGTCGATGCATGGCTTACCGACAGCCGCGTGCGCAAGATCACCTTCACCGGCTCCACGCCGGTGGGCAAGCACCTGGCGCGCGAATCGGCCGCCACGCTGAAAAAGGTTTCGCTCGAACTGGGCGGCAACGCGCCCTTTATCGTATTTGAAGATGCCGATCTCGATGCCGCGGTCGACGGCCTGATGGCTTCCAAGTTCCGCAACGGCGGCCAGACCTGCGTCTGCCCGAACCGCGTCTACGTGCATGAGGTAGTTCACGACGCCTTTGTGGAGCGCCTGGCGCAGCGCGTGGGCGCGCTCCATGTCGGGCCCGCTACGGACGAAGCCGCGCAGATCGGCCCGATGATCAACGCCCGCGCCGTCGACAAGATCGCCCGCCACGTCGAAGACGCCGTCGCCAAGGGCGCGCGCGTGGTCACCGGCGGCAAGCGCGTACGCACCGCTGACGGCCCGCACTACTATGCGCCGACGGTGCTGATCGACGCCACGCCGGCAATGGAGCTGTCGTGCGAGGAGACTTTCGGCCCGGTCGCGCCGATCTTCCGTTTCCGCGATGAAGCAGAGGTGATCCGCGACGCCAACGACACCCCGTTCGGGCTGGCCGCGTATTTCTACTCCAACGATATCCGCCGCATCTGGCGCGTGGCGCAGACGCTGGAAACCGGCATGGTCGGCATCAACGAAGGCGCGATCGCGTCCGAGGCGGCACCGTTCGGCGGCGTCAAGGAATCCGGCTACGGCCGCGAGGGCTCGCGCCACGGGCTGGACGATTACATGCATACCAAGTACCTTTGCCACGGCCAGCTCGGCTGACGCGCCGGGCAGACAGCAATCAATAAGGAACGACCATGCCCGCAAACAATCCCTTCAAGAGCGCACTGGCCGCACGGCAGCCGCAGATCGGCCTGTGGCTGTCGATGGCAGAGCCGTACCTGGCGGAAGTCTCGGCCACCGCCGGTTTCGACTGGCTGCTGATCGACGGCGAACACGCGCCCAATGACCTGCGCTCGACCATGCATGCGCTGCAGGTGCTGGGCGCGTACCGGTCGCAACCGGTGGTGCGCGCGGTGTCCGGCGACGTGCAGCTGATCAAGCAATTGCTCGATATCGGCGCGAAAAACCTGCTGGTGCCGATGGTCGATACCGCCGAGCAGGCCCGCACGCTGGTCAGCGCCACGCGCTACCCGCCGCAGGGCATCCGCGGCGTGGGCAGCGCGGTGGCGCGCGCCTCGCTGTGGAGCGCGCGCACCGACTACCTCGACGTGGCCGACGACGAAGTCTGCCTGCTGGTGCAGGCAGAAACCGTCACGGCGCTGCAGAACCTGGAAGCGATCTGCGCGGTGGATGGCATCGACGGCGTCTTCATCGGCCCGGCCGACCTCGCCGCCTCGATGGGTCACCGCGGCCGCCCCGGCCATCCGGAAGTGCAGGCCGCCATCGAAGGCGCGATGCGCACCATCATCGCCAGCGGCAAGGCCGCCGGCACGCTGACCTCCGATCCCGCACTGGCGCGCCGCTACCTGGAGCTCGGCTGCACCTTTGTCGCCACCGGTGTCGACGTACTGGTGTACGCTAACGCCGCGCGCAAGCTTGCCGCGTCGTTCCGCGAAGAAACCTCTGGCAGCGCCGCAAACAAGCCATCCGCTGCGTACTGACCCCCGCATTCCATCAAGAAGCCGACATGCCCGCTGAAACCCCGACCCCCGACACCACCTTGCGCGCGATGCAGGCCATCGTCGGCGAGAACGCCTGCCGCAGTGGCGACGCCGACATGCAGTCCTACGTCACCGACTACCGCGGCATCTACCGCGGCCAGGCGCAGGTGGTGGTGCTGCCGTCATCGACCGAGCAGGTCAGCCAGGTGCTGCAGTGGTGCCATGCGCATCGCGTGCCGGTGGTGCCGCAGGGCGGCAATACCTCGCTGATGGGTGGCGCGGTGCCTGACGACAGCGGCACGGCCGTGGTCGTCAACCTGAGCCGCATGAACCGCGTGCTGGGCATCGACCCCATCAACGACACCATGACCGTGCAGGCCGGCGTCACGCTGAGCGCGGCGCGCAGCGCCGCCGAGGCCGAGCAGCGCCTGTTCCCGCTGCGCATCGGCTCCGAAGGCTCGTGCCAGATCGGCGGCAACCTGTCGACCAACGCTGGCGGCACCGCCGTGCTGCGCTACGGCAATATGCGCGACCTGGTGCTCGGCATCGAGGTGGTGCTGCCGGACGGGCGCATCTACTCGTCGCTGCGCGGCCTGCGCAAGGACAACACCGGCTACGACCTCAAGCATCTGTTTATCGGCGCGGAAGGCACGCTCGGCATCATCACCGGCGCGGTGCTGAAGCTGATGCCGCAGCCGCGCAGCAGCGCCGTCGCGTTCGTCGCCGTGCAGGATCCCGCCGCCGCGGTGGCGCTGCTGGGCGAGGCCAAGCGCCTTTCCGGCCAGGCCGTGACCGCGTTCGAGCTGATCTCGCGCCCCGCACTGGAACTGGTGCTCGAATACCTCGGCAACCTCGCCTCGCCGCTGCAGGACAGTTACGACTGGATGGTGCTGATCGAGCTGACCTCCGGCACCGACGCCGACAGCCTCAACGCCACGCTGATGGAGATCCTCGAATCCGGCTTCAGCCAGGGCCTGGTGCTCGACGCCGCCGTGGCCGCGAGCCTGTCCGACGCGCAGACCTTCTGGCGCATCCGCGAAGAGATCTCCGACGCGCAGACCCGTACCGGCGGCAGCATCAAGTGCGATGTGTCGGTGCCGCTGTCGCGCATCGCCGCGTTTGTTGAAGAAGCGTCGGCCAAGGTGCTGGAACTGGCGCCCGACACGCGCATGGTGATCTACGGCCATATGGGCGACGGCAATGTCCACTTCAACCCGCTGCGGCCCAAGGACCAGCCCGCCAAAGAGTTCCTGGCGCAATGGTATGCGCGGATCTCGACGCTGGTCGACGAGATGGCCTATGCCGAGAACGGCTCGATCTCGGCCGAGCACGGCATCGGCGTGATCAAGCGCGACGACCTCACCCGCTACAAGTCCAGGGTAGAGCTGGAACTGATGTGGCAGGTCAAGCAGGCGCTTGATCCGCTCGACCTGCTCAATCCGGGCAAGGTGCTGCCGCCGCTGGAGCAGTAGCCGGCAGGGCGCAGGGGCGCCGTGGCAAGAATCCCCCATCTCGGCTAAGGTGTCAGTGTCCAGAACGCGCGGAGCCGGGGCATCGTCGCACCGGTATCCGGCACAGCACGGCTGCACCGGCCGAGACCACGATGAGCGCCCAAGCCCCCGACACCGCCCCAGCCCCTCTCGAAAAGCCCGAGCTCCACTACCCCTGCGGCGATGCGCCCGAACCCGGCCACGCCCGCGAGGTCGCCCCCGGCGTGCTGTGGCTGCGCATGCCGATGCCGCTGGGGCTGAACCACATCAACCTGTGGGCCATCCGCGAGGGCAACGGCTGGGCCGGCGTCGACGCCGGCCTGCAGACGCCCGAAACCGCGCAGGCGTGGCGCACGCTGTTCAGCGACGGCGGCGCCCTGTCAGGCGGCCTGACGCGACTGTTCGTCACCCACATGCACCCCGACCACATCGGCATGGCCGGGTGGCTCACGCGCAAGTTCGGCTGCCAGTTGTGGATGACAAGGCTGGAATACCTGATGTGCCGCGTGCTGGCCGCTGACACGGGCAGGGCGGCGCCGGACGAGGCGATCGAGTTCTACCGCAAGGCCGGCTGGGACGACGAAGCGATCGAGGTGTACCGCACCCGCTTCGGCGGCTTCGGCAAATACGTCCACGCCTTGCCCGAGAGCTTCCACCGGCTGGACGACGGCGACACCGTACGCATCGGCGCGCACGACTGGCACGTGATCGTCGGCACCGGCCACTCCCCCGAGCATGCCTGCCTGTACTGTCCGGCGCTGAAGGTACTGGTGTCCGGCGACCAGGTACTGCCGCGCATCTCCTCCAACGTATCGGTCTTCCCGACCGAACCCGACGCCGATCCCATGCAGGACTGGCTCGCCTCCCTCGACAAGGTCCGCGCCACCGTGCCGGACGACGTACTGGTGCTGCCCGCCCACAACGAACCCTTCCGCGGCCTGCATGCCCGCATCGACTACCTGCACGCCAGCCAGCTCCAGGCGCTCGACCGCTTGCGCGGCGCGCTGGCGGAGCCGAAGCGGGCGGTGGATGTGTTTGGCGAACTGTTTTCGCGGCCGATTACGGGCAGTGGTGGGTTGCTGGGGATGGCGACGGGCGAGAGCATCGCGCATCTGAACTATTTGCTGGAGCGGGGGGAGGTGGTGCGGGAAATGGGGGCGGATGGGTGCTATTGGTATCGGATGCAATAGTGCGGCTGCAAGGGCGGCATTTGAAGGTGTAGGAAATCCCGCATTGGGATGCGGGTCATTCTTGAGGGCCGTTCGGCCTGATTTCCGTTGGTCACAAGACCGGCGCGCGATCCCCCTACCGGTGGGGAAAGCTCTAGGAATTTTCCGATAATCCATAAAATTTGAGTTAATCAAAGATCACTTTTTGATCTAACGCATTGGCGCGCCCGTATTCGGATATTGCTCCGGCTTCCTGGATTTAATGTCCTTGATTAAAATCATTAATTAGCGGGATTTGTGCGACGTTATGGTCGATCATATGGGGCGCTACCTAAAATAAATGTGTTTCAAATTGTTTCTATGAGGCCGCTCACTTTCTGTGGCCCTAGGATCACCTTCCAAGCCTTGATGTGCCTAGGGATGCGTCTACGCAACGGCCGTGTGCTCTGCTATCCCCCTTCTGGGGTATGCTGTCTTTGTTTTGTTACATGCAGTTGCGTTTGTCGCCTGCGAGCCTTATTATTGCGCCCTGCCGATGTAAGTGGTCGCAGAAAAGCGATCGCTGGAAATAAAAAGCAGAACTACATAATGAAAACAGCAGCACGGGAACGCAGTGCGAGTGACGTAGGCGCAACCTCACAGGTTGGAGGGCAGGCTAAGCCGGTAGACGGACTCCGGGATGCCGGCGGTCAAACGCTTGAAGAGACAACTTCTGTGGTCGGGCATGCGGCCGGCACTAGTCATGCCGGTGACGGCATGCTGGCTGCCTTCGGCGGTTTCCCTCTCAATGGCACCTTCCGAGGCAACGTCCTCGGTGCTCCAGGCCTCCTTGCCATCCAACAATGAGCCGGGCTGCGGTCCGGTCGGACGTTTCCATCGCTATTGCCGTCTGGAAGGCGCTGTTCTTGCGCGAGGCCAGCGCTCGCCTTGCGACTGGCCGCGCTGCCTGGCTATGGATCCTGCTTGAGCCGGCAGCGCACATCATTTTCCTGATGGTGCTCTTCGGCGTGATCCGGCACCAGGTCATGCAGGGGGCGAACATCGAGGTGTTCGTCCTGGTCGGCATCTGGGGATTCTTCCTGGTGCGAAATATCGCCCAGCGCGGGATGGAGGCCATCAGCGCGAACCAGGCGTTGTTCTCGTATCGGCAAGTACAGCCCGTGGACACCGTCCTGGTACGCGCCACCGTGGAAGCGTTTCTGTATCTCGTCGTGGGTGCCATACTGCTAACCGCGCTCGCGATGCTGGATATTGACGTACGTCCGGCCGACCCACTCCTCGTCATGTGGGCAGCATTCCTACTGTGGGCATTCGGGCTTGGGCTCGGCCTGACCTTTTCGGTGGTCGGCTCGTTGCTGCCAGAACTTGGCAAGGTCATCCGGCTTAGCTTTACGCCCCTCTATTTCCTGTCGGCGGTGATGTACTCGGTGTCCAGCTTGCCCCAGGGCATGCGCAGCACCGTTCTGGTCAATCCGATCACCCATGGCCTGGAAGCCATGCGCAGCGGCTGGTTTGCGAGCTACCGTGGAGAAGCGCATATCAGTCTGGGCTACCTTGCCTTCTGGGCGCTGGCAACGGTGTTTCTCGGCCTGGCTTTGCATATGCGATACGCGACACGGTTGACGGCCCAATGATCGAGATCTCGGACGTCCATAAGCGCTATCGCACCACGCACGGTTCCAAGTGGGTGTTGAAAGGCGTGTCGCTCAATATCCCACCCCTGAGCCGCGTGGCGCTGATTGGCGCGAACGGCGCGGGCAAGTCCACCCTGCTGCGGTTGGTAGGGGGCATCGACCAGCCGAACCGGGGTCACATCATCCGCAATTGTCGGGTGTCCTGGCCACTGGGCTTGGCCGGCGGCTTCCAGGGATCGCTCAGCGGACGGCAAAACACCAAGTTTGTCTGTCGGATACACGGCGTCGACAAAGACCTTCCCGACAAGCTTGAGTTCGTGCGTGAGTTCTCGGAACTCAACGACGCCTTCGACGACCCGGTCAAAACCTATTCCTCGGGCATGCGTTCGAGGCTGGCGTTCGCCATGTCGCTTGCCTTCGATTTCGATACCTATCTTGTCGACGAGCTGACCGCGGTCGGTGACGCCGCATTCAAGCGAAAGTCCCAGAAAGCTTTCGAAGATCTCGCCGGCCGAGCCGGCCTGGTGATGGTCTCGCACAGCGAATCCACTCTTAAAAATTTCTGCCAAGCGGCGGTCTGGCTGCATCAGGGCCATGCGCATTGGTTCGATTCCGTCGAGGAGGCCCTGCGGCAGTACAGGGAAAGCATTCCAGCATGATGAAGACGATTACGTCGGGCGCGGTGGGGCAGGTTGGCCGCCTCACCCGCCTGAACCGAACTTGGCAGGCAGCCTTTGGCGCCTGCCTGCTTGCCGTTTTGTACTGGAGCGTGATTGCTTCCGACCTGTATGTGTCGGAAGCGCGCGTCGTCGTGGAGCGCAGCGACGGCGTGGGCGCCAGTGCAGCAGATTTTTCCTCGCTTCTGATAGGCAATACCGCGCCGCAGGACCTTTTGCTGTTGCGAGAATACTTGCTGTCCGTGGACATGCTCAAAAAGCTGGACGCGAAGCTCGGCCTGCGCAAGCACTACGCGGACAGCCATCGCGACCCGTTGTCCCGGCTTTGGTTTGAGGATGCTTCGCTGGAGCGTTTTCATGATTACTACCTTAAACGCGTGAGCGTCGAATACGATGACTTCGCTCGCGTACTTGTTATCAAGGTCCAGGCCTACACGTCGGAAATGGCTCATGCCATCGCCGGAGAACTGGTCGGCGATGGCGAGCGCTTCATGAACGAGATGACGCACCGGATCGCCAGCGAGCAGGTCGTCTATATCGAGAAACAGGTCCACGACCAGGGCGAACGGCTGAAGGCGGCGCGGCAAGCGCTGGTGGCATACCAGAACGCCAACGGCCTGGTATCTCCGCGTGGCGAGGTGGAGAGCCTTTCAACGGTGGTCGCCAACGCCGAGGGCACGCTTGCCGAATTGCACGTCAAGCGGAATTCGCTCAAGGACGTATTCACCCCGCAGTCCCCGGCTATCCAGCAAATTGATGCGCAGATCGCGGCAGTTGAGCGGCAAATGGCCGAGCAACGCGGTCGGATGGTCTCCACCAAAGGCCGCGGGCTGAACCGCGTCGTGGAAGAGCACGATCGTCTGCAGGCGGCGGCCGAGTTCGCGTTCGATATCTACAAGACCGCAATTGGCGCGCTGGAAAAGGCCCGCATCGAGGCCACCCGCAAGCTCAAGAACGTTGCCGTGGTGCAAAGCCCGACCAGGCCTGAGTACCCGCTGCAACCAAGGCGTATCTACAACATCGTGGTGTTTGTCCTGATGACCCTGATGCTCGCAGGTGTCGTGCAGTTACTGAGCGCCATCATCCGCGACCACCGGGACTAGTCATGCTTCGAAGAATTCTCGCTATTGCCCTGGCAGCGTCCAGCCTGGCCGGCATCCATGGCGCACACGCGCAGATCGGCACGCGCCTCTCACAATCGTCCGCCATCGGGCAAATGGAATATGCCGCCCTTGCGGCGCAAGGAGGCACCACGCTTGGCGGTGCAGCTTTTAATACGGCCACGCCTGTCGCAGCACCGATGGTTCCTGGTCGAACCGAAGTACCTCTGCCGGAAAGCGCTCCGCAGAACAACGACTATACGGCCAACATGGCCAGTGATGCCTTTGGTGCCCAGCTGTTTACTGGTGCGTTCAGCCGCGACAGCGCTTCGGTATTCAATCCGAGCCATGTGGTGTCCGTCGGCGACCGGATCCAATTGCGCATCTGGAATGGCTACAACGTCGATACGGTGCTGACGGTGGATGCTGGCGGCAATATCGTGCTGCCGGAGATCGGGCCTTTCCGTGTGCAAGGCATCACCAACGGCAATTTGCAGACGGCCATCGGCAATGCCTTGCGCCGGGTCTTTGCCAGCAAGGTTTCGATTTATGCCAGCTTGCTGGCAGCGCAGCCGGTTCGGGTGTACGTGACCGGTGCTGTGCGCAGGCCGGGCATGTATGACGGTACGTCGAGCGACAGCATCCTTCGTTATCTCGATCAGGCCGGCGGCATTGACCCGGACCGAGGCTCGTTCCTCGACGTTGCCATCAAGCGAGGCAACCAGACGCTTGAAGTCGTGAATCTCTATGACTTCCTGCTCAAGGGCGACTTGACTTCCAGGCAACTCAACAACGGGGACGTCATCTTTGTCCAGTCACGCAAGAAGACCGTGAAAGTCAGCGGACTAGCGGAGAACGCCAAGCGGTTTGAGTTTCTCGGCGATCAGGCCCGGCTTGACCAGATCGTACGGTTGGCAAAACCGCTGCCGCAAGCCACCAATGTTCGCGTGGTCCGTAATACCGGCACCGTCCGCAATGTGGAGTATTTTCCCATTACGAACGGCAACCAGATCGACCTGCGCGATGGCGATGAGATCGAATTCACCGCCGACAAACGTCCAGGCACGATTACTGTTCGCGTCGAGGGCGAGCATACCGGTCCTCAGGAATACGTGCTGCCTTATGGCAGCCGCATGGGCCAGTTGCTCGGCCAGATTCATTACACACAGGAATCTGACGCAGAAAGCATCCAGCTGTTCCGCCAGAGTGTAAAGGCGCGCCAGAAGGCGCTGCTTGGCACCACCCTTAAAACCCTGGAGTCCAGCGTACTGACCGCCAGGTCTGGCACAGCGGAAGAAGCCCAGCTTCGCAAGGAAGAGGCTGCACTAGTACTGCAATGGGTGGAGCGCGCGAAGAAGATCGAACCGTCAGGGCAGACGCTGATTGCGAAATCCACGACGCGCAACGACTTGCTTCTGGAGAACGGTGATGTCCTGCGGGTGCCGGTCAAGGACGGCCTCGTCCTGGTCAGCGGCGAAGTGCTGTTCCCCAACGCCGTGGCGTATGACAAGAGCCTGGACCTGGATGACTTCATCCAGCAGGCCGGCGGCTTCTCGCAGAACGCTGATACGTCTCGCGTGATCATCGCACACCGCGACGGCAGCTTCTCCGACGGCAAGAAGGACGATGCGGTTCGGCCGGGTGACGAGATCATGGTGTTGCCAAAGGTGGACTTCAAAACGCGTCAGTTCGCCAAGGATGTGTTCCAGATTCTTTATCAAATTGCGATCAGTGCAAGAGTGGTGCTGGGCTTGTAAGAATGACCTGGTACCCGCCCAAACATAGCTAAACATCGAGGAACAAAGCCGACCATGCTTGGCGTCTTCTCCCGCGGCATTTACCGCATCAAACACCTGCGTGCCTTCCTGGCGGAAGACGTGGTGCTGATGCGTCCTGCGCTGCGTCGGTCCCAACCTGACGGGGTTGCCGCATGGGGACGCCGGCCGAGCGCAGTTCGGGCCGAGGAGTACGCACGCAAATATTCGGTGCAGCGTTTTTTGCGTCTGGAAGACGGATTCATGCGTTCGATAGCGCCCGGCACGGAATCCATGTCTTGCTCGATGGTTGTAGATGATGTCGGCATTTATTACGACGCGACTAGTCCGTCATTGCTTGAGCATATGGCTCAGCTTCCGCTGAGTTCGGAAGAAGCCAGCCGTGCGAATGCGTTGATCCATGCATGGCGCGAGTCCGGGATCTCCAAGTACAACCACGCACCGGACCCGCAGGTACTCCAAGATCGTCCGTATGTGCTTGTGATCGACCAGACGGCAAACGACGCGTCCGTGCAATATGGCATGGGAGATGCCGATTGCTTCGAACGCATGCTGTTGACAGCGCACGAGGCATATCCGGACTGCGAGATCCTTGTCAAGGAGCACCCGGAGGTGTCCCTCGGGCGCAAGCGCGGCTACCTAGGTGCGTTGCTGGAGAAGGGCGGGTTCCCGCGGGTACGTCGTCTTCAGACTGATGTGCACGTGGTGCCGTTGCTGCGTACGGCGACTGCTGTATTTACCGTGACCTCGCAGGTCGGTTTCGAGGCGCTGCTGCATGGCCGACCGGTCCACACCTTTGGCATGCCGTTCTATGCGGGATGGGGCTTGACACGCGATGCCCAAGTTGCACCGACGAGGCGGCAGCCGATCACGCTGGCCCAACTGGCGTTTGCTGCGCTGGTACGCTACACACGCTATGTAGACCCACATAGTGGCAAACGTTGCCAGCCGGAGGATGCGATCGCATACCTTGCTCTACAGCGGGCCATGCGTCAACAGTTCCCGGCACGCGTGCATGCAGTCGGCTTCTCACGATGGAAGCGGCCCATCCTGCGTGACTACTTGCAGGGCTGCGAAGTGCGCTTTCATCGCAAACTCGAAGCCGTTCCGACAGGCGCGACCGTGCTGCAATGGGGTCGAAGGCATGGTCAACCAACGAGATCAGGCGTAAGCACTGTCACGGTGGAAGATGGCTTTCTGCGCTCCGTAGGCCTGGG
The DNA here is from genome assembly GCF_040578825.1 of Cupriavidus necator. GTDB lineage: Bacteria > Pseudomonadota > Gammaproteobacteria > Burkholderiales > Burkholderiaceae > Cupriavidus > Cupriavidus necator_E. Next base: position 13,137 of record NZ_JBEFLI010000066.1, on the reverse strand, counting down.
GGCGCATCTTGTGCGCCCGGTATCCTGGGTATTCGACCGCAGCGGTATTTACTACGACGCAACCACGCCATCAGAGCTGGAAGAACTACTTGCGACTACTGAATTTGATCAGCCGCTGCTGCAACGAGCCTGCGATTTGCGTGAGTCTGTAGTGCGCTCCCGGCTAACCAAATACAACGTGGGGCAAGGCGTGTGGCAGCGACCCGCAGGCCAACAGAAAGTTGTTCTGGTGGTTGGTCAGGTGGAAAGCGACGCTTCATTGCGTTATGGCGCATTGGGAATTCGTACGAATCGTGAGCTACTCCAGGCCGTGCGTGCCAGCGAGCCTGACGCTTACCTCGTTTATAAGCCCCATCCCGATGTTATGGCAGGCCTGCGCGGTAGTCGCGCGGAAGAGGCTGCACTTGACGCCTTTTGCGATGAACTCGTGATCGACTATCCCATGTACCAGTTGATCGATGCCGTTGACGACGTGCATGTGCTGACGTCATTGGCCGGATTTGAAGCGTTGTTGCGCGGCAAGCCGGTGACAACGCACGGGACACCGTTCTATGCGGGCTGGGGACTAACCTCAGATCATTATCCTGCGCCGCGACGCCGCCGAAAATTGACGCTGGACATGCTCGTCGCTGGAACCCTGATCCTTTATCCACGCTATGTACTGCGCAGTGCTGAAGCGGGATTTGCCACGCCAGAGCAAGCAGTCAGCCACATGCTGGCATGGCGGCAGGAGCTGGCCGCACACAGACGTGGAGGGCTACGCAAGCTCTTGAAGCCCTTGTTTCGCTATTGGGCTGTTGCGAGGGAAGGCAAGACCTAAAACACCCGTCAGTCTTAACGGTGTGGCAAGTACAGGCGTGCGGCGGCGCACAAACGAAAAGAAGAACCGAGGAACAAGGGAACGGCCAATGCTGATGTTCAGGGAAGGTGGGCATGATCGCGGCAGCAATCATGCCGCGTTATCCGGGCACGCCAGAACTGGGGCTGTCGAGCACGCCTCACTTCAAGGCTCCCGTGGATTGGAGCGGGCTGGGCTACACCAGTTGGCCCGGTACCAGCACGTGCTTCTGCTGCAAGGTCCCAATGGTCCCTTCTTTGCCAGACTGCGTAACTACCTGGAACTAGCCGGGCGGCGTGTCAGTAAAGTTAACTTTAACGGCGGCGACGATTTCTTCTATCGACGCGGGGCTATTGAGCGCTTTACGCAGCCCATGCCCGCCTGGGAAGCGTTTCTGCGAAAGTTGCTGGTCGAGCAGCGTATCGATGCAATTGTGGTGTTCGGCAGCAGCCGGCGCCACCATCGGATCGCAGCGCGTCTAGCCAAAGAACTGGAGATTGCTTTCTGGGTCTTTGAGGAAGGCTACGTACGTCCCGATTACATCACGCTGGAAGAGGGCGGAGTCAACGCAGACTCTCCGATTGCCGCGTGGGAACTGGACAGCGTGCCAGCCGTACCGCGGCCCGCACAAAAGCGGCACTTCACCCATGCCTTCGCGAAGATGGCGTGGTACTCGTTCCTGTACTTCGGCGGTGGCATTACGAGGAGGATGACGTATCCGCACTACCGTCACCACAAGCCATTTGGTTTCCATGAGATTGCGCTGTGGTTGCGTGCCGCCTATCGGAAGCATCGCTATCGAGCGCAGGAACGCGAAATAAAGGCGCGCCTTCTTGCGGACAACCACCCGCCATTTTTCTTGGTGGCCTTACAGGTCTACAACGACAGCCAGATCCGCGTGCATAGCCCTTGGCGACGCATCGAGGATTTCATCGAGTGGACGATCTATTCGTTTGCAAATAATGCCCCGGCGGACTGCCTGCTGGTGATCAAGCATCACCCGATGGATCGCGGCCATACCAATTATGAAAGGGCGATAGCTGACTGTGCCGCGCGATTTGGTGCGACTGACCGGGTGGTCTACATCCATGATGCGCATCTTCCATCGCTGCTCCACAGATGCAGCGGCTTGATTACGGTGAACTCCACCACTGGCTTGCAGGCCTTGTACCACCGTGTTCCTGTTATTGCTCTGGGGCGGTGCTTCTATGCAAAGCCGGGTATCACCTATCAAGGTAGTCTGGATCGTTTTTGGTCGGAGTGTCCACCGGTTGACACAAGGGCCTTCACCCGGTTCCGCAATGGTCTGATCCATGGCTCGCAGGTCAATTCCTCATTCTACGCGGACAAGAGCGTAGGTGAATTAACGCAGCGGCACCACCGATTTTGGCGAAGGTGCTGCCAGCTAGCATCTGCTGTGGGACTCGTTGTGGTTGATGCCTATGGCGGCTTGGATTTTGCGTCGATGACACGTTGGGTTTCGGCCGTAGTTGTATCCCTCGTTGGTTAATCTTCGCCCGTGCAACTGTCATACATAAGGACTAATGACGTCCTGCATGTATTGTCGTGGAATGCGAGAAAAAAATAATATGAACAAGATAATGATTGTGGGGCACCCCACTTCGGACTACCAGGATGTCGAGGCTTTACTCATCGAATGCGGCATGACCAGGGCATTGCCTTCCCGCAGAGAGAGGCTGACGCCCGTCGAAATCAGTTCGATGCTACTCAAGGCGCATTCCTCCGCTGAACAGTCAGCGTTCGAACGTGTGCGCAATCTTCCCCAAGTAGAAGCAGGCCCCATCTGGCACGGAATGGCGCTTGATCTGATGCTCGGTAACATCGAACAGAAGCTTTGGGGCTGGGCAGACCCCCACGCGCTGCAACTACTCGATTACTGGACGAAGCTGGACCCCAGTATCGCATTTGTTCTGGTGTACGACTCACCCGAGAGCCTTCTGGTTCGATCGAGCGATGCTGGCCTTCAGTTCGAGGGTCTACAAGGGTGCATTAGGGAGTGGTGTTCGTACAATGAAGCCTTGCTGCATTTCTTCTATCGCAATAGCGAACGATCGCTGCTTGTGCACGCTCAGCAGGTGAGAGCTTCTGCCAGCGGCTATCTGCAACAAGTGCGTGCGCGAATTAGTGCCCCGGTAGGTTCTATCCTGGAGGTTCCTCGCGACCGCATCCTCATTAACGAGACCCGTCATGATGCTGCGATTTGGGGTGACGCGTCAGTCAAGGTGTTGCCCAGTGCACGACCCGCGGGAGCCATCAAACGTCTTCTGGCGAAGACGCTGATAAGCGATAAGCCGGAAGTCGCACAGCTTTTCGAAGAGTTGCAGACTGCAGCCAATCTTCCTCTTGTCACTTCTGCGGACGGCCCAGAACCGGTTCATAGAGCTTGGCTTGAGCTCCTGTCGATTGAGCAGCGCGAGGCGACCTATCAGGTGGAATTGGAAAGGCAAGAGACGGAGTTTGTCAGAAGAATTGAGGATCTCCAAGGATCAATTGGCAATTTGCATAGCAAACTCGCTAATGCTGAGCGGGAAAATCTTATCCAGTTGCAGAAACTGCATGAAGTACAAGAGCAAAGTGAATGCTATCGAAATGAGCTGTTGGAAGAGGCGGGGAAGGTTCTCCAATTAGGTCAATATCAGAGCCTCGCTGAGGATAGGAAGAAGGCAATTGCGAAGCTCGAACAGCAAATACTGGAGAAGGAGGCCGTCGCATCTACGGCGCAACAGAAGTTAAGCGCCTTGGTTGAAAGAAGCACTCAGGACAGCGCTCACATATTGCAACTTGAAAGAGATATCAGTGCGTTGACTAAGGATTTCGCACAATCCCGTGTGCATGGGCGGGAGATGGAGGCGGCTAGAGCTCAAATACTGCAACTTGAAAAGGATGTCAGTGCGTTGACGAAGGAGTCCGCAAAGTCCCGTGCCCAAAGACACGACATGGAGACGGCGCTTTTACACGCTCAAGAGGAACTCGAGCGTAGCCATATAGAGCTTCAGAAAGCTCTCGAAAAGAGCAGCCCAAGTTCGGTGGAGCGTATTGAAACTGACGAACACCTCAAGCGGTTAAGTCTGCAGAAGGCAGAAGCGGACAAGCGCGCCGCGCAACTGGACTCGGTTCGCCTCGACCTCGAGAAACGAAACGGCAGGCTGCAAAGCGAAGTCAGTGCTTTAGTTGAACGGATTCACCGAATGCAGGAAGAGTGGGAAGGGCGCTTGCTGGCCAGTCCCGCAAATGTTACGAAGCTCCCCGAGCATTACGGTGCAGCGGAACGGGTCCGTCGCCAACTGAGTTATCGGTTGGGGGCGACCATGATTAAGCATTCCTATAGCGTAGGCGGCTGGCTGACGATGCCCCTCGGTCTGGCGAAGGAGGCGAAACGCTTTCGGAACGAGAAGAAGTACCGCTCCAAGGAGAAGCTTCCGCCGATTGCTTCCTACCGGGATGCGCACGAGGCGGACCGCATGCGCCGCCATCTTTCTTATCGTTTGGGCGCAAAAATGCTTGGAAATGCTGGGTCACCTCTTGGTTGGGTTCGGATGCCGTTTATCCTTAGAAGGGAAGTAAATGCCTTTCGTGAGGAAAGGAGCAAGAAATAATGAAGACGCCGTTGTTGAAACTCTCATTGCACTCCAGCCTGCACCACCTTCTTGTGATCATGCCACCAGAAGCGGTGACTTACATCGGGGCAGGCAATGGTACAGGTTCGCTTGCACAATTCTTCGCTCAGGCAGGAGTTGCCGATGTGACTTTTGTTGATGCGGAAGAAAGACATCTGCCTCATTTGAAAAGGAATCTAGAGCATTGCCCTGGGGCGCGGGTGGTACATCAGTTGGTGGCGGAACGGACGCAACCGGCGACCTACTATCGCGCCAATATTGCCTCCGAAAGCGGGCTTCTGGACCCCTCACTTCTCGAACATCTTTGGCCGAACATCAAGATCAATGACTCCGAGCATCGTCCTGGCGTTTCATTGGCTGATCTTTTGGAAGATTCACATCCCAGACCGACCTGGCTTGTCGTTGACTGCATCCCCATTGTTCCGATATTGGGAGATTGCTCCAGCCTGAAGGACCTCGACGTCATTGTAGTCCGTGTTGCGCAGATGGAAGGCGAGGCGTCGCTGCAAGCTTCTTCCGGTCTGGCGGAGGCCAATGAGCTGCTGTCCGCCCATGGCTTCATTCACGTATTGACAGAATCCGGTCGTCATCCGGGAATAGGGCACGCACTCTTTGTATGTAGCATCCGCAAGACGGCAAGCCAAGCAAAGGATGCATGGCATGCGTATGCAGATGTAGTCGCTCAACTTTCGGCGGACCGTCGAGATGCTGGAAGCACGCGGGAGCTGTTGGAAAGCCGGGTTGTTCAGCTTACACAGCGAGTCCGTGAGTTGGAGGGCGAGCAAAAGGCGACAGAGGAGGCCGCGGTACCTCGTCAGCTTATTGAGCACGTAACTCAGGTGACTACGAAGGCAGACGAACTCAAGAACATCATCGAAGCGCTCGAGCAACGTGTGGCTTCGCAACTGACAGTTACCAATGCGGCGATGGAACGGTTCCTCGCAGAATGCGAATCCGAACAGGCGTCGAGCGTGTTGTTGAGCATGATTCGGCGGCTCTTCGAGGAGCAGTTTGAAAAACAAAGGGCGCTCTTGATGGAGCTAGGGGCTCGACAGCAAGGTGAATTGAGCCGCCTAGTACAGCTTACCCAACGGGTGGGGGAGTTGGAGGCAGCTCAAAAAGCCATGCAAGAGGTGGAACTACATCCATGGATCGCCGAGCGTTTAGGAGAAGGGACGGCCAAGGCGGTCGAGATCAAGAGCAGTATCGATGCGCTGGAACGGGTCATGATTTCGCAAGTGACCTCCATCCATGCGGCGATGGAGCGGCTCACATCGCCGGATTCCAACTCCAATGCAGGATCCGGAGTGGCGCGGCTGATCGAGGAGCACTTTGAAAAACAAAAGGCGCTATTTTCGGAAATCGAGGGGCGGCAAAAACGCGATCTTTCCAACGCCGCGTCAAATGCTATCAAGCAAATTGAAGCATTTATCGGGATACAACGATGGTTGCCGATTGATGATAGCGCTCTAGATTTTCATGGCTGGCCAATCAGTCCGGATCTAGGTATTTTTTTACTTGGGAAAATCCAAGAGGGAAAATATGACCTCATTATCGAATTCGGCAGCGGGACTTCGACTGTCCTATTTGCTCGAGCTTTTGCGCGGGCTAGGGGTGCGGAGATAAAAGAGTCTCTTGAGCAACTCTCGCAAAAGCGAGTGATATCGTTTGAGCATGATCGGTTATATTACGAAAAGACTCTGAAGCTACTCAAAACCCGTGGTCTTGATGAGTTTGTTAACTTGGTTCACGCGCCACTCGTGGACCATGATGATTCTTCAAACACATACCTACACTATGACTGTGCGCCGCTATTGCGACAAATCGCCCAGTTTGCGGAAGGCCGCACCTTGTCAATTCTCGTCCTTGTCGATGGGCCGCCTGAACTGACTTGCAAAAATGCGAGATATCCCGCAATTCCCAAGATCTTCGATCATTTGGGAAGGCACCGCATCGACGTCGTCTTGGATGATGCAAACAGACCGGCGGAGAAAGAGACGATTAGGATGTGGAAAGAATATTGGAAAGCCAGGTCAGTCCGCATTGCTGACCGACAGATCGCGAGCGAAAAAGGGATTTATTTCGCTTCAAACATGATTTGAGCTTACTGAAAGCTGAATTCAATCCATGCAGGATCGCTGAAGGGCGATATACGGGACAAAGAGCTTGAAAATGAGCAAAGAAGATTCGCAGGTAACTTACTCGCTCGCCAAATTTGCGAACGCAGAGTACCGAGAGGGCAACTTTCCGGGCGCAATTGATGCATACCGGAGATTGGTGGTCGACCATGATCGACTCCATTTCTCTGACAACCTCAAATGGAGCCTTCGGCGTTGGTCCGAGAACAAGTCGGCGGGTACTCCGGCCGACTGGCGAACGTCGCTTCTGTTCGTTACCGCTGGACTCAAGGGACCAACGGCAGGGGGAGGAATCGCGACTTGTTTCTTTAACATGATCGCAGCGGTAGCGAGTGAGAGGAACGTCCAGGTGACGGTGCTCTATGCCGCGCATCCTTATTATTCGAAGGGAAATTTTGCTCACTGGGAGAAGACTCTTCGTGAAGAGTATGATGTGAAATTTGTCGGCTTGAACACCAATCTCAAAGACTACGGCTCAGTGGAGATGAAACGATCTTACGCAATCTCTCGTTATCTTGAGCAGCGGGATGGTGCATTTGATAAAGTAATTTTCCACGATTTTGGTGGATTAGCTTTCTACAGCGCTCTCGCCAAAAAGCAGGGCCTGATGCTGCAAAATACAGACCTTGTCATTTCCGCCCATGGAAACCATGAGTTATCCTTCTTCTTTGGCTCAAAGAAGGTACAGACTTGGTCCGAATCCGCGGTGATGTATATGGAGAGAACTTCACTGCGATTGGTGGATAGCGTATTCACGCCAAGTCAGTACTACGCCGATTGGTTCAAGGAAAAATTCGGCGTGAACGGGATCCGCGTGCAGCCGAATATCATTTCGAGGACTGATCCGGCCTCAGGCGATAAGCCAATATCGCTTCCACTTGATGATAAGAAGGACACAGTGGTGTTCTATGGCCGATTTGAACGTTTGAAAGGTATCGATGTTTTTGTAGACGCCATAGAACATTTGAAGAGCAAGGGAAGACAGTTTAATATCGTATTCGCGGGAAATGGGACTAAAATCGACGGTGTTGATGCAAAAAATTACCTTGCCGAGCGCCTGGGTGGTTTAGGGGTCGTTCCACTTTTTGTCTTCGATACAAAACCGGCCTTGATATTTGATTTTGTGCGTCGAGTCAATGGCCTTTGTGTCTTCCCCACGCTAGGGGAAACCTCCTCATGCGTGGTGGTGGAGTCGATTCTCGAGTCGGTTGACTTCGTTGTTTCTGATATTCCAGGTATCAAGGAGTTGGTACAGGAGGAATGCCACTCGCGCGTGTTTTGCAAAACCGGTGATCATGTCGATCTAGCTCTGCGTATCGAGAACCATTTTTCCGATGCGAGTCCTGGTAAGAGCGCAAAACTCTCATTTGATATGGAGGGTAATCGACGTGAGTGGATCGCTTTGCTGACTAACGTTGTCCCTTCCGAAGCCAGTGACGTGGCCTCCGAAGCTTCAGGGACTGACGAGATGATCTCGGTCGTCATTCCGACCGCGGATCGCCCTGAGTTGTTGAGGCAAGCTCTTGACACTATCGCGAATCAAACTTATCAGAACGTTGAGATTATTGTTGTTGATGATAATAGCGAGCAGGCTGATCTAAATGAGCAAGTCTGCAAAGAATATCGGGCAAAATACCTAAGGCTGGACGAAAAAAAATATAAAGGAGCCGCTTGTAACTATGGGGTTCAGCATGCCAAAGGCGGCCTAATTTGCTTTTTCGATGACGATGATTTGGCTGAGCCTGGAATGCTTGCTACGTATGCGAGTGTTTTCGCGCGCCAACCGGAGTTGGACGTAATCAGTTGCTTCGCCGGGGTTTTCGAACATGCAAACCAAAGGGGCGCCCATCGTCCTAGTGTCGAGTATGCCTCGTTGGCGCTAGGAGGTAATAACGAAACCAACTTCGCCTGCAACTTCTTTGGAAAAGGCACCTTTATTATCCGGGCCAATAGGTTTCTAGCCACTGGGGGATATGAGGTGGACTTTGGCGCGGTGCCAATGGTTGATTACCGATTTTATATCAAGGCCGCTCTTAAAGGGCTAAAAATCGCTATCGTCCCGAAGGTTCTGTACTTGTATCGCAAAAACTCGCCCAATAGCCTCTTCTACAGCAAAACTAGTCAAAAGCGGATGATGTATCTGGCAAAGCACGGAGTTCAGAAGGTGTTTATAGATCACTTGGGCGAGGAAATGGGGAGGGCCTTTGTTCCTCATATTTGGAATATTGGGCAGCCCAAGTACGAATAATCTCGTTCGGTTGACATGCCTGGAGTTTTACGATGGCTTTGCAAGATCTAAAATTGATCTTTTCTGATAACGACATTAGTGCATTTTCCAATGATTTCGTTGGGGATGGTAAATATTCCAATGCAGTAGTGAGTTTTTCCGCTTGGAATTCCAAAGGAAATGGAACACCTTTTGGTCCCGGGTTCTTTAAATCTCGGGGGATTCCGGCAATATTCGTCGTCCAGCATCGGAATCATTGGTGGCATACCGAGGCAGTTTTCTCGCTGGCCCACAAGGTCAAGGCGTTGGCGGCTGAAAACGGCCTCGGACTGGTGTGTTACGGTAGTTCGATGGGCGGCTATGGAAGCATACACCTGTCCCGTATTTTTGGTGCGCGGAAAGCTGTAGCAATCGCCCCGCAGATTTTTATCAGCGAAAGTGAAATTCCTGAGGAGAAGAGGTGGGAGATTGAAAGAAAGAAGGTTGAACTAATTTTCGGTGAACGCGAGAATTTGAGTCTTGCGCGTTGCGATACTTATATTTTTTATGATAATCGACATGCGCAGGATAAGTTGCATGTGGATAGGCTCGTTTCGGGAGTGCGCAATCCAAGATTTCAATTGGTCGAAGTGCCATTTGCGTCTCACGATGTGGCCCGCGCTCTTGTTGCTGTGTCTGAGTTCAAGCATTTTGTCGAAGGATTGGCGTGCGGTACAAATTATGACTTGGCGCCCTTAGAAGGTGCCTGCCGAAACGCTTACCAGTTCGATGACAAGGCTTTCCTAAACAGAGTTAGGAGCGTTCCGGTACGAGAAATTCAACGGGACGAAATCGATAGGTTGCTGAAGGTCGTTTCAAAGGAATATGTGGCCAAGCTCGATTTCGAGGCGCTGTACTTTGCGGCAGAGGGCCTGATGAACCTCGGCTTTTATAGTGATGCACTTGCCTGTTCAAGTATGTCCTTGGAGAAGTATCCGTTGAGTTCGGTCCCTCGATACTTGGAGTTGAAGCACGAAAGGGTATTTAAGGCGTTTACACAGTATGGGTCGGCGAAGTCTGCTTAGACTGGCATTAGCTGCGCTTGGTTAGGTTTGTTAGTCTTGTGTATGAATATTTTTTCCGAAGATGCTAAAGATTGCCATTGCAGGTACGGGTTACGTTGGTTTGTCTAATGCTGTGTTGTTGGCCCAGCACCATGAGGTGATTGCACTGGATATCGATGCTGCAAAGGTCTCTTTGCTAACTGACCGATTGTCACCGATTTCCGATCCTGATATTGAGCGCTATCTTTCTGTTGAGCCACTGAATTTGAAGGCCACGTTGGACAAGCGACGCGCGTATTCGGACGCTGATTTCGTTATTATTGCAACGCCCACGGATTATGATCCTGAAACCAATTACTTCAATACTCGGTCGGTCGAGTCGGTAATTCGGGATGTTAAGGAAGTTAATCCGGACGCCGTGATGGTAATCAAGTCTACCGTGCCGGTGGGCTTTACTGAACGCATGCGTAGGGAATTGGGCTGCGATAACCTCATTTTCTCGCCTGAGTTCTTGCGTGAAGGGAAAGCTCTTCACGACAACCTTTATCCTAGCCGTATCGTGGTTGGCGAGCGGTCGCCCAGGGCCCGCCAGTTTGCTGACCTCCTGATTGAGGGTGCGGTCAAGAAGGACGTCGAAGTGCTGTTGACCGACAGTACGGAGGCAGAAGCGATCAAGCTTTTCGCCAATACCTTCCTCGCGATGCGTGTAGCGTATTTCAATGAGCTCGACACCTATGCCACGGTGCATGGGCTGGACACGCAACAAATCATCGAAGGGGTATGCCTCGATCCTCGGATCGGCGGTCACTACAATAATCCGTCGTTCGGATACGGTGGCTATTGCCTGCCGAAGGATACCAAGCAGCTACTGGCGAACTATCGGGACGTTCCCCAGAACCTGATCCACGCAATCGTGGAAGCAAACCGCACCCGGAAGGACTTTGTTGCGGAGGACATTCTGCGGCGCAAGCCCAAGGTTGTCGGTATCTATCGGTTGATCATGAAGGCGGGTTCGGACAACTTCAGAGCTTCGTCGGTGCAAGGAATCATGAAACGTATCAAGGCCAAGGGCGTTGAGGTAATCGTCTATGAGCCGGTACTAAAGGAGCCGGAGTTCTTCCATTCCAGAGTTGTGAATGACCTTGCCGCGTTCAAGAAGGAAGCGGACGTCGTCGTTGCCAACCGTGTCACGGATGAAATCCGTGAGCTGGGCGACCGCGTCTATACGCGAGACCTGTTTGGTGGCGATTTCTGAGTGGGTTTCTGCATGTTGAATCGCTTGCTTTCGCTGTGGCATCTGCGCAAGAACAGGTTTGCTTACGCGCTCGCGCATATGAAGGAGCAAAGCGGGCGAGCCGACGGGTGGCGGCTCTGGTCGTACTACCGGCTGGGGATGTACGTTTCCGTGATCTCGCACAGGCCTGCGGACCATTCTTGGCGAAGTGTCTTTGCCAGAGCTGTTTCGCTTGCGGCTTGCGGTCATCATGCGGAGGCGGAGCAGTGCGGCCGCGAAATGTTGCTGCGTAGGGACTGCACGCAACATCTGTCGGCCTTAGCGGCAGCGATGGCGCCCTATCTGCCGGAGTTTTCGCTCGAGTTGCTCGAAGCGGATGCCACTGCAATGCCGTTGAAGGCCGCGTTGCTTATCCGGTCCGGCCGTTTGGACTCTGCAGCCGATTATTTGAAGAAGGCATTTGCGAACGGAGGTCCAGGCAGCTACCCGGAACTGCATCTTCATATGTCCAATGCATCCAGGGAACAGCCCTCCAGGCAACTTGAGCGCCTGAACGCCTACCTGGCGGCTTTCGATGTTCCTTCCCTTGTGTTGAAAGACATGGATCGGCCTCCGTCGCCTGCGAACTTGAAAGTTGCGGAACCGGTGGCTGATGTGTATGGGCCGTTAGTAAGCGTTCTCATGACGACGTTCGAAACCGGCGAACGCGCGGACGTGGCGATTGCATCCGTGCTCGAGCAAAGCTATCGGAATCTGGAGCTGATTGTTGTCGACGATGCGAGCCGCGATGGCACGCCGGACGTTATTCGTTCTTGGGCGCGCCGCGATAATCGGGTCAAATTCATTCAACTCGATCGTAACGGGGGAACCTATCTCGCGAAGAACATTGGTCTTGGTCATGCGAGCGGAACATTCGTAACCTGCCACGATTCCGACGACTGGTCGCACCCCTCAAAGATAGAGCGTCAGGTGAAGCCGCTCTTGGATGATGAGCAACTGATTGCCACGACGTCAAACTGGATTCGCCTTCAGGACGACGGGGTGTTTTTCTCGCGGCAGGTACATCCGCTGTCGCGGATCAATCCGTCATCGCCATTGTTCCGGAAGGATAAGATCCGGTTGCAGGCCGGGATGTGGGATAACGTTCGTACCGGCGCTGATAGCGAGTTCCTTGCGCGCATCCGTCTGGTTTTCGGGCCTGCCGCTGTGCATCGGGTCGTGGAACCTCTGGCATTTGGGTCCCATCGAGAAGGATCTCTGATGACCGCCAGCTCTACAGGCTATTCTGATGCCGGTATCTCGCCGCAGCGGCTCGCGTATTGGGAGGCTTGGTCTCGCTGGCATGTCGAGAACTTGAGGGCGGGTGGAAAGCCGCGCCTGGTTGAGGACATCATGTCACAGGCAACATGCCGACCATTTCCAGCACCCGATGCCATTGCTCTAAAAGCGTTGGACGTTGAAGCCGGACTTAATGGCGCGCAAGCGTACCGGGATGGACTGATGTCCCCTGTTGCTGTTTGTTGAATTAGGTCTGGTTGCTTAGGTCGAATATTGGTTCGCTCAAATATGGTCGTCTTGCCAATCCTCCGCAGCCGATGCAATGGGAACAGCGACAAACGCGATAAACGTCAGAGCAAGGCTAAGTGCCAGCATACGTGTCCTTTATCGTGCCTTGAATGGCTCATGTTCGATATAACGACCGCTATGGGTGAGACTTGAATTAGATGAAACCCTGTGTATTGCAAAAATGCTACTTTGTGTGAGCTCTTACCGCTTGTGCTGACGGCACCGGAGCTTTTCGACTAAGGGAAAGCCACGCTTCGTTGGTTCTGTTTCGAAACTACAACAATGCAGACATTAACATCACGCCCCCAACCTCATCAGCCGGAAGACAGACGGTTTTTGCCGCCATCTCTCGCTATACTATGCGGCGCTTGATGTCCCGGAGCCGCCTGCTCTGATGAGCAGGAGCGCGCAACGCCGCTGCGCCCCCAGTCTCCCTGTGTCTTATACACATAT
>NZ_JBEFLI010000065.1:0-42784 GCF_040578825.1 Cupriavidus necator | reverse complement strand
GCAAGGTGGTGTGTCTCGATGTTGTTGTTGTTGTTGTTGTTGTCGTGGCGGCCGGGGTCAGGCAGTCATATTAAGCGAACGTTGAAAAATTCGCAGGGGCCACTGGCAGACCGGCGGCTTGACTTCGTTGATGTACCGGCCCTCACCCCACCTCGCTCCCGCATTCCGGGGGGAACGTCCGCCAGCGGCGGCAGGCTTCCCCAGCGGCGGCAGTTTTCTCCCAACCGCGCCAGCTAGCGCTCCATCACTTCCCCGTCCACACCGGTTTGCGCTTCTCCGCAAATGCAGCCGCACCTTCACGCGCATCGGCCGAGGTGAACACCGGCGCCAGCAGCGGGCGCTGGCGCTCGAACATCTCCTCGGCGCTCCAGTCCGCGGACTCGGCCACGATCTGCTTGCTGACGCCGACCGCCAGCGGGCCGTTGGCGCCGATCTCGTCGGCCAGCGCCAGCGCGCCGGCCAGCGCCTGGCCCGGCTCCGTCAGGCGGTTGATGAGGCCGTAGGCATGGGCCTGCTCGGCGCCCAGCATATTCCCGGTCAGCGCGTATTCCATGGCGATGTGGTACGGCACCCGGCGCGGCAGTCGCATCAGGCCGCCGGCGCCGGCCACCAGCCCGCGCTTCACCTCAGGCAACCCAAACTTGGCCGCCTGCGACGCCACGATCAGGTCGCACGCCAGCGCCAGCTCGAAGCCGCCTGCCAGCGCATAGCCTTCCACCGCGGCGATGAGCACCTTGCGCGGCGGCTTCTCGGTCAGGCCGCCAAAGCCGCGGCCCGGCAGGCTGGGGCGCTTGCCTGCGAGAAAGCCCTTCAGGTCCATGCCGGAGCAGAAGGTGCCGCCCGCGCCGGTCAGGATCGCCACGCTCAGGTCGTCGCGGCTTTCGAGCTGGTCGATCGCGGCGGCCAGCGCGGTGGCGGTCTCGAAGTCCATGGCGTTTTTCGCCTGGGGCCGGTTCATGGTGATCAGCAGCGTATTGTCGCAGGTTTCAAGTTGCAGCGTGTCGCTCATTCATCGTTCCTTGTGCTCAAAGTCGGAATCGGTGCGAGTCCCGGCTCAGCGCGGCGCCATGCGGATGGCGCCGTCCAGGCGGATGGTCTCGCCATTGAGCATGGGGTTCTCCAGGATGTGCAGCGCGGTGGACGCAAACTCATCCGGCGCGCCCAGCCGCGCCGGATGCGGCACCATGGCGCCGAGCGAGGTGCGCACGTTCTCCGGCAGCCTGGCCAGCAGCGGCGTGTCGAACAGCCCCGGCGCGATGGTGCAGACGCGGATGGCGCGCTGCGCCAGGTCGCGCGCGGCCACCAGCGTCATGCCGACGATGCCGGCCTTGGCCGATGCATACGGAATCTGCCCGATCTGGCCTTCGTACGCGGCCACCGATGCGGTCAGCACGCACACGCCACGCTCGCCGTCCACCAGTTCGTTCTTGGCCATGCGCGCGGCGCCCAGCCGCAGCGCATTGAAGGTGCCGACCAGGTTGATGCGCACCACCGACTCGTACTTCTCCAGCGAGCCCGGCTGGCCGTCTTTTTCCACCACGCGCACCGGCGCGCCCAGGCCGGCGCAGTGGACCAGCGCGCGCAGCGGGGCGATGGCCTCGGCGGCGTCGTAGACGGCGTTCATCTGGTCGGTGTCGGTCACGTCGGCCTTGACGAACACGACCTTGCCGCCGAATTCATCGACGACCGCATTGCCGCGCTCCTCCGACAGGTCGGCGATCACCACGCCGACGCCGCGCTCCACCAGGCGCCGCACACAGGCCAGGCCCAGCCCGGAAGCACCGCCGGTCACGACGGCGGACATTTTGGTCAGTTTCATGTTGTGTCTCCTTGATTGGATGCGGGCGCCGCTTACAGGCGCTCGATGATGGTGGCGTTGGCCATGCCCCCGGCTTCGCACATCGACTGCAGGCCATAGCGCTGGCCGCTGTCCTCCAGCGCATGCAGCATGGTGGTCATCAGCCGTACGCCGGAGGCGCCCAGCGGATGGCCCAGCGCGATCGCACCGCCGCGCGGGTTCAGGCGTGCCGGGTCGGCGCCAAGCGCCTTCTGCCAGGCTAGCGGCACGCAGGCAAAGGCCTCGTTGATCTCGTAGTGGTCGATCTGGTCGAGGCTGAGGCCGCTCTTCCTGATGGCGCGCTGGCTGGCGGCGATCGGCGCGGTCAGCATCATCACCGGATCGTCGCCGCAGACATCGAACGCGACGAAGCGCGCGCGCGGCTTCAGGCCCAGGCGCTGCGCCGCCGATTCGCTCATCAGCAGCATCGCCGCGGCGCCGTCACTGATCTGCGAGGCGTTGCCCGCGGTCACGTTCCAGCCGATCTGCGGGAAGCGCGCGCCCAGTTCGTCGCTGCGGAACGAGGCCTGCAGCGTGCCGAGCTTTTCCACCGAGGTGCCCGGGCGGATGGTTTCGTCCTGCTCGACCACGCCATTGGGCGTGCTGATGGGCAGGATCTCGCGGCGGAAGGCGCCGCTTTCGCGCGCGGCGGCGGCCAGCTCGTGCGAGCGCGCCGAATAGCTGTCCATCTGCTGGCGCGACAGTTCATATTTCGCCGCCACCAGTTCGGCCGCCACGCCTTGCGACACCAGTCCCGGCGCGTAGCGCGCCTCCATCGACGGACCGTAGGGGTTCTGGCCGATCCGTGCCGAGCCCATCGGCACGCGGCTCATCGACTCGATGCCGCAGGCGATGACGATGTCGTAGGCCCCGGCCATGATGCCCTGCGCGGCAAAGTGCACCGCCTGCTGGCTCGAGCCGCACTTGCGGTCGATGGTGGTGGCGGGCACGTGGTCGGGAAAGCCTGCCGCCAGCCAGGCCACGCGGCCCGGGCCGGCCGACTGTTCGCCGGCCTGGGTCACGCAGCCGGTGATGACGTCGTCGACCAGGCCCGGATCGAGGTTGTTGCGCTCGACCAGGCCCTTTAGCACTTGTGCCAGCAGCTCGGTGGCATGCAGTTCGGTAAAGGCCGAACCCGGCTTGGAGCGGCCCATCGGGCTGCGGATGGCGTCGACGATGACGGCTTGTTGCATGGTTTTGTCTCCGGAAATGCCTGATTGGTGAAGCGGGTAAGTAATTATTGAGACGACGGTTCCATAAAACATCCTGCTCGACGTACTGATTCGGGATTTTGGACTCGGAATTAGACTATGTAAACCTCAAAAACCAGGTTGACGCAAGATAAATGGCGCGGCACTATGCTCGAATTCGAGACAGCCGTATCGAAAAAAGACAGCCGAGGATTAATATGACTAATGCTTCTCTTGCGACGCCTGCCGCCACTGCCGACGGCGACGGCGAGGCACGGCTGGTCAGCGCGCTGGCGCGGGGCATTTCGATCCTCAACTGCTTTTCGCCGACGGTGCAGGAGCTGAGCAGCCGCGAGCTGATGGAGCGCACCGGCCTGGCCAAGCCCACGCTGTTCCGTTTGCTCGACACGCTGTGCGAACTCGGCTTGCTGCGCTATTCCGAGCGCCTGTCGCGCTACGTGCCGGGTGTCGGCCTGGTCAACCTGGCCGCGCCGGCGCTGGCGCGGATGACCGTGCGCCAGCTTGCGCGCGCGCAGATGCAGGAGCTGGCTGACCATATGGCCGGCCAGGTAGAACTGATCGTCGGCGCCGGCAATGCGCTGACTTACGTGGAGATCGCCCAGGGCGTGGGCAGCCATGTGTTCCGGCCCGAGGTCGGCACGCGCGTGTCGGTTTCGCGCACGGCGACGGGCCGCAGCTACCTGCTTTTGATGGACATGGCCGAGCGCGAGGCCTATGTCGACCAGCTGCAGGCCGCCGACCCCCAGCGCGCAGACTGGCTGCGCGAGCGCCTGGCCGATGCCGCCCTCGACCTGGAGCAGCACGGCTTCTGCCGCGGCCACCGCGACCTGCACCGCGAGGTCGAGTCGATTGCCGTGCCCATGCGCACCCGCCGCGACGGCGAGGCGTGGATCTTTGCCGCCTCGGTGCCGGTGTTCAGCCAGCAAAGCAAGCAGATGGAGGAAGACATCGGTCCGCGGCTGGTCAGCCTGGTGCGCAATGTGGAGGGCGCGCTGGGCGTGGCCGGCTGATCAGGGCAGCGGATTGAACAAGGCCGGCATCGTTTGCAAGCCGCGTAGCAGAATTTGCCGGTTCCGCCGCGCCTGACGCCAGCCCCGGTGGCGCCGCCACGGGAATGCAATTTGCAGCAAAGGTGCTCCGACTGACCACGCCGGAGATGGCTCCGGCTTCATGTGGAGGACACCATGAAAGCAGTTGTATTCCACGGGATCGGCGATATCCGGCTCGACGACGTGCCGGAACCTGTGATCGAGCAGGATACCGATGCCATCGTGCGCCTGACCGCGAGCGCCATTTGCGGCACGGACCTGCACTTCGTGCGCGGCACCATGGAGGGCCTTGCGCCCGGGACGGTGCTGGGGCACGAGGGGGTCGGTGTTGTCGAAGCGCTCGGCAGCGGCGTGCGCAACCTCAGCGTCGGCGATCGCGTCGTGATCCCATCCACCATCGCCTGCGGCTATTGCTCCTACTGCCGCGACGGCTACTACGCGCAGTGCGACAACGCCAATCCGCACGGCAAGCAGGCCGGCACGGCCTTCTACGGCGGGCCCGAGCAGACCGGCCCGTTCCAGGGCCTGCAGGCCGAGAAAGCGCGCGTGCCGTTCGCGCACGTCAACCTGGTCAAACTGCCCGACGCCATCAGCGACGAGCAGGCCATCATGCTGTCCGACATCTTCCCCACCGGCTACTTCGGCGCGGACCTGGCCAATATTCATGCTGGCCATACCGTCGCGGTGTTCGGCTGCGGGCCGGTCGGCCAGTTCGTCATCGCCTCGGCGCGGCTGATGGGAGCGGGGCGTATCTTTGCCGTCGATGCGGTGCCTGACCGCCTCGACATGGCGCGCGCACAAGGGGCCGAGGTGGTGAACTTCGACGCCGAGGACCCGGTGCAGACCATCGTCGAGCTGACCGGCGGTATCGGCGTGGACCGCGCCATCGACGCGGTGGGCGTCGATGCGATGCACGCGCACCATGGGCCGGCGGCGCAGGACCCGTCGGTGCAGGAAGGCGAGCAACTGTCCGCGCAGCTTGCGCCGCACGCCAACCCGTCGGCACAAGGCAACTGGGTGCCGGGCGACGCGCCGGCGCAGGCGCTGGACTGGGCCATCCGCGCGCTGGCCAAGGCCGGCACGCTGTCGATCATCGGCGTGTACCCGCCCACTGACCGCAGCTTCCCGATCGGCGCGGCGATGAACAAGAACCTGACGGTGCGCATGGGCAACTGCAACCATCGCGCCTATATCCCCAAGCTGGTCGAGCTGGTGCGCGCTGGCGCGGTCGATCCGGCGGCGATCCTGACGCGGCGCGAGCCGATGACCTCTGCGATCGAGGCCTACCAGGCTTTCGACAAGCGCCAGCCGGGATGGATCAAGGTGGAGCTGATGCCCGGTACCGTGCACTGAAGCGCGGGGGCGGCCACGACGTTGGCGGCGTGAGCCGCCTTGACCGCAGGAGCGCGACGACCGTCCCGGGCCGCAGGACGGTCGGTTCCTGATAAACACCGGGCCGCGCTTCTCCGGGTAATCCCGATATGTCCAGAATCCGGCCTGTCGCCGATCATCACAACGGCCCGGCATCCCGTGCCGCACGCAGTTCAGCCAGTTCGCAGTCCTGAAAGATCCTGGCCGACCTGAAGCTCGACGGCCAGCCGCGCAAGGTCATCCTGCATGCGCCGAAGAACGGCTTTTTCTTCGTCATCGCGAGCGGCCCGAGGCGCGCGCCACCGACAAGGCCTACGACCCCATCCCGGGGCCGTACGGCGCGCATAACTGGCACCCGATGTCGTTCAACCCGCAGACCGGGCTGGTCTACCTGCCGGCGCAAAACGTACCGGTGAACCTGATGGACGACAAGAACTGGAACTTCAACGAGGGCAAGCCGGGCACGCCGCACGGCAACGTCGGCTGGAACACGGCCAAGTTCCTCAATGCCGAGCCGCCACGGAGCAAGCCGTTCGGCCGCCTGATCGCGTGGGACCCGGTGCGGCAGAAGGCCGCCTGGACGCAGGAGCATGTGTCGCCGTGGAACGGCGGCACGCTGACCACCGCGGGCAACCTGGTGTTCCAGGGCACCGCCGACGGGCGCTTCGTCGCCTATGACGCGCGCAGCGGCGACAAGCTGTGGGAATCGCCCACCGGCACCGGCGTGGTGGCCGCGCCGATCAGCTTCGAGCTCAACGGCAGGCAGTACGTGTCGGTGGCGGTGGGGTGGGGCGGCGTCTACGGCCAGGCGCAGCGCGCCACCGACCGGCAGGGGCCGGGAACGGTCTATACCTTTGCGCTGGGCGGCAAGGCGCCGCTGCCTGAGTTTGCGCAGTACCGCGCCGGCACGCTGCTGCAGGGCGTCAGGTACAACCCCGCGCTGGTCAAGGACGGCACCGCGCTCTACGTCAGCAACTGCGTACTGTGCCACGGCGTGCCGGGCGTGGACCGCGGCGGCAATATCCCGAACCTGGGCTATATCGATGCCGCCTATATCGAAAACCTCGACAAGGTGGTGTTCAAGGGCCCGGCGATGTCGCGCGGCATGCCTGACTTCACCGGCAAGCTGTCCCCGGACGATGTCGAGAAGATCAAGGCCTTTATCCAGGGCACGGCGGACGCGGTGCGGCCCAGGCCCTGACGCCAGGGCTCAGGCGGCGTGCGTGGCGTGCGCAGCATGGCGCGGCGGCGCGTATTCAGTTTCTTTTGCGGGGCGATGAATGTTGTCGTGCGGCGGGCAAAGTGCCACGGACGGGTTGCGCAATGGCTCCGGAATCCGGACAGTAGGGGCTACGCCTGCCCGCAGAGGACCTTGCCGATGATCGTCCCCGTCGCTGTCACCACAACTGACCCGGCTCGACCGCCGCCCCACATGGCCGCCGCCAGGGGGGCCGCCCGCCGGCCGCCGCCCGGCAGGCACTGAGGGCACGCCCATGGTGCTGGTGCTGCTGATCGCGCTGCCCCTCATTGCCGCGGCGCTGACGTGGATGATCGGCATGCGCGCCCCGCGGCTGGTGGCGCCGGTGATCGTGGGCTTTCCGCTGGCCGCGCTGGCGCTGCTGCTGCGGCTGCGCGGCGTGGTCTTCGACAACCCCGGCGACGCCCTGGGATGGCGCCTGGAATGGTTGCCGGCGCTGGGGCTGGAGCTGTCGCTGCGCCTCGACGGCCTTGCCTACCTGTTCGCGCTGCTGGTGATCGGCGTGGGGCTGCTGGTGATCCTGTACGCGCGCTACTACCTGGCGCGCAATGAATCGGCGGTGCGCTTCTTCTGCCTGCTGCTGCTGTTCATGACGGCCATGCTGGGCGTGGTGCTGGCCGCCAATCTGCTGTTGCTCGTGGTGTTCTGGGAACTGACCAGCATCATGTCGTTCCTGCTGATCGGCTTCTGGTCGTGGCGCGCCGATGCGCGCCAGGGCGCGCGCATGGCACTGGCGGTCACCGGCGGCGGCGGGCTGGCGCTGCTGGCCGGGGTGCTGCTGCTGGGCCATATCTGCGGCAGCTTCGAGCTGTCCGAGGTGCTGGCGCAGGCGGGCAAGGTGCAGCGCCACCCGCTCTACCTGCCGATGCTGGTGCTGATCCTGCTGGCGGTCTTTACCAAGTCCGCGCAGTTCCCGTTCAGCTTCTGGCTGCCGCATGCGATGGCCGCGCCCACGCCGGTGTCCGCCTACCTGCACTCGGCCACCATGGTCAAGGCGGGCGTCTTCCTGCTGGCGCGGCTCTATCCGGTGCTCGACGGCACCAACGGCTGGTTCTACCTGGTCAGCATGACGGGGCTGGCCACGCTGATCTTCGGCGCCGGCATGGCGCTGCTGCAGCGCGACCTGAAGGGGCTGCTGGCGTATTCGACCATCAGCCACCTGGGGCTGATCACGCTGCTGTTCGGCCTCGATACCCAGCTCAGCACGGTGGCGGCGGTCTTCCATATCATCAACCATGCGGTGTTCAAGGCGTCGCTGTTCATGGCCGCAGGCATCATCGACCATGAAACCGGCACGCGGGACCTGGACCGCCTGCACGGGCTGGCGCGCTATATGCCGCATACCGCGGTGCTGGCCATCGTGGCATCGCTGTCGATGGCGGGCGTGCCGCTGTTCAACGGCTTTCTCAGCAAGGAGATGTTCTTCGGCGAAACGCTGGCGCAGGGCCTGCTGGGCGAGTTCAACTGGGTGATTCCGGCCGCCGCGACGCTGGCCGGCGCGCTGACGATGGCGTATTCGCTGCGCTTTATCTACGGCGTGTTCTTCGGCGCCTTGCGCCCCGACGTGCCCAACTATCCGCCGCACGAGCCGCCGCGCTTCATGAAGGTGCCGGTCGAGTTCCTGGTGGTGATCTGCCTGGTGGTCGGCCTGGCGCCGGCCTATACCGTGGGGACCTTGCTGGCCGCGGCCTCTCTGGCCACGCTGCGCGCGCCGCTGCCGCCGTACAGCCTGAACCTGTGGCATGGCGTCAACCTGCCGCTGCTGATGAGCCTGATGTCGATGACGGGGGGCGCGGCGCTGTTCTTTCTGCGCCGCGATGCGCTGCGGCGCTGGCAGCAGGCGATGGAGCCCGTCAGCGCGCGCCGCACTTTCGAAAGCGGCATGCGCGCGCTGGAACGCCTGGCCCGGGTCATCACGCACCGGCTCGAAAGCGGCTCGCTGCAGGCCTATCTGGCGTGGATGCTGCTGGCGCTGCTGGGCGTGCCGGCGTACTTCCTGGCCAACCTCGAGACCCTCGCCGGCAGCGTCGGCGCCGGCGCGCTCGACCCGATGGGCGCGGCCGCGCTGGCGCTGCTCGCCCTGCTGGCCGTTGCGGTGGTGGCCACGCGTGGGCAGCGCATGCTGGCGCTGGTGCTGCTGAGCGGCTGCGGGCTGATGGTGTCGCTGGTGTTCCTGCGCTTCTCCGCGCCGGACCTGGCGCTGACGCAGATTTCGGTGGAAGTGGTGACCGTGCTGCTGTTGGTGCTGGCGCTGTTCTACCTGCCGCGCGAGACGCCCGAGCGCCCCGGGCATGCCCGCCGCGCGCGCGACCTGGTGCTGGCGGCCGGCGGCGGCACCTTGCTGGCGGTGGTGGCCTACGCTGTAATGACGCGGCCTTATGACCCGGTCTCGGCCTTCTACATCGAGCAATCGGTGCCGGGCGGCGGCGGGCACAACGTGGTCAATGTGCTGCTGGTCGATTTCCGCGGCTTCGACACCATGGGCGAGATCTGCGTGCTGCTGATCGCCGGGCTGGGGGTACAGGCGCTGCTCAGGGGCATGCGGCTGCCGACGCCATCGGCCGCGCCCGACGGCTTGCCGTGGACCAGCCAGGCGCATCCGCTGCTGCTGGCGATGCTGGCGCGGCTGATGCTGCCGCTGACGCTGCTGGTGGCGGCCTTTATCCTGCTGCGCGGGCACAACCTGCCGGGTGGCGGCTTTATCGCCGCGCTGATCACGTCGGTGGCGCTGCTGCTGCAGTACGTCGGCAACGGCGTGCGCTGGACCGAGGCACGCATCGCGCCGGACTATCGCGCCATCGCCGGCGGCGGCATCCTGCTGGCGGGCCTGACCGGGCTCGGCAGCCTGGCCTTCGGCTATCCGTTCCTGACCACCGCGTTCGGACACTTCCATGTGCCCGGCATCGGCGAGGTGGAGCTGGCCACGGCGATGATCTTCGACCTGGGCGTGTTCTGCACCGTGACCGGGACCACGCTGGTGATCGTCTCGCACCTGGGCGTGCGCAACCTGCCGCCGGCGCGCGCCGCGGAGGAAGACTGATGGCAGCCCTCTACGCCGCCACCATCGGCATCCTGACCGCGTGCGGCATCTACCTGCTGCTGCGTCCCCGCGTGTTCACCGTGGTGCTGGGGCTGACGCTGCTGTCGTATGCGGTCAGCCTGTTCCTGCTCGGGATGGGGCGTCTGACCATCGGCCGGCCGCCGGTGATCGCGCCCGGCGCAAGCTATGCCGATCCGCTGCCGCAGGCGCTGGTGCTGACCGCGATCGTGATCGCCTTCGGCATGACCGCGTTCGCGGTGGTGCTGGCGTTGCGCTCGCTGGGGCTGACCGGCAGCGACCATGTCGATGGCGCCAGCCGCCCGCCCGCCGGTCACGAGGATGGCGATGATGGCGGCGATGGCGACCGCCAGGAGCCGCGGCCATGAACCACGCCGTGCTGCTGCCGATCCTGTTGCCGATGCTCGCGGGCGCGTTGCTGACCGCGATGCCCGCCCAGCGCCTGCAGGCCCAGCGCACCGTGTGCGCCATCGCCACGCTGCTGCTGGTGCCGCTGGCCGTGCTGCTGCTGCGCCAGGCGGCCACCGGCGAGATCGCGGTCTATGCGCCCGGCAACTGGCCGGCGCCGTTCGGCATCGTGCTGCAACTGGACCGCACCGCCGCGATGATGCTGGCGCTGACCGCGGTGCTGGCGGTCGCCGCGCTGACTGCCGCGGGGGCCGGCACGGCGCGGCAGGGCCGGCATTTTCATGCGCTGTTCCAGTTCCAGCTGATGGGCCTCAATGGCGCCTTCCTGGCCGGCGACCTGTTCAACCTCTTTGTCTTTTTCGAAGTGCTGCTGATCGCGTCGTACGCGCTGCTGGTGCACGGCGCGGGCCGCGCGCGCATCGGCGCCGGACTGCATTACGTGATCCTGAACCTGGTGGCGTCGTCCTTCTTCCTGGTGGCGATCGGCGTGCTGTATGGCCTGTCCGGCACGCTCAACATGGCGCATCTTGGCCTGCGCCTGGCCGGGCTACCACCGCAGGATCTGCCGCTGGCGGTGGCCGCGGGTGCCATGCTGATGCTGGTGTTCGCGCTCAAGGCCGCGCTGTTCCCGCTGTATTTCTGGCTGCCGCGCGCCTATGCCAGCGCCACCGGGCCGGTGGCGGCGCTCTTCGCCATCATGACCAAGGTCGGCATCTACGCGATGCTGCGCTGCGACGCGCTGGTCTTCGGCGGGCCGCAGGGACTGCTGGGACCGTTCCTGCGTGACTGGGTATTCCCGCTGGCGCTGGTCACGCTGGCGATCGGCGCTGTGGGCGCGCTGGCCGCGCACGCGTTGCGGTCGATGACGGGCTATCTGGTAGTGGCCTCCGTCGGCCTGCTGTCGGCCTGCGTGGCGATGCAGACCCAGGCTGGCTGGGCCGCCGGGATGTACTACCTGCTCAGCACCACGCTGTGCACCGGTGCGCTGTTCCTGCTGGCCGATGCGCTGGAGCCGAGGCAGCGGCGCGAGGACGGCGCGCTGGTGGTTGCGTCGCGCTTCGCGGGCGTGCTGTATATGGTGGGCGTGCTGGCAGCGGTGGGCCTGCCGCCGCTGTCGGGCTTCCTGGGCAAGGCCCTGATCCTGCGCGCGACCCCGACGGCATGGATGCCGGCGCTGTGGCCCGTGGTGCTGGTGTCGGGCCTGGTGATGCTGATCGCCGTGTCGCGCACCGGCACGCGGCTGCTGTGGCGGCTGCCGCATCAGGCCGAGTTCGTGCCGGAAGGCGACGAATACCTCGATGAAGACCATCCTGCGCTGGCCCGCGCCCGCGTGCACCCGGATGCGCGCAAGCTGTCCTGCTGCGCGCTGCTGCTGGCAGGCAATGTCGCATTGACGGTGTGGGCAGGCCCGGCCAGCGATTACGTCGGCGCTGCCGCCGCACAGATGCTGGACCGCGCCGCCTATCTGCGGGCCGTGCTGCCCGGGCAGGGAGGGTAGGGCATGCTGCGCCGCCTGCTGCCGCACCCGTGGCTGAGCCTGATCCTGCTGCTGATGTGGCTGCTGCTGTCCAACAGCATCGCGCCCGGGCACTGGCTGCTGGGCGCGCTGCTGGGCTTTGCCATCGGCCGGCTGGCCGACCGCTGGCTGGTGCTGGGGGCGTTCAGGTTGTCGCGGCCTGATCTGATCCTGCGCCTCAGCGTCCATGTGCTGGTCGATATCGTGATGGCCAATATCGAAGTGGCGATCCTGGTGCTGGGCCGCACCGCGCGGCTGCGGCCGGCGTTTATCGTGGTGCCGCTGGACGTCGAGCATGAACTCGCCACCACCGCGCTGATCAGCATCGTCTCGCTGAGCCCCGGCACGCTGTGCGCGGAGCTGAGCGACGACCGCCGCGCGCTGCTGGTGCATGTGCTCGACCTGGGCGAAGAGGCCGCGCTGGTTGATCGCATCAAGTCGCGCTATGAAACCCCGCTGAAGGAGATCTTCCAATGCTTGCCGTCGTGATCCCGGTCTGCCTGGCAATCCTGGGCCTGGCCTTCATGCTGACACTGGCGCGGCTGCTGCGCGGGCCCAGCCTGCCGGACCGCATCGTAGCGCTGGATACGCTCAATATCAACGCCATCGCGCTGATCGTGGTGCTCGGCATCCGGCTGAATTCGGCACTGTTCTTCGAGGCGGCACTGCTGATCGCGGTGATGGGCTTTGTCGCCACCGTGGCGCTGTCCAAGTACTTGCAGCGCGGCGACATCATCGAATACTAAGGAGGCGCGCCATGCTGCATCCCATCGCCGAATTCGTGGTCTGTGCACTGCTGCTGGTGGGCAGCATGTTCATGCTGGTTGGCGCCATCGGCCTGTTCCGGCTGCCGGACTTCTTCATGCGGCTGCACGGGCCGACCAAGTCGACCACGCTGGGCGTGGGCGGCGTGGTGCTGGCGTCGGTGGCGTATTTCAGCTTTCGCGGCGACGGCAGCCTGCATGAGTTGCTGGTGACCGCGTTCCTGTTCCTGACCGCGCCGATCAGCGCGCATATGCTGTGCAAGGCTGCTTTGCAGCGCCAGTTGCCGGTGGATTCCCGCACCCGCGGCAGCGGCTGGCTGCCGCGGATCCGGGAGTAGGGCTACGACGCGATCCGCGCCTTCAGCCGCTTCGCGTCGAAGGGCGCCTTGACCTTCTGGTCGTTATCGAAGTAGCAGTAGATATCGCGATGCGCCGCCTTGCGCGGACGTTTCGGCGAGATCCGCTGCGCATCCGCCGGTTCATGGCCGCTGGCCCATTTCTGCAGCCGCTTCGCCCAGCGGTCCAGCGCGGCGTCGGAATACGCGCCTCCATACAGCGTTTCGGAGCCGTGCAACCGCAGGTAGAGGAAGTCGCTGGTGACATCTTCCGCGTAGGGCCACTCTGCGACCGCGTCGGAGATCACCAGCGCGACCCGGTGCCGGCGCAGCAGCGCGGGGAATTCCGGCGTGCAGAAGCTGTCATGGCGGATCTCGATCGCATGCCGGATGCGCCGCCGGCGGCTGGTCTCGTACCATGGCTCGCTGACATGGCTGTCGTGGTGGCGCGCCAGCTCGCGCGCGGCGTGGGTATCGTGCGGGATCAGCGCAAGAAAGCGCTCCAGCCGCTCGGAGTCGAAGGCAAAGTTGGGCGGGAACTGCCACAGCATCGGCCCCAGCTTCTCCTCCAGTGCCAGCACCCCGGAAGCGAGGAAATTCGCCATCGCCGGCCGCGCCGACTCGTCGCGAAAGCGCAGCATATGGGTCAGGTAGCGCGGGCCCTTGACGGCGAAGACAAAGCCCTCGGGCGCCGCCTGATACCAGGCGCGATAGCTTTTCAGCGTCTGCAGCGAATAGTGCGAGCCGTTGATCTCGATGGAATCGACCGCGCGCGAGGCAAACTCCAGCTCGCGCTTCTGCGCCAGCCCCTCGGGATAGAACACGCCACGCCAGCCCGCGTAGCGCCAGCCGGAGATGCCGATACGGATCATCGCATTGCCTCTGCCTGGTCCCTGTACTTTTTGCAAGCGCCGGCACCATACTGCAAGTCCGGCCATCCCCACCAATCCCAGGAGACGAATCCATGACATCCTCGCAAGATCCGCGCCTTGGCGCCTGTGTCTACCTGCTGCATATGCTGCTGCAGCGCACCGAGGCCACCCGTCCCGGCTTTATCGAGCAGATGATCCGCGGGGTCGCCGCCGACCGCGATGCCATGCCGGCGGACGCGCCGGGACGCGCTGAAGCGCTGCCGGTGTTCGAAGAAACCTTGCGCATCCTGACGCTGGCGAACGAACAGCTGGAGGGCACCGCGCCGCGGCCGTAATCGCGATGCCGGGGCCAGTCGGCGCCGCGTTTACATTCGCCGCAATCTGTCCTACACCCACTGAGGCGACACCGGCATCTTTCACGCCGTGGCAAGGGGAATCCCATGGGGATGCAGCAATCGGACAAGGTCTTCGCGGGCGCGATTCCGGACATCTATGAGGCCCTGATGGTGCCCATGTTCTTTGCGCCATATGCCGCCGACATGGCGCAGCGTATCGCCGCGCTGGAACCGCGCAGGGTGCTGGAGCTGGCCGCCGGCACCGGCGTGCTGACGCGGGAACTGGCGCGCCGGCTGCCGCCGGACGTGATGATCGTCGCCACCGACCTGAATCCGCCGATGCTGGAGCGTGCCCGGGCGGCCGGCACCGGCCGCCCGGTGATCTGGCGCGAAGCCGACGCGATGGCGCTGCCGTTCGCCGATGCCAGCTTCGACCTGGTGGCCTGCCAGTTCGGCGCGATGTTCTTCCCGGACAAGGCCAGGGCCTTTGCCGAGGCCCACCGCGTGCTGGTCCCGGGCGGAACGCTGGTCTTCAACGTGTGGGACCGGATCGAGTTCAACGCCTTCGCCCGCGATATCACGGCAGCACTCGCCACGTTGTTTCCCGAGTCGCTGCCGGATTTCATCGTGCGCGTGCCCCACGGATACCACCGCCAGGCAACCATCGAGCAGGATCTGCGCCAAGGCGGATTCACCGCGCCGCCGGTCTTCGAAACGGTCACTACCACCAGCCATGCGGAATCCGCCCGCATCCCCGCGGTGGCGATCTGCCAAGGTACGCCGCTGCGCAACATCCTGGAAGCACGCGGGCCGGACGCCCTGGCCCGTGCCACCGATCATTGCGAACAGGCGCTGGCCGTGGCCTATGGCACCGGGCCGCTGTCCGGGCCGATGCAGGCGCATGTGGTAGTGGTGGCCGCCTCCGAGCGCTGAAGCCCCCGCAGGCCGTGCACAAACCGCCGCCTGCGCCGATACTGGAGTCTGGTGTGAACGCCATGGGACCCCGGTATCGCGCATGGAATCAGAGATCATTTCCGCATCCGTGGCATTGGGCATCGGGCTGGCGATCGGGCTGGAGCGCGAGCGCAGCCATGCGGCCTCTGCGGCCATGGATGGCGGCAGCAGCGAGGCGCCGGCCGGCGTGCGCACCTTCGCCCTCGCCAGCCTGTCGGGCGCGGCCTGCGCGATGCTGCCGTCCGGGCTGATGCTGCCGGTGATGCTGCTGGGCGCGGCGCTGCTGGCGGCCATCAGCTACCACCGCTCGGCCGACCGCGACAGCGGCATGACCACGGAATTCGCGCTGCTGCTGACCATCCTGCTCGGGGCGCTGGCGGTGACGCACGCAGCGCTGGCGGCCGGGCTGGCCACCGCCGTGGTGCTGCTGTTGCATGGCAAGACCTTCCTGCACCATATCGCCCGCCGCGTGGTCACACGCGAAGAAATGAGCGAGGCGCTGCTGCTGGCCACTGCCGCGTTGATCGTCTGGCCGCTGCTGCCCGACCGCTACATGGGGCCGCTCGACGCCTGGAATCCGCACGCGATCTGGCTGGTGGTGCTGCTGGTGTTGCTGGCCGGCGCGGTGGGACATGTCTGCGCGCGCGTGTTCGGCGATCGGCTGGGCCTGGCGATCTCGGGCTTGTTCGGCGGTTTCGTCTCCAGCACCGCGACTATCGGCGCGATGGCGGTGCTGGCGCGCAAGGCCGAAGAGCGCGTGCACGGCCCGGTCGCGGCGGCGCTGCTGTCCACCGTGGCCACCTATGTGCAGATGATGCTGTTGCTGAGCGCAACCAGCATTTCGGCGCTGATGGCACTGGCGTTGCCGCTGGCTGCCGGACTGGCGGTCATCGCGCTGGTCGGCGGCATCTGGCTGTGGCGCTCCTGGCACGAGGCGCGCGGCGACACCGAGGGCATGCCCGGCGGCCGCATCTTCGACTGGCGCGGCGCGGCGGCCTTCGCGGTGCTGTTCGCGGTGCTGCAACTGGTTGGCGCCGCGACACAGGCATGGGCCGGCAACAAGGGGCTGCTGGCGCTGGCCGTCGGCGCGGGCTTTGCCGACGCCCATGCGGCCGCGACCTCGATCGGTTCGATGGTGGGCGCCGGCAAGCTGGAGCCGCCCGCGGCGGTATGGCCTGTGCTGGGCGCGCTCACCGCCAATACCGTCAGCAAGATCGTCGCCTCGCTGCCCGGCGGTTTGCGCTTTGTGGCGCCGGTGGCGATTGGGCTGGTGTTGTCGACCGGGGCGACATGGGCGGTGGCATGGCTGCAGCGGATCGGCATGGGCTGAAGTGATCATGTCGCTCAGCCGTTCGGTGTACTGACCGCGAACGCGTTCTTCCCTACACTGGATCAGGGCGAACCGCTGCCCGCCGCGCGCCGTTGCGCGCGGCGCAGGCGGCAGCGCCCGATAAGATACTTGGCCCACCCAATCGAAGAAAACCGCGTATGCAGCCGGAGCAGACAGGACAGAAGCTCGTGGCACTCGCCCTGCAGGGCGGCGGCATGCATGGCGCCTTCACGTGGGGCGTGCTCGACCATCTGCTGGAGGACGGCAGGCTGGCGATCGAAGGCGTCAGCGCCACCAGCGCCGGCGCCATGAATGGCGCGGTCCTGGCGTACGGGCTGCTGCAGGGCGGCAGCGACGGCGCGCGCAAGGCGCTGCATGACTTCTGGCTCGCCGTCGCGCGCTCCGCGCTGCGCTACAGCCCGTTTCGCTGGATGCCGTGGCTGAAGAGCTCCCACACGCTGGGCCTGAACCATTCGCCGATGTATGCGATGGCCGACATCGCGCTGCGCATCCTGTCGCCATACCAGTTCAATCCCAACAACCTCAATCCGCTGCGCGAAGTGCTTGGCAGCCAGGTCGATTTCGCGGCGCTGCGCGAGCATTGCCCGATCGAGCTGTATCTGTGCGCGACCAATATCGAGACGGGGCGCATACGCATCTTCCCGCCGGAAGAGCTGAGCATCGACGCCGTGCTGGCCTCGGCGTGCGTGCCGACGCTGTTCCAGGCGGTCTGCATCGACGGCCAGTACTACTGGGACGGCGGTTATGTCGGCAACCCGGCGATCTACCCGCTGATCTACCATTGCCAGACCCGCGATGTCGTGATCGTGCATATCAACCCGATCGTGCGCCCCGGCGTGCCGAGGACGGCGGCGGACATCCTGAACCGCGTCAACGAAGTCAGCTTCAACTCGTCGCTGATGCGGGAGATGCGCGCCATTGCCTTCGTCACCTCATTGATCCGGGAAGGGAAGGTCGATGGCAAAGAGATGAAGGAGATGTGGATCCACTCGATCCGCTCCGACGAGACCATGGCCCAGCTCGGTGTTTCCACCAAGTACAACGCCGACTGGGACTTCCTTTGCTCGCTGCGCGACAAGGGCAGGGCGGAGGCGGCACGGTGGCTGGCGCAGAACTACGACTGCATCGGCCAGCGCTCGAGCATCGATATCAGCGGGGAATTCCTGTGATGGCGGCATCCGCATGCGGCGGCCCCGGCTGCGCCAGCCGCCACGCCATGTTGCCGCGCGCCTGTTCTTCGTAGCGCGCGTGGAACGGCTCGGTATGGTAGATGCGGGGGCTGGCCAGCAGCGCATGCAGGAAGGCGCGCTCGGCGGCGTCATAGGCAAGGTCGTCCAGGTCGGTGCGCTCGGCCCGCAGCAGCGCGCCGTTCTCGCGGAAGCGGGCGCGGCTGCTGCCCAGTGCCGCCAGGTCGATGTCGGCGGTGAAGCGGCCCGCCAGGCTGGCCGGCACGTCGGCATGCGTGGTTTCCAGGATCAGCGCGGCGACGCGTTCGGTGGCGGCGATGGCGCCGCCTGACCAGTGCCGGATCCAGTCGGCGCTGCGTTGCTCGTTGTCCCTGGCGCCTGGCACATAGATCACGTCGTGGCACCACAGCGCCAGCTCCACCGCATCGGTATCGGGGATCTCGCTGTGCGCCCAGTCCAGGTCGCCGAGGCAGCGGCGCACGTGATCGAGCGTGTGGTAATGCCGCGTCGGCTCGCCGTAGTAGCGCGCCAGGTCGGCAAAGGCGTCCTGCGCGCGAGTGCCGCCTGATCGCGTCCACAATGCGACGAAGCGGTCTTGCAGGTGGCGGGCTTGGGTTGGCGTCATGGCATGTGGGGGTCATGCGGGTGGCGGCGCGGTGGCATCGGCAGTGTGGCCGGCCAGCGCGGCAAGCAGTGCCTCGGCCTCCAGCCAGTCAGCGGTGTCGGAGCCTTCACTGAAGCTGGCGTGGATGGGTGCCAGCGCCTGTCGTGCGGCGTCAGTCTTGCCTTGTTGCTGCCACAGCGTGGCCAGGCTCAGCGCGGCCTGCAGTTCCAGTTGCCTGGCGCCTTGTTCCTGGGCGATGGCCACGGCGCTGTGGAAACAGGCTTCGGCTTCATCCTGGTCCGCGGGTGGGACGGATCGTTCGGCCGACCGCCGCAGCAGTGTCTCTCCCTTGAGCCGGCACAACGTCGATGCATCGAGCTGCTCGCCAGTTGCCTCCACCAGTGCCTGGGCCCGGGCCAGCATGTCGAGCGCCGCCGCGGTCTGGCCCGCCTTGGCGCAGGCGTCGGCCAACAGCGCCAGCAGGTTCGGTATGCCCAGCTCTGCGCCGGTCGATTCGTAGGCGGCAAGCCCCTGGCGCATCAGCGCGACGCCTTCGTCCGGGCTGCCCAGTTCTGCCAGCGCCCAGCCTTGGAGCACGTGGCCCCATGCCAGGTAGATCGGGAAGCCCTGCTCGCCGGAAATCGCGATGGCGGCCTCGGCATACTCGCGCGCCAGTTGCGGCTCGCGCCGGCAGTGGTGCACTTCCGAGGCAAACACCAGGCACAGCGCCAGGTTGAAGACGTCCGGACGCTCCCGCGCCATCACCAGCGCCTGCTGGCAGAGCCCGCGGGCCTGGTCCGGGTAGCCCCGGTACCACTGGATCCAGGCCATCGTGCTGGTGGCGTGGACGGCGGGGTCGCGCCCGTAGCCCATCAGGAAGTCATAAGCCTGCGGTTCGGGCTGCGCCACGGCGATGACCTGCTCCATATGCGTGCGCGCGGCGTCGAGCTTGCCCAGCCGGAACAGTGTGGCGCCCAGCACGCGATGGCCTTCCGCGAGCTGCTTGGGCCGCTGCGACTTCATCGCCAGCGCATACAGCCGCTTGCCCAGCGGCAGCGACACCTGGTATTGCGCACGCAACTGGTAGAACGCCCACAGTCCGAGCTGCGCCGAAAACACGGCCGGCGTCTGCTTGCCTTGCTCGCACAGCGCCAGCGCGCGCCGGTAATTGGCTTCCACTTCGGCGGAGGCCTGGCCGCGGGCCGCCATCAGCGCCGGCCCCAGCGCCAGCAGCAGCGTCAGTTCCCGGCGCGCGCGTTCGGCGTTGTCGGGCTGGCGCTTGAGCAGTTCGATCGCCGTGCTCAGGTGCAGGATGGCCTCGGCCTGCGCGGAGCGCTGCAGCGCCTGCTGGCCGGCGCAGTGCAGGTACTCGATCGCCTTGGGGATATTGCCACTGTGGCTGTAGTGGTGCGCCAGCTCGCTGCAGTAATCCTTGAGCCGGCCGTGGAACAGCACTTCGATGGCCTGCGCGGTGCTTTCATGCAGCGCGCTGCGGCGCTCGGTCAGCAGCGAATTGCCGGCGACCTCCTGCGTCAGCGCGTGCTTGAAGGCGTATTCGACCTCGGGGAAAGCGGGGCGCTCATGGATAAAGTCCGCCGCCTGAAGATCGGCCAGCAGCGGGCGCAGCTTGTCTTCGGCCAGGCCGGTGACGCGCAGGATCAGGCTCAGCGGGAACTCCTTGCCGATCACGGCCAGCGTCTGCAGCAGCTCCTTCTGCGCCAGCGGCAGCCGGTCAATACGGGCGGCCAGCACGCCC
The DNA here is from genome assembly GCF_040578825.1 of Cupriavidus necator. GTDB lineage: Bacteria > Pseudomonadota > Gammaproteobacteria > Burkholderiales > Burkholderiaceae > Cupriavidus > Cupriavidus necator_E. The sequence continues at coordinate 22,918 of NZ_JBEFLI010000065.1, read as the reverse complement.
TGCACGGTGGTGGGCATATGGAGCAGGGCGGGCGCCTTCTCGATGCGGTAGCGGCCCGGCTGGCCCAGCAGCGTCGTTTCCTCCACCAGCGTCTGCACCACCTCCTCCATGAAGAACGGGTTGCCTTCGGTCTTGTCGAGGATCAGCCGCTTCAGCGGCGCCAGGCTGGCATCGTCCCCAAGCAGCGCGGTCAGCAGCCCCTGCGCCTCGGCCGGGCCGAGCGGTTGCAGCAGCAGCTCGGAGTAATGCCCGCCGGCGTCCCAGTGGTGGGCGTACTCGGGCCGGTAATTGACCAGCAGCACGATGTGCGCGCCCGGCACATGGCCGGTCAGCATATTGAGGAAGGCCTCGGTCTCTCCGTCCAGCCATTGCAGGTCTTCAAAGATGACCTCCAGCGGCTGGTTGAGGCTCTCGCGGACCAGCAGGCTGGCGATGGCATCGAAGGTGCGCTGGCGCCGGATCGTGGGGTCCATGGTCGGCAACGGCGAGCCGGGCTCGACCGTGCCGAGCAGGTAGAGCAGGTAGGGCAGGTGCTCTTCCAGCGACCGGTCCAGTGTCAGCAGCCGGCCGGTCACCTTCTCGCGGCAGCTACGGTCGCCGTCCTGCGCGGTGATCTGGAAATAGTTTTTCAGCAGCTCGATCAGCGGCAGATAGGCAAAGGCCTTGCCGTGCGAGACCGAGAACGTCTCCAGCGCCAGGCAGCCTTGCTGCGACCTGACCTTGAACTCATGGAACAGCCGCGACTTGCCGACGCCCGCCTCGCCGACCACGGCGACGATGCGCCCGTGTCCCGCCTTGGCCTGCTCCAGCGCATCTTGCAGATGCTCCAGTTCCGGCTGGCGTCCGACGAACCGGGCCAGCCCACGGTGCGCCGCCACTTGCAGCCGCGTGCGCAAGGCACCCAGCCCAACCACCTCGTACACCGCCAGCGGCTCGCGTACGCCTTTGACATGCGTGGTGCCCAGCGCCGTGAACTCGAAATAGCCTTCGGTCAGCTTGTGCGTCGATTCGCTGACGAGAATCGAGGCCGGCGTGGCGATCCCTTCCATGCGCGAGGCGATATGGATGGTGTGCCCGACCGGGTCGTAATCCGTATGCAGGTCGTCCTTGCGGATCGATCGCACCACCACCTCGCCGGTATGGATGCCGATCCTCACCTGCAGCGGGATGCCTTGCTCCAGCCGCACGCGGTCGCTGTGCCGATGCATCGCGTCCTGCATCCGCAGTGCCGCGTACAGCGCGCGCAACGCATGGTCTTCATGGGCAATGGGCGCGCCGAACAGCGCCAGGATGCCGTCGCCGAGGAACTTGGCGACATAGCCTTCGTAGTGGTGCACCGCCTCCATCATCAGCGTCACCACCGGGTCGATCAGGCGCCGGGTTTCCTCGGGGTCGAGATCCTGCGTGAGCGCCGTCGAACCGGCCATGTCGGCAAACAGCGCGGTGATGGTCTTGCGCTCGCCGGCGGTCTCGCCGCGGGCTTCCATGGCTTCCCGCTCGGCAAGGATGCGCTCGGCCAGGTGCGGCGGCGTGTAATGGACTGGCGCGGGAGCAGCCGGCCGGTCCGGCGCAGCCGGCACGGCAGGGGAGTCGCCCAGCGCAAACCCGCAAGCCCGGCAGAATTTGGCGGCAGGAGTGGCCTCCTCGCCGCACTGCGGACAAATCCGGGCAAGCCGCGCCCCGCACTCCTCGCAGAAGTTGGCTCCCTCGAGGTTTGCGAAACCGCAACGGGTGCAGCGCATTTCGCCTCCTGGCCGCCCCGGTCACATTGACCGGTTCTTCAGACTATTAGACGCACAATCGGCTGGCGGAGCAAGGCAAGCGCGGCCCGTGGGCCGCGCACAAGACTTCGGAAGAAGCGGGTTTTGCGCCGGTAACGCTACAGCACGCTCACATCCGCCGTGCCGGCGGCTACCTCGAGCACCCTGGTGCTCTCCGTGGCGGGCAGGGCCGGGGCCACGCCGCCGGAGACCGGCTTGAGGGTGTGGAAGGTGCAACTGAGCTTGTCCGGCGTCAGCGTCACCAGCGCATAGCCCTCGGCGTTGGTCTCGACGTGGCGCAGCCAGGGATTGAAGGTGCGCAGCGTGGCGTCGAAGTTGTTCACCAGCGTGCCGCCCACATCGCTGTAGATGAGTTCGCGCAGCGCGGCGAAGGCCTGGTCGTTGTCGACGATCGTGCGGAACGAGCTGAGCAGCGTGTTGCTCGACAGCCCGGCGGTGACCAGGTCTACCATCACCGGCGCCGGCGTCGCGGCATCGTAGTCGTCCATCACCTGGCCGCCAAAGAACGAGTGGATATCGCCGCTCAGCCCCACCACGTTGCGGATGTTGTTGGCCTTCAGGAAGGCCATCAGGTTCTTGCGCTCGGCGTTGTAGCCATCCCATTGGTCGGCGTTGAGGATAAAGCGGTCGAGCAGCGAGATGGCCGGCAGGCGGCTCTCGATAAACGGCTTGATATTGGCATCGAACGACGCGGCATCGATGCCGGCCTGCGTCAGCACGTTGCGCAGCGCGGTATAGGCCAGGTTGGCGTAGGTGCCGGCAGCCTTGGCCGCGCGCAGGTCGCTGGCCAGTGCGTTGGCGATGGCCGATTGCAACGATGACAGCGCGCTGTTGGCCAGCACCAGCCCGCGCGCGATCAGGTTGGCCACCGCCTGGGTGATATCGATCTGCATGCGCAGCAGCGACAACTGGTTGCCCCACAGCGTCCACGTCGTGCCGGCGCCGCCCACGCGGTCCTGCCACCAGGCGCGCTGCGCATCGCCCAGCATCGACACCGGCGTCAGCGCACCGCCCGCGGCGGCGATCTTCGCGGCCTCGGCAGTGGCCAGTGTCGCGACCGGCACGAAGTACAGGCTGCCCACGGCACGGCCCGTGGTTTCTTCCGGGATGACGTGGTCGGCGCGGTACAGGCGCTCGTCGGTCATCAGCAGCGTGGCGAGGTTGCCGAAGGTGAAGGAGCGGTAGATCTGGATGTTCTGGAACGACGGATTGTCCGTGTCCAGGCTGACGTCCGCGGGGAGATACTCGAACCACGCCTGGTTGGCCGCGCGCCGGCGTGCGGTTTGCGGCGTCAGGTCGTCGTCCGAATCGTAGGTCTGGCGGTCCTGCCAGCAGTTGTCCGAGAACTCGTGGTCATCCCAGATCGCGATCATCGGGAATGCGGCATGCAATGCCTGCAGGCGCGGATCGCTGCGATAGCTGCGGTACAGGTAGCGGTAGTCGTCCAGCGTGGTGGCATAGACGCTGCCATCCGGCAGTACGGTGCCATTGGGAAGCTGCAGCGGCGTGTGGCGGTCCTCCACAATAGCGGCGCGCGAGCCGCCCGGCACGGCCTCGTAGATGTAATCGCCGACGTGGACGATAAAGTCCAGGTTCTGCTGCACCAGTTCTTCCATGCCGGCCCAGTGGTTGGCATTCCAGTCCTGGCAGCTGACGAAAGCGAAACGCAGCTGCGACAACGGCGTGCTGGCCGTGGCCGCCGTGCGCGTGCGGCCCACGGTGCTGGGCCGGTTGCCCAGCAGGAAGCGGTAGTAGTAACGGGTTCCGGGCGTCAGGCCGGTGATCTTGTTGCGGATCGTGTAGTCCCACTCCGGCCGGGCCATCAGAGGCTGGTTGACCAGCAGCGTGGGGGGCGGGAAATCGGGCTGCGTCGACACCTGCAACCGCACCACCACCGGCCGCTTGCCGTTGTTGCCTTCCACGCGCGTCCAGACCACCACGCTGTCGGGCTTGGGGTCGCCCGAGGCAACGCCATGGGTGAAATTGAAATTCTCGGGGTTGCCTGTGTCCGGCGGATCGTCGTCACCGCCGCCGCAGCCGGCGAGGCCGCCGGTGGCAATGGAGACGGTCAGGAAACTTCCCCACTTGAGAAACTGTCGGCGGTCCATGGCTGTTCTTCCTTTTGTGCGGGACATGGGGCGCAGCCGAGGCAGGGATGCCGTTTCCGGCACCAGGCGCGGGCGCTGGCTGCGGATTGCATCTGGATACTAGTTTCTGGCCGGAGCGCTCGCTGTCGGTGAGGCGCCGACAACGATATAGGAGGAAGTCGACTGTTGAGGGGGTAGTGGGGGACGCTTGCGCATTGCGCCTGCAGCATGACGATGGCGCGTGCATCCGTCGCTGAGGACGCGCAAGTGCAAAGCGCTGCCCGGCACGCTGTGCCGGTGCGCTAACAAGGCCTCTATCAGGCCCGCTATCAGGCCCGCTATCAGGCCCCCTGTCAGCCCGGCCGTCGGCCGTGGAACGCGTCGTCGAGCAACGCCCGGATACCCGCCGCGGCCAGCGGGCGCGGGTTAGGGTACTGCGCCTGCAGCGCCAGTTCGCAGGCGCGGTCCAGGTCTTGCTCGCGCATGCCGAGTTCGCGCAGCGCGACGGGCGCGCCCAGCGATGCGGCCAGGTCGAACACCGCCTGCGGGCCGCTGGCGCCGGCACGGCCCAGCGCGGCGGCGATCGCCGCCATGGCTTCCGGCGCGGCTGGCGCGTTGTAGGCCAGCGCATGCGGCAACACGATCGTGTGCACCTCGGCATGGGGCAGGTTGTAGCTGCCGCCGAGCGTGTGGCACAGCTTGTGATGCAGCCCCACTGAAACGCTGCCGAGCACGGCCCCGCACAGCCAGGCGCCATAGAGCGCGTCGCCACGCGCCGTGCGCACGGCCGCGCTGTCCGGCTCGCCCGGGAGGGTGGCAATGACCGGCAGCGCTCGGCCCAGCGCGGCGATGCCTTCCCGGCACATCCAGTCGCTGACCGGCGTACGGTCGGCGCCATACAACCCTTCGGCGGCATGGGCGATGGCGTTGATGCCGCTGGTCACGCTGACCGGCACCGGCAGGCCCAGCGTCAGGTCCGGGTCGTAGAGTACGGTGCGCGGCAGCACGCGCGCGTCGCGGCCCGTCCGCTTGAGGCCGCCGTCGGTCAGGCCATAGATCGGCGTCATCTCCGAGCCGGCGTAGGTGGTGGGCACGGCCAGGATCGGCAGGTCCGATTCCAGCGCGATGGCCTTGCCGAGCCCGATGGTCGACCCGCCGCCAATTGCCACTACGCCATCGGCGCCGAGTTCCGCCGCGCAGGCGCGTGCCAGCCGCGCCTGTTCCACCGGCACATGCATGACCGCGCCATCGAAGATGCCGGCGCAGCGCGCGCCCAGCACCGCGGCGGCGCGTTCGGCCAGGTCGCGTTGCGGCGCGGTGCAGAGCACCAGCAGCTTGCGGGCGCCAAGGGCAGCGGCTTCGTCGCCAAGCGACGCGAGGCCGCCGGCACGGAAGACAACACGTTGCGGATGGGTCTGGTAGATGAAGGGTCGCATGCTGTCTGGCACTTATTCCGTGGCGATGTGGCACGCCTTGATCAGCCGGCCCCAGCGCGCGGATTCTTCCTGGATCAGCTTGTTGGCCTGGGCGCTGTCGCCCGCGATGACTTCGAAGCCGCCGTCGCGCAGCGTTTTGGCAATGGCGGGATCGCGCAGCGTGGCGTTGACCTCGGCCGCGAGCTTGTTGACCACGCCGGGCGGCGTTCTGGCGGGAGCGATCATCGCGACCCAGGAGTAGGCCTCGAAGCCCTTGTAGGTTTCGGCCACGGCCGGCACGGCCGGCAGGCGCGCATCGCGTTGCCGCGCGGTCACCGCCAGCGCGCGCAGCTTGCCGGCCTGCACATACGGCATCACCAGCGGCAGGCTGGCGATCATCGAATCGACATGGCCGCCCAGCAGGTCGTTGATGGCGGGGCCGCCGCCCTTGTACGGGGTATGCGTGCCGCTGGTGCCGGCGGCTTCATGGAACAGTTCGGCCACCAGCTGGTTGGAACTGCCGGCGCCGACCGACGCGTACGACACGGTGTCCGGCTGCTTCGCCGCCGCCACGTAGTCCTGCAGGGTCTTGTAGGGCGAACTGGCGGGTACAACCAGCACCATCGGCGAGCGCACCATGTACGAGACGCCGGTCAGGTCTTTCTGTGAGGCGTACGGCAGTTTGGGATAGATATAGGACTCGGTGGCAAACGCATCGAACACCATGCCGATGGTGTAGCCGTCCGCGGCACTGCGCGCGATCTGTCCGGTGCCGATGGTGCCGCCGGCGCCGGCGCGGTTGTCGATCATCACCGGCTGCGCCAGCCGTTTGCGCAGCCCTTCCTGGATCTGGCGCGCGACCTTGTCCACGGTGCCGCCGGCGGCGTAGGGCACGATCAGCGTGACCGGCTTGGCCGGCCAGTTCTCGGCACGGGCACTGGCCGGCGCGAGCATCATTGCGCTCACCGTGACGAGCGCCGCCGCGAGGCGTTGCAGGGCGGGGCGCGTTGTCGTCATTCTGGTCTTTGCTGCGGTTGTCTCCATCGGGGTCTGCTCCGTTGTCGGTCTGGGATGCCCGGCATTCGCCGCTTTTGCTTTTTTCGCCAAGCTTGCCGGTTTGCATGGGTCAGGCGGATGTTAAACTCGCCGCCATATTGCGGGAAGCCGGTGCGCCTGCGTAACGCCTTTGCGGAGATCGCAAAAATGGAATTCACCCGATTCGCTGAAAACCTGTCGATCTTCGTCGAGGTTGCACAGTCAGGCAGCTTTTCGGCGGTGGCGCGCCAGCGTGGCCTGGTGGCGTCTTCGGTGGCGCGGCAGATCGATACGCTCGAGCGGGAGCTGGGGGTGCCGCTGTTCACCCGGTCGACCCGGGCGCTGGTCCGCACGGATGCCGGCGAACTGCTGTTCGCGCGCGCCACGCGCATCCTGCATGAACTGAGCGATACGCGCGACGCCGTGACGGCGCTGGAACAGGGCGTCAGCGGGCTGGTCCGGGTGGCGTGCCTGCCCGCCTTCGGACGGCGCCATGTGGTGCCGCACCTGGGCGCGCTGTACGCGCAGTACCCGCGCCTGACGGTCGAGCTGGCGCTGACCGAGCGCGTGGTCGATCCGGTGGTGGAGCGCTTCGATGTGGTGATCCGGGTGGGCCAGCAGGCCGACAGCTCGCTGGTGGCGCGCTGCATTGCGAGCCAGCGCTACATCGTCTGCGCCACGCCGGCCTACCTGGCCCAATACGGGCGTCCCGTGCACGCTGACGAACTCGGGCGCCACCGGCTGATCGACCGTGGCCACAGCAACAGCATGCGTGGCTGGCGCGAACTGCTGACGCCGGCGCATGCCGCCCAGGCGACGTTTGCGCTGGAGTGCGACGATTGCGATGCGCGGCGGCTGTCCGTGCTGCAGGGGCTGGGCATCGCGCTGATGCCGGACTGGTCGGTGGGCCCGGATATCGGCGCGGGCCGGCTGCTGGAACTGGCGCTCGACGGCTTGTTGCCGCAAGCGCCCGGGGGCATCTACCTGCTGCGCGCCACGCAGCATGCCAGCGCCAAGGTCAAGGCGTTCTGTACGCACCTGACCGCCAGCATCGGCAGCCCGCCGGGCTGGCAGCAGGCGATGGCGGGGGAAGTGGCGTTGGTGTAAAGGCGCTGCAGTAATGCCGGCGCGCTGCCATCGCTTCAGTAGTCGGCCAGCTTCTCGCCGTCGACTTCCACCAGCTGGTCCAGGCGCAGGGTTTCGCCGCTCTTCAGCGTCAGGTATTCGGCGCCACCCTGGCTGAACACGTCGGTAATGGCCGCGGTGCGCTGCTGTGGCGTGCCGTCGCTGTCGCGATAGCGGATCTGCGCGGGCCTGCGCACGGTGGCGAGGTCTTCGAGACGGTCGTGGAATTCGCAGCTGATCGGGTGGTATTGGGGCGTGCTGGTCATGACAGTAACTCCTGGTACTGGCTTATTCGCTGTCTTTGACTGAGTGGATCAGGTTGTTGCGCAGCGCCGCAACCGCCTTCTGCATGCGGACGAACTCATCCGGCGCCAGGCCGGTCGCGCCGGCGAGGCTGGCTTCAAGGCGCCGTTCGCGCAGCTTGCGGCCGGCCTTGGTCAGGCTCACGCGCACCTGGCGTTCGTCCTCGGGGTCGCGCTGCCGCTCCACATAACCCATCGCTTCCAGCTTTTTAAGGATCGGCGTCAGGGTATTCGACTCCAGGAACAGCTTTTCGCCCAGGCTGCCGACGGTCTGGTTGTCCTGTTCCCATAGCGCGACGATGGTGATGTATTGCGTATAGGTCAGCCCGAGCTGTTCGAGAATCGGCTTGTAGGCCTTGCCGAAGGCCAGGTTCGCGGAATAGACCGCAAAGCACAGGAAGTCCGAGAGCGTCGGGTTGGCGGCGGGCTTGTCGGTGGATTTCATGGCTACCTCTGTGGCCGTGGACGGCTGGATCGCAAGCATCGATTATAGGTCGTATGCGATTGTATCGAGGGTGCGATATTTTCTCGCCGCCGTCGAAGCGCCCCGGCGGGGGCACTTCTGACCGGCGCGAGATGTCGTGCACACCCTGATCTCCGCGGCAATGCGGTGCCTCAGGCGCGCGCCCCGTCGAGGTAAGGGTCGACCTTGCCACGCGCGCCGTCGACATACGGATTGCGCGTGCCATGCACCGAGCGGGCACCGTCCGTATAAGGGCTACGCGTGTCCTGTACAGAGCGAGCGCCGTCGGTGTAAGGATCGGCTGCGCTGGTGACTGAGCGGGCGCCATCGGTGAAGGGGTCGCGCGCAGAGCCGGCGGCTTGTGCGGTGGCAGCGGCGAGCAGGGCGGCGGCAACGAGGGCGTGGCGGGCGAGGGTGGTGATCGTGGTCATGGCGGGCATCCTTGTATCGGGTCAGTCTGGTTAGGTATCGTATGCGATTACATCGCATACGACTAATATGGGGTTAGAGAAGCTTCGCGGATTACGACGTGAACACGTTCAGCGCCACGTCGATATTGCCGCGCGTTGCCTTCGAGTAGGGGCAGATGGCGTCGGCGGCGTGAGCCAGTTCCGTGGCGACATCCTGCGGCAGGCCCGGGACCCGCACGTTCAGGCGGGCTTGCAGGAAGTATTCCGCGCCGGTCTGGCCAAGATCGACTTCGATGTCGACGGCCAGGTCCGCCGGCAGCGTCACCTTCATCTCCTTGGCGACCAGGCCAACCGCGGCGATATAGCAGGCCGACCAGGCGCCCGCGAACAGTTGTTCAGCGGTCGGGTGCGGCTGGACCGCGGGGAACACATGCGCCGGGGTGGTGCTGTTGCCCGGCGACAGCGCGATGTCCAGCGTGCCGTTATGGCCGCGCGAGGTAACGCCGGCGCTGCTGTGCGCGGTGTGGGTCTTGCCGGTGGCGAGGACTTTTTCGATCTTGCTCATGGTGATGGGTCTCTGATGGTTGGGGTTCTATGTGTATCGCATCCGTTTAGATCGCATGCGATGGAATGCATAATGGAACATGCGTCATGCCTTGTCAAGGAAAAATATCGGGCGCCCGCGGCAGGGCAGGGGAAAGCGCCCCGACGGTCGCTTGCCGCACGATGCAGAGGCTTTAGCGCGACATCCGCGCGTCAGGTCGAACCGCGTTCGACAATGCGGAGGCCGACATCGACCACTGGCTGTGCCACTGCCGCGCCGCGTCACCGCTCCAGCAGGATGCGCGCCGCCAGCTGGCCGATGTGCGCGCCCATCGACCTGCACGGTGGTCAGCGACGGTTCCATGTGCGCGGCGAAGTCCGCATCGCCGAACCCGCACACGGCCAGGTCCTGCGGGATGCGCAGGCCGCGCGCCAGCGCTTCGACGACGACGCCTTGCGCAAGCTGGTCTGAGCTGCAGTAGATCGCCTGGATCCCGGGATCTTTTGCCAGCAGCTCGGACAACGCCTGCCGGCCCAGCGCCAGGCTGCTTGGCGCCGGGACGTAAGCGGTAGGCACGTCATGGCCGATGGTGGACAGAAAGCCTTCGCGCCGCACCGCTGCCCGCTGGTCGTCACCGGTCGCGATGCCCAGTTTGGGTGTCCGCAACTTCAACCACGATGTTCAGGAACCAGTTGCCTCTCGCAGTTCAATCAGGGGGCTTGCTTAGATGCTCGACGAGCAGCGCAGCTGAGCCGGAAAGAGCGCGGGAGTCGCTCGTGGCAATGAGCAGTCTTCGCTCTGCCCAATCATCCACCAGCCGTACCGCTTTCAAGCCTAGAGGCTCCAGCTTTCGAAAGCATGCTCCGAGGGGAAGTACGCCAATCCCCAGATTCGAAGCAATCATCTCGGACATGGCATCGAAGCTTCGAACTTGAACGCGCAAGCGCAAAGGGAAGCCAATGTCATGGGCCGCAGTCGAAATGGTGTTGAGCAGTGAGCTACCGCGATTCAGACCTACGAAGTCATAAGAAAGACAGCTCCGAAAGTCGATTTCGTCGACCTCCCCCAAGGGGTGAGTCTTTGAGCAAAGGACAACCAGGCAGTCGGTGCGATAGGGAATGACGTTCAGGCCGTGCGTCGGCGCGCCTTCGACGAATATGCCTACGTCGGCCATCCCTTCCACTACCGCACGGACTATGTCACCGCTAAGTTGCTCCTCGACCTCGACACGGGTGTCGGGGTAAAGGTGCAAGAAGCTTTGCAGCGCGGAAGGCAGAAATTCGACCAGGGCGGACATGTTCGCCCAGAGCCGAACATGCCCTCGGGACCCATGCGAGTACTCGCTGAGCTCGTTGCTGAAAAGCTCGAACCCCTGGAAAAGCCGCATCGCGTGCTGAAGCGCGACATGACCTGCGGGCGTCAACCGGATACCGTGGGCAGTCCGCTCCATGAGAACGGCCTTCGAGGCAGCTTCGAAATCCGAAATCCGTCTGCTTGCGGCCGATAGCGCCAAGCTACACCGCTCCGCGCCCTTGGTGATGCTGCCCGTCTGAGCCACTGCGCAGAAAAGTCGCAGTGTGACGAAGTCAACACGCGCGGGATTGATGAGTTCCTGTGACATATCAACATCTTAGCAGCCGGGCCGGGGCGACTGCTTCGCAAAATGCGAAGACTACATGCGAAATTAGGAATTCCTGCCACGCTTTCTGTCAGCCTAAAGTCAGGCATTCGCGAAATTGCAAGAAGGAGACACCCCGGTGATTCATCATTTGGACCATCTTGTCTTGACGACCAGTAACGAGGAAGCCTGTGTGGACTTCTACGTCGGTCTGCTGGGAATGACACTCGAGACATTCGGCGAAGGCCGCAAAGCCTTCAAGTTCGGCGAGCAGAAAATCAATCTGCATGTAAAGGGCAAGGAATTCGAGCCCAAGGCCCATCTTCCCGTACCAGGCGCTCTGGACCTCTGCTTCATCGCGGCGATTCCGCTGGACGAAGTCATTGCGCGATTGAATGCCAGCGGCGCTCAAATTATCGAAGGGCCCGTCGCCCGCACCGGGGCCAACTACCGCATTCGCTCCATTTACCTGCGCGACCCCGACCTGAATCTGATTGAAATCTCCGGGAGGGCCGACGCATGAGCGTAGCAAAATCCGACCGCACCATCGTTGGCTTCGTCGGCCTCGGCCAGATGGGGAAGCCGATGGCGCTGAATCTCGTGCACGCCGATACGGACCTGCGAGTCACGTCGAAGGTGCAGAACGCCTATCCGGAATTGCAGGCGGCCGGCGCCACGACGGTCGACTCCCTGGCTGGGCTGGCCGACGCGAACATTGTGTTCCTGAGCCTGCCGGGCACCGCGGCTGTCATGGACGTGCTGTTCGGCGACGGTGGACTGACAAGCCTGCTGCGGCCTGGCTCCATCGTTGTCGATACCAGCACGATGGAGCATGGCGCCACGCTGGATATTCATTCGCGTCTGGCCACGGCCAATATCGCGTTCCTGGATGCTCCGGTGTCGGGAATGCAATCGCGCGCGGAAGCCGGCACGCTGACCGTCATGTGTGGCGGCGCGAAAGAAACGTTCGAGACGGTGAAGCCATGGCTTGAGCGCATGGGCAACAACATCCTCTTCATGGGGGACGCGGGCAGTGGACAGCTGACGAAGCTCGTGAACCAGCTGCTCTTTGACATCAACTGCGCGGCGCTTGCAGAGATTTTGCCGATGGCGCGGCGGATGGGGCTGGATGCGGAAAAGATTGCGTCGGTCATCAACAGTGGAACGGGACGCAGCTATGCGTCGGAGTTCTTCCTTCCTCGCATCCTGGCGCGCCACTTCAGCGACGGCTATCCGCTCCAGGCCGCCTACAAGGACCTGGTCAGCGCCGCCGAGCTAGGCGCTCGCCATTGCATCCCGATGCCGGTGCTTGCAGCCGCGACCGCCACTTACCAAATGAGCCTTCTGTCGGGCCACGGTACCAGCGACAAGGGCGCAATGACCCGATTCTTTGAAGACATGCTTGCCGTGCAGTTCAGCGCCGCAGCACCTCACACGGAGAAGTAACATGGCTGAACCGCTTGGCCTCGACAATGGATTGACCAACTACGGCGACCGCGACTTTGCGCGTTACCTGCGCCGCTCGATGGCGCATTCGATGGGCATTTCAAGTGAACTGCTGTCCCGGCCGGTAATCGGCATTGCTGCGTCACCCAGCGATTTCAACAACTGCCATCGCTACATGCCGCAACTCGTGGAAGCCGTTTCCCGCGGTGTGCTGGCTGCCGGCGGCCTGCCACGAATGTTTCCCACCGTTTCGCTGGGCGAAGTGTTCCTCAACCCGACCAGCATGGTGTACCGCAACCTGATGTCCATGGACGTCGAGGAGATGGTTCGCGCGCAACCGATGGATGCGGTCGTGCTCATCGGTGGCTGCGACAAGACTGTGCCGGCTCAGCTGATGGGCGCTGCCTCTGCCAATCGCCCCGCAATCCAACTGGTCACCGGCCCGATGTCGACAGGGCGGCACAAGGGTGAGCGACTGGGCGCCTGTACGGATTGCCGCCGCTTCTGGGGCAAGTTCCGCGCCGGGGAAATCGACCAGTGCGAAATCCAGACCGTAGAGACACGCCTGGCTACTACCGCCGGCACCTGTGCTGTCATGGGTACCGCCAGCACGATGGCATGCATTGCCGAGACGTTGGGCATGTCGCTGCCGGGTACGGCCGCAATTCCTGCGGTGGATTCCCAACGTCTGGTGGCCGCTGAGGAAACCGGCAAGGCAGCCGTACGGCTTGCACATTCGCCTATCCTGCCCTCACAAATCATGACGGAGCAGTCGGTCGAAAATGCCTTCCGTATCCTGATGGCGCTGGGCGGTTCGACCAACGCAATCATTCACTTGACCGCCGTTGCCGGCCGCCTCGGCATTCGCATCAGCCCGGAACGTCTCAACGAGATTTCGGATGAAACTCCGGTATTGGTCGACCTTAAACCGGTGGGTGAGGGCTACATGGAGGACTTCCATGCCGCAGGCGGGATGGGAGCGGTGCTCCGCGAACTGCGCCGCTTGCTGAACCTGGACTGCCTCACGGTTGATGGCCGCACGCTGCGCGAACGCCTTGACGAACCGGCGGGCTGGGTTGACCGGAAAGTCATCCGGTCCTTCGACGAACCGGTGAGCAATGTGGGCGGCCTGATTTCCCTACATGGAAGCCTTGCCCCCGACGGCGCAATCTTCAAGCGCGCCGCGGCAACGCCTGCTCTTTTTGAGAAGGAAGGTCGTGCCGTGGTGTTCGAGGGTCTGGAGGACCTGGCAAACCGGGTGGATTCGCCCGACCTCGACGTAACCGCCGACGACATCCTGGTGCTGAAGAACGCGGGTCCGCTGGCCGCGGGGATGCCGGAAGCCGGCTACCTTCCCATTCCCTCGAAGCTCGCAAAGGCTGGCGTAAAGGACATGGTGCGTATCTCGGATGCCCGCATGAGCGGTACCGCCTACGGAACCATCGTTCTGCACGTTTCTCCTGAGGCAGCCGCCGGCGGTCCCCTGGAAGCGGTGCGCAACGGCGACCGGATTCGCTTGTCGGTGTCTGAGAAGAGCATCGACTTGCTGGTCGAGCCTGAAGAAATCGCACGTCGTCTCGCCGAGCGCAAGCCACTGCCCCGGAAACGCGGTGGCTATCAGGAGCTCTATCAGCGCACCGTGCTGCAGGCCCCTGAAGGCTGCGACCTGGACTTCCTCGCCCAGCCCCGTAGCTGACGCATTGAGTTTCCACCTCACTGGATTGGACCATGAATTTCTATCCGCAGTTGCTCGCGCGTGCCGAGCAAGGAAAGCCCGTGCGCGTTGGCCTCATTGGCGCAGGGAAGTTTGGCTCGATGTACCTGGCGCAGGTACCTCGCACGCCTGGCGTGCACATGGTCGGGATCGCCGACCTTGTGCCGGCAAACGCCCACGCCAGTCTTGAGCGAGTGGGTTGGGAACCTGGCCGCGCTACGGCAGCATCGCTGGACGATGCGGTACGCACCGGTTCGACGCATGTCGGCGATGATTGGGAAGCGCTTGTGGCGCATCCTGGCGTCGACATCATCATTGAATGCACGGGTAACCCCATTGCTGCTGTTGACCACTGTCTGGCAGCGTTCAAGCACGGCAAGCACGTCATCAATGTCACGGTCGAAGCCGATGCATTTTGCGGCCCGCTGCTGGCCCACCGCGCCCGCGAGGCTGGCGTGGTGTACTCCCTGGCCTATGGCGACCAACCAGGCCTGGCTTGCGAACTGGTCGATTGGGCGCGCACGTGCGGGTTCCCGATCATCGCCGCGGGGCGTGGCCACAAGTGGCTGCCCAAGTTCCGCGAATCGACGCCCGATACGGTCTGGGACCACTGGGGTGTGACGGCCGAGCAGGCTCGCATCGGTGGCATGAACCCGAAGATGTTCAATGCTTTCCTCGATGGTTCCAAGCCCGCTATCGAAAGCACTGCCATTGCGAATGCCACCGGGCTTCAGGTGCAGGCGCAAGGTATCACCTTTGCACCGGCCTCCGTCGAGCAGATTCCCACGGTCATGCGGCTCAAGTCGGATGGCGGCGTGCTGTCGGAAAAGGGTATAGTCGATGTGGTGTCATCGCTGAACACCGATGGTACCTCCGTGGGCTACGACATTCGCAAGGGTGTCTGGGTCTGCGTTGAGGCACCGACCGAGTACATTCGCCGCTGCTTCAAGGAATACCAGGTCTTCACCGACCCCAATGGCCAGTGCATGGTGCAGTACAAGAAATGGCACCTGATTGGCCTGGAGCTCGGCATCTCTGTGGCGAGCGTCGGGCTCCGCGGCGAACCGACTGGCGTGGCACAGCATTTCAATGCCGACGTCGTCGCAACCGCAAAGCGGGATCTGAAGGCAGGGGAAATGCTCGATGGCGAAGGCGGCTACACGGTATTTGGCAAGCTCTTCCCCGCGAAGGAGTCGCTGCGTGTGGGCAGTCTGCCTCTGGGTCTGGCCCATCACCTCAAGCTGCGCCGCGATGTACCCAAGGACCAGTCGTTGACGTGGGAGGACGTGGTCATCGATGCAGAACAACCGGCCTACCGCGTTCGTAAAGAGATGGAAGCACTGTTCCAGAAGTGACGGACAACCAGTGACAAAGCCGGGATGGCAAGCCCGTCCCGGCCAATACATGATCAGGAGACAAAAAATGAAATGGAGCGTAAAAGCCGCTGTGACGGCGCTCATACTTGGGTCTGCATGGCCGGTGCTGGCAGCGGACGCCTACCCCAGCAAGCCTGTCACGATGATTGTGCCGAGCGCGCCTGCCGGTTCGACCGATATCGTCGCGCGGCTCATCGGCGAGCAGCTGGCCAAGGACCTGGGACAGCCTGTCGTGATTGAGAACCGGCCTGGTGCCAGCGGGAACATTGGCACAGAAGCTGTCGCACGAGCCAAGCCGGATGGGTACACGCTCCTGATGCAGTATTCCGGCTATCACGTGGGCAATCCGGCGCTGTTTCCCCAAGCGCGCTGGAAGCCCAAGGACTTCGCATCTGTAGCGCTGGTGATGCGTGCCCCGCATGTCGTCGCTGTCAGCGGCAAGATTCCAGCTCAGAACCTGCGCGACCTGATTGCCTTTGGAAAGAAGGGCAACCGGGGCTTGTTCTTTGCGTCATCGGGCAATGGCTCCATCCAGCATATCGCGGGCGTCATGTTTGGCAATCAAGCCCAGGTGCCGGTAACACACGTCCCGTACAAGGGTGCCGGCCCAGTGGTGAGCGACCTCATTGGCGGCCAGGTTGACATGTTCGTGACGACACCGCCATCGGTAATCGGTCAGGTCAAGGCCGGAAAAATCACGGCACTGGCTTATACAGGGCCTAAGCGCCATCCTTCGATGCCGGATGTCCCGACTGCTGCTGAAGCGGGCCTGCCTGGCTACAACGTGGAATCCTGGTTCGCCGTATTCGCTCCGGCAGGCACACCGCCGGACATCGTCAAGAAGCTCTCCACATCGATTCAGAAAATCGCGGAAAGTGCGGAGTATAAGAAGAAGATCGAGGAGCAGGGTGGCTTTGCTGCCTACATGGACCCTCCGGCTCTGGACAAATTCGTGACGCAAGAACTCGCCGCCTGGGCGAAGGTGATCAAGGACGGAAAAATCACCGCTGAATAACAGCGATGTCGGCAGCGCAGCATCTCCATAGCCAAAGGTATGGGTTCCACGGCAGCCAGTCGACCAGCACCGGCGGCTCGCGTGTGAAATCCGGAATGGCCTGCCGCAGCATCTGCTGGTTGCTGCAGAGCATCCGGTGCGTGGTGGGCACGGCCTTGGGCTGGCGGGTCGAGCCCGACGTGAACAGAAACTTGACCAGCGTCTCGGGGCCTACCGCGGCTTGTGCGTGGTCGACATTGGGCACCGGGGTCCGGAGCAGGGCATCGAAGCTCGTTGCCGTCCGTCCTGGCAATACGCCGTCCCGCGTCACCACCTCGATATCAGCCGGCACCACGGCATCGATGGCACGCGCGAACGCGGCGTCGGCTGCATACACCAGGCCGGGCGTCAGCACCCCGAAGACATGGCGCAGCCTGCCGAAGTCGCTCGACACCAGCGAGTAGGGCGGCGACACCGACGAGAACGGAACGCCGGCCCACATCGCACCCAGCGACAGCTGCAGGTGTTCCAGGTCATTGCCGGACAGGATCGTCAGCGGACGCTGCGCACTGAGGCCGCGATCGAGCAGCGCCTGGCCGATCGCGCGGGCGCGCGCGAGCATCTCACGATAGGTGATGTCGATCCAGTCTATCCCGCCTCGACCCGCGTGCAGTACGCCTCGATGGTTCGCTTCCATGCGGGCCGAGCCAGACACCGATCCCGATACGACGCGATGCCCGGATACGGCGCGATCAATCCCTCGTCCTTGATGCCCGAGCGCAGCACATGCGCCATCAGGATGTCGGCGACGGTGAAATCCTTTGTCGCGACGAAGTCGCGGTCAGCGAACCAGCGCTCCAGGTTCGTCAGCACCCGATTGACCCAGCCGACCAGGAACTCGCGGTGCTTGCCGCAGCTGCCATCCGCGGTCCAGTCGAGCACCATCAGGCTGAGCAGCGGCGGCTCGACCGAGTTCAACGCGGCGAAGCACCAGCGCACCACCTGCGCCTCGCCGGCGCGGTCGCCGGGGATCAGGCGGCCGGACTTCTTCGCCAGGTAGATGAGGATGGCGGCGGACTCGGACAGCACCAACCCCTCGTCGTCGATCGACGGGATCTGTTCGAAGGGGCTGAGCCGGCGATAGGCTTCGGTGTTCAGGTCGTGTGCGGGGTGGTCCATGCCGGCCAGCTCGAACGGCAGTTGCATCTCTTCAAGCGCCCACAGCACGCGCAGGTCTCGGGTGTGGCCCCGCGCGACAGCGTTGACCTTCGAAAAGCCATAGAGCTTGAGCATGGTGACGTTCCTTCGTTGGAGATGCCCTGCCGCGGCGAGTACCGACATTCTAAGCCGGCGCACCACGCCCCCGACGAGATGGCCTCGCTGCGCGCAGAGCAGAGACTCCGGCGTCGCGCCCTTGGAGCATGCGCCGTGGAGCGATCACGTCGAAACGGGTGTCACCAGCCCAATGTGACGCCCTTTACACCCGCATTGGTGCCAGTTTTACATGGAAGTTGATTAAGGCGCGCCCACTTGCTTGTTTCTAGGGGCGAGTCCCAATGGGGTGGTAACGAAATTCTCTGTAAAGATGGAATACAAAACCGGCATCACACGGAATGCCGGTGGTGGAGGAAAAATTGCGAGTGCTTTTGACGAATTTCCATCGAGGCAATGGTGGAGGGCACGACACGTATTTGCTGAACCTGCTGACCGCGCTGGCACTATCACACGAAGTGGCCGTGGCGGCGCCGCATTCCAGTCGCCTGTTTCGCCTCGCCAGCGGCCGCACGGGCGTGCGCGTGACGGCAGTCGACTTTGCGCCGCGCGGGTTGCGTTGGCTGCGAGAGTTGTGGACGCTCTGGCGGCTCGTCAGCCTGGGGCGCTTCGACATCGTCCACGTCAACGGGTCAGCGGACCACAAGCTCATCATGCTGGTGCGGCTGATGGCACTGCGCCGGCCGCGCATTGTCTACACGAAGCACAACGATCATCGCAGCCGCAGTGTCGGCAACTGGCTGCGTGCATGGTTGGGTACCGATCATGTCATCGCGGTCAGCGACTATGTCGCCGGCAAGCTGCGCGACTCGCCCTACCGCCGTTTGCCGATCACCACGGTACCACACGGCATCGATGGCAATCATTTCGCTCCACCCGCCGCGGACGAGGTAGCTGCGCTACGGACGCATCATTTCGGCGCGGAATCGGACTCCACGATTTTCGTCAGCACCGCGGGTACCCATCACGAAAAGGGCTGGATCGACCTGGTTGAAGCCGTTGCGCAACTGCCCGCGCACCTGCGTCGCCGGGCACGTGTGATCGTGGCCGGCGAGACACCATCGCCTTGCATGGTCAGCAAGGTCGAATCACTGGGACTGAGCGGGCACGTCGTCTTTACTGGCTTGCTGGACGACGTCCGGCCCACGCTCGCGGCGGGCAACGTCGCCTTTGTGCTCTCGAGGCGCGAGACGTTGTCCTTTGCGTGCCGTGAAGCGATGGCCATGGGCCTGCCGGTACTGGTTTCCGACGCCGGGGGATTGCCCGAGAACGTGACGGACGGGATTGATGGCTGGGTAGTGCCGCGTGCCGACGTCGCGGCGCTGCGCGCCCGGCTCGAGAGTATCCTGTCTGAGCCCGATCAGCTGATCGGGATGGGAAGCGCCGCTCTCGCCAAAAGTCAGGCGCACTTTGGTCTCGATGCCTTTGTTGCCGGCACCATGGCCGTATACCGGGCAACCCTCGACGCCGAAGTTACACCGGAACCTCTGCAGACCGCGCTGACCAAAAGTAACGGCCGATAACAGCGAAGTGCGCACCATGCCGATTCCGATCCTGACCTATCACCAGATTGATATCGTGCCGCCTCATGGCACGCCGTTCCGCGGCTTGACTGTCAGCCCCAGGCAGTTTCGCCTGCAAATGACGTGGATGCGTCGGCTGGGCTATCGGGGGCTGTCGATGCGAGAGTTGATGCCGTATATCCAAGGCAAGGCGGTCGGCAAAGTGTTTGGGATTACGTTCGACGATGGCTTCCGCAATGTTCACCGGCACGCGTTGCCCGTACTTGCCGAGCTGGGCTTCAGTGCTACCAACTACTTCGTGGCCGGGCAGATCGACGGCAGCAACGTCTGGGACACCGGCCAGGGCATACCGCCTGCTGCGCTGATGAATGCCGCCGAAGTCAGGGAATGGGCCCGCCTGGGCAATGAAGTCGGCGCCCATACGATCGACCACGTGCACCTGTCAGCAGTGCCGCTCGCTGAAGCCCGCCGGCAGATCGAGGGCTGCAAGGCAAAGCTTGAAGACTTGGTGTCAATGCCGATCACAGCGTTCTGTTATCCCTATGGGGAACAGCAGGCCGCGCACCGGGAACTGGTGCGCGAGGCTGGTTACGACAACGCCACGCTGACACAGCGGGGGTTGGCACGCGCCGATGACGACCCCTTCGGCCTGCCGCGCGTCAACGTGCATTGCGGTACCAATCTTCTTCGGTTTCTGCAGAAATGCCTTACGCGGCATGAAGATAAGCGACGGGCTATTGGCCTTGAGTCTTAGCTAGCAGACCCTGTGTCCTGGTAGCCGTCACCACGGTAATGTGCTGCCGTTCCCTGAATAACGTTCTGGAGCGGCGCGACAGCAATGCCGGACTCGATGAATACGAAAGCCAGCTAGCGCGCCGCCCAGAGCGGTACTGATGTCAACGAACTCTGGCAATAGCGCTGAGGATATTACTACCTCGGGTCGTAATGTTGGGACACCAATTTCCCGGCTCATAGTCTCCAAGATCTACCAGCCGTTGCTCGATGAGCGCATTAACAGTCTGGCGATCGAGATCCTTGATGTTGGGCGCTGCTTCTTCAATCAGCATGAGTGTGGCCACTTCATGAGGCGTTAGCATGGCTGTCTCCCAAGGGCTGTATTAGCGTCTGTTGAACCTACCGCTTTCGTCCTTTTGCGCGAACGTGTATTCAACGACGGTAGCGGCAAGTCGTCAAGATGAAGCAGCGCTATTTGGCATAGGGGTCTACCATAAGGCATCGACTCCAGATCTCACCATCATGCGATTCACTTTCCACCAGCCTGGTCACCCAGGGCAGCCTCTGCATGGTATCCGCTACTACGTGATGATTGGGGCGGGCCTGGTCGTGTTGGGCGCGCTGTACCTGCTCTTGTCCACGTAAATGCCGCTTGGGCGCGGACTTCACCGCTTTGCGTCATCGACGTAGACCAGCAACGTGCACGCCGGCGCCCGGTCCTCGAACCAGGCGTGGTCGCTGCCGTCGATCTGGACCAGCTCGCCCAGGCAGGCCCGGCGATTCCTTGGCTGGTACACCTTGGGCGGGCGCAGCTTCCTGGGCACCCAGAAACCGGCGTCGATCATGATCCGGCGCACGCATGCCGGCGAGATCTCGATGCCATGGCGCTCGCGCAGCTTCTCGGCGGCCAGCGTCGGGCCGAAGTCGGCATAGCTGTCGCGGATCAGGCCGCGCACGCGGGATTCCAGCCCCTGAGGCAACTGGTGATGACCGGGCTGTCCCCATTTACGGGAAACGAGGCCTCGAGGACCGTCCTGCCGGTACCGCTGCGCCAGACGCTCAACCTGGCGCGTGGAAATGCCAAGCTTCTCGGCTGCGCGCCAGACCATCAAGCCGTCTTCGACTACGGCCTGGATGACCTTGCAGCAGTCCAGTTCGCGCATGCTCATGGTGATCGTGTCGGGGCGGCCCATGATCGTGCTCCTGGCTTGGCGGCAAGGCCGCCAGCTTGGCATGATCCGGACCGAGGTACGACATTTGAATTCATCCCAACTACGACATTAGAAAAAACGGCTAACACTCAGTGTCCAGGCCAAGTTGAAATGTCCGGGCGCCAGCAAAGCTAAAATGTCCGGTCAGTCTTAAATCGCTTGGTCAGTTTTCCTGGATTTCCCGTAGGGCGGTGGTGCTGGCCTGACACGATTGGATCCAGCTCAGGGTGAAGCTGTTCATGCCGGCAGAGCGGATTTGAGTTCCAGAAGTAAGCTGGGCTCAGTTCTCGGTTCCGTTAAGCGGCCAAGGCTGCTGCTGTAGGCGTTGCAGAGCTTCCAACATATCGTTCTGGCCCAGCGACCGCTGGGACTTCTTGCCGGGCGGCCGTCCACGCTTGCGGGGTACTCCCTCTGTTCCAGGCACAGATAGTGACCGCGTATTGTCGCGCTTCTCCTGAACGTATTGCGCTATCTGCAAAACAGCTCCGAGCCGCTTGTTGTCCACAATCGCGCCTGATCGATCTTCGATAGCCGGTCGTAAACGGTATAGGGCAGGGCAGCGCCGTTCGCGCGTGGCTCGATCCTGCCGTCCGGATAGTGATAGACATCGATATAGCGACCGGCCAGCTTCCTATGCTCGGGCATATCCGTAAGCAGGTAGAGCATCTTGTCGTACTGGATCGTCAGGCTTTTGGATACGCAGCGCGGTTCGCGCCAGGTGAAGATCAGGTCCAAGTTCTCATCCGGTCGCAGCGGACGATGGGCGTTATGGCTGTTGCGCGGTGCCTTGGCGAAGCGCGCGTTGTAGTCCGCGATGAATTCGGGCATGAAGGCGTTTGCGGCTTCCATGGTGCTGATATCACGAAGGCGCAATTCCTTGACCAAGCGATCCTGCAGGGTCTGGTGGGCCCGTTCGACGCGGCCCTTGGCCTGGCTGCTGTTGGCGCAAATGCCCTCAATGTTCAGCTCGAACAAGGCCCGGGCAAACTGGGTATGGCCGTCGCCGCCGGTCGCGTTCGGCTTGTTGACGCGAAATACGCTTGCCTTGTCACTGTAAGACGCCATCGGCTTGCCGTGGCACTCCAGATAGGCCCGCGTCGCGGCAAAGTATGTGAACGTGGATTCCGAATGAGTGAAGCGCAGTTCCATGATCCGGCTGGTGGCGTCGTCGACGTAAACCAGCAGGGTGCAGGCTGGGGCGCGCTCCTCAAACCAGCGGTGATCGCTGCCGTCGATCTGGATCAGTTCGCCATAGCAGGCGCGCCGGTTACGAGGCTGGTAGACCTTTGGCGGCCGCTGTTTGCGCGGCACCCACAGTCCGGCCACCGTCATTAGCCGGCGAATCGTTTCCTTGGACAGCTTCAGCCCATGACGCTCGTGTAACTTCTCGGCGGCCAGGGTCGGCCCAAAGTCGGCGTAATGCTCGCGGATCAGGTCAAGCGCTGCGGCCTCACGATCGGCCGATAGGCGGTTGTTGGCGGGCCGGCCGCGCTTGCGGGAGACCAGCCCAGACGGTCCTTCCTGCCGATAGCGCTCCAGCAGGTCGGTGATCTGCAACCGTTCAGCGGCCACGCTCGGCCGCAACTGACCCCACGACCGCCTGGACGGTCTTGAGCCTGTCTAACTCTCGCATGCTTACTGTAATGACGTCGGATTTAGCCATCGCCGTGCGTTCTCTACTGCATTCAACCGGGCAGGCTAAATACCACGAAGAGCGCCTCAGGCGGACATTTCTGCTTTGCTAGAACCGGACATTACTGCTTTGCCGCCACACCAAGTGTCTAGGCTAAGTTCAAATGTCCGGCGCTCAGCTAAGCTGAAATGTCCGATCTAGAAGGTGTGGTGTTGAGGTTCGGTGTTTGGCTTT
>NZ_JBEFLI010000064.1:0-42997 GCF_040578825.1 Cupriavidus necator | reverse complement strand
GTATTCCCTTGTTGGCGGTAGCCGGGAAGGGAATTGCGCGGGCATGAAAAAAGGGACGGCGAAGCCGTCCCTTGGTATTTGCTGGCAGAGTACGCCCGCCGCTGGTTTGCTCCCCTCTCCCGCTCGCGGGAGAGGGGCGGGGGTGAGGGCAGGAGGGTCAATGTGGGTTAAAACAGTTGGCCCTGCTTGATGTGGCTCCTTGCTAACCCACCCCTCATCCCGGTCCCTCTCCCCTGAGGGGAGAGGGAGAACACCTTGCTTAGGCTAGTTCGGGCGGCTTGGGTGCACCCAACACCGCGCTCCCCTTTCAGGGTCCGGGGCGTTGCGCTTACTTTTGCGACATCTCCACTTCACGCCCACCCGTCTCGACCAGAATCATCGGGCCTTGCGGCAGCGGCGGCAGCGGCTTGCGCTCGCGCGGCACACGAGGCGCCGGCGCGATGCGGGCGGCGGCTTCCTGGGCTGAGCGCAGCTTGTCGCTGTCGGTGTGGACCCATTGCAGGCCGGCGGTAGCCAGCATCGGCTCGAGGTTTTCCAGCGCCACCGGGGCGGCGGCCGGTGCAACCGGGGCCGCCACCACGGCCGGAGCCGGGGCATAGGCCTGGACCGGCTCGGCGGCAGGTGCCGGGGCTGCCACCGGCTCTGCCACGGCGGCCACGGCCGGTGCGGTTTCGACGGCGGTGCTGAGGGCCGGTTCGACCGCGGCTTCGGCGGCAATGGCTTCCGTGACGGCGGCGGCGGTTGCCGGTGCAGCCTGCTCGGCGACCGGGGCGGCCAGTGGGGCAGGCTCGGCCACCGGCGCCGGGCTCACGCCTTCGGGCACGGCGATGCGGATCGCTTCGACGGGCTCGGCGGCAGCGGCCACGACCGCAACCTGCGGTGCCGGCTCGGCCTGGGGTGCGGCAACTTGCGGTTCGGCCTGCGGTGCAGCCTCGGCGCTCACCGGGGCAAAGCCCTCGTCAGCACCTTCCTGCGCCACTTCGCCCTCACCCTGTGCGCCTTGCGCCGACTCGTCGCGTTCGCGGCGATAGCGGTTGCGGCCACGGCGGTTGCGGCGGCGGCGCTCTTCACCTTCCGCAGCGGTTTCGGCCACGCCTTCAGCGCCTTCCGGCAGCTCGGCCTGTACGGCCTGCGGCTCTTCGGCGAAGGCTTGCGGCAGCACGCCCAGCGCCTGCGCGGCGGCTACGGCTTCCGGCTGCGGCGCTTCGCCGGCTTCGGCTTCGCGCAGATCGCTGCGTTCGCGCTGGCGATCACGCTGGCGTTCACGGCGTTCCTGGCTGCGATCGCGGCGGCCTTCCTGGCGCGCCTCGGCGCGTTCGCCCTGGGCACGCTCGGCCTGCACGGCCTCGGTCTGGCGGGCCACGGCCGGCGTGGCCTGGCCTTCACCTTGCTGGCGCGGCTGGCGGCCCGGGCGTTCGCCACGGCCTTCGCGCTGCTCGCCGCGTTCGCCACCCTGGCGCTCGGCACGTTCGGCGCGCTCGACACGCTCGCCGCGCTCACGCTGGCCGCGGCCCTGGCGCTCGCCACGCTCGGCGCGTTCGGTGCGTTCGGTGCGCTCCCCACGCTCGGCGCGCTCACCGCGCTCGGCACGTTCGCCGCGCTCTGCGCGTTCACCACGCTGGCCACGGCCTTCGCCGCGCTGGCCGCGCTCGCGGCGCCCCTCGGCGCCACGGGCTTCAGCGGCCGCGACTGGCTTGGCCGGCTCCACCACCACCGGCGGGGTCGCCGGGCGGGCGCCAAACAGGCCCTTCAGCCAAGCGATAAAGCCGCCGCTGACCACCGGCTGGGTGGCCGGCACGGGCGGGGCGGCCGGGGTTTCGGGCTTGGGTGCGCGCTCGGGGCGCGGCACCGACACCGGGGCCGGTTGTTCCGGGGTGATGCCCTTGACCGCGGCTTCCTGGCGCGGCTTGGCTTCTTCCTTGCGGCGGCTGCTGTAGCTGGTGTCGGCTTCCAGTTCCTTGGCGGCAGCCTCGGCCATGCGGTAGCTGGCGGTGCTTTCTTCCAGGCGCGGGTCGTCGTGGCGCAGGCGCTCCAGCTTGTAGTGCGGCGTTTCCAGGTGCTTGTTGGGGATCAGCAGCACGTTGACCTTGAAGCGCAGCTCGATCAGGTTGATTTCCTGGCGCTTCTCGTTCAGCAGGAAGGCGGCCACTTCCACCGGCACCTGGCAGTGGATCGCGGCGGTGTTTTCCTTCATCGCCTCTTCCTGGATGATGCGCAGCACCTGCAGGGCGGACGATTCGGTATCGCGGATATGGCCGGTGCCGTTGCAGCGGGGGCAAGTGATGTGCGAGCCCTCCGACAGCGACGGACGCAGGCGCTGGCGCGACAGTTCCATCAGGCCGAAGCGGCTGATCTTGCCCATCTGCACGCGGGCGCGGTCGTGGCGCAGCGCATCCTTCAGGCGCGTTTCCACGTCCTTCTGGGCCTTGCCCGACTCCATGTCGATAAAGTCGATCACGATCAGGCCGCCCAGGTCGCGCAGGCGCAGCTGGCGGGCGATCTCGTCGGCGGCCTCGAGGTTGGTGCGCAGCGCGGTTTCCTCGATGTCGGCGCCCTTGGTGGCGCGGGCCGAGTTCACGTCCACGGAGACCAGCGCCTCGGTGTGGTCGATCACGATGGCGCCGCCCGAGGGCAGCATCACCATGCGCGAGTAGGCCGACTCGATCTGGTGTTCGATCTGGAAGCGCGAGAAGAGCGGCACGTCGTCCCGGTACTTCTTCACGCGGTTCATGTTGTCAGGCATCACCACGCTCATGAAGGCGCGGGCCTGTTCGTAGATCTCGTCGGTGTCGATCAGGATCTCGCCGATATCCGGCTGGAAGTAGTCGCGGATGGCGCGGATGACCAGGCTCGATTCCAGGTAGATCAGCAGCGGGGCCTTGTTGTCGCCGGCGGCGCCGTCGATGGCCTTCCACAGTTGCAGCAGGTAGTTCAGGTCCCACTGCAGTTCCTCGGCCGAGCGGCCGATGCCCGCGGTACGGGCGATGATGCTCATGCCGTCCGGCACGGTCAGCTGCGACATGGTCTCGCGCAGCTCCTGGCGGTCCTCGCCCTCGATGCGGCGCGACACGCCGCCGCCGCGCGGGTTGTTGGGCATCAGCACCAGGTAGCGGCCGGCCAGCGAGATAAAGGTGGTCAGCGCCGCGCCCTTGTTGCCGCGCTCTTCCTTCTCGACCTGGACGATCAGTTCCTGGCCTTCGTGCAGGGCATCCTGGATGCGCGCATTGCGCACGTCGATGCCTTCCTTGAAGAAGGCGCGGGCCACTTCCTTGAACGGCAGGAAGCCGTGGCGCTCTTCGCCGTAGTTGACGAAGCAGGCTTCCAGCGACGGTTCGATGCGGGTGATGACACCCTTGTAGATGTTGCCCTTGCGCTGTTCGCGCCCGGCAGTCTCGATGTCGATATCGATCAGTTTCTGACCGTCGACGATGGCGACGCGCAATTCCTCCTGTTGCGTCGCGTTGAACAGCATGCGTTTCATCGCAATACCTCACTCCAGTGTCGCGGGTGGCACCGTCTGGGCGGTGTCCGCGGCGATCCATGGAGCACGCGAGGGAGCGAGCGAGGCGCGAGAATTGCCGGAAAGCGCCGCTTCGCGGGAAATGCGGGCGGCTGGGCGCGGGTGAAAGAGAGGCGATGACGTCGGGGTAACGTCCGCGGGGCAGGAGAGAACGCCGGCGGCTGCTCTTGCGAGAGACATCCGGCGCGTTCCCGTGCCGGAGGCGATGCGGTACGCCGGCGCAACCGGCGCCGGCGGCATCGCGGCCGGCCGCGGAAGGCCTAGACGCGTCAAAGAGCAAATTTTTCGGACACGGCATTGCCGCCGTTGCTGCCTGACATCTCCTGGCGGGCGCACCTACTACTTCTTGGAGTTCTGCGACCGGGCGCCGGTATTTCCAGTCAGGCGGCAGGCTGGCCTGCCGGCCGGCACCGTTTCCCGGTGCGGGCGGGACTTCTCTCACCGAAGCAGATGCCGGCAGGGGCATCCGCCTTTAAATTCTGTTTTACCTGAACACTCTGTTCCCACGTCACCGCCTGCCGCGCCGAAGCCTCCTATGGGCGGCTTCCTGCGTGCCGGCGGCACCGTGCGTGCTGCTTTTACTGCCATTTGCCTGTCTGGCGCTCGCGGATCACGCGAAAGCGGGATAAAGAAGCGGGAGACGGGCGGGGTTGGCGGCAACCCCAAGTGTAGAATGCGAAAAATCGAACGAAAAAACGCAGATAAATCGCTTACACAGGTCTTGCGCTGCCGGCCCCAGGCCGGAGCAGCGAGGAAATTATATTGAAAATGAATGAGTTACGCCATCAAATTGAAAAGGTTGCCGAGGCCGCACCGGCAAGCCCACAGGTGGCGTATGTCACGATTGACGAAGGCTCCGAAGGCCAGCGTATTGACAACTTCCTGCTGAAGGTCGCCAAGGGCGTACCCAAGAGCCACATCTACCGGGTGCTGCGTTCGGGCGAGGTTCGCGTCAATAAGGGGCGGATCGACGCAACTTATCGGCTGCAGTCGGGTGATGTGGTGCGCATCCCGCCCATGCGGGTGGCGGCGTCGGCACAATCAGACAAGTCCCATGTACCGGCCAGCGAATTTCCGGTGCTGTTCGAGGATGCCCACTTGCTGGTGGTCAACAAGCCTGCCGGCGTGGCAGTGCATGGCGGCTCGGGCGTTGCCTTCGGCGTGATCGAACAGTTGCGCCAGGCGCGGCCGCAGGCGAAGTTCCTGGAACTGGTGCACCGGCTCGACCGCGAAACCTCCGGCATCCTGGTGCTGGCGAAGAAGCGGTCGGCGCTGGTCCACCTGCACGAGCAGATTCGCGGCAATGCGATGGACAAGCGATATTTCGCCTGCGTCGCCGGCGAATTCCCCAACGCGCGCCAGCATGTGAAGCTGCCTCTATATAAATACAGCACGCCGGACGGCGAACGGCGCGTGCGGGTGCAGGCCGACGGGCTTGCCTCGCATACGGTCTTCAACCGGGTGGAGGCGTTTCCGGGGTTCACCTTGCTGGAAGCTGAACTAAAGACCGGCCGCACCCATCAGATCCGGGTTCACCTCGCCCATTCGGGCTTCCCGATCGTCGGCGACGAGAAATATGGCGACTTCTCGCTGAACAAGTCGCTGGCGCGATCCGGGGCCAACCCCGGCATCAAGCGGATGTTCCTGCACGCGCACCGGCTGGTGTTCCTCCATCCGGCAACGGGCGAGCCGGTGGCTGTGGAGGCGCCGCTGCCCGACGAATGCGTCGGATTCCTGCAACAATTGCGTCACCTGCATGCCCCGGAGTAGGGTGTGCTTGAAACAACACAAGGATTACCATGGCCAGGCAACAATTTGACCTGATCGTTTTTGACTGGGACGGGACGCTGATGGATTCGACCCCGACCATCGCCAAGTGCATCCAGCTCGCCAGCCGCGACCTGGGCCTGCCGGTGCCGGATGACAGCGCCGCCAGCCACGTGATCGGCCTGGGCCTGAAGGACGCCCTGTCCTATGCCGTGCCGACGCTCGACCCGGCCGACTACCCGCGCCTGGCCGAGCGTTACCGCTACCACTTCCTGACCCGCGACGCCGACCTGGTGCTGTTCGACGGCGTGCGCGAGATGCTCGAGACCCTGCGTGGCGAGCACTATTTCCTCGGCGTGGCCACCGGCAAGACCCGCGTCGGCCTGCAGCGCGCGCTGGCCACTAGCGGCCTGACCCGCCTGTTCGATGCCACGCGCTGCGCCGACGAGACCTTCTCCAAGCCGCACCCCGCGATGCTGCAGGAACTGACCCGGGAACTGGGCCAGGACATGGACCGCACGGTGATGATCGGCGACACCACCCATGATCTGCAGATGGCGGTCAACGCCGGCGCCGCCGGCATCGGCGTCTGCTACGGCGCACATCCGGGCGATTCGCTGCGCGCGATGGCGCCGGTGCACTGCGCCACCTCGATCGCCGACCTGACCGACTGGCTGCTGGCCCATGCCTGAGGCAGTGGCGCAAGCCGGGACAGCATCGGGCCAGACCCCGGTGCGGCTGTGCGCCGCCGCGGAACTGGAAGAGGGCGGCCTTGGCGTGCGCTTTGCGGTGGCGCTGGATAACCGCGAGATCGGCGCCTTCGTGGTGCGTTTCGACGGCGCCGCGCACGGCTACCTGAACCGGTGCGCCCATGTACCGATGGAGCTGGACTGGCAGGAAGGCCGGTTCTTCGATGCCTCGGGCCTATACTTGATGTGCGCTACGCATGGCGCGGTCTATGCGCCGGACAGCGGCGAGTGCGTCGGCGGCCCCTGCCGCGGCGCGACGCTGGCCAAGCTGCGCATCGAAGAGCGCGACGGCGAGGTCTACTGGGTGCCCGAGGCACCGTACCGGATCGCTGAGCGCACGGGCGGCTAGGCCGCCCCGGCATTTCGAAGCCTTTCACGAGCGATTGCATGACAGAAGAGCAGAAGCCGCCAGTTGGCGACGAGTCAGGTGAACCGGGTCGGCCGGACGACCGCAAGGCGGCAAGGCGGCCTGGCGACGACGCGCAACCGCCGGAATCCGAGCGCCTGGTGACCGCACCGCGCGCCGAATACCCGCTCGAAGACGAGCTGCGCGCCGGCGACGATGCCGCGCGGCGCGAAGCGCGCGAACGCAAGGCGCGCATCGCCGGCGCCGCGACCGGCGCGCCGGTAGGCGGCGGCGCCGGCTGGGAGCGCGATGTGCTGGAAAAAGTGCTGATGGCCACGCTGCGCGAACAGCGCGCGGCGCGGCGCTGGCGCATCTTCTTCCGCTTCGTCGGCCTCGGGCTGCTGGCACTGATCTTTATCGCGCTGTTCGACTTCAAGGGCGATGGCGCCATCAGCACCTCGGGCCGCCATACCGCGATGGTCACGCTCGAAGGCGAGATCGCCGCGGGCACGCCGGCCGGCGCCGAGTCGATCAATGCCTCGCTGCAGGCCGCCTTTGCCGACAGCAATGCAGCCGGGGTGATCCTGAAGATCAACTCGCCGGGCGGCTCGCCGGTGCAGGCCGGCATCATCAACGACGAGATCCGCCGGCTGCGCGCGCTCTATCCGTCCAAGCCGTTCTATGTGGTGGTGGAAGAAATCTGCGCCTCGGGCGGCTATTACGTCGCCGCGGCTGCGGACAAGATCTATGTCGACAAGGCGAGCATCATCGGCTCGATCGGCGTGCTGATGGACGGCTTTGGATTTACCGGGCTGATGGACAAGCTGGGCGTGGAGCGCCGGCTGTACACCTCGGGCGCCAACAAGGGCATGCTCGACCCGTTCTCGCCGCAGGTGCCGAGGCAAAAGGCCTATGCCGAAACCATGCTCAAGGAAATCCACCAGCAGTTCATCGATGTGGTGAAGGAAGGCCGCGGCGACCGGCTCAAGAATGATCCGGACCTGTTCTCGGGCCTGTTCTGGTCGGGCGAGCGCAGCATCGAGCTGGGACTGGCCGATGCGCTGGGCACCGCCGATACCGTCGCGCGCGATGTGCTCAAGGCAGAGGATATCGTCGACTACACGGTCAAGGAGAATATCGCCGAGCGCGTGGCCAAACGCTTCGGCGCGGCCGTGGGCACCGCGGCGATGAAGGCGATGTTGTGGAGTACGCGCATGCAGGGGATGCACTGACGCTGTAACGCCGTTGCGTTCCTACCGCGCAGGACGAAGCCGCCAATCCAGGCGGGCCCTCTCCCGCGCAGCGGGAGAGGGCCCGGGGGTGAGGGCCGGAGCATCAACGAAGTCCAGCCCGTCGGTATGCCCGACCGCTTTCAGGCAGCCAGCATGGAGAAAATCGCCGGCCGCTTGTGCAGGTCGAGCCGATCCACCCGCCACCCCGACAACGGCAACGTAACAATCGTCTCCCCCGGCAACGTCAGATCCACCGCCACCGACAACAGCGTGGTCCCCGCGCAATGCTGGCGCATGGCTTCCAGCAGCGCGGCATTGCGGTACGGCGTTTCAATGAACACCTGAGTCTGGCTGGACTTGCGCGAACGTTGTTCCAGCTCGCGCAGCCGCTGCGCGCGCTCGCCGGCATCCACCGGCAGATAGCCGTTGAAGGCAAAGCTCTGGCCGTTCAGCCCGGAGCCCATCACCGCCAGCAGGATCGAACTGGGCCCGACCAGCGGCCGCACCTTGATGCCGCGCGCATGGGCCAGGCGCACCAGCTCCGCGCCGGGATCGGCCACGGCGGGCACGCCGGCCTCGGACAGCAGGCCGCCGTCGCGCCCGGCCTGGATCGGCGCGAGCAGTTCGGCAAGCGCGTCGGCGCGCGTATTGACATTGAGCTCGCGGATCTCGATCTGCTGGATCGGACGCGCCAGCGGTGCGGTTTCGCCCAGCTTTTTCAGGAAGGCGCGCGCGGTCTTGGCGTTCTCGGCGACCAGGTAATCGAGCCGGGCCGCGATTTGCTGCACGCCGGCGGGGATCACGTCAGCCAGCGGGTCGGCTTCGTCGCGCTTGCCGAGGGTATTGGGAATCAGGTAGAGGATGCCGCTCATGGTTCGCTCCCCGTCTTATACAGAAAGCAAGGGATAGCGGGCCTGGCGCAGCATGCCGGTCAGCGCGATCAGCGGCAGGCCGACCAGCGCGGTGGGGTCGTCCGACTCCACGCGTTCCAGCAGCGTGATGCCCAGTCCCTCGGACTTGGCGCTGCCGGCCACGTCATAGGGCTGTTCGAGCTGCAGATACGCCTCGATCTCGGCGTCGCTCAGGTCGCGCATGGTCACGCGGGTCTGCACGTCGGCAAGCTGCACGGCGCCGGTGCGCGCATCCAGCAGGCACAGCGACGAATGGAAGGTGGCGGTGCGCCCGCGCATGCGGCGTAGCTGCGCCACGGCCTTGTCATGCGTGCCGGGCTTGCCCATCTGCTCGCCGTCCAGCGTCAGCACCTGGTCGGAGCCGATCACCAGCGCGCCCGGGTGGCGCACGGCAATGGCCTCGGCCTTGCGCTGCGACAGCCGCAGCGCGGTCGCCTCCGGGGCTTCGCCAAAGAGCGGGGTTTCGTCGATATCGGGCACGGCTACTTCGAACGGAATGCGCAGCCGCGCCAGCAGCTCGCGCCGGTAAGGCGAGCCGGAGCCGAGGATCAGCTTGGGACGGGAGTCTTGGGACATAAGTGATTGAAGCGGAACAGAAAACGAGGCAGATCGGGATGGCAAGACCTTTGACCTCGGCAAGGTTTACGTCGTATAATCGCGCGTTTTGCCGCATCCGCACCCGGGCGCAGTGCCGCCGAAGTGCGCGGCCCGTAGTCCGACAGGTGTGGGATGTGGCGAACCAGTCATTGCATTGCGACCGGAGCCACGCACATGACCCAGCCGAACCAGCCTGTTGAATTGCGCGCGCTCGACCTCTTCGCGTTCTGCCGGAAGGGCGAAAGCCTGGCCGGCGAATTGGCGGTGCGGGAATTGCCGCGCATCTTAGCCGAGACGGCCGCGCAAGCGCCAGCCTCGGCACCCGATGAGACGTTTGCCTATACGGCCACCGGCTTCGTGCGCGAGGAAGCGGCCGAGCCCGGCGCCCCGGTGGCGCAGCGGCTGTTCCTCGATGTGACCGTGCAGGGCCGCATGTGGCTGGAGTGCCAGCGCTGCCTGGACCCCTATGCCGAGCCGATCGACACGGCCACGCGCTTCGAGGTGGTGGAAAGCGAGGAAGCGGCCGAGGCCGCGCCGATGGACGACGACGAAGTCGACGTGATCGCCGGCTCGAAGCGGTTCTCGCTGCTGGAACTGATTGAAGATGAAGTGCTGCTGGCGCTGCCGGTGGCACCCAAGCATGACGCCTGCCCGACGGTGCACGAAAGCCTCGTGACCGGCACGGACGGCGAGGTTCAGCCAGAGGCTGAACCTGAGGAAGAAAAGCGGCCGTCGCCCTTTGCGGCGCTGGCCGGCCTGAAGACCAGGCACTGATGCCGCTGGCGGCACGGGCAAGGCCTTGCAGGTGAATCTGAAGCATCCGGCCGGGCCCCGGCTACGCCTTGGGCGGGATGCGTGTGTTAATATTGAAAAATTCTCGAAGGAGTCATCATGGCTGTTCAACAGAACAAGAAGTCGCCGTCCAAGCGCGGCATGCACCGTTCGCACGATCACCTGTCGGCCGCGCCGCTGGCAGTTGAGCCGACCACCGGCGAAACCCACCTGCGCCACCACGTGAGCCCGAACGGCTACTACCGTGGCCGCAAGGTCATCAAGACCAAGAACGACTGACAGCTTCGCTCGGCGTGACATTGCGTCTCGCTCGCGCATGCTTGTAGGTCGGACAAGAAACGGTCAGACACAAAAAAGCGGCAAGATCGTTGCCGCTTTTTTGTTGGGCGCTCGGGATTACCGCCGGGCGTGGCGCGCGCCTCTGCGCTATCCGTACCAGGAACAATGACGATCAAAATCGCTATCGACTGCATGGGCGGCGATCACGGCGTGTCCGTGACGGTGCCCGCGGCGATCAGTTTTCTTTCCCGCCATGACGATGCCGAGATGGTGCTGGTCGGTTTGCCAGACGCCATCCGGGCGCAGCTGAAAAAGCTGCACGCGCTGGACCATCCGCGCGTGAGCATCGTCGAAGCCACCGAGGTCATCTCCATGGATGACCCGGTCGAGGTGGCGCTGCGCAAGAAGAAGGACTCTTCGATGCGCGTGGCCGTCACCCAGGTCAAGCAAGGCCTGGCCGGCGCCTGCATCTCCGCCGGCAATACCGGCGCGCTGATGGCGGTGTCGCGCTATGTGCTGAAGACGCTCGAAGGCATCGAGCGGCCGGCCATCGCCACCACCATCCCGAACCAGCAGGGCTGGGGCACCACCGTGCTGGATCTGGGCGCCAACGCCGACTGCGAGCCTGAACACCTGCTGCAGTTCGCGCGCATGGCCGAGGCCATGGTGGCCGTGGTGGACCACAAGGAACACCCGACCGTGGGCCTGCTGAACATCGGCGAGGAAGTCATCAAGGGCAACGAGGTGGTCAAGCGCGCGGGTGAACTGCTGCGCGCCTCGGAGCTGAACTTCTACGGCAACGTGGAAGGCAACGACATCTTCAAGGGCACTACCGATATCGTGGTCTGCGACGGCTTCGTCGGCAATGTGGCGCTCAAGAGCACCGAGGGCCTGGCCAAGATGATCGGCAGCATGATCAAGGAAGAATTCACCCGCTCGTGGTTCACCAAGCTGCTCGCGGCCGTGGCGATGCCGGTGCTGTCGCGGCTGGCCAAGCGGCTCGACCCGGCGCGCTACAACGGCGCGTCGCTGCTGGGGCTGCGCGGGCTGGTGATCAAGAGCCACGGTTCGGCCGATGCCCATTCTTTTGAGTGGGCCATCAAACGCGGGTATGATGCCGCCAAGAATGGCGTGATCCCCCGCATCGCACGGGCCTTCGCCGATAAATCGAGCGCCGCCGGCGCTGCCCAGACCGCCCCGGAGACAGAGGCGCCGAGCGCGCATCCCAGCACCCACGTCGCCTGAGCGCCACGCGCCGGCTGCGAGGGTGCTGCGAGCCATACGATCCGACACTACATGACCAAGTACGCAAAAATCATCGGTACCGGGAGCTACCTGCCTCCGCGGCGCGTGACCAACCATGAGCTGGCGGCGCAGCTTGCCGAGAAGGGCATCGAGACCAGCGACGAGTGGATCGTCTCGCGCAGCGGCATCTCGGCGCGCCACTGGGCCGAGCCCGAAGTGACCAGCAGCGACCTCGCGGTCAAGGCTGCCGAGCAGGCCCTCGAGGCTGCCGGCATCGACCGCCAGAGCATCGACCTGATCATCGTCGCCACGTCGACCCCGGACTTTGTGTTCCCCAGCACGGCCTGCATCGTGCAGGAAAAGCTCGGCATCACCAACAACTGCGCGGCGTTCGACCTGCAGGCGGTGTGCTCGGGCTTCGTCTACGCGCTGGCCACGGCCGACAAGTTCATCCGCAGCGGCTCGCACCGCAACGTGCTGGTGATCGGCACCGAGGTGTTCTCGCGCATCCTGGACTTCAACGACCGCACGACCTGCGTGCTGTTCGGCGACGGCGCCGGCGCGGTGGTGCTGAGCGCGTCCGACGAGCCCGGCATCCTGTCGAGCGCCATGCATTCCGATGGCAGCCATGTCGACATCCTGTGCGTGCCGGGCAATGTCTCGGGCGGCAACATCACCGGCAACGCTTTCCTGCGCATGGATGGCCAGGCCGTGTTCAAGCTTGCCGTCACCGTGCTCGACAAGGTCGCGCGCGAAGCGCTGGAGGCTGCGGCCATGTCGTCGGAACAGGTCGACTGGCTGATCCCGCACCAGGCCAATATCCGCATCATGCAGGGCACCGCGAAGAAGCTGGGTCTGCCGGCCGAGCGCATGGTCGCGACCGTGCACGAGCACGGCAACACCTCGGCCGCGTCGATCCCGCTGGCGCTGGACGTCGCGGTGCGCGATGGCCGCATCCGCCCGGGCCAGACCGTGCTGATGGAAGGCGTCGGCGGCGGCTTCACCTGGGGTGCGGTGCTGCTGCGCATGTAATATGCGGCCGGCGCCAGCGCGTGCGGGCTGAAGCCCGGCATGTGCAACTTCTCGAGGCGCCGGCTACCGTTTCTTATTAGGGTTTCAATCCAATGAAATTCGCTTTCGTATTTCCCGGCCAGGGCTCGCAGTCGGTCGGCATGCTCAATGCCTTTGCGGATAACGCCGTGGTGCGTGCCACCGTGGAAGAAGCCTCGGCCGCGCTCGGCCAGGACCTCGGCCGCCTGATCGCCGAAGGCCCTGCCGAAGAGCTGAACCTCACCACCAACACGCAGCCGGTGATGCTGACCGCCGCCGTGGCGGTCTACCGCGCCTGGCTCGACGCCGGCGGCCCGGCCCCGGCACTGGTTGCCGGCCACAGCCTGGGCGAGTACTCGGCCCTGGTGGCCGCGGGCGTGATCCCGTTCGCCGACGCGGTGCCGCTGGTGCGCTTCCGCGCGCAGGCCATGCAGGAAGCCGTGCCGGTGGGCGAGGGCGGCATGGCCGCGATCCTGGGCCTGTCCGACGACGATGTGCGCGCCGCTTGCGCCGAGGCATCGTCGGCCGGCGTGGTCGAGGCGGTGAACTTCAACGCGCCGTCGCAGGTGGTGATCGCCGGCCACAAGGGCGCGGTCGGGAAGGCCTGCGAAATCGCCAAGGCCAAGGGCGCCAAGCGCGCGCTGCCGCTGCCGGTATCGGCGCCGTTCCACTCCTCGCTGCTCAAGCCCGCCTCGGACCGCCTGCGCGAACGCATGGCGGGCCTGGCATTCTCGGCGCCGTCGATCCCGCTGGTGAACAACGTCGACGTGGCCATCGTCAACGAGACGGATGCGATCAAGGACGCGCTGGTGCGCCAGGCCGCGGCGCCGGTGCGCTGGGTCGAATGCGTGCAGAAGATGGCGGCCGAGGGCGTCACCCACGTGATCGAGTGCGGCCCGGGCAAGGTGCTGGCCGGCATGACCAAGCGCATCGACGGCAACCTGACCGGCGGCGCGATCTTCGATCCGGCCTCGCTGCAGGACACGCTGGCACTGCTGAAGTAAGCGAAAGCACGAAAGGACATTGCGCATGACCAAACTTCTTGAAAACCAGGTTGCGCTGGTGACGGGCGCCTCGCGCGGCATCGGCCGCGCCATCGCGCTGGAACTGGCCCGCCAGGGCGCCACCGTGATCGGCACCGCCACCAGCGAAGCCGGCGCGGCCGGCATCACCGACTATCTCGGCAGCGAAGGCCTGAAGGGCAAGGGCGCCGTGCTGAACGTCAACGACGCGGCCGCCTGCGACGCGCTGATCGACGACATCGTCAAGACGCATGGCGGCATCGGCGTGCTGGTCAACAATGCCGGCATCACGCAGGACCAGCTCGCGATGCGGATGAAGGACGAGGACTGGCTGGCGGTGATCCAGACCAACCTGACCTCGGTGTTCCGCCTGTCGCGCGCGGTGCTGCGCCCGATGATGAAGGCGCGCCAGGGCCGTATCATCAATATCACCTCGGTCGTCGGCTCGGTGGGTAACCCCGGCCAGATGAACTACTCGGCCGCCAAGGCGGGCGTGGCGGGCATGACCCGCTCGCTGGCCGCCGAAATCGGCAGCCGCAACGTGACCGTGAACTGCGTCGCGCCGGGCTTTATCGATACCGACATGACCAAGGCGCTGTCCGAAGAGCAGCATGCTTCGCTCAAGCAGCAGATTCCGCTGGGCCGCCTGGGCCAGCCGGAAGATATCGCCAATGCGGTGGCCTTCCTGGCCGGTCCGCAAGCCGCCTACATCACCGGCACCACGCTGCATGTGAACGGCGGCATGTACATGAATTAATAGGTTTTTGGGTGGTAGATTTCCGAGAAGAAGCCGGAAGAAGCTGCCTGAAGTAGTAGTTTTCCGAACCAAACGGGCGCGATTCTTGCAAAGCTTGGCAGGCGGCATTTCTGTCGTCCCAAACCTGCTAAAATGCGCCCACTTTTTGTCGAACTTCCCTGGAGGGTTACATGGACAATATCGAACAACGCGTCAAGAAAATCGTGGCAGAACAGCTTGGCGTGGCCGAGGCAGACATCAAGAACGAATCCTCGTTCGTGAACGACCTCGGTGCGGACTCGCTGGACACGGTTGAACTCGTGATGGCGTTGGAAGATGAATTCGGCATGGAAATTCCCGATGAGGAAGCCGAGAAGATCACGACCGTGCAACAGGCTATCGACTACGCCACCGCGCACGTCAAGGCCTAAGCCCGTCGTCTCTGAATTCCGAGCCACAGAAGGCAGGTGGGCGGGCCGTCGCGGCCTTGCCTTGCTGTTTTCTGTGGCTTTCGTCTGTTCGAAGAAGCAGAATGGAACGCGCCTTGCCGCCCGGCCAGTTGGCTGTGCCCCAGGCTGATCCACCGTTCCGCTCCCGCTTCATACACCCGTAGGAAAACATAGTGAGCCGTCGTCGCGTCGTCGTCACTGGGCTTGGCCTTGTGTCTCCGGTCGGAAACACGGTTGCCGAAGGCTGGGCCAACCTGGTAGCCGGCAAGTCCGGCATCGCCACCATCACCAAATTCGACCACTCCGCGCTTTCCGTGCACTTCGCCGGTGAAGTGAAGGGTTTCAATGCCGAGGACTACATCCCCGCCAAGGAAGCCCGCAATATGGATACCTTTATCCATTTCGGCATCGCGGCCGGTACGCAGGCCCTGAAGGACAGTGGCCTGGAAGTGACCGAAGCCAACGCCGACCGCATCGGCGTGCTGGTCGGCTCGGGCATCGGCGGCCTGCCGATGATCGAGGATACCCACGCCGTGCTGACCGAACGCGGTCCGCGCCGCATCTCGCCGTTCTTCGTGCCGGGCTCGATCATCAACATGATCGCCGGGCACCTGTCGATCATCCACGGCATCAAGGGCCCGAACCTGGCCGCGGTGACGGCCTGCACCACCGGCCTGCACAGCATCGGCCTGGCCGCGCGCCTGATCCAGGCCGGCGACGCCGACGCGATGCTGGCCGGCGGCGCCGAGTCGACCGTGTCGCCGCTGGGCATCGGCGGCTTCGCCGCGGCCCGCGCGCTGTCGACCCGCAATGACGATCCGGCGGCCGCTTCGCGCCCGT
Organism: Cupriavidus necator; assembly: GCF_040578825.1. Lineage (GTDB taxonomy): Bacteria > Pseudomonadota > Gammaproteobacteria > Burkholderiales > Burkholderiaceae > Cupriavidus > Cupriavidus necator_E. The sequence continues at coordinate 27,462 of NZ_JBEFLI010000064.1, read as the reverse complement.
GGGACAAGGACCGGGACGGCTTCGTGCTGGGCGAGGGTGCCGGCGTGATGATGCTGGAAGAGTACGAGTCGGCCAAGGCGCGTGGCGCGCGCATCTACGCTGAGCTGATCGGCTTCGGCATGAGCGGCGATGCGTACCACATGACCGCCCCGAACATGGACGGCCCGCGCCGCTGCATGGTCAATGCGCTGAAGGACGCCGGCATCAACGGCGACCAGGTGCATTACCTGAACGCCCACGGCACCTCGACGCCGCTGGGCGACAAGAACGAGTCCGATGCGATCAAGGCCGCGTTCGGCGACCAGGCCTACAAGATGGTGGTGAACTCGACCAAGTCGATGACCGGCCATCTGCTGGGCGGTGCCGGCGGGCTGGAATCGGTCTTCACCGTGCTGGCGCTGCACCACCAGGTCTCGCCGCCGACCATCAACATCGACAACCAGGATCCCGAGTGCGACCTGGACTACGTCGCCAACACGGCGCGCGAGATGAAGATCGATGTCGCGGTGAAGAACAACTTCGGTTTCGGCGGCACCAACGGCACGCTTGTCTTCCGCCGCGCCTGATCCGTGGTTGAGGCGGGCCCTTCAAGGGCTGCGCCAGGGCAGGGTCCACCCGTTGCGGTGGGCCCTGTTCGTGTTTTGCGCCTGCGAAACGGCCGCACTGGGGCTGCTTGCGCAGGGGCTGGCCGATGCCGTGGCCAGCAGTCCGGTGGGATTTGCCTGGCGCCATGCCACCGCGGCGCTGTTGCTGCTAACAGCCGGTGTCGCCGCGGTGCGCGCCTGGCCACGCTGGTGGGCCGCGCTGCACTGGCGCTGTACGGCCGTGCTGGCCGCGGCCGACGGCAAGGGCCCGCTGCGGGTCCGGCTGGAAGGGCCCGGCGTTGTCCACGATACCGTGGTCAGCGCATGCTGGCAGGCCGGGGGCGCCGCTGCCCTGCGCCTGGTTGCCATGGCGCCCGGGATGCCGGGCGCCATTCTTCTACCCTGGCAGGCAGCCTCGGCCGAGATGGCGCGGCGGTTGCAACGCGCCGCGCGAGTTGCACTGCGGGTGCAACCAGAAACACCGGAAAGGGAACGATTTTGTTAGCTCGCGGTCACAGGAGGCGCGTTGCTTCACCGGGCGGGCTGAGAATCGTAGGTAAAATACAACGTTTGTCGTGACGACCAAACCAAGAGATACACTGCAGGTGAGCCATACGTGAGCGAACGCGAAGCCGATCAGCTCCTAGTTGAACGCGTCCAGCAGGGCGACAAGCGGGCATTTGAACTTCTGGTGGCCAAATACCATCGGAAGATCATTCGCCTGATTTCGCGTCTGGTCAGGGATCCCGCCGAAGTCGAGGATGTGGCGCAGGATGCCTTTATCAAGGCGTATCGTGCCTTGCCCCAGTTCCGCGGGGAGTCGGCCTTCTACACGTGGCTGTACCGGATCGCCGTCAACACGGCCAAGAACTATCTGGCCACCCAGGGTCGCCGCCCGGAAGCGTCCAGCGATATCGATGCAGAAGAGGCTGAAACTTTTGCAGACGGTGAACAACTAAGGGATATCAATACGCCGGAGTCGATGCTCCATACGCGTCAGGTCGCCGAGACGGTGAACCGCGCAATGGAGGCACTGCCCGAGGAATTACGGACCGCCATCACGCTGCGCGAGATCGAGGGCCTCAGCTATGAGGAGATCGCCGAAGCGATGGGATGTCCGATCGGTACCGTACGTTCGCGGATCTTCCGTGCGCGCGAGGCGATTGCCGAAAGATTGCGTCCGCTGCTGGGAACGGCAGAGGGCAAGCGGTGGTAGTAGTTCGGTAGCAAAGAAGAATGTCGTGCGGCCAGCGTTGCAGCCTATTCCTGCATCGATAAGCGACAGATGTAACGGGATTATCGGTGTTCAATGGAATGTCTTGGGGTGGGAAATGGGTCAGGCTCATAAGCAGTCGGTTCATGTAGTGGAAGCAGCGGAGCAGATCTCCGTACTGATGGATGGCGAACTGGCGCCGCACGAAGTCGATGCCGTGCTGGGTCTCGCGAAAGGCGAGGCCGGCATGTCCGACTGGACCGCATACCAGTTGATCGGCGATACGCTGCGTTCGGAAGACCTGACGCACGCGGGCTCCACCGCCGATTTCCTCTCTCGATTCTCCGCGCGCCTGGAAGCCGAGCCGCACGTGCTGGTGCCGGCCGTGGCCCACGCCGGTGCCCGCCACCGCCTGCTGGTCAGGCCGTCGTGGGTGCGCCGCGTGATGCCGGGCACCGCGATCGCGGCCGCCGTGGCGGCGGTGAGCTGGGTGGTCGTGCCGCAGCTGCGCGGCCCTGCCACGCTCGGCACGCCGGATGCCGTGGTCGCGCGCGCTGAACAGACGGCGCCCGCGCAGCAGAACGGTGTCGTCACCGTGGCGGCCGAAAACGCCCAGATGATCCGCGATCCGCGCCTGGACGAATACTTGCGTGCCCATCGCACCTCAGTGGCAACGGATGCTGTCGTGCCGACCATGCGCACGGTTGCCAACGGTGCAAACTTCTCTCAGGAAAATACGCAGGAATAATGCCGGACATGCATAAAGGATGGTCGCCCGCCTGTGCAGCGGGCGCCCAGAAGATCAGGGCCGTGCGCAGGTCCTTTTTTCTGGCCTTGTGTCTGACTGCTGCCGCGGCAACCGCCCAGCCTTCGGACAATACGCTGAACCGACGCGACGCCACCGCCTGGCTCAACAAGATCCATAAAGCCGCGCAGCGCGAGAACTATGTCGGCACGCTGATCTATCAGCGCGGCAGCGTCATGCATGCGTCGCGCATCCAGCATTACAGCGATATCGTCAACAACGAATACGAACGGCTGGAAACGCTCGACGGCAAGCCGCGCGAGGTGCTGCGCCAGAACGACGTGGTGCGCAGCCTGATCCCCGAGGCCAAGCTGGTGGTGGTGGAAAAGCAGGAAGCCAAGGACCGCTTCCCGGCGCTGCTCGCCACCAACAAGAACGATGTGCTGGAACTGTACGAGATGCGCAAGCTGCCCGCCGAGCGGGTCGCCGGCATGGAGTGCGAGGTCTTTGCGCTGGAGCCGCACGATGCCGCGCGCTATGCGGTGCGACTGTGGGCGGAAAAGAATTCCGGCCTGCTGATGCGCGCGCAGACCATTGGTGACGGCGGCAAGGTGCTGGAGCAGGTCGCGTTCTCGCAGGTGCAGATCGGCGTGCCGTCCGAGAAGCAGCGCATTCTCAGCGCGATCAAGAATTCCGCGAGCTGGAACCACTATGAGGTGAATTACCAGCCGACCAATATCGCCGACGAGGGCTGGTCGATCACCGTGCCGCTGAAGGGCTTCCAGAAGATCCGTGAAGTCCGCCGCCCGCTGGGCGAGCTGCGCGCGCCCGCGCAGAACAACGGCCGGGGCCAGGTCTTCGAAGTACTGCAAATCGTCTACAGCGACGGGCTGACCGGCCTGTCGGTCTTTATCGAGCCGGTTTCCGACCAACGCGTGCGCCGCGAAGGCGTGGCCGCGCTCGGCGCGACGCAGGTCGTGGTGCGCCGGATCGCCAATTTCTGGATTACCGTGGTGGGCGAGGTCCCCGCGAGCACGGTCCGGCAGTTTGCGACGGCCGTGGAGTACCGCCCGCCCAAGGCGGTACACTAAGCAAAACACAGGTGCAGCCGGCGCCGCCGGGACTTCCGTCCCTGCGGGTGCCGGCCCCATGAATCCTGTGCAGGGTTACCCGCCAAAGGATCGCATCCAGTCGGTTTTCTCTTCTTTCCCTGAATCCCGGGAGTTGTCGATGACTTTCAGATCTCCAGCCCTGGCGCGGGCCATGGTCATGGCCGCCATACTGGTGCTCGGCCCGACGGTGGCCGAAGTCAGCCATGCCCAGGCTGCCGCTGCCAACTACAACCTGCCCGATTTCACCGACCTGGTGGAGAAGGCCAGCCCGGCCGTGGTCAATATTCGCACCACCGAGCGCGTGCGCCAGCGCGGCGGCGCGCCCGGCGACGATGACGAGATGGCCGAATTCTTCCGGCGCTTCTTCGGCGTACCGATGCCCGGCGCACCGGCGCCCGGCACCCCGCCGCGCCGCGGCCAGCCGCCGCAGCAGGAAGAGCAGAGCCGCGGCGTGGGCTCCGGCTTCATCATCAGCCAGGACGGCTTTGTGATGACCAACGCGCACGTGGTGGCCGATGCCGAAACGATCTACGTGACCCTGCCGGACAAGCGCGAGTTCAAGGCCAAGCTGATCGGCTCGGACAAGCGCACCGACGTGGCGCTGCTGAAGATCGAGGCCAGCGGCCTGCCGCGCCTGCCGCTGGGCGATTCCAACAAGATCCGCGCTGGTGAATGGGTGCTGGCGATCGGCTCGCCGTTCGGGCTGGACAACAGCGTGACCGCCGGCATCGTCTCGGCCAAGGGCCGCGATACCGGCGACTACCTGCCGTTCATCCAGACCGACGTGGCGGTCAACCCCGGCAACTCGGGCGGCCCGCTGATCAACCTGCGCGGCGAAGTGATCGGCATCAACTCGCAGATCTACAGCCGCAGCGGCGGCTACATGGGCATCTCGTTCGCGATCCCGATCGACGAGGCGCTGCGCGTGACCGAGCAGCTCAAGACCAGTGGGCGCGTGACGCGCGGCCGCATTGCCGTGGCGATCGGCGATGTCACCAAGGAAGTGGCCGATTCGCTGGGCCTGGGCCGTGCGCGCGGCGCGCTGGTCGGCAGTGTCGAGCCGGGCGGCCCGGCCGAGAAGGCGGGTATTGAAGCCGGTGACATCATCCTGAAGTTCAACGGCCGCGATATCGAACGCGCTTCTGACCTGCCGCGCATGGTGGGCGATACCAAGCCGGGTACGCGCGTGCCGCTGCAGCTGTGGCGCAAGGGTGCGACCCGCGAGGTCACGATTACCGTCACTGAGCTGGAGCCGGACGGCAAGGCCCGCGCCAGCAGCAGCGCCAAGCCCAAGGACGAGAGCGCCCAGGCGGGCAAGCCCAACGCGCTGGGGCTGGTGGTCAACGACGTGTCCGAGGCACGCCTGAAGGAGCTCAAGCTCAAGTCCGGTGTGGAGGTCGAAGTGGCCGACGGCCCGGCGATGCGTGCCGGCATCCGTCCGGGCGACATCATCCTGCGCCTGGGCGATACCGACGTAACCAATGCGCGCCAGTTCAACGAGCTGGTGCGCAGCCTGGACAAGAGCCGGATTGCCGCGGTGTTCGTGCGGCGCGGCGATGCCACCCAGGTGCTGACGCTGCGTCCGGGCGCCACGTCCGCCCGCTGATCGCATGAATACGGTATGCCCGCGCTGACGCTGTACGGCCGGGCATACTGCCATCTGTGCGAGGACATGAAGGTCGCGCTGGAGTCGCTCCGGCGCGATTTTTCTTTCGTCCTGCATGAAATCGATGTCGATGCCGATCCGGCGCTCCAGGACCGGTTCGGCGAGCTGGTGCCCGTGCTGATGCCGGGCCCGCCGGCCGCCTTGCAAGCCGATGTCACCGAGCTTTGTCACTATTTCCTCGACGAGACGGCGGTCAGGGTGTGGCTTGCCGCACATGACCCTGCCAACCCGAGCCGCTGAGTACCGCGGACGGCCTCGCAGCGAGGCCATTTCCCGACCCGGAACCCGTTGAAAATCCGGTAAAATTGCGGATTGGCGCAAAAATTGCACCTCCAAACCTTGCGGCACGCCCGCGCACGCCTTGCGGCGCGCGGCGCCGGGCCGTTCACAACCGCTTGAAGCTGCCTGGGCCCTCTTGCCGGCGCTCCCCTGAAGACTAGATGGACCATATCCGTAATTTCTCGATCATTGCCCACATCGACCATGGGAAGTCCACCCTGGCCGACCGGATCATTCAGCTTTGTGGAGGGCTGTCGGATCGGGAGATGGAAGCGCAGGTCCTCGATTCGATGGATATCGAAAAGGAGCGCGGCATCACCATCAAGGCGCAGACCGCCGCGCTCAGCTACAAGGCGCGCGACGGGCAGGTCTACAACCTGAACCTGATCGACACGCCGGGACACGTCGACTTCAGCTATGAAGTGAGCCGCTCGCTGTCGGCCTGCGAAGGCGCGCTGCTGGTGGTCGACGCCTCGCAGGGCGTCGAGGCGCAGACCGTGGCCAACTGCTACACCGCGATCGAACTGGGCGTGGAAGTGGTGCCGGTGCTGAACAAGATCGACCTGCCGCAGGCCGATCCGGACAACGCGATCCAGGAAATCGAGGACGTCATCGGCATCGATGCGCAGGACGCGACGCCGTGCTCGGCCAAGACCGGCCAGGGCGTGCAGGACGTGATCGAGGCGCTGATCACCAAGGTGCCGCCGCCCAAGGGCGACGCCGACGCACCGCTGCAGGCGCTGATCATCGATTCGTGGTTCGACAACTACGTCGGTGTGGTGATGCTGGTGCGCGTGGTCAACGGTACGCTGCGCCCGAAGGACAAGGTGCTGCTGATGGCCAACGGCTCGCAGCACCTGGTGGAGCAGGTGGGCGTGTTCACGCCGAAGTCGATCCCGCGCGAAGCGCTGACGGCGGGCGAGGTCGGTTTCATCATCGCCGGCATCAAGGAGCTGAAGGCGGCCAAGGTGGGCGACACCATTACCACCGTGCAACGCAAGGCCGAAGCCCCGCTGCCGGGCTTCAAGGAAGTCAAGCCGCAGGTGTTCGCCGGGCTGTACCCGGTGGAAGCCAACCAGTACGAGGCGCTGCGCGAGTCGCTGGAAAAGCTGCGCCTCAATGACGCCTCGCTGATGTTCGAGCCGGAAGTGTCGCAGGCGCTGGGCTTCGGCTTCCGCTGCGGCTTCCTGGGGCTGCTGCACATGGAAATCGTGCAGGAGCGGCTGGAGCGCGAATTCGACATGGACCTGATCACCACCGCGCCGACGGTGGTCTATCAGGTCGAGATGCGCGACGGCACCATGGTCACGGTGGAAAACCCGGCCAAGATGCCCGATCCCAGCAAGATCGAGGCAATCCTGGAACCGATCGTCACGGTCAACCTGTATATGCCGCAGGAGTATGTCGGCTCGGTGATCACGCTGTGCACGCAGAAGCGCGGCACGCAGATCAACATGAGCTACCACGGCAAGCAGGTGCAGCTGACCTATGAAATCCCGATGGCCGAAATCGTGCTGGATTTCTTCGACCGCCTGAAGTCGGTGTCGCGCGGCTATGCGTCGATGGATTACGAGTTCAAGGAATATCGCCCGTCCGACGTGGTCAAGGTCGATATCCTGATCAACAGCGACAAGGTGGATGCGCTGTCGGTGATCGTGCACCGTTCGAACTCGCAATACCGCGGGCGCGAGGTGGCGGCGAAAATGCGCGAGATCATTCCGCGCCAGATGTACGACGTGGCGATCCAGGCCGCGATCGGCTCGAATATCATTGCCCGCGAAAACGTCAAGGCGCTGCGCAAGAACGTGCTGGCGAAGTGCTACGGCGGCGATATTTCCCGCAAGAAGAAGCTGCTGGAAAAGCAGAAGGCGGGCAAGAAGCGCATGAAGCAGGTGGGTACGGTCGAGATTCCGCAAGAGGCCTTCCTGGCCATCCTGCAGGTGGACGACAAGTAAGTGCGCGTGTCCGCGGTTGTGCCCGGCCGCCAATAACAAAGGCTGTACCAGGATTTCCAAGAACCAGAAGCCGTCATGAATTTTGCACTGATCCTTTTTGTGCTGGTGGTGATTACGGGCGTCGCGTGGGTTGCGGACAAGCTCGTGTTCGAGCGGCAGCGCCGCTCTTCGGCGCGGCTGGCGCTGGCTGAATTCGATTCGCGCCAGGCCAACCTGCAGGGCCGCTTCGGCGCGGCCGACGCCGATGCCACGCGCAAGCGCCTGGCCGAGGAAAAACTGCGCCAGCCCTGGTGGCTGGAGTATTCGGCCAGTTTCTTCCCGGTGATCCTGGCGGTGTTCGTGCTGCGCTCGTTCGTGGTCGAGCCTTTCAAGATCCCGTCCGGCTCGATGATCCCGACGCTGCTGATCGGCGACTTCATCCTGGTCAACAAGTACGAGTACGGCATCCGCCTGCCCGTGGTGAACAAGAAGATCATGGAGATGGGCGAGCCCCAGCGCGGCGACGTGATGGTGTTTCGCTACCCGAAAGACCAGTCGCTGGATTACATCAAGCGCGTAGTCGGCGTGCCGGGCGACGTGGTGCAATATTCCAACAAGCACCTGACCATCAATGGCAAGCCGGCCCAGTACACTTCACTGCCGGACTTCCTGGACGAAGAGCGGCTGGCCTATTCCAAGCATTTCCGCGAGAAGCTGCCGGGCAGCGTCGACCATGGCATCCTGAACGACGCCGACCGGCCCGCCTTTATCGCCGGCGCCGACCCGGATTTTCCGTTCCGGGAAAACTGCACTTACAATCAGCTGGGTGTGACTTGCAAGGTACCTGCGGGTCACTATTTCGTCATGGGCGACAACCGGGACAACAGCCTGGATTCCCGCTACTGGGGCTTCGTGCCGGACGAGAATATCGTCGGCAAGGCGTTCGTGATCTGGATGAACCTGGGCAATTTCGGACGCGTGGGATCGTTCAAATAAGAATCTCCGCGGCGCAAGAACACTCAACACAAACGAGGGCAAGCGCATCATGGTTCGATTTGGGAAGGTGGGGGAAAGGTTTCCGGCACGGCGCCGGGCGGGGATGGGCGGTTTTTTTTCCGTCTGGAACCTGCTGGTGATCGTGGTGTTCGTGATCGGCGTGGCCGTGCCGGCCGTGCGTGCGATCCCGAGCATGGTGGAATATTTTTCGGTCAAGCGCGCGGCCACCTATGCAAAGCAGCGCGCGGTCAACAAGCGCGAAGTGGTCGAATATTTTGATAAACAGGCAATCATCGACCGGATTGCCGCAGTAAAAGGTGAAGACCTGCTGATCCGTGAAGACGAGAACGGCGCTATCCAGTCGGTCGATTTTTCGTACCGGACCGAAGTGCCCGTCTACGGACCCCTGAGTCTTCTGATTACCTATTCGGGAACGCAGCATTGATATGAACCTCGACGCCTTGCAGCAACGACTCGGCTACCGATTCAGCAAGCCCGAATTGCTGCAACAGGCGCTGACGCACCGCAGCCACAGCGCCCAGCACAACGAACGCCTTGAATTCCTGGGCGATTCGGTGCTCAACTGCGCCGTGGCCGACATGCTCTATGGCATGTTCGGCAAGCTCGACGAGGGCGACCTGTCGCGCGTGCGGGCCAACCTGGTCAAGCAGCAGGCCCTGTACGAAATCGCCCAGATGCTGCAGTTGTCGGACACACTGCGCCTGGGCGAGGGCGAGCTGAAAAGCGGCGGTTTCCGCCGTCCGTCGATCCTGGCCGACGCCCTCGAAGCCATCGTTGGCGCGGTGTTCCTCGACGCCGGCTTCGACGCCGCGCGTGCGCTGATCCGCAAGCTCTATATCCCCATCCTGGAGCAAGTCGATCCGCGCACACTGGGCAAGGATGCCAAGACCCTGCTGCAGGAATACCTGCAGGGCCACAAGATTGCCCTGCCGCAATATAACGTAATCGCCACACACGGGGCCGCGCACAGCCAGCAGTTTGAAGTCGAGTGCACGGTGCCTAAACTGGAAGTCCGGGTGTTCGGCACCGGTGCGTCGCGACGCGCCGCCGAACAGGCCGCCGCCAAGCTGGCGCTGGACGAAGTCCAGAAGCTGGTGCCGCAGCTGCTCAAGCGCAGCCGCGCCGAGCGCACCGGCAAGACCCGCAAGCAACCCGTGCCGCAGGACCCACAGCTGTCTCTCAGGTTGAAGGAATGACCGAATCTACCCATCCGCAGCAAGACGCGGCGGATACCCCGGCCGCGGCGTTCCGCTGCGGCACCGTGGCCATCGTCGGCCGCCCCAACGTGGGCAAGTCCACGCTGATGAACGCGCTGGTCGGCCAGAAGATCAGCATCACCTCGCGCAAGGCGCAGACCACGCGGCACCGCATCGTCGGCATCCAGACCACGGATGACGCGCAGTATGTGTTCGTCGATACGCCGGGTTTCCAGACCCGCCACGCCAGCGCGCTGAATCGCTCGCTGAACCGTGCGGTCACGTCGACGCTGTCGTCGGTGGACCTGATCCTGTTCGTGGTCGAGGCCGGCTATTACGGCACCGACGACGAGAAGGTGCTGTCGCTGCTGCCGAAGAACACGCCGGTGCTGCTGATCGCCAACAAGCTCGACCGCGTCACCGGCGACAACCGCTCGGAAGTGATGATGCCCTTCCTGGAAAAGATGGGGCAATTGTTCCCGTTCCGCGAAGTGGTGCCGATGACGGCCAAGACGCGCGACCATATCGCGCGGCTGTTCGACATCATCCGGCCGTACCTGCCGGAAGGCGAGCCGATGTACGACGCCGATGCGATGACCGACCGCAGCGAGCGCTTCCTGGCCTCCGAGATCATCCGCGAGAAGGTGTTCCGCTGGACCGGCGACGAGCTGCCGTACACCAGCACCGTGGTGATCGACAAGTTCGAGACGGAAGGGCGCCTGCGCCGCGTCTTTGCCACCATCCTGGTCGAGCGCGATGCGCACAAGGCCATGATCATCGGCAACAAGGGCAGCAAGCTCAAGCAGATCTCCACCGAGGCGCGCCTGGACATGGAGAAGCTGTTCGACGGCAAGGTCTACCTCGAGATGTGGATCAAGGTGAAGAGCGGCTGGGCCGACAACGAAGCAGGGCTGCGCGCTTACGGCTACGAGTGAGCACCCTGTGAGCAAGACGGCTGACATCGCCCGCGCGCCGGCGCCTCGCGTGCGCCGCGCCGACCCCGTGGTCGACGAAGCGGCCGAACTGCTCGACAGCAAGGCGCTGCCCGGCATGGCCGATGCGGCCGCGCGCGCGATGATGGACCGCGCCATGCGCATCGTGCCGGCGCGTCCCGAGTCGCGCGTGGCCGAACAGCCCGGCTTCGTGCTGCACGCCTGGCCGTACCGCGAAACCAGCCTGATCCTCGACGTCTTCACGCGCGACTACGGTCGCATGTCGATGGTGGCCAAGGGCGCCAAGCGCCCGCATTCGGCGCTGCGCGCGGTGCTGCAGCATTTCCATCCGGTCTCGGTGTCGTGGAGCGGCCGCGGCGAGGTCAAGACGCTGACCAAGGCCGAATGGGTGGGCGGCATGCCGCCGCTGGACGGCGACGCGCTGTTGTCGGCGTTCTACCTGAATGAATTGCTGATGCGCTTCTGTCCGCGGGAAGATGCGCATCCGACGCTGTTCCGCCATTACCTGACGACACTGACGCGGCTTGCGCATGGCGAACCGGCCGGGCTGGTGCTGCGCAGCTTCGAGCGCCTGCTGCTGCAGGAAACCGGCTTCGCGGTCGCCTTCGACCAGTGCCTGAGCACCGGCGAGCGGGTTCAGCCGGGCCTGGACTACGTCTACCAGCCCGAGCGCGGCGTGCGCCGCGCGCAGCCGAGCGATCCGTCGTCGTGGCCGGTGGTGTCGGGGCAGACGCTGCTCGACATGGCGCAGGACGATTACAGCCGCGCGCAGACCGCGGCGCAGAGCCGGGCGCTGATGCGTTTCCTGCTGCATTATTATCTGCAAGGCGCGCCGCTGAAGACGCGCCAGATACTGATCGACCTGCAGTATCTCTGACCGATACAAATAACTCCGAATCTCCTGCTCGCATGATCTTCCACGCAAATCCAGGCGTCATCGACCTTGGCGTCAATATCGACCACGTGGCCACGCTGCGCAACGCGCGCGGCACCGTGTACCCCGATCCCATCCGTGCCGCCTTGCAGGCTGAAGAGGCCGGCGCCGACCTGATCACGCTGCACCTGCGCGAAGACCGCCGCCATATCCGCGACGCCGACGTGCGCGCGCTGCGCCCGCAACTGGCCACACGCATGAACCTGGAATGCGCGATCACGCAGGAGATGCTCGACATCGCCTGCGAGATCCGGCCGCAGGACGTATGCCTGGTGCCGGAGCGCCGCGAGGAGGTGACCACCGAGGGCGGCCTCGATGTGGCCGGCCGTTTCGAGCAAGTCAAGGCAGCCTGCGTACAGCTGGCCGGCGCCGGCATCCGTGTGTCGCTGTTTATCGATGCCGACCCCGACCAGATCGCCGCCGCGGCCGCGTGTGGTGCGCCGGTGATCGAACTGCATACCGGTGCCTACGCCGATGCGCATACGCCCGATCAGCAGGAAGTGGAATTCCGCCGCATTGCCGACGGCGTCGATGCCGGCCTGAAGCACGGCCTGGTGGTCAACGCGGGCCACGGCCTGCACTACACCAACGTGCAGCCAATCGCCGCGCTGCCCGGCATCAAGGAACTCAATATCGGCCATGCGATCGTGGCCCATGCGGTGTTCGCCGGCTGGCAGAACGCGGTGCGCGAGATGAAGGCGATCATGGTCGCCGCGCGCCTGGGTACGCGCTATCCCGCCGCGGGCGAGCCGGCGTGATCTACGGCGTCGGCACCGACATCATCCAGATCGCCCGCGTGCAGGGCGTGATGGAACGCACCAGCGGCCGCTTTGCCGAGAAGGTGCTCGGCCCCAACGAGCTGGCCAGGTACCACGCGCGCAAGGCGCGCTCGGAGAAACGCGGGCTGGCCTTCCTGGCCACGCGCTTCGCCGCCAAGGAGGCCTTCTCCAAGGCGATCGGGCTGGGCATGCACTGGCCGATGACGTGGCGTGCGATGGAACTGATGAACCTGCCGTCGGGCGAGCCGACGCCGGTCTGTCACGGCGACCTCGCCGCATGGCTGGCGGAACGCGGCATCACCGTGCGGGTCAGTGTCAGTGACGAACATGACTATGCGGTCGCCTTCGCCATCGCCGAGCGCACCGGCGCCGCGCCTTCCCAACCTACAGCTCTGTGAATCCAACAACTTCCATGCCCAAGAAGAACTCCGGCAAGCGGCCGGGCCCGGTGGTCCTCGACGTCGTCGGCAAGCAACTCGACGCGGAAGATGCGCGCCGCATCGCGCATCCGCTCACCGGCGGCGTGATCCTGTTCGCCCGCAATTTCGAGTCGCGCGCGCAACTGCAGGCGCTGACGCGCGCGATCCGCGAGGTGCGCGACGACGTGCTGATCTGCATCGACCATGAAGGCGGGCGCGTGCAGCGCTGCAAGACCGACGGCTTCACCCATCTGCCGGCGATGCACCGGCTGGGCGAACTGTGGGAGCGTGACGTGCTGGCCGCGACCCGGGCGGCGGTGGCGTGCGGCTATGTGCTGGCCGCCGAGTTGCGCGCCTGCGATATCGACTTCAGCTTCACCCCGGTGCTGGACCTGGACCATGGCCGCAGCGACGTGATCGGCGACCGCGCCTTCCACGCCGATCCGCGCGTGGTGACCATGCTGGCCGGCCACCTGAACCACGGCCTGCTGCTGGCCGGCATGAGCAACTGCGGCAAGCACTTCCCCGGCCACGGCTATGTCGAGGCCGATTCGCACGTGGCGATCCCGGTCGACGAGCGCTCGCTCGACGAGATCATCGAACAGGATGCGCGGCCGTATGAGTGGCTCGGCCTGTCGCTGTCGTCGGTGATGCCGGCGCACGTGATCTATCCCAAGGTCGACCCGAACCCGGCCGGCTTCTCGCGCTACTGGCTGCAGGACGTGCTGCGCGCCCAGCTCGGCTTCGAGGGCGTGATCTTCAGTGACGACCTCAGCATGGAAGGCGCCAGCGTTGCCGGCAACGTGACCGAGGCCGCGCGCGCGGCGCTGACCGCGGGTTGCGACATGGTGCTGATCTGCAACCATCCGGACCGCGCCGACCAGTTGCTGACCGAGCTGGATGTCGGCATCGAAAAGGCCTCGCAGCGCCGCATCCGCAAGCTGTTCCCGCGCAAGAAGCCGATGGACTGGAACAAGCTGCGGCAGGAAGGGGAGTACCGCGCCGCGCTGCGTACGCTGAAGGAGCATGCGCTGATCGCTTGAGCGGAGCGTCGGGCGGCAAAGAAAAAAGGCAGCCGAGGCTGCCTTTTTTCATACCGGGCCCCGCCGATAAAGCGGGGCGATGCCAGCGCCTTAGTTGGCGCGGCTGCGGTATTCGCCGGTGCGGGTGTCGATTTCGATCTTGTCCCCGATATTGCAGAACAGCGGCACTTGCAGCTCGAAGCCGGTGTTGATCTTGGCGCCTTTGAGCACCTTGCCCGACGAGGTGTCGCCCTTGACGGCCGGCTCGGTGTAGACGATTTCGCGGACCAGCGTGGTCGGCATTTCGACCGAGATAGCCTTGTCGTTGTAGAACACCACTTCGACGTTCATGCCGTCTTCGAGGTAGTTCAGCGAGTCGCCCATGCTGTCCTTCTCGACTTCGTACTGGTTGTAGTCAGCGTCCATGAACACGTACATCGGGTCAGCGAAGTACGAGTAGGTGCATTCGCGACGCTCCAGCACCACGACCTCGAACTTGTCGTCGGCCTTGAACACCGACTCGCCCGGGGCGTCGGTCAGCAAGTTCTTGTACTTCATCTTGACCACGGCTGCGTTGCGGCCCGACTTGTTGTACTCGGCCTTCTGCACGACCATCGGATCGCCGCCGATCATGAATACGTTACCGACGCGGAGTTCCTGTGCGATTTTCATCTGAACTGATTTCCTGAAATAGAAAGTAGGAATTTGGAATGGCGAAGGCGCGCTGCCGGCATCACCTGCGGTGAGCCTGTGAGCCTCAGCGAGAGGCGTTCACGCGCTCGCGACCCCGTGCTCAGCTTGCATTCAGGTCTTCGCCTCACGCGTTTGACGCGTGGGAGAGGACCTGGTTCTCCGGCCCGGTCGCCATTTGAATCAACCGATTATTTTACCTGATTTTCGCAAAACGCCACCAGGTTGGCGGCAAGATCACCGGGATGCTGCAAGCGCCGCTCCCAGCGCGGCGCGATGGCGGCAAGTGCCGGCAGCTGCGCCCGCAGGCGCGACCAGTCGAGGGGCGTGCCGAACCCGTTCCAGGCGTGCCAGAAACCGGTCAGCGCGGCGGCCGCCTCTGGCGCCACGCCGCTCTGGCGGAACAGGTCGAGCCAGGCATCGAGCTTGATCCGGTGCGCGGTGTCGTCCTGCGGGTAGATATGCCAGACGAGCGGGCGCGCCGCCCACTGCGCGCGCACGAAGGAGTCCTCACCGCGCACGAAGTTCAGGTCGCACGCCCAGAGCAGTTCGTCATAGTGCTCCTGGCGCACGAACGGGATCCGTTGCACGCACAGGCTGCCTTGCTCGACCGGTACGCCCAGTTGCAGCGGCACGCCGAGCCATTCGGCCACTTGCTCGGAGGCAAGGCCGGCGGGCACCAGGCAGTGGATCGCCTCGGCGCCATCGCGCCATTGTTGCAGCAGGGCCGGCAGGGCCGGATTGCGATAGGCGAACAGGCTTACGCGCAGGGCATCAGCCCGCGGCGTCACATGGAGCCGATGCCACAGCGCGGCCTGCGCCGCCGGTCCGGCGAGGAAGGCATTGCGCTGCGCGCCCAGCATCGACTCGCGCAGCAGGCCGCCGGTGCCGGGCTCGAAGCCGGGGAAGAAGAAGTGCTTGAGCAGCGGCAGCCGCGGGTGGGGCGAGGGCAGCGCGTGGTGCTCGCGCACCCAGGGCTCGGCGCTCAGGTATTCCAGGTTGATCCACGCGGGTTTGGGGTCGCGCGCCGCCATGCGGGCCAGGAACGCGGGCGGCACATGGCAGGCGAATGCTTCGATCACGGCATCGTGCGGCTCGACCGCGCTGGTGTCGTCCACGCCCGCAGCGCGGTCCGCGCCGGGCTGCCATGGGCGGATTTCCACGCCGGCAATGCGCTGCACGGCGGCCCCGGTATCGAGCCGTGGCGCCAGCCGCGCGAAGCTGGCGAGGTCGTCGACCCACAACCGCACCGCATGGCCGTGCTCCTGCGCGAACTGGCGTGCCAGCCGCCAGCAGACGCCGATGTCGCCGAAATTGTCGATCACGGTGCAGAAGATGTCCCAGGAGCGCAGAGGCATGTCAGAGTAAGGGGAGCGCGGGCGGGACGCCCGCTGAATTGCTCTAAACTTGCGATTTTAGAGGCCGCGCCGCTTTGGTGCGCGCAGGCCGTGTAGCGGTCACCGTCCCCAATGTCCGACCAGCAACCCGATTCCCCCAATCCCGCCGACGAAGTTCCGGCCGAGGCACCGGAAGCCCAGCCAGCCGAGGCAACCCGTGAGTTGGCTGCCGAAGGGGCAGCCGAGCCCGCAGCCGAAGCCGCGGCCGAAGCGCAGCCAGAGCCGTTCGACCCGCGCCCGGTGATTTCCCGCCTGCCCGGCCTGCCGGGCGTGTACCGCTATTTCGACGCGGCCGGCAATGTGCTGTATGTCGGCAAGGCGCGCGACCTGAAGAAGCGCGTCTCCAGCTACTTCAACAAGACCCAGCTGTCGCCGCGCATCGTCATGATGGTGGCGCGCATCGCCCGCATCGAGACCACGGTGGTGCGCACCGAGGCCGAAGCGCTGCTGCTCGAGAACAACCTGATCAAGGCGCTGGCGCCGCGCTACAACATCCTGTTCCGCGACGACAAGTCGTACCCGTTCCTGAAGCTGACCGGCCACCGCTTTCCGCGCATGGCGTACTACCGGGGCGCCACCGACCGCAAGCACCAGTACTTCGGGCCGTTCCCCAGCGCCTATGCGGTGCGCGAGAGCATGCAGATCCTGCAGAAGGTGTTCCAGCTCCGCACCTGCGAGGACACCGTCTTCAACAACCGCACGCGGCCGTGCCTGCTGCACCAGATCCACCGCTGCACCGGCCCCTGCGTCAACGCCATCAGCGAAGAGGACTACGCGCGCGACGTCGCCAACGCGGCGAGCTTCCTGCTGGGCCGCCAGAACGAAGTGCTGGAAGGCCTGCAGGGCAAGATGGAGCGGCACGCCGAGCGGCTCGAGTTCGAGCAGGCCGCGGCGGTGCGCGACCAGATCGCGGCGCTGTCGACCGTGCTCAAGCGCCAGGCGGTGGAAGAAGTGGGCGGGCAGGCGCGCGATATCGACGTGCTGGCGGTCGCCGTGGAGGGCGGGCGCGCCTGCGTCAACCTGGCCATGGTGCGCGGAGGCCGCCACCTCGGCGACAAGGCGTACTTCCCCGCGCACGCGGACGAGGCGGCGATGATCGTCGAGGATGCGGACGAGCGCGAAGCCATCGGCGAGGAACAAGCCGAGGCCGCGCAGCCGCTGACAGTCGACCGCATCGCCGCGCGCGTGCTGTCGGCCTTTATGGTGCAGCACTACCTGGAGCAGCCCGCGCCGCCGATCATCGTGGTCAGCCATGTGCCGGACGACCGCGCGGTGCTCGAGGCGCTGACCCTGCACGCCGGCCGCAAGGTGGCGCTGGTACGCCAGCCGCAGGGCCAGCGCAAGGTCTGGCTGGAGATGGCGCAGCAAGGCGCGTCGCTGGCGCTGGCGCGCCGGCTTGCCGAGCAGGGCAGCCAGGAGGCGCGCACGCGCGCGCTGGCCGAGACCATCGGCCTGGACCTGGAAGACCTGGCGCTGCTGCGGGTGGAGTGCTTCGACATCAGCCATACCGCCGGCGAGGCCACCCAGGCGTCGTGCGTGGTTTACCACCACCACGACATGCAGAACAGTGAATACCGGCGCTACAACATCCACGACATCATCCCCGGCGACGACTACGCGGCCATGCGCCAGGTGCTGACGCGGCGCTACCAGAAGCTGGTCGAGCAGATCCAGGAGGACGGCGGCTTCGAGGCAGGCGGCGAGGCCGCGGCGCTGGTGCCGCAGATCGTGCTGATCGACGGTGGCAAGGGCCAGGTCGAGGTGGCGCGCCAGGTGTTCGAGGAGCTCGGCCTGGATATCGGCCTGCTGGTCGGCGTGGCCAAGGGCGAGGGCCGCAAGGTCGGGCTGGAGACCCTGGTGTTTGCCGATGGCCGGCCGTCGCTGGAACTGGGGCAGGGCAGCGCCGCGCTGATGCTGGTCGCGCAGATCCGCGACGAGGCGCACCGCTTTGCCATCACCGGCATGCGCGCGCGCCGCGCCAAGACCCGCACCACCTCGCGGCTGGAAGAGATCGAGGGCATCGGCGCGCGCCGGCGCCAGAAGCTGCTGACCCGCTTTGGCGGCCTGCGCGGTGTGATGGCCGCCAGCATCGACGAGCTGGCCAGCGTGGAGGGCATTTCACGCGGCCTGGCAGAAGAGATCTACAGGCAACTGCACTGAGCGGGTCCGGCGGCGGGGCGGGAATATGGCCAATGATGGTCGATTGGTCCTGAAATCGGCGACAATCGCGGGATTGGTCACCGTTCCCCCCGCCGCCGAGTTCCATGCCTTTCAATATCCCGATCCTGCTGACCTGGCTTCGCGTTGCCATGATTCCACTGGTGGTAGGGGTCTTCTACCTGCCCGATGCATGGCTGCCGATGCACACCAAGAACCTGACGGCGGCGTCGTTCTTTATCATCGCCGCGGTGACCGACTGGCTCGATGGCTTCCTCGCGCGGCGCTGGAACCAGACCTCGTCGTTCGGCGCCTTCCTCGATCCGGTCGCCGACAAGCTGATGGTGACGGCGGCGCTGCTGTCGTTGCTGGCGCTGGACCGGGTCACCGACCTGATCGCGCTGGTGATCATCGGCCGCGAGATCACCATCTCGGCGCTGCGCGAGTGGATGGCGCAGATCGGCGCCTCAAAGAGCGTCGCGGTGAACTTTCTCGGCAAGCTCAAGACCACCGTGCAGATGATCGCGATCCCGCTGCTGCTGTTCAGCGGCCGGCTGTTCGGCTTCGATGCCTATGTCCTGGGCACGTGGATGATCTATGTGGCGGCGGTGCTGACGCTGTGGTCGATGATCTATTACATGAAGCTCGCGTGGCCGCAGATCCGCGAGCGCAGCAGCGTGGTGGCTGGTGCCGGTGCGCCGAAGTGAGAAGAAAAATTCAAAAAGGTGTTGACGACGAGAAGAGTTCTTTGCATAATCTCATTCTCGTTGCTGACGACACAAACGAAAGCAGCGAGATAAGGGTGGTTTAGCGCAAGATGTTGTGTGTTACCGGCGAATTGCGAAATTAAACACCTTTATCTGAGTTGGATGCAGTGCCCTGCGGGAGTAGCTCAGTTGGTAGAGCGCAACCTTGCCAAGGTTGAGGTCGCGAGTTCGAGACTCGTCTCCCGCTCCAGGTTATCGAAGGTCCGACGGCACGGGTTTTGGCAAATCCGCTAGTAGCCGGGCTGGCAGTAAAAAGTTGTATGCGGGAGTAGCTCAGTTGGTAGAGCGCAACCTTGCCAAGGTTGAGGTCGCGAGTTCGAGACTCGTCTCCCGCTCCAATCCCCAGAGGGAAGCAGCGCTTCCCTTTTTGTTTGGGTTGAATCGCCGCAAGGTGCGCTCCGGCAGCATCGGCTGAATGCGGCTACAATCCAGCATCACGTCACCTGGCGGGGTGGCAGAGTGGTTATGCAGCGGCCTGCAAAGCCGTGTACGCCGGTTCGATTCCGACCTCCGCCTCCAGTACCATGCAGAACGGCGCCTTAGCACTTTAAGGCGCCGTTTTTGTTTTCCGGCCCGCTGCGGCCACGCTTCCCGACGCCTGCGAGCGAACCGCCCGCCATTTCTGCGCATGGCTCGCGTGGCGCGCATGTTACATTACTCCTGCCGTACGCTTTTCGGGTACGCCGCGCGATGGCCAGCGGCGCAGCCTGTCAGACGCCATTCCCGATTCCGCGATGCGCCCCGTGGCGTGTCCGGGGCCGCTGCGGCACCTCCCGTTCTTCCCCGCTCCGATGCTGCCGACGATGCCGTCGATCCTCCCGCGCTGCGCATGGCCGCGCGCCGGGTGCTGATTGTGGCTTGCCGCGAGCCCGAAGCGGGGTGGTGGTGGAAGTTGCGCCATCCAGCCATCAAACCATCGAGCCATCGCCGTTCAGCCCTGACACGAGGAATCCCGCACGCATGCACCACGCCACCCCGCTTATCAGCACCATCGTCGGCGGTATCGTCCTGGCCTTTATCCTTGGCGCCATCGCCAGCCGGCTGCGTCTGCCGCCTCTGATCGGCTACCTGTGCGCGGGCATCGTGGTGGGGCCGCATACGCCGGGCTATACCGCCGACCAGGCGCTGGCGCCGGAGCTGGCCGAGCTTGGCGTGATCCTGCTGATGTTCGGCGTGGGGCTGCATTTCTCGATCAAAGACCTGATGGCGGTGAAGCGCATCGCCATCCCGGGCGCGGTGGTGCAGATCGGCATCGCCACCATGCTCGGCATGCTGGTGGCGTGGGGCTTCGGCTGGTCGTGGGGGCAGGGGCTGGTGTACGGGCTGGCGCTGTCGGTGGCCAGCACTGTCGTGCTGCTCAAGGCGTTGCAGGAGCGCGACCTGGTGGAATCGCCGCAGGGGCGCATCGCTGTGGGCTGGCTGATCGTTGAGGACCTGGCGATGGTGCTGGCGCTGGTGCTGTTGCCGGCGTTGGCGGGCCTGCTGGCGGGCCCCGGCGCTACGGGTGGACAGGGGGCGGGCACGCCCGCTACCGCCGATGTGGTGTTGGCGATCTTCGCCACGCTCGGCAAGGTCGCCGCCTTCGTCGCGGTGATGCTGGTGATCGGCCGCCGCTTTATCCCGTGGATGCTGGAGCGCATCGTCTGGACCGGCAACCGCGAGATGTTCCGCCTGGGCGTGCTGGCGACAGCGCTGGGCGTAGCCTATGGCGCGTATGCGCTGTTCGGCGTGTCGTTTGCGCTGGGTGCCTTCTTTGCCGGCATGGTGCTGGCCGAGTCTGAATTCAGCCATCGCGCCGCCGAAGAGTCGCTGCCGCTGCGCGATGCCTTTGCCGTGCTGTTCTTTGTTTCGGTGGGCATGCTGTTCGACCCGATGGTGCTGGTCAACGACCCGTGGGGCGTGCTGTCGACGCTGTTTATCATCGTGGTAGGCAAGTCGCTGGCGGCGCTGGGCATCGTGCGGGCATTCGGTCATTCAGGGCAGACCGGCATGACCATTGCCGTCAGCCTGGCGCAGATCGGCGAATTTTCGTTCATCCTCGCCAGCCTCGGCGTCTACCTGAAGATCCTGCCGGAACGCGGGCAGGCACTGATCCTGGCCGGTGCGCTGCTGTCGATCATGCTCAATCCGGTGCTGTTCCACCTGCTCGACCTGTACACGGCGCGGCGCAACCGCGCTGGCGACGCGCAGCCGGCATAAATCAGGCGGCACGGGCTTCCGTCGTTCACGCGCCGATGCGCGGCGCCATGGTGCGCAGGTACTCGGTAAAGGCCAGCAGGCCCTGGGTCGGGAACTTGTCCTGGTGCACGACCAGTTGCAGCGGCCGCATGATGCGCGGGAGGCCCTCGCGGATCGCCACCAGCGTGCCGCGCGCCAGCTCGTCCTGCACCACATGCAGCGACAGGCAACTGACACCGAAGCCGCTCATCACGGCGCGCTTGATCGCCTCGGCGTTGCCCAACTCCAGCGCAAAGCGAAGCTCGCCCAGCAGCGGCACCAGCCTTTCCTCGATGACTTCGCGCGTGCCCGAGCCGGGCTCGCGCACGATCCATTCGGCATCGCGCAGCGCCACCAGGTCGTTGGGCGCGGCCGCAAGCGGATGCGATGGCCCGACGATCACCACCATCTCGTCGTCGCACCAGTGCATGCTGCGCAGGTCGCGCTCATGGCTGGCGCCCTCCACCAGCCCGATGTCGGCCTCGAACTGAAGCAGCGACTGCAGCACCTCGCGCGTATTGCCGATGCGCAGGTCCAGCGTGCACGGGCCGCTGCGCGAATGCCGGAAGCCCGCCAGCAGCGGCGGCAGGATATAGCTGCCGATGGTGTTGCTGGCGGCGATGCGCAGCTGCACCCCGCTCTGGGTGGCAAAGCGTTCCAGCTCCTGCGCCTGGTCCAGCAGCGACAGCGCGCGGGGAAAGAACTGGCGGCCAGTCTCATTGATGCTCAGGCGCCGCGCGATGCGGTCGAACAGCGGGCTGTCCAGTGCGCGCTCCAGCTCCGCGAGCGAGGCGCTGACCGCCGACTGCGACATCGCCAGTGACTGCGCCGCCGCCATGGTGCTGCCGTGCTGGGCCACGGCGACGAAGACGGAGAGCTGGCGCAGCGTCAGGCGCAGCGGGCGGTGGTCAGGCCGGGGTTCTGGGCGGTGGTCCATATCGATAGAATCAATAATGCATAACGATATTACCCGTTTTACGGGTTAAGGGCGCGACAGTACGCTGGAGGCACTCAAGAACATAACCGAGCCTGCCATGTCCTCCGTCTCCGCCCCTCCCAGCACCCAGGCCACCGCCAAGGCCGCCGGCAAGACCACGGCCGCGGCCGCATCTGCGCCGTGGTCGCAGCGGCTGCTGACGCTGGTGCCACTGGGCGGCATCGCCTGGCTGGCGATTGCGCTGGCCGAGCATCCGGCGGTGTCCCGCTACGGCCTCAGCGCGCTGACGCTGGCCATGTGCGCCGGCATGGTCGCGGCCAATACGCTGCCCCGCCACTGGCTGGCGCCCCTGGCGCCTGGCATGCAGCTCGCGCGTCATCATCTGTTGCGGCTTGGCGTGGCGCTGTACGGGCTGCGGCTGACATTCGCGTCGATCGTCGCACTCGGCCTGCCCGGCATCGTGGTGCCGCTGACGATGCTGGTCGCAACGCTGCTGTTCGGTACCTGGGTCGGGTCGAGGTTCTTCGGGCTGAGCCGCCGCGAGGCAATCCTGGTCAGCTCCGGCAGCGCCATCTGCGGTGCGGCTGCGGCCATCGCCGTGTCGTCGGTGGTGCGCACCGATGACAAGCAGACCGCCGTGGCGGTGGCGACGGTGGTGCTGTTTGGCACGGTGGGCATGCTGCTCTACCCCTACCTGTTCGAGCTGGTAACCGGGCACTGGGCCGTTAGCGAGCGCATGTTCGGCATCTTCACCGGCGCGACGCTGCACGAGGTGGCGCAGGTGATCGCCGCCGGCAAGATGATCAGCGAGCCGGCCGCCGATGCTGCCATGGTCGCCAAGATGGTGCGCGTGCTGGCGCTGGGGCCGCTGCTGCTGGTGATGGCGCTGTGGCCGCAAGGTGGCGCGGAGGATGGGGCGCAGGCCGCAGGTGGCAACAGCCGGCTGCGCGGCATCCTGAAGTCGGTGCCGTGGTTCGCGGTGGGATTTGTCGCCGTGATGGCGGTCAACTCCGCCGGCGCGGTGCCCGCCGCCTGGAAGGCCCCGCTGATCGCACTGGACAACTGGTTGCTGGCCTGCGCAATGCTGGCGATCGGCCTGCACACCCGCATCGGCGATCTGGTCCGGGCCGGGCGCAAGCCGCTGGCGCTGGCCGGGGTGCTGTTCGTGTTCCTGATGGGGGTAGGAGCGCTGCTGTGCTACGCGATGGCGTGAGCGAGGTGGCGGATGTTTGAAAGACGGGGGCGCTTGCGCCCTCTTTTGCATGGGGCAGGGGAGCGGTGTGCCCTGGTGCGGCCGACGGGACTCGAACCCGTAAGCCTGGAAAGGCGGCAGATTTTAAGTCTGCTGAGTCTACCAATTTCTCCACGGCCGCACGGCAAGCCCGGTATTGTGGTGGCTGCGCATTGCGGATGCAAGTGCGCCGTGGGTCGGGGCGCCGAGCAGCGGGACAATGCGGGCTGCACCACGCAAAAGTGACGGACTGTTACGGCTGGTAACAATGTCGTGTTCACCGTTGCACCTGGAAAATTCCGGCCCTCTACAATACCGCTTAAGAGAATTCTCACAATGAGAGGCGGATATGAAACGTTGGTGGCTCGCAGCATTCGGTGTCGCAGCCGGGCTGGCGTCCGGGGCGGCAATGGCCCATGTGAGCGTCGGCGTAGCGGTCGGCGTTCCGGGCGTCGTGGTCGGCGGCCCTGCCTATTATCCGCCGGCTCCTGTGTACTATGGCCCGCCTCCGGTGGTGGTGGCGCCGGCGCCGGTGTATTACGGCCCGCCGCCCGTGGTGGTGCGTCCGCGGCCGGTCTATTACGGCCCTGGCTACTATGGCCCGCCGCGCCATTATTATCACGGCCACCGAGGCTACTATGGTCCACCGGGACACCATCACCGTGGGCATGGCCATGGACATGGTCATCGCCATGGCCATTGGCGCGATTGAGCGGCGCATCTGGAGCGCGCAAGCATTTTGACAGACATGGGCCCTGCGGGGCCCATGTCTGTTTGGATGCCGCATGGCGACATGCGCCGCAGAAGGCGGTTCCCGCTATTTCGCCCCTTCCATAAGCATAGTCAAAATATTTGAATAGACTGCTCAAAGCGTCACCTCATCTTTATAAGGGTTTCCCCTAAACTACTCCCATGACACCGATATGACGTCTTTGCGTGTCTGTCGGTGCCCGGACCATCCAAGAACAACCTAGGGGAATTCTCATGAAGATCAGACAAGTCGTTGCCGCCGCCGCCGCATTGGCCGCGCTGGGCGCCCTTTCCACTTCCGCATCCGCAGCCGGCAAGGTCGATCCGTACCTGGACGGCGCCAAGATCGGCTCAGTCGATCCGTACACCGACGGTGCCAAGGCGGGCAAGTTCGATACGTACACCGATGGCGCGCGCGTCGGCAAGACCGACCCGTACACTGACGGCGCACGCATGGGGTCGCGCGACTCGTTCAGCGACGGCGCCTGATATTCGCTACTGGCACCCACCTGCTGTCTGACCGGAATGGCCCGCCCTGCGCGGGCCATTCCGCTTTGTGCGAATAGGCCACAAGCCTTGCGCCAGGCGCCAGTCATGGCGATGGCGGGGGTGCGAGGCTATACTTGCGCATTCAACAAATGAATGACCAGGAGAGTGGCATGCAGCAAAAAACGGTTCTGACGGCAGACGACGTGAAGAAGATCATGGCCGCAGCGGAAACCGAGGCAAAGAACCATCACTGGGCCGTGTCGATCGTGGTGGTGGACGACGGCGGCCACATGCTGGCGATGCAGCGACTGGACGGCGCCGCGCCGATTTCGGCCTATATCGCCGGCGAAAAGGCCCGTACGTCGGCGCTGGGCCGTCGTGAATCGAAGATCTACGAAGACATGATCAACAACGGCCGCTACTCGTTCATGACCGCGCCGGTGCTGCACGGCATGCTGGAGGGCGGCGTGCCCATCGTCTGCAATGAGCAGGTGGTGGGTGCCGTGGGTGTATCTGGCGTGAAGTCGACCGAAGACGCGCAGGTCGCGCGCGCCGGCATCGCCGCGCTGGGCCTCTAAGGCGCCTCCCAAGGCCTGTGAAGGCCTTGGGCTGGACACGCCACGCCGGCCAATGAAAAACCCCGCAGGCAAGGCCTGCGGGGTGCAATAAAAAGGGGGCATGGCTGGGTACTGCCGGCCGGCGAGGGGTCTGGATCCCGCTGGCGGCACGCACCTGGCTACTGCCCAACACCTCGTTCCGAGGTGGTCCCCACAAAAGTCCGTATTGCCACGTTCGTGGCACCCGTGCCGGGCACGGGTTCAAATTTCTCCCAAACCGTTCCGTCTGGAATCGGCGCAGCGGCGTTGCCGCCGGGCCAGCGTCATTTCGTCAGAATCAGCTTGCCGTAGCGCGTCACGCGCAACGTGTAGACCTCGCCGTTATGCAGGATCGGCAGGGTATTGGCGCCCCGCATGATGGCTTCCAGCGCCACCGGTTCGCCCACGGGCGCGGACGACAGGCTGTCGCGCACCAGCGCCTCCAGGCGGGCGGGCAGGGCGGCCACCGCGGATTTCATCGAGGCGATGGTCGACGGCGCGGATTTCACTGCGGCTTGTGCCTCGCGGCGCGGCTGCGCGGCCACCTCGACGCGGCGCAGCGACAGCCGGCGGCGGGTGACTTCACGCGGTTGCGACAGCGGCAGGGAAAGTGTGCTCATCATCTGGCTCCGTTCTGCAATAAGGGCGCGCCCGCTTCGGCGCAATCGATGAATCGATGTTAAATGAGAATTGTTATCATTACAATAGTCTAGATCAAAGATTCAGCGAATGACGATCCCCTTGTGCGTTGGGCTCGCGACAGGCGTAAACGGAAAAAGGGCATCCCTGGGGATGCCCTTTTTCCATGGACGCCCGGCCGCGCCTTCTTACTGCTTGGGCTCGGTGATAAAGCCGATCTTGCCCAGTCCGCCGTGCTGCGCGGCGGCCATCACTTCGGCCACGCGCTCGTAGCGCACCGCGCGGTCTGCGCGCAGGTGCAGCTCGGGCTGCGGCTGCTGCCTGGCGGCCAGCGAGATGTTGTTCTCCAGCGTGGCCTGGTCCACTTCCACCTGGTTCCAGAAGACCTTGCCGGCAGCGTCGATCGAGACGTTGATGTTCTGCGGCTTCGGGTCGTTCGGCGAGTTGGTGGCGCGCGGCAGGTCGATCTTCACCGCGTGGTTGATCACGGGGATGGTGATGATGAAGATGATCAGCAGCACCAGCATGACGTCGACCAGCGGCGTCATGTTGATTTCGCTCATCACCTCGTCGTCGTCCCCTTCGAGAGTGCCGAATGCCATGATGACTTCCTTGCTTGCGGTTTAGCGCTGCGCCGCGGCCAGGCGCACGGTGCCGTCCTCGGTGCGGGCGCCGGTGGGGCGCACGCGCGCGCCGGTGACGAAGTAGGCGTGCAGGTCGTGGGCAAAGCGGTTGAGCTTCGAGATCACCGACTTGTTGCCGCGCGTCAGTGCGTTATAGCCCAGCACCGCGGGAATCGCCACGGCCAGGCCGAAGGCGGTCATGATCAGCGCCTCGCCCACCGGGCCGGCAACCTTGTCGATGGTCGGCACGCCCGAGGCGCCGATGCCGATCAGGGCATGGTAGATGCCCCACACGGTGCCGAACAGGCCGACGAACGGCGCGGTCGAGCCCACCGAGGCCAGCACCGCCAGGCCCGACTGCATGTGCGCCACCGAATCGTCGATCGAGCTCTTCAGCGAGCGGGTCAGCCAGTCGGAGATATCCATCACGTCGTGCAGCTGCGGCTGGCTGGCACGGTGGTGCTGGGCGGCTTCCTTGCCGGCGATGGCCAGCGTGCGGAAGGGGTTGGCGTCACTGGCGCCAAGGGTTTCGAGCGCGTGGTCGAAGTCGTCGGAGTGCCAGAAGCGCTTCTCGGCGCCTTGCGCCATTTTCTTCAGGCGGACCAGATCCCACGCCTTGGTAAGGATCACGATCCAAGAGGCGAGCGACATGACCAGCAGAATGATGGCGGTCGCACGCATGACGAAGTCGCCTTGCGCCCAGAGGTGGGTAAGTCCGAGGTCCTGCATTTGTTGGTTCCTGGTGAGTTATTCGCTTGGGTTGGGTCGGATCAGAGATCAGAAATCGAATCGCGCGATCAGTTCAGTGAATCAGTTCAGTTCGAAGGTGATCGGCTGCTGTGCCGTGACGGCAACGGCACGGCCATTGTCCATGTAGGGCTGGCAGCGCATCGCCTGTACGGCTTCCACCGCGGCCTGGTCCAGGCGCGACGAACCGCTCGACGATACCACCGCGGCCTTGACGACCCTGCCGGATTCGTCGGTGGTCAGCCGCACCACGGTCTTGCCGGTCTCGCCCATGCGGCGCGACTGGGAAGGATACTTCGGCTGCGGCGGCGGACACTGGATTTCGCCGATGCCGACCGCGCGCGGGGGGGCCGCGACAGGGGCGGGTGC
>NZ_JBEFLI010000063.1:0-43950 GCF_040578825.1 Cupriavidus necator | reverse complement strand
CGTCTTGCGATCCAGCACACATCCCCCTGATACCTGAAGAAACAGACATCAGCATACAAAATGTGCTCTTTCGGGCCACGGTTTTCTGCGAAGAACCCTTTTTTTTGCGCCTCGAACTTCGCGCCTGCTTGTCGCCCGGGCTGCAGTCACGCAGTCCTCCCTGGACGGCGGCAGTCGATGCTGTGTAGCGTTACGCAACTTTGAGCAAGGCTTGCATGCATATCGTCTGGTGAAGCCAATCCCCGCGCCAACCGACCTGCAACGCTGGGTCGATGATCCACGCCACCGGCGTACACTGTTGCATCCCGACTTCCGGAAACCCGCACTCATGTCCGCCCTGCGCACCCTCTATCCCGAAATCGAGCCCTATCAAACCGGCACGCTGGATGTCGGCGACGGCCATGTCATCTGCTACGAACGCGTGGGCACGCCGGGCGCCAAGCCCGCGGTGTTCCTGCACGGCGGGCCGGGTGGCGGGATCTCGGCGGACCATCGGCGGCTGTTCGATCCGGCGCGCTATGACGTGCTGTTGTTCGACCAGCGCGGCTGCGGTCGATCGACGCCGCATGCCGGGCTGGAAGCCAATACCACCTGGCATCTGGTGGACGATATCGAGCGCCTGCGTGCACTGGCAGGTGTGGAACGCTGGCTGGTGTTCGGCGGCTCGTGGGGTTCGACGCTGGCGCTGGCGTATGCGCAAAAGCACCCGCAGCGCGTCAGTGAGCTGGTGCTGCGCGGCATCTACACGGTGTCGCAGGCGGAGCTGGACTGGTACTACCAGTACGGCGTGTCGGAGATGTTCCCCGAGCAGTGGGAGCGCTTCCAGGCGCCGGTTCCTGAGGCCGAGCGGGGCAACATGATGGCCGCGTATCGCAAGCTGCTGACTGGTGAGGACAAGGACAAGCAGGTGGAAGCGGCGCGCGCGTGGAGCGTGTGGGAGGGGGAAACCATCACGCTGCTGCCCGACGCGGACAATAGCGCCAAGCATGCCGACGGACATTTTGCGCTGGCCTTCGCGCGGCTGGAGAATCATTACTTCACCCACCGCTGCTGGCTCGAAGACGGGCAACTGCTGCGCGACGCGCACAAGCTGGCCGATATCCCCGGCGTTATCGTGCACGGCCGCTATGACATGCCGTGCCCGGTGCGCTATGCCTATGCGCTGCACCAGGCGTGGCCCAAGGCCGATTTCCATTTGATCGAAGGTGCCGGCCATGCGTGGACGGAGCCGGGGATTCTGGATCAGTTGATTGCTGCGACTGATCGTTTTGCTGCGGCGGAATGATGGCGTGGCAGCAACACAACGCGTTGCGTGGATGCGAGGTGCCGGCGTAGAGGGCAGGCGGTGGCAATATCGACGCGCGTTAGAGCTTGCGACGCCTGGCTGTTTGCTCCCTCTCCTGCCTGCGGGAGAGGGTTGGGGTGAGGGCCGGCGCATCGACGAAGTGCAGCCTTTGCTCATTCGATAAGACATCCGCTTGAGATCAGCAGGAGACCACGATGCACCTTTACGCCCACCCGTTCTCTTCCTACTGCCAGAAAGTCCTGCTCGCGCTGTACGAGAACGCAATCCCGTTCGAATTCCGCATGCTGTCGCCGGAACACGCGCAGAACCAGGCCGAGCATGCCGAGCTATGGCCGCTCAAACGGATGCCGGTGCTGGTCGATGGCGATCGGACCGTGCTCGAATCCAGCATCATCATCGAGTACCTGGACATCCATCATCGCGGCCCGGTGCGATGGCTGCCCGAATCCCCCGACGCAGCGCTGGAGGTACGCCTGCTGGACCGCTTCTTCGACCAGTACGTGATGACGCCGATGCAGCGCATCGTGTTCGACTACATCCGCCAACCGGAGCAGCGCGACCCCTTTGGCGTGGCCGATGCACGCAAGCTGCTGGAGAGCGCGTATGCGTGGCTGGAGCAGACGCTGGTTGGCCGCGAATGGGCCGCGGGCAGCGACTTCACGCTGGCTGATTGCGCGGCGGCGCCGTCGCTGTTCTATGCGGACTGGGTACATCCCATCCCCGAGCACTGCGCCAACGTACGCGCCTATCGCAGCCGGCTGCTCGCCCGGCCCGCGTTCGCGCGCGCAGTGGATGAGGCGCGTCCGTACCGGCCGCTCTTCCCGCCTGGCGCCCCCGATCGGGACTGAGCGCAGGCGCCTTCAATCGGCCCGTACATCCGCCTTGCCGCGCACCGGCTTGTTTAGCAAAGCCGCATCGATCCGCGCCGCCATGGCGCGATAGCCGGCATCGCCGGGATGCAGGTGGTCGCCGCTGTCGAACAAAGGTAGCATCGCCTCCGGCCGCGCAGGATCGCGCACCGCTGCATCGAAATCCACCACCGCATCGAACTCGCCGCCATGGCGGATCCAGTCATTGACCGCGAGCCGCACCGCTTCCTTGCCGGGGCCGTCATAGCCGCGGATCGGCGTATCGCGCAGCGCGTCGGCAAACGGCGTGATGGTGGCGCCGATCACACGCACGCCGCGCGCATGCGCACGCGCGATCAGGCGGCGGTATCCGTCGATCAACTCGGCGGCTTGCGGCACGCCATCGGCGGGTGCAAAGGTCGAGCCGGGCCAGGCAATATCGTTGATGCCGATTGCCGCGATCACAGCGCGCAGATGCGGCTGGCTCAGCACGTCGCGATCGAGCCGCGCCAGCGCGGACGCGCCCATGCCGTCGCGCAGCAGCCGGGCGCCGGAGATGCCGGCGTTGAGCACGGCCACGCCGTCTTCCGCCAGGCGCTGTGCCAGCACGTCCGGCCAGCGGCGGTTGGTGTCCGGCGTGGACCCGTTGCCTTCGGTGATCGAATCGCCGATGGCGACCACGGCGGCGGCATGCGGTAGCGCATCGACCTGCAGTTCGCTCAGCAGGATGCGGGCGCTGAAGGTCTCCGGCCGCGGCAGCGCGGCCTGCGCCGTCGCGTTGCCGGCTGCAAGCCATGCGGTCTGGCGCCCGTCCCAATGAAACGACTCGACCCCGGTGCGCTGCGGCAGGTAGAGGCTGACGGCCAGTTCGCCGAGCGGAGCAGCATCGAACGCAATCGGGTCGCTGGCCACGGTGGCTCCGGCCGGGATGGTGACGGACGCGCCGCCGTCAAAGGTTACGGCGCGTCCGTGCGATGCATCGACACGGCCGCCGCCCGTGTGGCGCGCCAACTGCACCGCGCCTACCGTGACGGGCTGCTTGCCATAGGCATTTGACAGCACCACGCGCACGCGCGCACCGCCAACACTGAGCCGCACCACTTGCCGCAGCGTCTGCCCCGCCAGATGCGCAGGCACGCCGGTCGGCAACGGTTGCTCGCCGGGCTGCCATACCGGCTGCTGGCTGGCCATCCAGCTGGTCAGCCAGGATGGGTCTTGCAGAGGATTGGCAAGCGCCGGCATGGCCATGCCAGCCACGGCAGCGGAAAGGGCAGCGGCAGACAGGCTGCGCAGGATACGGACTGGAAACATGGGATCTGGCCTCGGGACATTGGCCGGCATCGGCGCCGGGACAGGCCAAAGTTAGGGTATTCCGATTGTGCCGGGTAGCATGCACAATGGCATATCGCTCATTCCAATAACGAATGGGCTGCCCGGAGAGAGGAATGGACACCATCAGGGCGATGCAGGTCTTCGTGCGCGCAGTGGAGCTGGGCAGCCTGTCGGCCGTGGCGCGCGAGCAGCAATCGACCCAGCCCACCATCAGCAAGATCGTGGCGGCGCTGGAACACGACATGGGCGTCAGGCTGCTGGAGCGCAGCACTACCAGCCTGTCGCCGACCGAAGCGGGCCGGCGCTTCTACGAGCGCGCACGCCGTGTGCTGGACGAGTACGGCGAAGCGGTCAGCGACGCACGCGGCCTGTCCGACCACCCCGCCGGCCACGTGCGTATCAGCGCGCCGGCAAGCTTCGGCGTACTGCGGCTCAATGCGCTGGTGCTGGCGTTCCAGCAGCGCTATCCGGAGGTGGAGGTGGAGTTGCTGTTCGACGACCGCTTCGTCGACCTGGTGGAGGAGGGCGTCGATGTCGCGGTGCGGCTCGGCGCGACGCTGCCGCCTAATGTGATTGCGCGCCGCATCGCGGTGTCGCCGCGGATGCTGGTGGCCGCTTCCGGCTACCTCGCACAACACCCGCGCATCCGCCAGCCCGCGGACCTGGCCCGCCACCAGATCCTGCGCTTCACGTGGCTGGCCGCCGGCGACGATATCGTGCTCGACGGCCCCGGCGGCCAGGCGCTGGTCAGCGCGCCGTGCCGCTACCGCGTCAACAACTCGCTGGCGATGCGCGAGAGTTTCCTGGCGGGGACCGGCTTCGGCCTGACGCCGGCCTGGCTGGTGCAGGACCTGCTCGACAGCGGCGCGCTGCGGCGCGTGCTGCCGCGCTGGAGCGCCCCCGCGCAGGAGGCCTTTCTGGTGTACCCGTCGCGCCGCTACCAGCCGGCGCGGGTGCGGGTGTTGCTGGATTTCCTTGCTGCGGAGATCGTGCGCTTGCCGGGGTTCACGGCTGTATAAGGTGCGTAGCGCGGGCGATCAGTGCAACCGCCCCCGCGCCACCAACAGTGTCAGCGGCCGCGCCAGCAGCGTACTGGCCAGTGCCATCAGCAACAGCCCGGAGAAAGCGGTCGTGCTGATGATGCGCGCGTCCAGCAACACCGTCAGCACCACCAGCTCGACCAGCCCCTTGGTCTGCAGCAGCGCACCCAGGGCCAGCGACTGGTGCCAGCCCATGCCCGCGCGCAGCGCGGGAAGCGCGACGCCGGCCATCTTGCCGGCAATGGCCACTGCCAGCGACAGCGCCGCGATCCACAGCGCCATCGGCTCCTGCAGCGAGATCTCGGTGCGCAGCCCGGCGGCGAGGAAGAAGAACGGCAGCAGCACCACCACCGTCATCGGCTCCAGTTGCTGGCGCACGCGCTGCGCCGCTTGCGAAGGCCACACCAGTCCGGCGACGAAGCCGCCCATCACATGGTGCAGGCCAGCCAACTCGCCAAGGAATGCCGACGCCAGCACCAGGAACAGCGCGATCGCCAGCAACAGCTCGGTCTCCGGTTCGCGACGGCGCAGCAGCCAGGCCAGCGCGGGCCGCACGACGCCAAACATCAATGCCAGGTAGGCACCGGCGCGCGCGGCGACCGCAAGCGCACCGGCGCCTTCCTGGCCGCCTTGCTGCAGCAGCAACAGCGTCAGAAACAGCCACACCCATCCATCGTTCACCGCCGCGCAGCGCAGCGCCAGCTGGCCGAGGTTGGTGCCGGTCAGCCGCATCTCGCGCAACACCGCCCCCAATACCGGCAGCGCCGTGACGGCGGTGCTGATGCCGATGGCACAGGCAAACCAGTAGGGGTCGGCCCGCTCACCGGCAACCGGCCAGCCGGCGCTCAACATCCACCACCCCGCCACGGCCCCGAGTGCGAACGGCACCGCGATGCTGCCCAGCGAGATCTGCAGGGTGGCGCGCCATTGTGCCGGCACGCCGCCCTCGCGCAGGTGCAGGCCGGTCAGGAAGCAGAACAGCGTCACCGCCAGCCACTGCAGCCCGGACAGCATCGGCAGGTGGTCGGGGCCGAACAGCGCGGTCCAGCCTTGCGGCGCAAGCTGTCCGAACACCGACGGGCCCAGCAAGATGCCGGCGAGGACCTGTATGCCCACCAGCGGGAACACCGATTGCAGCCCGGCGCCGCGCCATAGCAGGTAGGGCAGCGCGACCACCAGCATCGCCTGCAGGAAAAAGACATTGACTGCGTTCATCGTGCCGTTCTCCTGGCGCTCATCACTTTGCACACCACTTTGCTTGCCGCACTTCCTGCACCAGCCGGCGCAGCTCGGGTTCGAGCGCGCGGTCCTGCACGATCAGCGGGATTTCCGCTTCCAGCCGCTCGGCCAGCGCCCGCAGCGGCTGCGGCAGCGTGTAGCCGGTGCGCAGACGCAGCGCGATGCCCTGGCGCACCGCGACCAGCATCGCGGCCGCCACCTGCTCGCTCAGTTCCAGCACACGCAGGCAGTCGCGGCTGGCGATGGTGCCCATGCTGACCTTGTCCTGGTTATGGCATTCGGTCGAGCGCGAGAACGCGGTGGCCGGCATGGTGTGCTTGAGCGCCTCGGCGGTCCATGCCGAGGCGCCGATCTGCACCGCCTTCAGGCCGTGGTTCAGCGGCGCATCGGCACCGGTGGCGCCGGACAGGTTGGCCGGCAGCCCGTTGTTGTAGCGCGGGTCGACCAGCGTGGCGAGCTGGCGGTCCATCAGGTCGGCCACGCTGGCGACGGCGGTCTTGAGCGCGTCCATGGCAAAGGCGATATGCCCGCCGTAGAAGTGGCCGCCGTGCAGCAGCCGCTCTTCGTCAGGTTCGACCAGCGGGTTGTCGTTGGCGCTGTTCAGCTCGGTCTCGATCCAGCGGCGCGACCAGTCGAGCGCGTCTTCCAGCACGCCGATCACATGCGGCGCGCAGCGCAGCGAATAGCGGTCCTGTAGCCGGTTGGCGTGGCGCGGCGCGCGCGAGTCGCCCAATAGCTGGCGGATGCGCTGCGCGGCGCGCTTCTGGCCGGGATGCGGCTTGGCGTCGAACAGCGCCGCGTCGTAGTGGTAGGGGTTGCCGTCCACCGCGGCCACCGCGGCGGCGGTCAGCGTGGCGGCCTGCTTCGCCAGATTGGCGGCGCGCTGCCACGCCAGGCAGGCGAGCCCGGTCATTACCGCGGTGCCGTTCATGATGGCCAGCGCTTCCTTGGGGCGCAGCCGCAGCGGCTCGCGCCCGATCGCGGCCAGCGCTTCGGCGGCGGGCTGGCGGCGGCCCTGGTACACGACCTCGCGCTCGCCGCACAGTGCCGCGGCGACATACGACAGCGGCGTCAGGTCGCCGCTGGCACCGACCGAGCCCTCGGCGGGAATGCACGGCAGCACGTCATGGGCGAGGAACGCGGCCAGTTGTTCCAGCAGCGCGGGGCTCACCGCCGAATAGCCCTGGCACAGCGAGGCCAGCCGCGCGGCGAGCACCGCGCGGGTTTCGTCAGCGTCCAGCAGCCGGCCCAGCCCGCAGCCATGGAAGGTGTACAGGTGCACCGGCAGCTCGTAGGCGCGCGCGACCGGCACCGTGGTCTCGCATGAATCGCCGTAGCCCGTGGTGACGCCGTAGACGCGGCCGTCCTCCTGCAGCAGCCGGTCCAGGAAAGCCATGCCGCGCGTGATGCGGGCGCGGAAGGCCGGCGCATCGGACAGCACGGCGCCGGCGCGGCGGTGCGCCAGCGCGGTCACCGCTTCGATGCTCAGGGGCGTGCCGTCAAAGACCACTGACGTGGCGGTATGGGCGGCATCGGAGGCAAAATGTTCAGACATCGGTTCAGGCATTCGTCATGGCTGCGGCGCGGTGCCGGATGGCACGAGCCGCCAGTAGCGGGGAAGGGGCATCCCGGGCGCGGTCACTGCGCGCAGGTCGTCGGCACAGAGCGCGAGCACATGGCCATCGTGCAGCCACGTGCAGGCGTTTGCGTCGTGCGCGCCGGATGCCGCCTCGATACCGAGCGCATGGCCCAGCATGGTCGCAAACAGGCCGCCACCGTGCCGCTTCAGTGCCGCCTCCTTCAGCGTCCACGCGTGCGCAAACCTGTGCACGGTGTCCGCGGGAGCGGCGATGTGGCTGGCCAGCGTGACGCGTTCGGCGTCGGTCGTGATCGCGCCGTAGAGGGCGTCCAGTTCCTTGCGCGCGCGGCACGGTTCGAGATCGAGCCCGAGCGCAGCCGCGCTCACGGCGCAGGCGACGAGGTCACCGCTGTGCGAAATCGACAGGCTCGCAGGAACCGGCCCGGCAGCCACCGGCGGCCCGTCGGCGCCGCCCGTCAGCGTCCACGCCTGCCACACGCCGCCAAAGGCTTCGGCCAGCAGCGTGCGCGCGAGCCAGCGGCCGGCGACGAACTGTCCGCGCCGCCGCGCCGATTGCATCGCCGCCAGCCGTGCCAGCTCGCCCTCGGTCATCCACGACTGCGCCTCGGGTGCGTGCGCGGCAAGGTCGGTCACGCACCCAAGGCGCAGCCAGGTCGTCATTACTGCGCCACCTTGGCGTAGGTGCCCTTGAGCGCAACGCCCACCACCACGGCGCCGGCGTGGCACTCGTAGTCGGTCGGGCTGGCGACCTCGTTCTTCTTGTAGTAGCTGACGATGTCGACCACCGCATTGGCACCCTGCGCCTTGGCCGTCTCCTGCAGCGCGATCAGCGCCGACAGCGCGGCCCAGCGGCAGCCTTCTTCATCGCTCTTGCCTACGCCGTTGGTCTTGCGGTTGGAGACGCCCGACTCCATGCGCTGCAGCACCTTCGGCGTCTTCTGGCCGGACAGGTAGAAGCGGAAGGAATCGTCCAGCTTTTCCTTGGCCTCCGGCATGTTCAGGACTTCCTGCATCGGCAGCATGTACTTGGTATCGCGCGCGTGCGCGGGAGCCGACAGCAGGGCGCCAGCGCAAAGGGTCATGGCAACGACAGAGAGAGCGGATTTCATAGACCTTCCTTTGTTGTTGGTTGTCAATCTATAAAGGACTTCAGTCTTCCCAGCGACGGAACACCAGCGAGGTGTTGATCCCGCCAAAAGCGAAGTTGTTGCTCATCACGTACTCCACGTCGAGCTGGCGCGGCGTTTCCATGATGTAGTCGAGCGGCGCGCAGCGCGGGTCGGGCGTGCTGAGGTTGAGCGTGGGCGCGAACCAGCCGTCGCGCATCATCTCGATGGTCATCCACGCTTCCAGCGCGCCGCAGGCGCCCAGCGTATGGCCCATGTAGCTCTTGAGCGAGCTGACCGGCATCGCGGGGCCAAACACGGCATGCGTGGCATGCGATTCGGCGATGTCGCCGTGGTCGGTGGCGGTGCCGTGCGCGTTGACATAGCCGATGCGCCCCGGCTCAAGGCCCGCATCTTCCAGCGCCAGCCGCATCGCCACGGCCATGGTCTCGGCCTTGGGCTGCGTCACGTGCGCACCGTCGCTGTTGGTGCCGAAGCCGACCAGCTCGGCCAGGATGCGCGCGCCGCGCGCCTGCGCGTGCTCAAGCTCTTCGAGCACCAGCGTGCCCGCGCCTTCGCCCAGCACCAGGCCGTCGCGCGCGCTGTCGAACGGGCGTGGCGTGGCCTGCGGCGTGTCGTTGCAGGTGCTGGTGGCAAAAAGCGTGTCGAACACGGCCGCCTCGGTGGCATCGAGCTCTTCCGCGCCGCCTGCCAGCATCGCCACCTGGCGGCCGCTGCGGATCGCCTCGTAGGCGTAGCCGATGCCCTGGCTGCCGGAGGTGCAGGCGCTGGACGTGGTGACGATGCGGCCGGTGATGCCGAAGAACACGCCGATATTGACGGCCGTGGTGTGCGGCATCATGCGGATATAGGTGGTCGCGCTGATGTCCTCGGTCGTGCGCTCGCTGCGCATGCGGCCGAAGTCGGCCACTGCCTCCGGCGTGCCGGTGGACGAGCCGTAGGCGACGCCGAGCTTGCCGCTGTTCACCAGCGGGTCGCCCGCGAGGCCGGCGTCCTGCAACGCGGCTTCGCTGGCCAGCACCGACATCAGTGCCACCTTGCCCATCGAACGCGTCAGCTTGCGCGTGTAGTGCTGCGGCAACTCCAGCGGTGGCACGGGCGCGCCCAGCAACGTGTTCAGGCCCTTGATGTCTTCCCAGTCAGGCATGCGCACCACCGCGCTGCGGCCCGACGCCAGGGTGCTGCGCACCGTGGCCCAGTCATTGCCCAGCGCGCAGATCGCGCCGGTTCCAGTCACGACGACGCGCTTCACCCGAACATCCCTCCGTTGACCGAAATCACCTGCCGCGTGATATAGCCCGCATCGGGCGACATCAGGAACGCCACCGTGGCCGCGACCTCATCAGGCGTGCCCAGGCGCCGCGCCGGAATCATCCGCAGCGCTTCGTCGCGCACGTGCTGGTCGACCATGTCGGTGTCGATCAGGCCGGGCGCCACGCAGTTGACGGTGATGGCGCGCTTGGCCAGCTCGATCGCCAGCGCCTTGGTGGCGCCGATGATGCCGGCCTTGGCGGCGCTGTAGTTGGCCTGGCCGCGGTTGCCCACCAGCCCCGAC
This sequence comes from Cupriavidus necator, assembly GCF_040578825.1. GTDB lineage: Bacteria > Pseudomonadota > Gammaproteobacteria > Burkholderiales > Burkholderiaceae > Cupriavidus > Cupriavidus necator_E. Next base: position 33,903 of record NZ_JBEFLI010000063.1, on the reverse strand, counting down.
ACCGACGACAGCGTGACGATGCGGCCAGGCTGGCGCCGCTGCACCATCGGCATCACCACCGGGTTGAGCACGTTGTAGAACGCGTCCAGGTTGGTGTGGATGACCTCGTCCCACTCGGCGCCGCTCATGGCGGGGAAGGCCGCGTCGCGGGCCAGGCCGGCGTTGCACACCACGCCGTAGTAGCAGCCATGCGCGGCGATGTCGGCCAGCAGCACGGCGGCGGCTTCCTCGCGCCGCGCCACGTCGAAGCACAGCACACGGGACTTGCGGCCGCAGGCGCGCACCGCGTCGGCGACGGAGTCGGCCTCGTCGCGGCTGGCGCGGCAGTGCACCACTACGTCATAGCCGTCGCGGGCCAGCCGCAGGGCGATGGCGCGGCCGATGCCGCGGGACGAGCCCGTGACCAGCACGGTCGGATTGGTCATGCTTGTTGTCCTTGCAGAAACGCCTGCGCATCCGCAGGCTGGAAGACGGAGACATTGGCGCGGGCGACCTCGCGGCCATCCAGCGCCAGCCGGCAGGCGAACTGGCCGAGGCCGTTGTCGCCGGTCAGTTCGGCCCGCACGGCAATGGTCAGCTCGCTGCCGATGGGGAAGGCCGGCACATCGCATTCATAGCGGCGCGAGCCCAGCAGGAAGCCGATGCCGGGTGGGCGCCCCGCGCGGCGCTCGCGCACGCCAGCCCATGCGGCGATGGCCTGCGCCATGTATTCGATGCCGACCCAGCCTGGCATGCCGGCCGCATCGACAAAGAGCTGCGTGGCGCGCACCGTCGCGCGCGCGGTGCAGCCCGCGTCGTCAGCCTGCAGCAGTGCATCGAGCAGCAGCATGGCGCCGCCGTGGGGCACCACTTCGGCGACGGGGGGCAGGGTTTGCAGGTCTTGCATGTCGTTATCCCTCCCCCAGCACCAGCACGCAGTTGCTGCCGCCAAAGGCGAACGAATTGGACATCACGTAGCGCGGCGCGCGGCCCAGCGCGCTGCCGGGGCCGGCGACCTGCAGCGGCGGCAGCGCGGGATCGGCCGCGCCGTCCCACCAGTGCGGCGGCAGCTTGCCGTGCGGGTTGCCGGTGAGCGTCAGCCACATCAGTGCGGCTTCGATCGCGCCGGCCGCGCCGAGCGTGTGGCCGGTCAGCGGCTTGGTCGAGCTGGCCGGCACCGCGTGCCCGAGCACGTCGGCCACCGCCAGCGCTTCCATCACGTCGTTGGCCGGTGTCGCGGTGCCGTGCAGGTTGATGTAATCGATCGCATCCGCGCCGATGCCGGCACGCGCCAGCGCCTGCCGCATCGCCAGGCGCGCGCCCTTGCCGTGCGGATCGGGCGCGGACACGTGATAGGCATCCGACGATTCGCCCCAGCCGGCCAGCCGCACCGGACCGGCTCCGCGCGACATCAGGAACAGCGCCGCGCCCTCGCCCAGGTTGATGCCGTTGCGGTTGGCAGACAGCGGATTGCAGCGCGCGGCGCTGACGGATTCCAGTGCGGAGAAACCGGCGACGGTAAACGCGCACAGCGTATCGACACCGCCCGCGAGCACCACGTCAGCAAGCCCATGCCGCAGCAGCCGTGCGCCGGCGGCCAGTGCCTTGGCGCTCGACGAGCATGCGGTGGAGATGGTGTAGGCCGGGCCGGTTGTGCCGAGGGTGCCGGCCAGAAAGCTCGCGGGCGAGCCCAGTTCCTGCTGGCCGTAATGGTAGTCCTGCGGCAACGCGCCGTGGCGCATGCGCGCCTCGATGGCCAGCTCGCCTTCGCGAATGCCGGAAGTGCTGGTGCCCATCACCACCGCCACGCGCGCGGGGCCGACGCGCGCGATCGCGCCGTCCACCGCCGCGCGTACCTGCGCCAGCGCATCGAGCAGCATGGCGTTGTTGCGGCTGCGATGGCGTGGACCGGTATGTGCCGGCGCTGCGATATCGGCGAGATCGCCGACCGTGCCCAGCAGCAAGTCGCGGCCGGGGCTGTAGCGGTCGGTGACCTCGCCTGCCATCGGGGCGTCTGCCTGCCACATCGCCGCGCGCACCGCGTCCTGTCCGCGTCCGAGCGCGCAGCGGATTCCCACCGTGTTGAGGAATGCCGTCATGCCGCACCGCCTTGCGCGGGAAGGTTGCGGATCGTCAGCCGATACCCGTCGCGGTGCTGCACGAACAGCGTGGTGGCGGCATCCGGAAAGCGGATCTCGGCGACGGTCTCGCTGCCCTGGCGCAACCGGCGCAGCGCGGGCGTCGCGTCGAAGCTCCAACCGGACGGCAATGCGGCGCGGATCGCCTCGGCGGGCCACAGCGACAACTGCAGGTCGCTCAGGATGCGCTCGGGCTGCAGTTCCGCCGGCGCCCACGGCGAGCGCGATACCTGCAGCTTCGTGCCGTCCCAGTCGAGCCGCGCCAGCACCTGCCCGCCGGCCACGGCGGCCAGCCGCGTGTGCGCGGCATCGGCTTCGAGCAATGCCATCAGCTCGCGGCGCTCGGTGCGTCCCTGCATCTGGAACTCGACGGTAATGTGCTGCTGCAGCTTCAAGTCACGTTGCAGCGACGCCGGCGGCAGGCGCAGCAGCGCCGTCGCGCTGGCTTGCGGCGCGGCGGTGTCTGGCGCGACCCCCGGGGCGACCCCCGGCGCGGCACAGCCCGCTGCCAGGGCAGCGGACAACGCCAGCGCGGACAAGGTAAGACGGCGCATCAGACGTTGCAGAATTCTTCCAGCACCGCCAGCCGGCGGCGCGGCTCGGCGACGAAGGGGTTGTTGCGGTCCCACGCATAGCCGGCCAGGATCGCGGAGATCATGTTGCGGATTTCCGGGGTGGCATTGGGGTGGAAGATCAGCTTCTGGAAGCGGCCTTCGTACCAGGCCTCGACAAAGACACGGAAGCAATCGACGCCGGCCTTGAGCGGCTGCGCGAATTCCTTCTCCCAGTCCACGGTCTCGCCGGCAAGCTGGCGCACCAGGCATTGCGCCGCCAGGCTGGCCGACTTGAAGGCGATGGTGACGCCGGACGAGAACACGGGGTCGAGAAACTCGCCGGCATTGCCGAGCAGCGCATAGCCGTTGCCCCACAGCGATTTCACGTTGGCCGAATACCCCGCGATCTGGCGCGCCGGGGTATCCCACTGCGCGTTGGCGAGCAGCTTCTTCAGGCCCGGCTCCTCGGCCACCAGCGCCTGCAGGCGCTCGGTCTCCGTGCCGGTGTAGCGATCCAGGAAGGCTTTCTCCGCCACCACGCCCTGCGAGCAGCGGCCGTCGGAGAACGGGATGGTCCAGTACCAGACGTCCTTGTGCTCCGGATGCACGCTGATCAGGATCTTGTTGCGGTCGAACGCGCCGGGCGCGATGCGGTCTTCCACGTGGGTGAAGATCGCGCTGCGCACCGGGAAGCCGGAGGGCGATTCCAGCTTGAGCAGCCGCGGCAGGATGCGGCCGAAGCCGGAGGCGTCGAGCAGGAACTTCGCGCGTACCGTGTACTGGCTGCCATCCGGCGCGCGCGCGGTGACCTCGGGCTGCGCGCCGCTGACGTCGACGTTCTCGACCAGGTGCGAAAAACGGACTTCCGCGCCCTGGCGCGCGGCCTCGCGGATCAGCACGTCGTCAAAGCGCGCGCGCTGCACCTGGTAGGTCGTGCCCCAGCCCGGCGAGAACTTCTCGCGGAAGTCGAACTCGGTCTGCTGCGTGCCGCGCGAGAACGCGGCGCCGTTCTTGTACTGGAAGCCCGCTTCCACCACCGCGCGCAGCATGCCGGCCTCTTCGATATAGGCCATGCTCTGCGGCAGCAGGCTTTCGCCGATCGAAAAGCGCGGGAACGTCTCCTTCTCGATCACCAGCACCGGGATCCCGTGCTTGCGCAGCAAACCGGCAGCGACCGAGCCCGCAGGCCCGGCGCCGATGATGACGACATCCGTGGTTTCCGTTTTCATTAGCTCAACTCTCAATACTCAGGGACTGCGAGATGACGGGAACAGGCTCGTGACGCTGCCCGTCATGCGAATTTCCTTGCGGCGCCAGCGGCCGTAACCACGGCGACAACACCCACACCGCGCCGACGCCGGCCAGCATGGTGACGCCGAACGCATGCAGCGCCGGCGTTGACGACAGCGCCAGCAAGCCGAAGGCCAGCAGCGTGCTGGCGGCGCCCAGCACGATCGCCGTCCACGAGACACCGTCGCCGGGATGCTCCAGCAGGAAGATGCCGTAGTCGACGCCCACGCCCAGCAACAGCGCCAGCGCCAGCACCGGGAACAGTTGCAGCGGCACGTGCAGCCAGCCCAGCAGCGCCACGCTGAACAGCGCCGCCAGCAGCGTCGGCACCAGCGCGCGCCAGGACGCGCGGCCGTAGCGCCACGCCAGCAGCACCGCGACGGCGGCGGCACCGGCCAGCAGCAGCCAGGTCATCAGCACGCGGTAATGGTGCAGCAAGCCTGACAGGTCTGCCACCCGGTCGACCCATTCGACGCCCGCCACGCCAGCCACGGCGGTCTGCACCTTCGGCATCGTCTTGGGATCGTCCAGGCCGCGCAGCAGCATCACGCTGGCGTAATCGCCGTCCTTGCCTTCGCGGCCCACCCACAGGTGGCGCAGCGCTTCCGAGACCGGGTGGGCCAGCCATACCGGCAAGGTCAGCACATCGTCCGGTGCCGCCATGTCCGCGCCGGCAGCGGGGCTGGCGGCGTTGCCGGTCACCTGCGCAACGCGCTCGCGCACCTGCGCCTCCAGCTTCGATGCCAGCGCCGCGTCGGCGCGCTGGCGTGCCGCCGAGGGCACCCAGTCGGACAGCGCGACAAAGCCGTCGATGCCGCCATCCGCCATAATGCCAGCCAGCGCCGCCTTGGCCGCCTCTTCGCGCTGCAGCACCTCGTCGGCGGATTTGCCGCGCACCAGCAGGAACTGTGCGGGACTCGGGCTGCCGAGCAGGCGGCCGGCGGTGCGCTGCGCGTCGATCAGCGCGGGCGGCGAGCTCTGCAACTGGCGCACGTCGTCGACCACTTTCACTTGCAGCAGGCCCGGCACGATAAACGCCGCCAGCAACGCCGCCAGCACCAGCGTGCGGCGATCGGCGCGGGCGCGCGGCCAGCGCGCCAGGCTGTCGGCCAGCCACGACGACAGGCGCGTCGGGCGCAAGCGGCCGCGGTCCAGCAGCGGGAACCACAGCACCACGGTCAGGAACGCGGCAACGAGGCCCACCGCCGAGAACAGCGCCATCTGCCTCAGCCCCGGGAATGGCGCGATACCCAGCGCCAGGTAAGCGACCACGCTGGTCGACAGCGCCAGCGTCATGCCCGGCAGCAGCCGGCGCATCACGCCCGCCGGCGTGCGCCGGCCATCGGCCTGCCGCGTCACGAAGTAATGGATGCCGTAGTCCTCGGCCACGCCCACCAGGCTGGCGCCGAACACCAGCGTGATCAGGTGGACGCGGTCGAACACGGCGGCGGTCACCGAGATCGCCGCCGCGGTGCCGATCAGCAGCGACAGCGCCACCAGCACGATCGGGCGCAGCGAGCGGAACGCCAGCCACACCAGCAGCAGCACCGCCGCCAGCGAGCCCAGCCCGATCACGTTCACCTCGAAACTGGCCTGCGCCGCCGCGGCCTCGGCATGCAGCGGGATGCCGGCCATCACCACGCGCACCGCGTCTTGACCCTGGCGCGCGCCGGCGCTGGCCTGGGCCAGCAGGTCGCCGTAGTCGGTGTCGCCACTGACCGAGAACGCGGGTTTGCTGATGCGGTAGCTCAGCAGCACCCAGTGCATGCCTTCGGCCGAGAACGCGGCCAGCCCGTCGCGCTCGCGCACGCGGGTCAGGTCGGCACGCGACAGCCACCAGCCCTGCCACAGCCCGAGCGGATCGGCGGACCAGCCCGACAGGCTGGTGCCGGCGGAGAACTGGTACAGCCGCGCCAGCGCCTGCTGCGCGAGCGTATCGGCATCGGTGCGGCCGAGCATCGCGCGCTGCGCGTCGGTCAGCAGGTGGTCGCGCCACGGCCGGTAGAACGCCAGCGCGGCATCGAAATCGAAGGCAGCGATCTTGTCGACCGGGCGCAGCAGCTCTGGGTGCGCGCCGGTGGCCTGGCCGAAGCGCTGCGCTGCCGTTCTGGCCTGCTGCCAGTCGGGCGCGCCGACCAGCACGATGATCTCGCGCGACACGCCGTCGGCGAGCTGGCGCAGCACGCGGTCGGCGGTGGCGGTGCGCTCGCTGCCGGGCAGCAGCGCCATCACGTCGGTATCGATGCGCGCGCTGCGCCAGAAGCTGGCCTGGTGCAGCGCCAGCCCGATCACGAACAGCAGCCAGCCAAGCGCCAGCACGCGGGCCCAAGGCGCCATGCCCGCCAGGCCGGCGCGGGCACGCAGCGCAACGCGGTTGGCGGAATCAGTCAAAACGCTGCGCCTCCCCGGCGGACAGCTTTGGCGCCGCCACCGGCTCGAGCAATCGGATCTGGGTGGCATCGCCCCCCGCTTCTTCCAGCCGGATATTGCGCACGAAACGGTCGCCGCTCAGCTCGATGCGCGCAAAGGCGCGGCGGATGCCGCTGTCGGTCGGCGTCAGCGTCAGCGCCCAGCCGTCCTTGCCGGCCAGCTTCGCATCCAGCGCAAAGCGCGCCGACAACGCCGACAGGTCGCCGCGCAGCACCGCGATCATCGATTCGCCGACCACGCGCATGGCCGGCTGCTCGTCGGCGCCCAGCCGCTGCTGTACCTGGCCGTCGGCGCCGCGCACCACCAGTTCCTTCGGCGTCACCAGCAGGCTCGACACGATCGGCTCGCGCGTGGTCCAGGCCAGCCCGCGCTCGCGCGCCAGCACGAAGTCGCCGCGCGACACCAGCGGATTGGTGAAGCCGGCAAGCTGGCGCTTCTGCTCGAAGCGGCCGCGGATCACCGGCGCATCGGCCAGCCGTGCAGCGATGGCGCCCAGGGTATCGGCGGCGTGGGCCGGCAGCGCCGGCAGACAAACGGCAGCCGCAAGCGCCGAAAGAAGCAGGGCACGGCGCATCATGACTGCACTCCCAGCCGTTCCCACAGCACCGGCGGGCATTCGTAGCACATCTCGCCGGTGCCCATGTCCACCGCCACCTGCACCGAATAGCCCTTGGTCAGCCGCTCGCCGGTGGCGGCATCGCGCAGCAGGTAATCGATCTTGAGCCGGTTCTCCCACTCGACGATGGTGGCGCGCACGGTCACTGACTGGCCATAGACCAGCGGGCGCACATAGCGCAGGCGCAGGTCGACCACCGGCCAGGCATAGCCGGAATCGCGCATGGCCGGATAGTCGTAGTCAAAGCGCGCCAGCAGCGCGCAGCGCGCCTGCTCCAGGTAGCGCACATAGTTGCCGTGCCACACCACGTCCATCGGGTCGAGGTCGTGGAAGGCGGGGGTCAGGGTGATCTCGTGGCTGAGGTCTGGGGTCATGGCACTGTGGGTTTCGATCGCCGGCTCAGCGCGCGCGCCCGGCGTTGGCGTCGGGGTCGGCCCAGAAATCGTAGAAGTTGAACCAGTCGTATGGCGACAGCACCAGCAGTTGCGCGAGCCAGTCGGCATAGGCGCTGGCATAGCCGGTCAGGGCTTGGGCGCGGCTGGCGCGCGGCAGGCGCACTTCGCGCGCCAGCTCGGTAAAGCGCAGCAGGTGGCCGTCGCCGTGGCGGATGCAGCCCATCGCGAACAGCGGGCAGTCCATCAGCGCGGCCAGCACGTAGGGGCCCACCGGGAAGCGCGCCGGCGCGCCCAGGAACGGCACGCTGACGGCGCGGCCGCCATGCGCCGGGGCGCGGTCGCCGGCAATGGCGACGAACTCGCCGGCGCGGACCTTGTCGGCCAGCTCCTGCGCGGTGGCGGGCGAGATCTCGTCGACCTGGTAAAGCTGCAGCGTCGAGGCCGGATCGAGCCGGGCCAGGATGCGGTTGAAGCGCCGCGCATGCGCGGTATGCACCAGCACCGTCAGCCGCAGCCCGGCGCGATGGCTTGCCAGCACGCGGCACAGCTCGAGGCAGCCCATATGCGCGGTGACGATGATGCCGCCCTGGCCGCTCTCGATCTGGCGCAGCATCACGTCGGCGCCTTCGCGCGTGACGTTGCCGAACGCGTAGCGGCCGCCGATGGCGAGCAGCTTGTCGAGCAGCGTATCGGCGAACGCATACAGGTGGCGCAGCGTATGGCGCGCGCCCGGCAGCGGCCCGTGCGCGCCGGTCACGCGATGCATGCGGCGCAGGTAGTCGAGCGAGGCCCGGCGCGCGGCGCCGTGGGCGAGCCAGTAGTAGGTCACCACCGGGTACAGCACCGCGCGGAACGCCAGCCGCCCAAAGAGCCGGTGGATCGTGTACAGGCACCAGACGCCCCACACGCAGGTGGCCTCGCCGATGCGGCTCCAGTGGCGCGCCGCGGGGGTGCTGGCGCTGTTTGCGGACGGGGCCGCGCCGGGTGCGGTCATGCTCATGCCAGCTTGCGTCCCACCAGTACGGGCAGGCGCCACAGCATGCCGAAGAAGAGGCGCGTATGCATCCACGTAATGCGCAGGTTGTCGCGCCAGACGCGGAAGTGCGACACGCCGTCGCTGGGGTAGGTCACCGGCGTCGGGATGTTGATGATGCGCACGCCGCGCCAGACCAGCCGTACCAGGATCTCGATATCGAATTCCATGCGCGGACCGATGCGCGTGGCACGGGTGAGCGGCACCACATCAGCCAGCGGATAGACGCGCAGCCCGCACATCGCATCGCGTACCGCGAACGACAGCGTATGGACCCAGACCCACACATGGGTCAGGTAGCGTCCGATCAGCCGCGCGCGCGGCACCGAGGCGTCGTAGACGGGGTTGCCGCACACCATCGCCGCCGGATGGCGTCGCGCCATGTCGAGGAAGGCCGGGATGCAGCCGGCATCGTGCTGGCCGTCGGCATCGATCTGCAGCGCGTGGGTGTAGCCAGCGCGCCACGCGGCCTCGAAGCCGGCCATCACGGCGCCGCCCTTGCCCAGGTTCTGTTCTAGCCGGACCAGCGTGACGCGGCGGTCCGGGCGTGCCGCCAGCTCGCGCAGCACCGCGGCGCATTCGGCGTTGCTGCCGTCATCGACCAGCAGGCACGGCACCGGGTGGGCCAGGATGGCATCGACCATCGCGCCGATGGCGCGTTCGTGGTTGTAGACCGGCACCAGCACTACCGGGCGGAACTCGGCGTCAGCCATGTGCGCTCCTGAAAACGATGCGACCGCTGGCATGCGGGCCCGCGGCCGAGGTCAGCCGGAACGCCAGCGAGGCTTTTTCCGGCAGCCACTCCAGGTCAAGCCGCACCTGGCTGCCGGGGCGGATCACGCCCTGGAACTTCAGCACGTCGAGCCGCAGGAACCGGTCGCGCGGCGGCACCGGCAGCCGCTGCGGCGCCAGCGCCATGACCCAGTCGATCTGCGCCACGCCGGGCACGATCGGCGTGCCGGGGAAATGGCCGTCGAAGACCGCCAGGTGTTCGCCGACATCGAGCATGGCCGCCGCGGAGGCCTCGCCACACTCGATCCACGCCGCGCGCGGCAGCGTCTGGCGGAACAGGTCGCGCAGCATCGCCTCGGTGATCTTGCCCTGCGCATTGCAGGGCAGCGCTTCGGCCGCCAGGTGCCAGCGGCGCGGCAGGCCGAGCGGGTCGACGGCATCGGCCACACTGGCGCGCAGCGCGGCGACCAGCGTGGCGCGGCCGGCGTCGGCGAGCATGGCGATGCCCGCGGCGCTCAGCACCACGGCCGCGGCCACGCGCGTGCCGACATCCAGGTCGACCAGCACCACGCGCGCGTCCTGCACCAGCGGTGAGGCCGCCAGCGCCTGTTCGATGCGCGTCAGCGACACGCGCTTCTCTTCGATCTTGGCGATGCGGTCGGCGCGGCCGGCCAGCACGAAGCCGTGCTCGCCGTCGGCCAGGGCGCGGTCCGCGCACAGATGCCAGTCGCCTGTGGGCAGGTGCGGCGAGCGCACCGCCAGGAAGCCGTCCTGCAGGCGCCACGCCACGCCGGGCAGCGCAGTCCAGCGGTCCTGCTGGTGCGCGCGCTGGCGCCAGGCGATGCCGCCGGTTTCGGAGCTGCCGAACACTTCGACCGGCGACTGGCCGAGATGGCGCAGTGCGTCGTCGGCGGCCGCCGGCGGCAACGGACCGCCGGAGGAAAACACCGCGCACACGGCGGCGCGGGCGGCGGACCAGTCGAGCGATTCGGGCATGCGGCGCAGGTGCGCGGGGCTGCTGATCAGCACCACGGACCCGGTCGGCGCGTCGCCGCAGGCCGCGACGACTTCCTCATGGAAGGCCAGCCGCGTGTGCGGCAGCGCGCGTCCCGCCGCCAGCGGCCACAGCACGCAGAACAGCAGGCCGTAGATATGCTGGTGCGACACCGTGGTCAGCAGCCGGGCATGCCGCGGCACCCGCGCGCCGAACGCGGCCTGCAGCGCGCCGGTTTCGGCATCGAGCTGCGCCAGGCGCTTGTGGATGGCTTCGGGGGCGCCGGTCGAGCCCGAGGTGAACAGCGTGACCGCGGTCTCGTCGGCCGGCAGCAGCGGCCATTCACCGGCATTGCCATCGATGTCTTGCGCCGGCTGCAACCCCTGCGGCAGTGCGCCGGCCCAGCCGTCGGTGTGCGCGCGCAGCGCCAGCAGCGTTTCCGGGCGCATATCGCCGGGCAGCACCACATGCTTGCCCGCATGCCAGGCGCCGAACAGCGCGGCGGCGAATTCCTGCGTCGATTCAAGATGGATGGCCCAGCGCACGCCGGGCGCCGCGGCAAAGGCGGTGCGCCATGCGGCCGCGCGCGCCAGCAGGCGGGCGGCGTCGGCATGGTCGCCATGTGCCACGCGGCGGGCAAGCGCGGCCATCGCGCCGTGCACTCCGGTCCACGCGTTCATGGCTTGCTCCCGCGCATGCCGGCCATCACCTGCCTGCGCACCAGCCACTCGCCCGCGAACATCGCGCCGATCAGCACGTAGGCAATGGCGCCGTTATAGAGCGCCCACACGCGGTCGCTGGCAAACCACGCCGTGGCCAGCGCGATCGCGCCATTGCCGCAGAAGAACAGGCACCACGCGGCGGTGACCTTGCGTGTGTAGGCGACGCCGGCTGGCGGCAGGTCCGGGTCGCGCAGCCGCGCCAGCCGCTCCACCACGGTGGGCGGATGCCACAGGCTCCAGCCGAACACGGCCAGCAGCACCGCGTTGACCAGTGCCGGGTACAGCTTGAGCGGCATCGCTTCGCCGGAGGCCAGCACCGCCAGCGCGGCCGCCCCCGCGGCCAGCGCCAGCGGACGCCAGCCCGCGTGGCGCACCGCGGCCAGGCGCAGCACCATCAGCGCCACCAGCAGCAGCGCGACCACGCGCGGCGGCCAGTACTGCAGCCCGACATAGACCGCCACCGGGTAGCACAGCGTCAGCGCACCCAGACTCCAGTTGCGCAGCGACATCAAGCAGTGGCGGCGGAATCGGAGTCGATCAGCAGCGCCAGCGCCTGCACCACGTCCTGGATGGTGCGCACGGATTTGAACTGCTCGGGCTTGAGCGGCTTGTCGAGCATCGGCTTGAGCTTGACCAGCAGGTCGACCGCGTCGATGCTGTCGATGTCCAGGTCTTCGTAAAGCCGGGCCTCCGGCCGGATGCGTTCGGCGTCGATTTCAAAGGAGTCCTGCAGGACTGCCGAAACGCGCGCAAAGATTTCGTCGTGGGTCATGGCCACCTACCAGCTTGAAAAATTCGGATACCAGGTTCGCGCAGGCGTCGGATCAGGTCGCGGCCGCGGCCTGTCCGTCACGATGCGCGGTGACGAACGCCGCCAGCGTGGCAACGCTGGCAAAGCGCGCGCGCACCACTTCCTTGTCGCCGCTCATGGAGACGCCGAAGCGCTTCTGCAGCGCCAGGCCGAGTTCGAGCGCGTCGATCGAGTCCAGCCCCAGGCCTTCGACAAACAGCGGCGCGTCGGTGTCGATGTCCGCCGGCGCCACTTCCTCCAGCGACAACGACGAAACGATCAGTTCTTTGATTTCTTGTTCAAGCGCCTGCACGGCGTATCTCCCTGGAAAAATAATCGGTCATTGCCAGCGTGACCTCGCGTACGGCCATGGCGTCGTCGGCGCCGGTTTTCGCCAGCAGCCGGGTGTCGATGTCTTCGCGCACGTCGATGACGTAGCGCGGGCGGCGCACCGGCACGCGGTACCACTTCTCGCCCTTGCGCAGCGTGGGCGGCGCGCAGCGGATCACCACCGGCGTCAGCGCAAAGCCGCCGCGCACCGCGATATTGGCGGCGCCCCGCTGCAGCCGCAGGTTGCCGTCAGCCGGCGTGCGCGTACCCTCGGGAAAGATCACGAGGTTGTTGCCCGCGCGCAGCGAGGCGATGCAGTCCTGCACCATCTGCGCGCCCGAATCGTTCTGCACATAGCCGGTGGCCAGCACCGGCCCGCGCGTGAACGGGTTGCGCGCCAGCCCCGCCTTGACCACGCAGTCGGCGCGGCGCGTCAGCGCGATCAGGAACACCACGTCGATCAGCGACGGATGGTTGGCCACGATCAGCAGTCCCTCGCGCTGCAGCCGCCCTGCGTTGCGCACTTCATAGCGGATCACGCCCACCGCGCACATCAGCCACAGGAACAGCCGGAACGCGTAGTGGATCACGTTCTTGCAGATGCGCTGGCGCCGCGCCGCGCTCCATGGTGCCAGCGCCAGCACCGGGAACACCAGCACGCGCAGCACCAGCCCGCCCAGCCCGAAGCCGGAAAAGCACAGGCCGGTGGCGCAGACGCGCCAGGCGCGATCGAGCTGCCTAACCATGTCGCTCATCCATGCCGCTCAACCATGGCGCTGCCACCGCCAGCACGCATGCTCGCCGCGATAGCGCAGCTGCGCATCGCCGGCCAGCATGAAACGCAGCACATCGAGCCCATGCGGCAGGTGCTGCAGGTGTGGCGCGGCGTCCGTGGCGCCGGCATCGTCCGCCAGCGCCAGCGTGTAGTACGGCTCGCCGGCGCGCGGTGCGCCCAGGCGCCAGCACCAGCTGTACAGGCAGGCGGGTTCGTCCGCGAACGGGGCGTAGGGCGCCGCCACGGGTTCGTCATAGTGGACCAGCATGACCTCGTCCGCGCCGTCGGCCAGCAGGCTGCAGGCTTCGAGTACGGCGGTTTCCACGGTGTCGCGGCCGGCGGACAGCGCCTGCAGGTTGGCCGTATCGGCCAGGTCGATCGAGCGCACCGCGCCGATGGCATTGTGCACGGACAGCCCGAACGCGGTCGGCGACAGCGCTTCGCCCGCCGCCAGCTCGGTCAGCATCGTCACCAGCCGGCCGGTATCGCCGTGGCGCGAGGCAAAAATTGCGGGGATTCCGGCCCCCGCCGCCGCCACGCTGCCGCCCGGCGCGCAGGCATAGGCCGACGCCAGCGCCACGCGTCCCAGCAAGGGCAGGCGCCGGCGCAGCATCGCCGCCATCTGCGGCAGGGCGGGGGGCTCGGCCGGCGCCGCCGGCAATTGCGGCGCGGTGCTCCACGCGCGCCAGTCGTCCGGCGCATGCAGGCCGCCGGCCCACGCCGACCAGGCGCGGATGCCGAAGGCAAGCGCCACGCCGTGCTCCGCTGCGCGGATATTGCCGCTCATGCCCACCCGCCTTTCGCGCCAGCCGGGCATTGGCGGGCCGACGACGCGCGCTGACGGTTGGCGCAATGGCAACCGAAAGCGAAAGGAAGGGCGTGGCGAATCATGAGGCGAGCGGGAAAATAGTGGCGGCGTGGAGAGCAGGGGGGCGGGAATTTGCGCGCGTCATTTTACTCAAATCGACCCCGGCCGAATGTCAAAAATCGTTCGATTGTGGCGAAAATGCTTATCGGGCAGCCGGATATAACGGTCCGGCTTGCAGCCGGCACAGCCGCGCCGGTATTGGTTTTCCGGCCTCTGCCCCAACCGATGGGGGGCTTCCGGCGTGGCGTTTTCGGAATATCCCGGACAGACGAAGCGCGTTATCCCCCTTGACACCAGTATCCGCTTCACAAGCGGGTGCATTGCCCCACCCGCAATATATTCGGGCAATCCCCAGCGATTCTTTCGCCAGATGGCCGAGTATAAAGCCCGGAATACCACCGGTTTTGCCGCGCTGTTCTGCGCCAGCGCCGGCAAGCCTGCCAAAGTCACGGCAAAATGTGGGACTGCGGTCACAGCCGTCCGCCGTCCGGTTTTCATTGCGCTGTCATATTGCGCGGCGCGCTGCCTTGGCTCGCGCCGCGCCCACCGAAGGAACCGCCATGCCAGATACCACCATGCCTTACCGCCGCCTTGGCACCAGCAACCTGCGCGTTTCGGCGCTGTGCCTGGGCACCATGATGTTTGCCGACCAGACCGACGAGGCCGAGGCTGGCCGCATCGTCGGCAGCGCGCGCGACCACGGCGTCAATTTCATCGACACCGCGGATGTCTACAGCAAGGGCGGGTCCGAGCAGATGGTCGGCCGGCTGCTGACCGCCGACCGCCATGACTGGGTGCTGGCGACCAAGCTGGGCAACGCCATGCAGGCCGCCCCCAACCATTCGCACTACTCGCGGGTGTGGATCACGCGCGCGGTGGAAGACAGCCTGCGCCGGCTGGCGACCGACTATATCGACATCCTCTACCTGCACCGCGACTACCCCGGCGAGAACCTGGAAGAGCCGGTGCGGGCGATGGGCGACCTCGTGCGCAGCGGCAAGATCCGCTACTGGGCCGTTTCGAACTTCCGTGGCTGGCGCATTGCCGAGATCGCGCGGCTGTGCGCCGAGCTGGGCGTGGCGCGCCCGGTGGCCTGCCAGCCGTACTACAACCTGCTGAACCGCATGCCCGAGGTGGAGATCCTGCCCGCATGCGAGCACTACGGGCTGGGCGTGGTGCCCTACAGCCCGGTGGCGCGCGGCGTGCTGACGGGCAAGTACGCGCCCGGACAGGCACCATCGGAGGGCACGCGCGCCGGCCGCGCCGACCGCCGCATGATGGAGACCGAGTTCCGCGAGGAATCGCTGGTGATCGCGCAGCAACTCAAGACCCATGCCGAGTCGCGCGGGCTGACGCCGGGCCAGTTCGCCACCGCCTGGGTGCTGGCCAACCCGATCATCTCGTCGGTCATCGCCGGTCCGCGCACGCTGGAGCAGTTCGAGGACTACTTCGGCGCGCTGAACGTCGCGATTTCGCCCGACGAAGAGTCGATGGTGGATGCGCTGGTGTCGCCGGGGCACACGTCGACCCACGGCTACAACGATCCGGGCTATCCGTTCCGCGGACGACCGGTGGAGCGCGCGCAGGGCGCCTGACAGCCACTCTGCGGACGTCGATAGCACCTGCGGGACAGTGCTGCCATCGCGCCCGGGATGTGGCGCAAGCGCTGCCCCGCATGACGCATGTTCACAACGGCGCGGCGACCTTTCGCACGCTTGCTGCACGCTGGCTTTACTCCTACTAATATCATTACAGGCGGCGCACGCACTGCGTGCGCCGTGAGAATATTGCGCTTCGAGCCGGTGCGCGGACACGCCTGCGCGCTGCATTGGTCCCAGCGCCGGCCCAACAGGGAAGCCCAAACGTGTCGCGTCGTGGCTGGATTTTCGCTGGCTTGGCGGTCGCCCTCGGTGGGGGCGCCTACGTCGTATATAGCTTTGTCGCAAGCGAAGTGCGCAACTCGCACTTGCAGGCGCGGTTGATCGGCAGCCTCGGCCAGCGGCTGACGTTCGAGATCCAGCCGGGCGCCAGCGACAGCATCCGCTTTCCGCATTCCGGTCCATACGATGCCCGCATGGGCTACGGCATGCTGCCGCATTTCGCGAAGCGGCTGGAGCAGCGCGGCTATGTGCCGGCCGAGCAGGCGCGCATGTCGCCCGACATGGTGCGGCTGATGGACCAGGGTTTGTTCGCGCCGTATCGCGAGAAAAACCAGGCGGGCCTCGCCCTGCGCGACTGCAACGGTCTGACGCTGGCGTTCGAGCGCTATCCGCAGCGCCAGTACCCGGATTTCGGCGCGGTGCCGCCGCTGCTGATCAGCACGCTGCTGTATGTCGAGAACCAGGGCCTGCTCAATCCCGAATACCCCAATATGAACCCGGCGCTGGACTGGCGCCGGCTGTCGCGCGCGGTGCTGGACCAGGTGATCCGGCTGGCCGACAAGTCGCACGACGCGCCGGGCGGCAGCACGCTGGCCACGCAGATCGAGAAATACCGGCACTCGCCCGAAGGGCGCACCGCGTCGATCCCGGAGAAGTTCCGCCAGATGGCGTCGGCGTCATTGCGCGCCTACCTGGACGGCCCCGACACGCAGCGCGCGCGCGAGCGCATCGTGGTCGACTACCTCAACACCGTGCCGCTGTCGGCGCGCGAAGGCTTCGGCGAGATCAACGGCATCGGCGATGCGCTGTGGGTCTGGTACGGCGAGGACTTCGGCGAGATCAACCGGCTGCTGAAGGAGATGGACCAGCGTGCGCCCGAGCCGCGCCAGGCGCAGGCGTTCAAGCGCGCGCTGTCGCTGATCATCTCGCAGCGCCGTCCGTCCTACCACCTGCGCCGCGACGACACCAATCTTGATGCGCTGACCGGCAGCTACCTGCGGCTGCTGGCGGCCAACAACATCATCACCGACGAGCTGCGCGACGTGGCGCTGGCGCAGCCGCTGGAGAAGGCCGCCCCGCCGCAGCGCCCGCCGCTGGAACCGTTCGTGACGCGCAAGGCCGTGAACCGCGTGCGCGCCGACATCTCCCGGCTGACCGGCGTCGAGAGCCGCTACGACATGGACCGGCTCGACCTGACCGTGGACAGCACCATCAACCGCGAGGCGCAGCGCATCGTCACCGAGACACTCTTGCGTGTGCGCAACAAGGAAGATGCGCGCGCCATGGGGCTGTATGGCCACAACCTGCTGCGCGACCACGACGATCCGTCCAGGCTGATGGCGAGCTTCACGCTGTTCGAGCGCGTCGGCAACGCCAGCGTGGTGCGGGTGCAGGCCGACAACATCGACCAGCCCTTCGATATCAACAGCGGCGCGCGGCTGAACCTGGGATCGACGGCCAAGCTGCGCACGCTGGTGACCTACCTGGAGATCATCAGCGAGCTGCACGCGCGCTATGCCGGCATGGGCCGCGCCGAACTGGCCGCGGTGCCGCTGGCGCGGCAGGACGCGCTCAGCCGCTGGGCGGTGGACTACCTGATCAAGGCGCGCAAGCCCGAGGAGCGCGAGCTGATGGCGATGCTCGAGGCCGCGATGGAGCGCAAGTACTCCGGCAGCGCCGGCGAAGGCTTCTACACCGGCGGCGGCCTGCAGAGCTTCACCAACTTCGAGCGCCAGTCGGGCGAGCGCAATATGACGGTGCGGATCGCGTTCCAGCACTCGGTCAACCTGGTGTTCATCCGCATGATGCGCGACATCGTGCGCTATGAGACCTTCCACGCCAACCCGGACATCGGCGACCTGTTCGAAGACCGCTATGCGCCGGGCCGGCGCGAGTACCTGGAGCGCTTTGCCGACCAGGAAGGCAGCGCCTACATGGCCAGCTTCTACCAGCGCTACCGCGGCAAGGATTCGGCGCAGCGCCTGGACACGCTGCTGGGCCGGGTGCGCATGACCATTCCGCACCTGAACGCGGTGCGTATGACGGTGACGCTGCTGAGCGCACGGCCGTACCTGGATGAGGCCAGCTATATCCACATCATGCGCGCGCGCCTGGGCGACAAGCAGCTGGCCAGGGAAGACCTGCCGGCGCTGTACCGCAAGTACGGCAAGGGCAAGTTCAACCTGAACGACCGCGGCTACCTGTCACGGGTGCATCCGCTGGAACTGTGGATGGTGGAGTACCTGGACCAGCACCCCAACGCCACGCTGACCGAGGTGCTGCGCGCCAGCACGGCCGAGCGGCAGGAAGTGTACAAGTGGCTGTTCCGCACGCGCAGCAAGGCCGGCCAGGACAACCGCATCCGCACGCTGCTGGAGCAGGACGCCTTCACCCGCATCGCGCGGCGCTGGCAGCGGCTGGGCTATCCGTTCGATTCGCTGACACCGTCATACGCCAGCGCCATCGGCGCCGCCGGCGACCGTCCCGCCGCGCTGGCGGAGTTCGCCGGCATCCTGCTGGCGGGCGGCGTGGTCACGCAGAACGCCGCGGTGCGCAGCCTTGCTTTTGCCGACGGCACGCCGTACGCGACGCGCTACGTGCTGCAGCCGGGCCCGGGCAAGCGCGTGTTGCCGGCCGAAGTGGCCGAGCTGGCGCGGCGTTCGATGCTGGATGTGGTGGAACGCGGCACCGCCAAGTCGATCCGCGGCGCGTTCACGGTGCCGGGGCGCGATGGCACCGTGCTGACGGTGGCGGGCAAGACCGGTACCGGCGACCAGCGCTTCCAGGTCTATGGGCCGGGCGGGCGGCTGATCTCGTCGCGCTCGGTCAACCGCTCGGCGACCTTCGTGTTCACGCTGGGCGAGCGCTTCTTCGGCACGGTGGTGGTCAACGTCAGGGAACCCTATGCGGCGCGCTACAGCTTTACCAGCGCGCTGGCGGTACGGGTGCTGCGGGCGGTGGCGCCGCAGGTGTCGGCGATGGCGCCGGGCGGCGACCGGGCGTTGCTGCGTTGCCGCGATGCCGCGCCGGGATTGCGCACGCCGCGCCTGCCGACCATGGCCGCCCCGAGCGAGGCGCTGCCTGGTGCGCCGCTGGCGCAAGGACTGGAAGTGCCGGCCCACACCGAAGTGGCGCAGGTCCAGCCTGCGCCGCCGGCGCCGTCCAAGCCCGAGGCGCCGAGCCTGGCTGACGCCAACGACGCGGTCGCCGTGCGCAAGGCCAGTCAGGCCTTGCGGCGCACCATGCCGTAGATCAGCAGCAACACGATCGCGCCGAGCACCGATGCGACCCAGCCGGCCGGCTCGCCCGGCTGGTACCAGCCCAGCGCGCGGCCGACATAGCCGGCGACCACCGAGCCCAGTATCCCCAGGATGATGGTCATGATCCAACCCATCTTGTCGTGGCCGGGCTTGATCGCGCGCGCGATCAGTCCGACGATAAGGCCAACGACAACGGTGCCAATGAATGCCATCATGATGCGCTCCCGGTGGTGGTCTGGATCGGCGCAGGCCGCAACTGGTGCGGCCTGCTGCGCTTCATGATACACGCAGCGACGCGCCGCGGATGACGGGCATGTGACAAAGCGCGGCCGCCCGCACGGCCCGCACCGCCCGCAGCGCGTCCACCAGCGCCGCCGCGGCTCAGGCTCCCGCCAGCCGGAACTGGCCCACGGCGCGGTGCAGCGCATCGGCCTGGTCTTCCAGCGATGCCGCGGCGGCGGCGGCTTCTTCCACCAGCGCGGCATTCTGCTGCGCCATCTGGTCCATCTGCGACACCGCCTGGTTGACCTGCTCGATGCCGCCGGTCTGCTCCTCGGTGGCCGCGCGCATCTCGCCCATCAGGTCGGTCACGCGCTTGACCGCGTCGACGATCTCGTCCATCGCCTTGCCCGCGCTTTCCACCAGCACCGCGCCGTCCTCGACGCGCTGCGCCGAGTTGCCGATCAGCGCCTTGATCTCCTTGGCCGCGGTGGCGCTGCGCTGCGCCAGCGTGCGCACCTCGCCGGCCACCACCGCGAAGCCGCGGCCCTGCTCGCCGGCGCGCGCGGCTTCCACCGCGGCGTTCAGCGCCAGGATATTGGTCTGGAAGGCAATGCCCTCGATCACGGCGATGATGTCGACCACCTTGCCCGAGGCGTTCTTGATCTCGCCCATGGTGTCCACCACCTGGCTGACGATGGTGCCGCCGCGCACGGCGATATCGGAGGCGCCTTCTGCAAGCCGGCTGGCCTGGCGCGCGTTCTCAGCGCTCTGGCGCACGGTGCTGGTGAGCTGCTCCATGCTGGCGGCGGTTTCCTGCAGCGACGCGGCCTGTTCCTCGCTGCGGCGCGACAGGTCGGCGTTGCCGGCGGCGATCTGCTTGGCCGCACCCGCGATCGAATCGGCCGAGCCGCGGATGGTGCCGATGGCGCCGGTCAGGCGCGACTGCATGCGCTGCATCGCATAGAGGATGCTGCGTTCGTCGCCGGCGCGGACTTCGACGCGGCTGGCGAGGTCGCCTTCGGCGATGCGCCCGGCAATATGCGCGGTGGTGGCGGGCTCGCCGCCAAGCTGCTTCTGCAGGCTGGCGGAGACGCGCACCATCACCAGCGTCATCAGCGCGCCGACGGCCAGCAGGATGCCGAGCGCCTTCATCAGCTCGGCGCGGAACGCGGCGTCGATGTCATCCAGGTACAGCCCGGCGATAAAGTTCCAGTCCCACGGGCGGAAGTTGGCCACGTAGCTGAGCTTGGGCTGCGGCGCCTGCGCGCCCGGCTTGGGCCACAGGTAGTGGACGAAGCCCTTCCCCGCGCCCTTGCCGATCTCGGCGATATCGCGGAACAGGTAGGTGCCGTTCGGGTCTTTCATGTCCGACATGTTCTTGCCGTTCATCTCGGTCTTGAACGGGTGCATGACCACTACGGTGTCGGAGCGCATCAGCGTGAAATAGCCGTCGGCGCCAAAGCGCATCGCCCGCACGCGCTCGATGGCCTGCTGCCTGGCCTCTTCCTGCGACAGCTTGCCGGCCCTGGCCAGCGCCTCGTACTCGGCCACTACGGAATACGCGGTGTCGGTCACGTGGGCCAGGTCGAGCCGGCGCTCTTCCATGCGCAGTTCACGTATGTGCCAGGCATTCCACAGCGTGATGCCGAGCAGGCAGACCCAGCTCAGCACCAGCGGCAACAGCAGCTTCTTCTTCAGGCTCAGGTTGTCCAGCATTGCTTCTATTCCTCCTTCTTCGGCGCTTCTGCGCATGGCTTATCGGTGATACAGGGCGACCCGGGGCTGACACTCATCGCGCCGTCATTCATTGGTGACGGTTGTCGGCGACACTGGCTGGTGAGGCCGGGCCAGTGGCATATGGGTGTGCGTCTGCGGCATAACGGCGGCGGCGCAAACTAACTTGATTGGGGTAAAACCGCCCATGGAGGCAGTGTGGTTGATTGTCTTTAATACATTGGCCATAGATGTGCTGCTGGCAGCGCTTTATGTAAAGCAAAGGTGATTCGGGCTTCGCGCCAGCGCGCGCATCGGTCAGAATCGCGCGTGTTTGTCTTGAATCGATTTATTTCTCGCAAAGGCGATATGGCCACCTTGCCCAGCCCCTCCGATGACACCCGCCGCCACGACGGGCCGCTTGCGGTGTTCCTGGTCTTCCTGCGGCTGGGGCTGACTTCGTTCGGCGGGCCGGTGGCGCATCTCGCGTATTTCCGCGAGGAGCTGGTGCGCCGGCGCCGGTGGCTCAGCGAGTCCGCCTACGCCGACGTGATCGCGCTGTGCCAGTGCCTGCCGGGGCCGGCCAGCAGCCAGACCGGCATCGCGCTGGGGCTGGCGCGCGCCGGCTATGGGGGCGCGCTGGCGGCGTGGATCGGCTTCACGCTGCCGTCCGCGCTCGGCATGATCCTGTTCGCGTTGGGTGTGTCGCACTACGGCATGGCGGCGGCGCCCGGCTTGCTGCACGGCCTGAAGCTGGTGGCGGTGGCGGTGGTGGCGCAGGCGGTGTGGGGCATGGCGCGCAGCCTGTGCAGGGGGCCGGCGCGCATCGGCATCATGGCGCTGGCCGCGGTCGCGGTGCTGGCGCTGCCGGGTCCGTGGACCCAGGTGGCGGTGATGGCGGTCGCGGCGCTGGCCGGTATCGCGCTGTTGCGGCCGGCGCTCGCCGCCGCGCATGAACCGCTCGGGCTGCCGGTCACCCACCGTGCCGGCGCGCTGGCGTTGCTGGTGTGCGCCGTGCTGCTGGCCGGCCTGCCGCTGCTGGCGCAGGCCGTCGCGGATCCCGCCGTGCGCGTGTTCGATGCCTTCTATCGCGCCGGCGCACTGGTGTTCGGTGGCGGCCACGTCGTGCTGCCGCTGCTCGATGCCGAGGTGGTGGGCCCCGGCTGGGTCGGCAAGGAAACCTTCCTCGCCGGCTACGGCGCGGCGCAGGCGATGCCGGGCCCGCTGTTCACGTTTGCCGCCTTCCTGGGCGCGTCCATGCAGATGCCGCCAACGGGCTTCGCCGGCGGCCTGCTATGCACGCTGGCCATCTTCCTGCCCGGCGCGCTGCTGGTGATCGGCGCGCTGCCGTTCTGGGAAAGCCTGCGCCGCAACCAGCGCGCGCAGGCGGCGCTGGCCGGCGTCAATGCCGGCGTGGTCGGGTTGCTGCTGGCGGCGCTGTGGGACCCGGTGTGGACCAGCGCGGTGCAGGGGCCGCTCGATATCGTGCTGGTCGCGCTGGCGCTGCTCGCGCTGATGGTGTGGAAGCTGCCGCCGTGGCTGGTGGTGGTTGCCAGCGGCGTGGCGGGGTGGGCGGCCGGTGCATGGCTGGGCTGACTGACTGAGTCGCCAGGCAGACGGCTACTAGCTTTCGTAGCTTGAGCAAGCGCCGTGCGGAGATCGGCCGCGCGGCTCGCACCGGGCCCGTACTTGCACTATCTTCGGTGTGGACTGCACAGCATCCGCAGCCAACAACAATACCGAGGAGACCTGATGTTACGCACCCCCCGCCGCCTGGCCGCCGCGCTGGCGCTGCTTGCCGCCATGCCCGCCGCCATCGCGCAGGCACCCGCCCGCGCCGAACGCCTGGCCCTGCCCGGACTGGAAAAACCCGCCAGCGTGCTGGTCGACCGCTGGGGCGTGCCGCATATCTACGCCGGTACGCTCTATGACGCTTTCTACGTGCAGGGCTTTATGGCCGCCCGCGACCGGCTGTGGCAGATCGACCTGTGGCGCAAGCGCGGGCTGGGCGAGATGGCGAAGGACTTCGGCCCCGCCTATGCCGACGGCGACCGCATGGCGCGCGCGGTGCTGTTCCGCGGCGACATGTACCGCGAATGGCTGGCCTATGGCTCCGACGCCAAGCGCGTGGCCGAGGCCTTCGTCGCGGGCGTCAACGCCTACGTGGCGCTGACCGAGCAGAAGCCGGAGCTGCTGCCGCCGGAATTCCGCAAGCTCAACTACAAGCCCGCGCGCTGGCGCGCCGACGATATCGTGCGCATCCGCCACCACGGCCTGACGCTCAACTTCACCGGCGAGGTCGAGCGCGCGCAGCTCTACTGCCAGGCGAAGAACGAGGCGGCGCGCGCCGACTGGCTGCGGCGCGAACTCGATCCGCCAGTCGAGCCGAAGCTCAGCCCGGGGCTCGATCCGTGTACGGTACCTGCCGCCGAACTGCGGCGCGCCTACGAACTTGCCACCGCCGCCGCGCGCTTCCCCAAAGAGGCGTGGACCTCGGCCCGCGCGCACAGCATCCCGCTCGAGCAGCTCTACGCGCTGGTCGATCCCAACAGCGACACCGGCCGCAGCCTCGGCTCGAACAACTGGGTTATCGGCGGCAAGCGCACCACCACCGGCCGCCCGATACTCGCCAACGACCCGCACCGCTCGCACGGCGCCCCCAGCCTGCGCTATATCAGCCACCTGAACGCGCCGGGGATGTCGGTGATCGGCGCGGGCGAACCGTTCCTGCCGGGCATCTCGATCGGGCACAACGGCACCATTGCCTTCGGCCTGACGCGCTTCTACATGGACCAGGAAGACTTGTACGGCTACGAGCTGAATCCGGCCAATCCGCGCGAATACCAGTACAAGGGCCGCTGGGAACCGATCGAGACCGTCACCGAAGAGATCGCGGTCAAGGGCGAGCCCGCGCCGCGCAAGGTCAATATCGACTTCACCCGCCACGGCCCGGTGCTTTTCGCCGATGCCGCGCGAGCTTGGGCGCTGCGCGCCGCGTGGCTCGACTACGGCATGGCGCCGTATTTCGGCTCGATGGACTATATGCGCGCACGCAACTGGGACCAGTTTCGCGGCGCCATGAACCGCTGGGGCGCGCCGGGCGAGAACCAGGTCTATGCCGACACCAGCGGCAATATCGGCTGGATCCCGGGCGGACTCACCGTCAAGCGGCCCAACTGGGACGGCCTGACGCCGGTGCCGGGCGACGGGCGCTATGAGTGGGCGGGCTACCGCAATATGGACGAGCTGCCGTGGGCCTATAACCCGGCGCCGGGCTATATCGTCACCGCCAACGAGAACAACATCCCGGCCGAGCACCCCGCCGCGAAGCTGGGCGTAGGCTACGAGTGGAGCGACAGCTCGCGCGCGCGGCGGCTCAAGGCGGTGGTGGGCGCCAATGCGCGCAGCTCGGTGCAGGACTCGATCGCGTGGCAGACCGACACGGT
The DNA here is from genome assembly GCF_040578825.1 of Cupriavidus necator. Classification (GTDB taxonomy): domain Bacteria; phylum Pseudomonadota; class Gammaproteobacteria; order Burkholderiales; family Burkholderiaceae; genus Cupriavidus; species Cupriavidus necator_E. The sequence continues at coordinate 9,736 of NZ_JBEFLI010000063.1, read as the reverse complement.
GTCGATCCCGGCGCAGCGCGTGGTGGCGCTGCTGCGCGATGTGCGCAGCGACGACGCGCAACTGGCGCGCGGGCTGGCGCTGCTGCGCGGCTGGGATGGCAACGCGCGCGCCGACAGCGCGGCGGCGGGGCTGTTCGAGGTCTGGTTCAGCAAGCACCTGCGGCCTGCGGTGGTGCGCGCGTCGCTGGCGCCCGAAGCGGCCCGGCTGGTGGGTGCGGGCGATGCCGCGCGCGTGCTGGCGGTGCTGGAACAGCCCGGGCCGTGGATGCCGGTGCAGCGGCGCAATGCCGTGATGCTCGAATCGCTGAAGGCGGCGATGGCCGAAGTCGAGGGCAAGCTCGGTCCCGATCCGCGCGCGTGGCAATGGGGCAAGCTGCACACCGCGGTGTTCACGCATCCGATGGAGCCGATCCTGAGCGATGCCGAGCGGCAGCAGTTCAACGTGAATGCCGGGCCGATCGGCGGGTCGGCGTTTACGCCGATGAATACCAGCTATCGCAATACCGATTTCCGGCTGACTGCGGGGGCGTCGTTCCGCATGGTGCTGGATGTGGGCAACTGGGATGCTTCGCGCGTGGTCAATACGCCGGGGCAGTCGGGCAATCCGGCCAGCCCGCATTATCGTGATCTGGCGCCGCTGTGGGCCAGGGGGGAGTATTTCCCGCTGGTTTATACGCGCAAGGCGGTGGAGAAGGCGAGCAGGGAGAGGTTGGAGTTGGTGCCGCAGTGAGTCAAACCACTGCGCATCGCGGCCTTGCGCATGCGAATGAAGCGACGAACGCACAGGTCGACATGATGCAGATCTGGCACGCCCGCACCGATGCCGACCGGCTGCGGCGCTGGCTGCGCCAGCAGCTCCAGGAAGTGGCCAGCGCGCAGCAGCCCGTTGCCACGGGCACGGCGCGCAAGCCCCGCGTCAGGCGCGGTTGACCACCGGCAGCAGCGCGCCGTGCACCGCACGCGCGGCGTCGGAGGCGAGGAAGAGGATCACATCGGCCAGCGCATCCAGCCCGACCCAGCGCGCGTGGTCGGCATCCGGCATGGCCTTGCGGTTCTCCGGCGTGTCGAGGATGCTGGGCAGCACCGCATTGACGCGGATGCCACGGTCGCGCAGCTCGGCCGACATCGACTCGGTCACGCGCGCCAGCGCATCCTTCGAAGCGCAATAGGCGCCCATCTGCGCCAGCCCGCGCGCGGCGGAATTGGCGCCGACGTTGACGATGCTGCCGCCGCCGTTCTCGATCATATGGGGCACCACCGTACGCGCCATGTTCAGTACGGTGCGCACGTTCATGTCGAACAGGTGGTCCCACGCGTCGGCGTCGGTCTCATGCACGGCCGGCCCCATGGCGAAGCCGCCGGCCAGGTTGCAGACCACGTCGATGCGGCCGCACGCCTGGATGGCCTGCTGCACGGCCTGGCCGAGCTGGTCCGCATCGAGCAGGTCCGCCCGCAGCGCGAGGTGGTCCTTGCCGGTCTCCGGCAGCGGGGCCGCATGCCGGTCCAGCAACACCACGCGTGCGCCCACCAGTGCGAAGGCCTGCGCCACTGCGCGGCCCAGGTTGCCGCCGGCGCCGGTGATCAGTACGTTCTTGCCGTTGAAGTTCATTTGCCCTCTCCTGCGCCATGGCGGCGCGCATTGTCCGAATCAAAAAATCGCAAGCCAGTCTACGCAACGCCGGCCAACATATGCTTGCGAAAATCGCTCGGGCTAACCCTCGAAACGCACAGGAAGTTGCGCGCGCTCACGACCTGCGCCGCCGTGGGCGCTTGTGCGGCGGCGCCGATGGTGCAGCCACCGGCGCTTCACTTGCCGCGGTCCGTTCGAGGAACGCCACCAGCAGCCGCGCCGCCGGCGACAGCAGCTCCAGGTCGCGGAAGCAGATCGCAAAGCGCCGCCGCGCCCAGTCATTGCGCAACGGGATCACCCGCAGCCCGAAGGTCGGCGCGATCGGCGCCGCGATCTCGGCCGGGATGATGGCGATGCCCAGCTCCGCGCGCACGCAGCGCAGCGCCGCGTCGAAGGTCGACACCACCGCGCGGTAGCCGATGCGCCGCCCCAGGATGGCGGCATAGCGCGTCAGCATGGTCTGCACCGCGGTCTGTGCCGGCATGCCGATATGGTCGAAATCCAGCGTGTCTTCGAACAGGCAATCGTCCTTGCAGGCCAGCGGGTGCGCGGCATGCACCACCGCGGCAAGCTGGTCGGCGCGGTAGGGCCGGGTCTCGAAGCCTTCCAGGTCGGCCGCATCCCAGCAGATGCCCAGCGGCGCCGCGCCCTCGCGCAACGCACGCACCACGTCGCTGCTCAGGCTTTCTTCGACGGTGACGCGCACATCGCGGTGTTCGGGCTGCTGCAGGAAGGCGGCGATATCGTCCGGCAGCGATTCCGCCATCGACGACACCGTGGCCAGCAGCCGCACCTGCCCGCGGATGCCGGCGCCGTAGTCCGCCATATCGCGCGTGACCCGGTCCGCCGCGGCCAGCATCGCGCGCGCATGCGCGAGCACGATCTCACCGGCGGGCGTGGGGATGACGCCGCGGCGGCGGCGCTCCAGCAGCGTGGCGCCAACGGATTCTTCGAGCTGCGCCAGGCGCTTGCTGATGGCGGAAGCGACGATGTGTTCCTGCTCGCCCGCACGCGCCATATTGCGGGTTTCGCAGACGGCGACGAACAGGCGTAGCGTGGTGAGGTCGAGGTCTCGCATGGGGGAGGGTGGGGGTTTCCGTAATGGAATGGTAGCCGCGATATGCGCGCTATATGGCGCCATTCGGGAATTCCGAGGCGTGGGAATGGCGTCTGCGAGACTTTCCGTTCCGGAAGCATAGCCTCCGTAAATCAACGCTTCAGCTTGCCGACAGAAACCCATAGAGTTCTGCCGTCGCCCCCGTCGCGGGGTTTGCATGAGAGATGCCCCCAACATGACCGCCTTCCCCGCCCAGTTTCCGAGGCATGCCGTGATCCGCGAAGTCGGCCTGCGCGATGGCTTGCAGAGCCTGCGCACCACCATGCCTACCGCCAGCAAGCAGGCCTGGATCCGTGGCGCCCACGCCGCCGGCCTGCGCGAACTCGAAGTCGGCTCGTTCGTGCCGGCGCGGCTGCTGCCGCAACTGGCCGATACCGCGGAACTGGTGGCGTTTGCCCGCACGCTGCCGGGCCTGTTCGTCTCGGTGCTGGTGCCCAACCTGCGTGGCGCGCAGGATGCACTGGCCAGTGGTGCCGACCTGATGATCGTGCCGCTGTCGGCCAGCCATGCGCACAGCCTCGCCAACCTGCGCAAGACCCCCGATGAAGTGGTGGCCGAAGTGGCGCGCATCCGCGCCGCCCGCGACGCCAGTGGCTCGACGACGCTGATCGAAGGTGGCGTCGGCACCGCCTTTGGCTGCACGCTGCAGGGCCATGTCGAACCCGATGAAGTGCTGCGGCTGATGCAGGCGCTGCTCGATGCCGGGGCCGACCGCGTCAGCCTGGCCGATACCGTTGGCTATGCCGATCCCGGCATGGTGCGCGAACTGTTCACGCGCGCCGTCGCGATCGCCGGCGAGCGCTTCTGGTGCGGCCACTTCCACGACACCCGCGGGCTCGGCCTCGCCAATGTCTACGCCGCGCTGCAAGCCGGCGTGACGCGTTTCGATGCGTGCCTGGCCGGCATCGGCGGGTGCCCGCATGCGCCCGGCGCCAGCGGCAATGTCGCTACCGAAGACCTGGCCTACATGCTCGGCAGCTTGGGCATCGACACCGGTGTCGATATCGAACGGCTGCTGGCGCTGCGCGCAGACGTCGCCGGCTGGCTCAAGGACGAAACCCTGCACGGCACGCTGTGGCGCGCCGGCCTGCCCAAGACTTTCCCGGCCCGCCACGTTGGCGCCGCAATCTGAGACACGACATGACCCACGACAGCAATACCCTCCCGCTCGCCGGCATCCGCGTGGTCGAATTCACGCATATGGTGATGGGCCCCACCTGCGGCATGATCCTGGCCGACCTCGGCGCCGAAGTGATCAAGGTCGAGCCGCCCGGCGGCGACAAGACCCGCAACCTGCCGGGCCTCGGCATCGGCTTTTTCCGCGCCTTCAACCGCAACAAGAAGAGCGTGGTGCTCGATATCACCACCGAGGAAGGCCGTGCCGCTGCCGCCGAGCTCGCCGGCCAGAGCGACGTGCTGCTGGAGAACTTCCGCCCCGGCCTGATGCAGAAGCTCGGGCTCGACTACGCCACGCTGTCGCGCGACTACCCGCACCTGATCTATGTCTCGCACAAGGGCTTCCTGCCCGGCCCGTACGAGAACCGGCTGGCGCTCGATGAAGTGGTGCAGATGATGGGCGGCCTGTCCTACATGACCGGGCCCAGCGGGCGGCCGCTGCGCGCGGGGACCTCGGTCAACGACATCATGGGCGGCATGTTCGGCGCCATCGGCGTGCTGGCCGCGCTGCGCGAACGCGACCGCACCGGCCGCGGGCAGGAGATCCAGAGCGCGCTGTTCGAGAACTGCGTGTTCCTGGCCTCGCAGCATATGCAGCAGTTCGCGATGACCGGCGAGGCGCCGCCGCCGATGCCGTCGCGCGTCTCGGCGTGGAGCGTGTATGACGTGTTCACGCTGGCCGGCGACGAGCAGCTCTTTATCGGCGCGGTCAGCGACAAGCAGTTCGTCACGCTGTGCAAGGTGCTGGAGCATCCTGAACTCACGCAACGGCCGGAATACGCCAGCAATGCTTCGCGCGTGTCGGTGCGCCCGCAACTGCTCGACGAACTCGCCGCGATCCTGCGCCACCATCGTTCCGCCGAGCTCGGGCCGAAGCTCGAAGCCGCCGGCATCCCCTATGCGCCGATCGTACGCCCGGACCAGCTACTCGACGATCCGCACCTGCTGGCCAGCGGGGGACTGGTGCCGATGCAGGCCGACGACGGCTCGACCACGCCCACGGTGCTGCTGCCGCTGCTGATGGGCGGGCGCAGGCCCGGCGTGCGTCGGGCGCTGCCCGGGGCTGGCGAGCACAACGAAGAGATCCTGTCGCAGCTTGGCAAGGCGCGCACCAGTTGAACTGCACCGGCTGAACTGAACGACAGCGGGACATGCCGCGCCACTGCGGCAGCCCGCGACGACACCACCATAACGATACGGAGACAACACCATGCAACGCCGTACCCTTCTCAAGTCGGCCATGGCGCTGGCCACAGCCGCGGCCGCCACACTGGCCGTACCTGCCTTTGATGCCCTCGCCCAGGGGGCTTCAGGCAAGCCGGTGCGCCTGATCCTGCCGATCAGCGCCGGCTCGGGCGTCGATACCATTGCCCGCGCGGCCGGCCCGGCGCTGGGCAAGGCGTTCGGCCAGCCGGTGGTGATCGAGAACCTGCCCGGCGCCGGCGGCATCACCGGTGCCGCGGCGGTGGTCAAGGCGCAGCCGGACGGCAGCACGCTCGGGCTGGTCTCGAACAACCATGTGATCAACCCCAGCGTATTCCGCTCGATGCCGTTCGACGCCATCCGCGACATCACGCCGATCAGCGTGATCGGCGCGACGCCGCTGGTGCTGGTGGTCAACCCGAAGGTGCCGGCGAAGAACGTCAAGGAGCTGGTGGCGCTGCTCAAGGCGAGGCCGGACGGCTACAACTATGCCTCGTCAGGCAACGGCACCATCATCCACCTCGCGGGCGAGATGTTCCTGGACGAGGCGGGCGTCAGCGCGCGCCATGTGCCATACAAGGGCACCGGCCCGATGCTGAACGACCTTCTCGCCGGGCAGGTCGAGATGGGCGTGGTCGCGCTCAACGCCGTGGCGCCGCATCTGAAGGCCGGCACGCTGCGCGCGATCGGCATGTGCGGCGACAAGCGCTCGGCCGCCGCGCCGGATATCCCCACCATCGCCGAACAGGGCCTGCCGCAGTACAACGTCGCCGGCTGGTTCGCGGTGGTCGGCCCGGCCGGCATGCCGCCGGCGGAAGTGAAGCGCGTGCATGACGCGTTTGCCAGGGCTTTTACCTCGCCGGAAGTGCTCGATGCGATGAAGAAGCAGGGCACGGTGATCGATCCCGGCACGCCCGAAGCCGCGGCCAGCTTCTTCCGCAGCGAGGCCACGCGCTACGCCGCGCTGGTGAAGAAGGCCAACGTCAAGGTCGAATAACGCGCATCACGTCTGGACCACGCGCGCGCCGCGCGCGCCTCCCCACACCATCCTCTATCCATGACTCTCTACAAGCTTGGCGAACTGACGCCCGCCATCGCCGGCAGCGCGTTTGTCGCCGCCGAAGCCACCCTCATCGGCCGCGCCGAACTGGCCGAGCACGTTTCGGTCTGGCCCGGCGCGGTGATCCGTGCCGACAACGAGCCGGTGACCATCGGTGCCGGCAGCAACGTGCAGGAAGGCGCGGTGCTGCACACCGATCCCGGCTGCCCGCTGACGCTGGGCACTGGCGTGACCGTCGGTCACCAGGCCATGCTGCATGGCTGCACCGTCGGCGACGGCGCATTGATCGGCATCCAGGCGGTGATCCTGAACCACGCATCGATCGGCGCCGAATCGCTGGTGGCCGCCGGCGCACTGGTGACAGAGGGCAAGCAGTTCCCGCCGCGCTCGCTGATCCTGGGCTCGCCGGCCAAGGCCGTGCGCGAACTCACCGACGACGAAGTGAAGAACCTGCGCGCCAATGCCGAGGACTATGTCCGGCGCGCGGCGCAGTACAAGGTGGCGCTGCAAAAGATCGGCTGAACGGCAGGCGCGGCCACATAAGAACCACGACCACACCGGCGTGGTGATGGGCATCCGGCATATCTTTTGAGCCACCCGCCCGCGGCCCTGCAGCCAGCCCGCAGCGCGCCTAGAATCGTCTGCATCCACTCGTCGCGGCATCCGCCGGATCGCCGCGGCGCCACGCAGGAGAGCGACGATGCCAGACAAGCCAGTGAAGATCCCGGGCCCCGACCACCCGATCACCATCACACCGACCGCAGGCAGGGTCGTGGTCAAGGTGGCCGGCATCACCGTGGCCAACAGCGATGCCGCGCTGACGCTGCAAGAAGCGGACTATGCGCCGGTGCAGTACATCCCGCGCGAGCACGTCGACATGGACAAGCTGGAACGCACCACGCATGCGACGTATTGCCCGTACAAGGGCGACTGCAGCTACTACTCGATTCCCGCCGGCGGCGAGCGCGCGCGCAACGCGGTGTGGAGCTACGAACGGCCTTACGACGCGGTCGGCGCGATCGCATCGCATCTGGCCTTCTACCCGGACCGCGTCGACAGCATCGAGATCCTTCCCACCTGAGATGCACGATGCCGCCGCGCAGGGCGGCATATTCCTCTGCAAAACGGCTCGCCACGCTGCGTGCCCGCGAAAGTCCGGGAGGTACGCGTCGACGTGGCGATACGATGCGTCGACCGCAGCCGAAACCATGGCGCATCCTGCAAGCGCCGGCGCCTCTGTGCGCTGAGATCGGGCCCGGCCACCGTCGTTCGCTCCTCGGGCAAGCACGGTTCGGCACCATCGCAGCGCAAGTGGCATGCAGCCTCTGACATCGCCATTGCTGTCCTTGCATTTCGGCGCGGCATCGCCTTTCATGAAGCTTTCTTGCAGCGGCCCGCCACCCACCGGCGCCTTCTCTTCACGCCGCGAGCCGCCACGCCGTGCCCGATCCACCGCATCGCAACGCCACCCGGCCGGAGGCACCATCATGCTCGGACTCACGCAGCTTGGCTTCGTCCATACCCTGATCAGCATCGCGGCCCTCGCATGCGGGCTGGTGTCGCTATGGCGCACCGGCGTGATCCGCGTGCGCAGTGCGCTGGGCTTCAGCTACGTGATCGGCACCACGCTGAGCTGCCTGACCGGCTTCGGCATCTTCCAGCATGGCGGCGTTGGCAAGCCGCATGTGCTTGGCATCGTCACGCTGCTGGTGCTGGCCGTGGCGGCGTATGCAGCGCGCGGGTCGTTCGGGCGCGCAGGGCGCTATATCGAGGTGGTGGCGTTGTCGCTGACGGTGTTCTTCCACTTTATTCCGGGCCTGACCGAGACCGGCACGCGGTTTCCGATCGGCGATCCGGTGTTCGCCAATGCCGATGCGCCGGCGCTGAAGGCCATTGTCGGCGTGCTGTTCCTGGTGTTCCTGGCTGGCGCGGTGTTGCAGGTGCGGTACCTGCACCGGCAGGCGGAGGCCGGCGCAGGGGCTCTGCCAGGACGCATCGCCTGACAGGCGCCCCGAGGCTCAGGGGCTGAGCGCGGCGTCGACCATGGCGACGGCCAGGCCGATCAGCAGCGCAACGGCCGAGGCGATAAACCACCGCACCGTCTTGCGGTACTCATCCACCGCATCGTCCTCGATGCGCAGCGCGCGGAACAGCGCGACGATCTGCAGCGATACCGCGGCCAGCAGCGACACCGCCGCGAACAGCGCGCGCAGGCTCCAGTGGCCGGGGCTTTCGAAGCCCCAGAAGCGCCAGAACGCCAGCGAGAAACCCAGCAGCACGGTGATCGCCGTGATGATGCCCTGGCGATAGCCGGTGGGCACCACTTGCGGCGCAGGGCGGGGCGAAGCAGCGGGTTCGGCAGCATCCATGGCGCGTCTCCGGTTGGCGATGGTCTAGTCCCGATCAGGCCTTGCTGAAGATGCTGTAGAAGTCCGGCGCGCCGCTGTCGGGCATGCTGAGGTCCAGCGAGGCTTCGATGTGTTGCAGGTGCTCGGCCATCAGCGCGCTGGCACGCGCGGCATCGCGCTGTTCGATGGCGTCGATCAGTTGCCGGTGCTCGTGCTCGGCGCAGGCCGGTGCCCCGGGGCGGTCGTACAGCGTAATGATCAGGCAGGTCAGCGACACCATTTCGCGGATCAGCTTTTCCAGGATGGCATTGCCGGCCATATCGGCCAGCACGATATGGAATTCGCCGGACAGGCGGATCATCGCGGCGCGGTCGCCGCGGCCGCGCGCGTTGTCTTCTTCCATCGCATGGCGGCGCAGGCTGCGCACCTTGGCCGGCGTGGCGCGCTGCGCCAGTTCCGCGGCGAGCGCGGGCTCCACCACGCGGCGCGCCTGGAACACCTCGCGCGCTTCGTCGACGGTGGGGCTGGAGACAAAGGCGCCGCGGTTGGGCACCAGCGTGACCAGCTTCTCGTGCGCCAGACGTGCGAATACCTGCCGGATGCGCGCGCGGCTGGCGCCCGTGACTTCGCACAGGCGTTCTTCCACCAGCTTGGTGCCGGCCAGCAGGCGGTGCTCCATGATGGCGGTCAGCAGGCCGAGGTAGATGGCCTCGGTGGCGGAAGCCTCGCTGGCCGCGGATTCAGCCCCGGCGGATTCTTCGGGCGCGGCCTTCGGTGCTGGCTTCAGTGCCGGCTTTGGTGCCGCTTTGGACGCGGGCCGGCGCGGCGTTTTCACTGCCGCGGCGGGCGCCGCTTTCTTCGATGTGGTTGCCATATCAGGGTACGGACATTCAGCCTGTCGCCGGAACTGGCGACGAAATATGGCTCTATCGTACACAAATATGGCGACGCGGACGGCACGTGTCAGGCCGGCGCGGCTGCCTCGTGCGGTTGGCCAACGGCTGTGCCGCTATCCGCGGCCTGGTACGGATGCACCTGCGCCCAGTGCCGCGCGATATCGACACGGCGGCAGATCCACACCTTGTCGTGCTGCTGCACATAGTCAAGGAAGCGCTGCAGCGCGCGGAAGCGGCCGGGGCGGCCCAGCAACCGGCAGTGCATGCCGATCGACAGCATCCTGGGTTGATCGAGCCCGTCCGGAT
>NZ_JBEFLI010000062.1:0-44430 GCF_040578825.1 Cupriavidus necator | reverse complement strand
GCCCTCCCCCCATTCCCAAGGCGGCACCAACGCCCCGGGGACGCCCATGCTTGACGTCTTCCTTGCCTTCCTGGCCGGCGTGCTGACCATTGCCTCGCCCTGCGTGCTGCCGGTATTGCCGATGCTGCTCAGCGGCTCGCTCGGCGAATCCAGCCGGCTGCGCCCGCTGGCGATCGCGCTGGGCTTTGTCACGGCGTTTTCAGCGCTGGGCATTGTCTTCGGCGCGCTGTCGAGCGCCTTTGTCGATGCCCACAACGTGATCCGCAATGCCGCCATCGTGTTCCTGCTGGTAACCGGCCTGACACGGATCTGGCCCGCCGGCTTCGAGCGGCTGATGACGCCGTTCGGCGGCGTGGTCGACCGCGTGGCCGGCATCGGTGCCCGTTCCGGCAACGGCGTGGCCGGCGGCTTTGTGTTGGGCATGACGCTGGGCGTGGTCTGGACGCCGTGCGCCGGGCCGGTGCTGGCGTCGATCCTGGCGCTGGTGGCCAAGGCGCAGGACCTGCAGCGCGCGGGCGCCCTGCTGGCGGTATTTGCCGCCGGCGCTGCCATCCCGATGCTGGCGATCGCCTATGGCGGCCAGTTCGCCACCACCCATGTACGCCGCGTCGCGCGCTACACCCCGCGGCTGCAGCAAGCGTTTGGCGTGCTGGTGGTCGTGACCGCCATCGCCATGTACTACCAGTACGACGCCCTGGCCGTCGCCTGGCTGACCTCTGTCTTTCCTGCCACCCTGACCGGAGCCTGAACCATGCACCGCATCCTTCGCACCCTGCTGGCCACCACGGCCATCGTCGCCGCCACCCATGCCGCCGCCGCGACTCCCGCCTCCGCCGACTATGGCAAGGCGCCCGAGTTCACCGGCATCGAGAAGTGGCTGAACTCTGAACCGCTGACTGTCGCGGGCCAACGCGGCAAGGTCGTGCTGGTCGATTTCTGGACCTACACCTGCATCAACTGCATCCGCACGCTACCGCACGTCAAGCAGTGGTACGACAAATACCGCGACAAGGGGCTGGTGGTGGTTGGCGTACACACCCCCGAGTTCCCGTTCGAGAAGTCCACCGCCAACGTGCAGGCGGCGATCAAGCGCTTCGACATCCGCTACCCGGTAGCGCAGGACAACGCCTATGCCACCTGGAACGCCTGGCGCAACCAGTACTGGCCGGCGCTGTACCTGATCGATGCCAACGGCACCGTGGTCTACAAGCACTTCGGCGAAGGCAACTACGCGGAAACGGAGGCCGCGATCCAGAAGGCGCTGGCCGCGCGCAAATAAGCTTCGCGCACGTCACGCAAAAGGGCAAAGGGCCGCTACTGGTAATCCATGGTGAAGGTCAGCGACGTGTTGGCCGAACCGGCCACGAGCGGGTTGCCGGTCTGATGCCGGTGGGGCAGTTGTTCACGGAAATCTTGAACGAGGTGGATGCCGTGGTGCTGCCGATGCCGGTGAACTCGCTGCGCTGGTGCGTGCCCAGGTCGACCGTGACGTCGGGCGTCGTGCATGCGAGCTGCCTGAACACCGGGAATCAGCGACCTTACTGAGACGATGTAGAACCATGTTCACTCCTTTCATTGTTCCGGGAGACCTGTCCCGGTAACACCTTTCCCTCAGCGGCAGCCTGCATCCATGATCTGGTACTGCACAGGGGCTTTCGGGTCGGCCTTGGGCAGCGCATAGTCCAGCCCGCATGTCTCGGACGCCTGCTTGCCCCACGTCACCGTCAACTGGCCCTCATCGTTCTTCAGGCCGCGCACGATGATGCGGCCGCCTTGCGCCACGGTACCGACGGTATTGCCTTGCGCATCTGTCACTTCCGCGCCGAACGGAAGCGCCTTGCCATCCGCGCCAGTGGCACGCAGGATCGCCGCGCGGCCGGGGTTGGCGGTTTCGAACTTCATCCGGACGATGGCGCCCGCGGTCGGCGCAATATGTTGCTGCGTGGATTTCAGCTCGACGCTCATCGGCAGGCCCTTGGGATCGATCTCGACCTGGTTGGAGGCAAACGGGGTGAGCGTCGGCACGATCGCATGGCCCCACGGATCGACCCGCAGGCCGCTGGCGTTGGCGACGCGCGCGCCCGCGGCATCCCTGGCTTCGACAATCGCCATGGTGTCGCCAATCGTGGGCGTGAAGGCCACCCCGCCGGCGTAGGCCACCATGCCGCCGCTGATGCCGAGCGACGCCTGCGTGTAGTTGCGCCCTGTGCTGGCGCTGCCGGTCAGCGTGGCGACCGGCGAGATATAACCCGCATTCACGCCGATGCTGCCCGCGCTGGCGGCGTCGCCGCCGGTGGTGTAGCCGGCGTTCAGGCCGTAGGTGAAGGCATTGTCCACACCGAGCGCGCCGGTGACGGATTCCTGGACTGCAGTGCCGCCGCGCGTATCGTGGGACAGGCTGGTCATCGAATATGGCGCATGCGGGCCGGTTCCCAGCGGGATGCCGACGGTAAACATCACCCGCGTGTCCCACCTGCCCGTGGTGATGTTGAACTGGCGCGAGGCCGACACGCCGTAGTTGAGGCGCCGGTAGCTGTTGTTGTAGCCCGCCTGGAACTGCGTATCCCTGCCGCCACGGTTCCAGTAATCCTGGGTCGAGCCGGTAAGGTAGAACGAGCCGTATCCGCGCGGCAACGCCTGGTTGATCGTCACCTGCAGCCGTCCGCGCTGGATGCCGTTCATGGCAAAGGCCAGGCCGCGGTCTTCCAGGTCCATCAGCGCGACGGCGTCGGCCAGGCTCAGGAAGCCGCTGCTGGAGTAGCGGTACGCGGCCAGCGTCAGGTTGGTGTTGGTCGGCGTCAGCAGCTTGCTGTACGACAGCCGCGCGCTTTGCCCGTCGCGGGTGACACTGTTGGCCAGCCGTGTTGACGCGTGGGTCACGTCGGCACCGAAGGCGCCGTAATCCGTGTTGAGCGCCACACCCGCGACGGCCGACCAGTAGTTCTCCGCCGCGGTAAAGCCGCCGTAGCCGGTAATCAGGTTGTTGAAACCGTGCTGCATGGTGGCTTGCAGCAGGATCGGATGGCGGTGCACGGACGTGTTGCGGTACTGGCCGGCGGTCACGCTGTACCGGGTCACGCCGGGCCGCAGCGAGTTGACCGCCGCCGCGTACGGCGTCCCGGACACATGTACGCTGCCGTCGGCCTCGGTCACGATCACTTCAAGATCGCCGCCGTAGCCGGTCGGATACAGGTCGTTGATCTCGAACGCACCCGGTGCGACGGTGGTTTCGTAGATGATGTTGCCGTTCTGGCGAATCTGCACGCGCGCATTACTGTTGGCAATGCCATGGATGGTCGGCGCATAGCCGCGCTGCGATTCCGGCAGCATGCGGTCGTCCGTGGACAACTGCACGCCGCGGAAGCCCACGCTGTCGAACATGATGCCTTCGGTGAAGGCATCGCCGATGGTGAACTGGCTCTTCAGCGGCGTGATGGCGCGCTGCAGGCTGGTCTGCACGCTCTGGTAATGGGTGCCCACCTGCTCGTTATGGGTCAGGTTGCCAAGATGGCGAAAGCGCCAGGCGCCCACGTTGAAACCGGCATTGAGCCCGAGATAGCTCTGCGTGCTCGACGCGCCCTGCATGTCGGTGTGATAGACGTTGGCGTTGTACTGCAGCCGGGCGGCGGTCACGCCGTCGTCCCAGTACTTGGGATCGACATACCCGCGCGCCTGGCGCGACATGGCGATCTGCGGCACGGTAATGTCCAGGCGCTGCTCACTGTTGTCGAAGCTGGCCGTGGCGTCCTTGACCAGTTCCGGCAGCGGCGCGCAGGCGTTCTCGTTCTCCAGCCGCTCGGCGGCGCCGGGCTGGAGCTTGTCGAGGTCCACGCCGATGCGCTCCAGCAGCGCGCGGTTGAAGCACGGCTGCACGTTGCGTGGGTCGCCGCCCACCTGGCGCAGCTTCACCTCGCCGCGGCCCAGCCACATCTGGTTGGCATAGAGGTCTGCGCGGTAATCCCCCGCCAGCGCGGGGTTGCCCTTGTTGAAGCGGCTGATATCGATCTTGCCGGCGCCCGGCTGCTGCAGGAAGGTGTCGTTGAATTCCACCTCGGCCACCAGGGTGGAACCGGCGCCGGGGGTTGCGGCCCACGCGCCGGCGCCGGCAAACAGCGACAATATCACCGCGCTTGCAGGCCGCAGCCGGGAGGGGAAGTGAGGACTCTTCTTCGTTTTCATTGCTGTCAGTGCCAGACTGCCGGCAGTTCGCGGGCAAGACTTGCCCCTGCCGCTGCCACGGCATACGTCAAGAGGGAAAGGGATCAGGGAGTTGGCCGGGCCAGCCGGCCCGGGACTAGCGAGGAATCTGCGCGCCCAGCGCTGCCTCGCCCTTGACCGCGCCGCCATAGTCATTGATGGCGTGGTAATGCACCTTGGCATCGGGCCCTGGCACGGCATCGCCGGTCAGCGGAAAGACGCGGGTCTCGCCCGGCGAAACCATGCCGCCCTCTTCGAATCTGGCGCTCTTGCCGCCACCGGACACGTCCACGCCAGCAAAGGAGACGTAATACGACGTGGGGTTGCGCGCCTCGATCCCGGGCTTGCCGTCCGCGCGGGTCAGGCGCCAGACGATCCTCGCCGGCGCGTCCTCGGCGCTGTCCTTCAGGCCCGCCGGGCGGAAAAACAGCTTGATGCGGCTGCGGAAAGCCAGTTGCAGCTTGTTGGCACCGGCATCGTCAGCGGCCGGCTTGGGCGGAATCTCGAGCACGTTGAGCCAGAACACGGTTTCCTTGTCCTGGGGCAGCGGCTCGCCGGTATAGATAATGCGTAGCGTCTGGCCTTTGCCGGGATCGATACGGGCCACCGGAGGCGTCACCGTGAACGGCACGTCGATCGACGCGGGCGCGGACTTCGGGTCGCCCTTGTCAAGCCAGACCTGCGTCAGCGCGGGCGACTTGCCCTCGTTGGTCAGCTTGATGGTGGTTTCCGTGTCCGTGGCGTTGTAGATGACCCGGGTGCCCGCGATCACCACCGAGGCATTGGCCTGCATCGCACCTGCCAGGCCAAGCACGATAAGGCCGGCGGCGATGAAGGATTTGAGGGTCGAATTCATGAGTTCTGCGGGATGGATGGGAGGGACCGGCCGCCTTGCAAACGAGGCCGCGGAGCGTGCCGGTAACGCGCTCCGCGGCTGTGCACAGCCTTACTGGTACGCGATGGTGTACATCACCCTGGAGTTGGCCTCGCCGGGGGTCGCAGCGGCGGTAGCCACGTATTCAGCGTAATACGACAGGGTTGCGTTGCCACCACTGATGGAGAACGTCTTGAACTGCTGCGATGCATCGGCAAAGCCTGCCTTGATGTACGTGAAGTTATCGTTCAGCAAGCGGATCTGCACGTTGCTGGCACCGCCGGCGTCGAGGATCAGGTTGCCGGTGGCAGCGTCGGTGGTCGGGCCCGCCTCGAAGAAGGTGTGGACCGTACCGCTCTCCGGCGTGCAGTTCGTCAGCGCGATCTTGAACGGCGTGCGGCCGGCACTCGCGCCCGCTTGATTCAGGGTCCCGACCGAGACCGTCGGCAGCGTCACGGTGAAGTCACTGGAGCCCGAGCCATTGCCGTTGATCGTACAGGTCTGGGGCGTGATCAGGCCCTTAAAGTTGATAAGGCCGTCCGTGGCGTGTGCGAACTGCGCGCTCATGGCGGTGCCGGCAACGATCAGTGCAGCGAGAAGCTTGATTTTCATGATGCAGTTTTCAAATAAGTGGTGACAAAAGAGCGTTCCCGGATTCCGGGAAATGCTTCCTGGTCCTGCCGATCAGCGCGACGCCTTATGTATGCGACGACACCCGATCCGCCCGGGACAGCTGTACGATAACGGCGCAGTCGTCATGCCGTTATCGGACTAATCCTAGAATTACAGTGCGATGATTTCCTTGTTGGCGGCAACAGGCGTCGCGCTTGTCCGCCGCCGGCCATGCGATAGCCGGCAGCGCGGCGTTTGCACGCGATGCCGGCGCGGCGAGGTTCGCCCTCTACATTCATTCAGATGCATTGACAACCAGGGGAATCTCATTTGCCGCAACCTGCGGCTTCCGGAGCTCG
This sequence comes from Cupriavidus necator, assembly GCF_040578825.1. Classification (GTDB taxonomy): domain Bacteria; phylum Pseudomonadota; class Gammaproteobacteria; order Burkholderiales; family Burkholderiaceae; genus Cupriavidus; species Cupriavidus necator_E. The sequence goes on along the minus strand of NZ_JBEFLI010000062.1, from coordinate 38,388 downwards.
CCCATTGATTGCGCGGCGCTGCGCTGAAAAACACCGGCAGACATTGATGCCGATTATCGGAATATTCCGATAATGGTAGAGAGAGCGCTCAATTGGCTTGCGGGTCAACCATTGCCAAACGATATGGCGCAGCCTCTGCCGCCGCAAGAGCCAATGCCGTGGATTCGGACTAATCCGATATTTGGAAGGCGAAAGCAAACATATCTTCTTAAGGAAGTCAACGCGGCGTGGGAACCCGATGCCAGCAAGCGCGGCCCCGTTCCTGTCGCGGGCTTGCTGGTTGCGCGGTACGCCGTGTCTGTCGCAACCATCGGTTCCACCAATTCCCGGGAAGCCCCCTGAATGACAACGAACGTGCTCGTCCTGCTCCATCACGCGATGGAGCGCGCTTATGCGGTGAAAGTCCTGCAACGTGCCGCCGGCATCCGCTGCGAGGCGGTCGACGATATCGAGGGCGTGCTGCAGCGCACCGCTACCTCGGACTGGGACGTTGTGCTGTGCGGCGTATCGCTGAAGGATGCCGATATCGTCCGGCTGATCAACGCCCTTTCCGAGCGCAGCGAGCCACCCGACCTGATCCTGACCACGCCCGACGACCCGGCGCTGCTGACCGCCGCCATGCGCGTGGCGCACCGCCGTGGCGTCAGGGTCCGTGGCTACGTGCGCGGGCCGATGAACGGCCTGGCACTGAAGGGGCTGCTGGGGGACAAGGTGTCCGCGCCGATGCCGCGTGCGCCGACGCATGCCGATTCGTCGCCATGCGACGCCAGCATTGACACCCTCTTCGACATCGGCCAGGCCGAGGTCTGGTACCTGCCACAGGCATGCGCGACCCACCTTGCGGATATCGCAGCAGCGCAAGCCGTGCTCATGTGGCCCGATCCCATGCACGGCAAGCGCGCGGCGCCGCGCCAGCACGCAGGTGACACCGGCGCCGACACCGCCGTCAAACTGATCCGCCACGTGCTCGGGCATGCTTCACGCGCGCTAGGCCTCTGGCGAGAGCACGGTTTCCATCCGTCCATCTCCTGTCCGTTCCCGCTCGCATTGCTGGAACTGGACCACTGCGCGGAGTTGGTGACCGACGCGTTGCAGGAATGCGGCCTGCATCCGCGCGACCTGACGTTCGAGCTTGACCTGTCCGGCGGCCGCCGCGATGTGTCCGGGCTCGCCCCTGCACTATTGCAGCTGCGCCTGCAGGATCTTGAGTTTGCGGTGTCCTGCGGCAACGACGGCGCAACCTTCGCCACGCTGGTTAACCTGCCCGTCAGCGAACTGAAACTGACCTCCGACCTGCTCGACGGGGTGGCCTTCGACCCGTACGTCCAGCAAATGGTGGCAGGCGTGGTGAACCTGGCCAAGGGCCTCGATATGCGGGTGGTGGCAACCGCGGTCAGCCAGCTGGCCGATTTCACCATCCTGCGCGACCTGGGCTGCGACTTCATGCAAGGGCCGCTGGTGGGCGCGGCGCAGACGGCGGCCGGGCTGGTGGGCCAGTTGCAGCCACGGCCGGACGACACGCTCCAGACGTGACCTTGCCGCGATGAGATCTACGGCGCCTGCTCGGAGCGCGGGGCACCTCACGCGCGCCGTTCCACGCGCCCTTCCGCAAGCGAAACAGGCATACTGGCATCTCGCTGCCGACGCTTCACCGGGCACGGCATCCCCTTCCGGATGCACCTGCTACGCACGCCGGTAACGCTTTATCGGGCACCTATTCGGAATATTCCTACCCAGCGCCGTTAACCCCCTTCCTAATATGTCGAGATGCGTGCGCGCCGGCTTCGTGCGTGTCCGTGTCTCACATCCTCACCCATTCATGTCCTTGTTTCACAAGTTGTTCGCCGAGGGCCTTGGCGCGTTCTGGCTGACCCTCGCGGGCTGCGGTTCGGCGGTCATGGCGGCCACGATTCCGGAAGGCGGCATCGGCATCGTTGGCGTCTCGCTCGCCTTCGGGCTTGCCGCGCTGACCATGGCTTATGCCGTGGGACCGGTTTCCGGCGCGCACCTGAATCCCGCGGTGACGCTTGGGCTGGCCGTCGCCGGCCGCTTTTCGTGGCGATACGTGCTGCCTTACATGCTGGTGCAGGTCGTTGGCGCAACGATTGGGGCATGGCTGCTGTCGATGATCGCCAGTGGCCTGCCGGGCTTCGATATCGAGCGCAGCACGCTTGCCGCGAATGGTTATGCGGAGCATTCCCCTTACGGCTATTCGCTGCTCGCCTGCTTTGCCTGCGAGGTGGTGACGACCTTTGCCTTCGTCGGCATCGTGCTGGCCGCGACGCGACGTCCGGACGGGCTGCAGACCGCGCCGATCGTGATCGGGGTGGCGCTGACGCTGGTTCACCTGGTGTCGATGCCGGTGACCAATACCTCGGTCAACCCGGCGCGCTCGACCGCGCCGGCGCTGATGGTGCAGGGGTGGGCGCTGAGCCAGTTGTGGCTGTTCTGGGTCGCGCCGCTGCTGGGGGCGGTGCTCGCCGGACGGATGACGGCGTGGCTGTGCGGCGGCGCGCCGGATTCCCATGCCGCACCAGTCAACGCCGCACCCGACACATAGCGCCCGGCGCGGCGCTAACGGCACGCCAGGGCGCTGCGGCGCCGGTTTTTGCAAGGCGGTGGCACGGTCACCGCCTTTGCTATTTGAGCGGCCGCAGAAACAAATCAATGCGATGCATGCATAGTCAATTAAAAGAACTGAAGTTGGTGCGATGCGCCCTGCCCCGCCTGTCGTGGGCAGCGGCGAACCAGAACAGGCGGACATGTCGGGAAATCAATCACCGGGTCAACGGGACGGGAAGCAAGCCCGGAAGCTGCGCGCCGTGGTATGGCTGGGACTGCTCTGCGCGCTATCCATGCCGTGGGCGCGTTCGGGGGCGCCGGCTTCCGCTCCGGCCTACAGCCTGTCGCCATCGGGCGCTTCACTGAACGCCTCCGGCGGCATGCCCCGTGTCGCCGTCGTCGGTGTCACCACCGGCGAGCTGATGCCGGTCGAGGGCGCCAGGGACGGCCAGATCACCGGCTTTGGCGGCGACCTGCTCAACGGCCTGCTGGCCGGGACGCGGGTGCGGCTGCAGGTGCGCGAATTCCGCGACCACAACACCCTGCTGGCCGCGGCCTGCGCCGGCAGGATCGACCTGATTCTCAGTGCCATTCCCAGTCCGCGGCATGAACACTGCCTGCGTTATTCTGCGCCGTACCTGGAGCGCAGCCTGGCGCTGGTGGCACCGCGCGGCAACGCCCAGGCGACACAGCGCGACTTTATCGACCGCGCCCGGATCGTGGTGGAAGCCGGCTCGGCGTGGCTCGAAGAGGCTCTGGCCGAGCATGCCGGGATGACGCTGCTGCAGGCGGATTCGGTGGCCAGCGCGCTCGACAAGGTGAGCGCCGGGCAGGCCGACGGCTATGTCGGCCTGCGCTTCGTGGTGCACCGGCTGCTGGAGCAGCCGCGCTTCGCCGGCCTGCAAAGCATGCGGCTGGTCAATACGCGCGCGGCCGCACTGCACTTTGCCGGCCCGACCAAAAGCGCCGCGCTGATTGCCGAGCTGGACCGGCGGCTGGCCGCGTTGCCCAACGTGTCACTGGAATTGCTGCGCGACCGCTGGCTGCGCGCCGACAGCGCGCCGTCACGCGACGCGTTCGCGCTGTCGGCGGACGAGGCGCGGGCGCTGTCGGGCCGCGGCGCGATCCGCTATACCGTGGCCACGCCGCTGCCACCTTATGCCTTCCGGCTACGCTCCGACGAAGTCGGCGGCATCACGGTCGACTATATGCGTTACCTGGGCCGGCGTTTCGGCGTGCCGGTGCAGTACGTGCCCACGCAGGGAATCGATGAGGCCTTGAGCAGCGCCGCCGCAGGGGTGGTCGATATCGTTGCCAGCAGCTCGCAAGACTTGCTGGCACCGGCGCCGCTGACGCTGGTGGACAGCTTTGATTCGTCGCCGATGGTGATCGTGATCCCGGCGTCGGCGCCCTACGTGGCGGGGCTCGCCGGCCTGGCCGGCAAGCGCATCGCCATCGCCCGCGATGACCCGATGGCGGCGACCGTCATCGACCGCCTGCCGCCTTCGGTCCACGTGCAGGCCCGCACCGTGCACGAGGCGCTGGACATGGTGCGCGGCGCCCGCGCCGACGCCACCATCGGCAACCTGACCACCATGGACGCGCTGCTGCGCAGCGATTACGCGGGCGAGCTGCGCGTGGCCGGGCTGGCGAACATGACCGCGAATGCCGTGCTGTGGGCGGCGCCGCACACGGTGGCGCTGCTGCCGGCGATGCGGCGGGCGCTGGCGATGATGCCGGAGATCGAGCGGCTGCGCATCCGCAACCGATGGAACGCCGCCAACTACCAGTTCCACACGCCCTGGCGCGCGATCGTGCGGCGGGCCTGGCCGCTGCTCCTGCTCAGCGTGGTGGCGCTGGCGGCGCTGGCGCTGAACTACACGCGCCTGCGCCGCGAGGTCAGGCTGCGGATCCACGCGCAGACGCGGCTCAAGCAGCAGCTCGCGATCAAGAACGCGCTGCTGGGTGCGCTGCCCTACCCCGTCGCGGCCAGGGACGCCGCCCAGCGCTATATGGAGATCAACGCCGCGTTCGAAGCCCTGTGCGGCTTCAAGCGCGACGACATCGTCGGCCGCCCGGCGGATCCGCGCATCACCGGCCAGTCGGTGGAGCTGATGGAGACGGTGAACGAGCTCTGCCGCCGCGCCGTCGCCACCATGGAGCCCAACCACGCGCAGGTGGAGATCCGCGACGCCGGCGGCAGCCTGCGCCGCATCATCTACTGGGCCAATCCCTTTCGCGACGGCGACGGCAATGCCGGTGGCGTGATCACGACCATGGTCGACATCACCGAGATCTACGAGGCGCAGAAACGTGCGCGTATCCTGGAGCGGCGGCTGCAGGACGTCACCAGCAGCCTGCCGGCGATCGTCTACCAGATCCGGCAGCCGCATGACGGCGGCACGCCGACCTTCACCTACGCCGCAGGCGATACCGACTCATCGCTCGGCATCACGCCGAAGGAACTGCTGAAGAGCCCGGCCACGCTCAGCCGCTTCATGCATCCCGACGACCTGGCCCAGGTCCGTGCGGCGCTGATGCAGCCGCCCTCCTCCTCGCCCATCGACATCGAGGTTCGCCTGCAGGGGCGGCACGGCCTGCGCTGGGCCAGCGTGCGCTCGGTCGGTCGCAGCGAGGACCACGCCACGCTGTGGAGCGGCGTGGTCGCCGACGTGACCGACCAGCACCAGCAGGCCGCCGCACTGGCAAAGGCCAAGGACGCGGCCGAAGCCGCGCTGCGCGCCAAGGAGAGCTTCCTGGCGATGATGAGCCATGAGATCCGCACGCCGCTGAACGGCGTGCTGGGCCTGATCGAGGTGCTGCTGGCCACGCCGCTGGAGTCCGAGCAGCAGCGCGTACTGTCGCTGGCGCAGGAGTCCGGCCAGGCGCTGGCCCAGATCCTCGACGACGTGCTGGACTACGCGCGCATCGAAGCGGGCCGCCTGGCGATCCTGCCGGCGCCGATGGACCTGCGCGAGCTGTCCGACAGCGTGCTCGGGCTGCTGGCGCCGCAGGCCCACACCAAGGACCTGCACCTGCGCGTGCATATCGACGCCGACGTGCCCGCCACGATCGAGGCCGATGCGATCCGGCTGCGCCAGATCCTGTTCAACCTGCTCGGCAACGCCATCAAGTTCACCGACCACGGCACCGTCACCTTGCGTATCGAAAGCGGCCACGTCGAGGACGATACCGCGCAACTGGTGATCACCGTCACCGATACCGGCATCGGCATCTCCCCGGAAAACCTGCAGCGCCTGTTCGCGCCCTTTGTGCAGAGCGAGCACAGTACCACGCGGCGCTATGGCGGCACCGGGCTGGGGCTGTCGATCTGCAAGCGCCTGGCCGACCTGATGGGCGGCGAGCTGTCGATGCGCAGCGAGCCGGGTGAAGGCACCGTGGTGTCGTTACGGGTGCGCTGCCCGGTGGTGTGCGAGCGCTATGATTTGCCTGCCCTGCGCCACCACGGCGCGCTGATCGCGGTCAGCGACCACGGGCTTGCCGGCTCGCTGCGCGCGCACGCGCGGGCGGCGGGGCTGCGGCTGCTGTCGCACGTGCCGGCGCGGGAATCCGCGCAAACCTATACCTGCTTCACCGACGGCCTGGCGGCGCCGGCCGGGGTGCAGCCCGCGCGCATCATCCGTGTCACGCGCACGCCGAAGCAACTCGGCTTCCGGGTCACCGCGGGCGTGATCCGGCTGAGCGAGAACCCGCTGCGCTGGGCTGCGTTCCTGGGCGCGGCGCAGGCGTCTCTGGGCGCGCAGGGCGAACCCGCCCAGTGCCCGCGACCGGCGGTCGGCAAGGGCCGTCTTCAGCCAGCAACGCCGGACGGCGCATCCCATGGCAACCGTCTCCATATCCTCGTGGCCGAAGACCATCCCATCAACCGCGAACTGATCCACCAGCAACTGGCGCTGCTGGGCTACGCCTGCACGCTGTGCCACGACGGCGCCGAGGCACTGGCGCGGCTGCAACAAGGGCACTTCGACCTGGTGCTGACCGACTGCCATATGCCGGTGATGGACGGCTTCGACCTGGCGTGCGCCATCCGCGCCAGCGCTGATCCGCGCCTGAGCCGGCTGCCGATTGTCGGCGTCACCGCGACCACGCTGGCGGAAGAGCACCAGCGCTGCTTCGCGGTGGGCATGAACGAATGCGTGCTCAAGCCCACCACGCTGGCGTCGATCCAGCAGGCGCTGTCGCGTGCGCTGGATCACCCCGAAGCCGTGTCCGGCACCATCATCGCCAGCGGCCGGCGGGAGGCGTCGGCTGCCGCCGCACCGCTGCGTTTCAGGCCGGCGCTGGTGTCGCGCGAACAGCTCCGCGGCGCGCTGGGCGAGGCACCCTGGACCGACACCATGCTGGCCACCTGCGTCGCTTCCATCAGCGCCGACCGGGAGGAACTGGCTGCGCTGCTGCAGCAGGCGGCGACCGCGGAGCTGCGCCGATGGTGCCATCGCGCCGGCGGCGCGATGTCGGTGTTCCAGCATCCCGGCATCGACCAGCTCTTCGACCGGTTCAGCGCCATCGTCAAGGCTGGCGACCCGGCACGCACCCGCGCCGCCGGCGGCACCATGCTCGACCTGATGGACCACCTGCTCGCGCTGCTGAGGCAACAAGAATAGGGCCAGGACAAGGCCCGCCATTGCTACAACTTGAAGAGGGAGAAACCGATGCTCATCCGCGTCATGCTTGCCGACGACCATCCGTTGATACTGCTGGGTGTGCGTCAGGTGCTGTCCACCGAACTGGGTATCTCGCTGGTCGGCGAGGCGCACAATGCCGACGAACTGCTCGACCTGCTGGCCACGGTTTGCTGCGACGTGCTGGTGACCGATTTTGCGATGCCGAGCAAGCGCAATGCAGACGGCCTGGCGATGCTCGGCACGATCCGGCGGCGCTTTCCCAATGTGCGCATCGTGGTGCTGACCATGCTGGACAACGCCGCGCTGCTGCAGGGCATGCGCGATGCGGGCGCGCTGGGCCTGCTGAGCAAGCGCGGCGACATGGCGGAACTGCCGGTGGCGATCGTCTCGGCGTTCCAGCACCGGCCGTTCCTCGGCAAATCCGTGCAGCGGGAACTGGATATCCTCGGCATCGCGCGCTCCGCGGCAAGCCCGGCGCAGGTGCTGAGCCCGCGCGAGATCGAGGTGATCCGCCTGTATGTGGGCGGCATGTCGGTGTCCGAGGTGGCGCAGCACCTGCACCGCAGCATCAAGACCATCAGCACCCACAAACACAGCGCGATGGAGAAGCTGGGCATCCGCAGCGATGCCGAGCTTTACCACTATGCGGTGCAGAACGGGCTGGCGTGAGTCCCTTCCGTGCCGTCTGCTGCCGGCACTTGCTTAGTCATGATCCTGCCGGCGCCTGGCCCTTCAGCAGCGGATAAGGATTGATGGCACCGCCCGCGGCGTAGATGCCGTAATGCAGGTGCGGCGGGGTGCCGCGCGCATTGCCGGTGGTGCCGACATAGCCCAGCACCGTGCCCGCCGTGACGATATCCCCCGCACGGATGGCGGCGTAGTCGTCGAGGTGCGCGTAGTAGTGCATCTGCCGGCCCGGGCCCATCACCCACACCACCTTGCCACCCAACCGGTTGGTACCCACGCGCGTGACGATGCCTTCGGTCGCGGAGCGCACCGGCCGGCCGCGCGGCGCGAAGATATCGATGCCTTCGTGCTTGCGGCCGCCGGAGCGCATGCCATGCCAGGTATCGCGCAGCGCCCGCGGTGCGACGCCTTCTACCGGCACCGGCAGCGCGGTCGGCGCCGGACGGGCGGACAGCCGGGCAGCGTAGATCGCGCGTTCGATCCGAGGCTGCAGCCAGGGCCAGGCAGCCCACACGATCGCGGCCAGCGCAACCAGCCACGCCAGCCGCGAGAATGCGCGGGCGTAAGCGGGGGAACGGGTTTCAGGAGGAGAGAGCGGCATATCCGGTTCGACGGTAGCGCGGGCGACAAATTCCGTTCTCTGCCTCGGCGTCGGAGGTGCGTGGGGTCTGCACAGCACTTTGACGGGGCAAATCGCCGAGAACTTAACGCTCGCCGCACAGGTCTTACCTCGACCGTTTTTACTGCAAAGAGGAGAAACCATGGATTGTCCGGTGTGCCCGCAGACGCAACTCGTAATGTCCGAGCGCCAGGGTATCGAGATCGACTATTGCCCCAAGTGCCGCGGCGTATGGCTGGATCGCGGCGAACTCGACAAGATCCTGGAGCGCTCCGCAGCCGCGCCCGCGCCGGCGCCAACGCCGCAGGCCGCGGTGCAAAGCGCGCCGCCGCCACAGCAGCATGGCTGGGGCCATGAGCAGGACCGGCGCCACCATGGCGACCGCGACCGCTATTACGAGCGCGAGCAGAAGCACTATCGCAAGAAGAGCATCTGGCACGAGTTGTTTGATTGAGGTTTGATTGTCGTGGCGTGGCTGGGATGTCCTGCACGCTGCGGGTTTTGTCCCCCGGTCTGTGGTATTTCGAGCGGCATCGTCCTGGGCTGCCACTCGCTCACGAGATCGCGAAAGCACCAGCAGCAAGCGCCCCTCTCCCGCCTGCGGGAGAAGGGACCGGTCTGTGGTGGTTCGAACGGCATCGTTCTGCGCTGCTGCTGGCTCGTGAGCCCCTTGTTCATTCCCTCCTAACTTTGCGCCGCCGCCTTGCCGCCTCCGCCGCGGCATCGCGCAATTCCGGCGGCAGCGTGCGGATCTCCGCAGCAAAGAACGCCCGCTCCGCCGCACGCAGCGACGAGAGTTGCGCAACCAGCCGCTCCACCGCGGCGCAGGCCTTTGCCGTCGCGCCTTGCTCGTGGGTGAGGTACCACGCTGATTCCAGCAACAGGTTCGCCAGCTGCAGCGGCCCCAGGCCGACGTGGCCCGCGTCGTGATCCTCCAGCGCGAAAGCCGCCACCGCGGACCACCGGACGAAACCCTTGGCCGGCGCGAACGGCGCATGGAACGGCCGCAGTGCATCGATGGCATCGGCCACCGAAAGCGGCCGCTGGCGGCGAAACGCTGCCATACTGGCCGCCGCTTGCGCCCCGCCGTGCTCCGCGGTCCCCGCCTGCGGCGCATCCGGTCCGCCACTGCCGCGCGCAATGCGCAGCAGGAAGATCGCATTCCATGCGGTGCCGCCGCCCACGCCGAAGCGGTCGCAGATCCATTCCGATAACCCCAGCCAGCGCATCGCCTGCCGCTGCACCGCACCCGCCGACAGCGTGCGTGCCCGATCAACCAGCCCATGTTGCCAGAACAGCCACAGGCACAGGCCGATATTGGCGGCGGCATGCTGCGCGGCATCGACCGAATCCGCTTCATAGGCCGCCTGCAGCGCACCGGCGAAGGCATCGAGCGCATGCTGCGCGGCCTGTGCCGGCAGCGCGCTGCGCGCAGGCGCGGCGCGCATGGCGTCGGCCTTGTGCAGCAGCGCCTCGAGATTCAGCACCTCAAAACGCAGCCGCGGGTTGTAGCGCACCGCCAGCCCCAGCTCGGCCTCGGCGCGCAGCGCCGCCAGGCCGGCGCGGGCGCCGTCGTTGTCGCCGCGGGTGTAGCGCTCCCACGCGCGCACCACATGCGCCATCGCCGCAAACGTCGGCATGGCCGCGTTGATATCGCCCGCTCGCGCCAGCCGGTCAAAGCGCCGCAGCGCGGCCCGGCTTTGCTCAAGCTGGCCGCAGCGGCGCCACGCCAGGCTTTCCTTGAGCAGGGCCAGCGCCTGCTGGAAGCTGTCGGCAGCGCTGCGCTGCGCGGCATGGAAAGACGCGGCAACGGCGGCGCCGTGCGCGCCGGCATACCCGTCCTGCGCGCTGCGCATGGCCTGGGTGAGCTGGCTCCAGAACGCCATGTCGCGCATCACGTAGCCGACGCCATCGGTCTCGCGTTGCGCTGTGCTTCCGAGCTGCCGTTCGGTGACAAAACCAAGGTGCCGCGCCAGCGTGGCCGGACCCAACGCGCGCCCGTTGGCAATAAAGCGCAGCCGCCGCGCATCCGCGGCCGTGATCCAGAACGGCCCGCGGCTGCGATGCGCGGGGTTGGCCGTGGCGGGATCGCGCCGCGTGTCCACTCCCCACCCGACCGGTACCTGCCAGCGCGCGAAATCGGCAAACGCGCGCGACACCAGCATGCGATGGTTGGCCGCGGCCGGAAACGCATTGCGCACCGCCGACGCCGGCACGCTGCCTTCGCCATTGCGCTGCGCATGCCAGATGCGCGCCAGCAGCCAGACCGACTGGTAGCGGGCCGGCTGGCCATCCACCTTGTAGGGAGCCGACAGGTCGATACGGATCGTGGCGGAGGCTTGTGGCATCGGGTAATCGACCATCGTTGGCGAGCGTGAAGCCGCCATGTTACGCAAGTTACAGCGGCCCGGGTTGGCGTTGCCGCGGCGCTCTCCTATGCTGCGCACCACGGTCCGGGCCCGAGCCGTAAAGAGCAGCGCAATCCCTGCCGGATTGCCGCGCAACGCAACCTGACTCCCCATTGCCATGAACCATCGCATCGCCCGTTTGTTGACACCGGTGGCCGTCGGCCTCGGCCTGCTTGCCTCCACCCTGGCCGCCGTTGCGGCACCCGAAGAAGTTCCGCTGAAGGTCGCCCCGCTGTTCCAGCAGGCCGGCACCGCGGGCACCGTGGTGATCTACGACCTGAAGCGCGATCGCATGCTGACCTACAATCCTCAGCGCGCCGCCACGCAGTACTCGCCAGCCTCGACCTTCAAGATCCTCAACTCGCTGATCGGGCTGGAAACCGGCGCCGTGGCCGATATCGACCATGACAAGCTGCCGTGGGACGGCAAGGTCTGGCTGGTCGGCGGCAAGGCCATCCTGCCCGAGGTCTGCAACGCCGATGTGCCGCTGCGCGTGGCCTTTGCCAACTCCTGCGTGCCCGCCTACCAGACGCTGGCACGGCGCGTGGGCAACGCCGCCTACCAGCGCTACCTGAGCGCCGCCCACTACGGCAATGCCGACAGCTCAGGCCCGGTCGACCGCTTCTGGCTCAATGGCAACCTGAAAATCTCCGCCTACCAGCAGATCGACTTCCTGCAGGGACTGGTGCGGCGCACGCTGCCGTTCTCGCCGGCGACCTTCAGCGCTGTCGACGACATCACCGTGATGGAACGCACCGCGCACTACACGCTGCATGCCAAGACCGGCTGGGCCGATTCCGCGCAGCCCGCGGTGGGCTGGCTGGTCGGCTGGGTCGAGCGCGGCGGCGACAACTACCTGTTCGCGCTCAACCTCGACCTGCTCAAGTCTGAGCATGCCAAGGCGCGGATGGCGATCGCACGTGCCGCGCTAAGGCAGGCGGGGGCGTTGCCGGACTGAGGTGTGTGTCAGCCGGGTAACGACTTCAGGCTTCAGCATTCCTGGCCGTCCGACAGAAATCCCAAACCGGCGCCTGCGCCAGCACCGGATCCGACGCCGAAGCCCAATCCGGCCCCCGTCGGCGAACCACTGCCCGATCTCAGCGCACCCCAACCCGGATCCACCGCCGCGGTCGGCAATGGCAGCGAAGGCCTGTGGGTCGGCAGGTCAACGGCGACACTGATCGACCGCAGCGGCAAGTTCATCAGCACGGCTGCGCTGGGCGTGCTGGGAGGCGCGTTCCAGTTCTCCGGATCGACCTGGACGCTGGGTCCCGGCACCTTTTGGTGATGTCGGCAAGCACCGGCACCGGCGGGTACTTCACGACGCAGATGTCCAGGCAGTAAGCCAAACGGCGGCGGTCCGGTCCTCTGCGACGGCTCCCGCCGCTACGCCTTGCCTGCGAGCTGCCGCAGCAGCTTCTGCACGATCTCCTCGTGCAACGTCAGCGCCGCTTCAAGCGTCGGCGCGCCGAAGCTCTGGTTCTCCTGTTCGCCCATCCCCGTGACGCGCGTGACAAACAACGGCGGATCCCGCGGCTCGGCCTGCGCCACGCCGCGAAAGCGCGTCGTCACCATGCCGCCGCTGTCCTCAAGCAGCGTGCGGCGGAATACCGCGTCATTCTCCGCCATCCAGTGCGACCATTCCTCGCGGCCGGCGGCCTGGACCGGCCGGTTCTTGTTGTCGAGGATGTAGAAGCGACTCCAGTTGCCGGGTTCGTCTCGGGCTTTCATGGCGGCTCCCAGCCGGAAGTTCTTGCCCTTACAAGCTAGCCGCCTGCTTCGCGGCAGGCAAGGCGCGCCATGTGCCGGATGAGTCATAAGGGTTTTCCCGTGGTTGAGTTCTGCGTCCCGGTATCATTTAATTCAACGTGAATTAATTAATACCGATCACGCCGTGACAGGGCTGGCCGGACACAAGGACGGAGACAAGATGACCGCATCCAAAGCGGGCCGTGGCGTAAATTCCGCCAGCCTGCGCCTGTACAACGAACGCGCGCTGTTGCTGGCGCTGCGTCGTGCCGGCGAGGCGTCGAAAGCCGACCTGGCGCGGATGGCACAGCTCACCAATACCGCGGTCGGCAGCATCGTGCAGACTCTGGCCGAGGAAGGCCTGGTCGAGCAATCCGGCCGCCGCACCGAAGGCCAGCGCGGCCAGCCCGCCAGCCTGATCCGGCTGCAGCCCAAAGGCGCCTTCGGCATCGGCGTGCGGCTGGACCGGGGCAGCATCGAGGTGGTGATGGTGGACTTTGCCGGCCATATCCTGGCCAGCCGCGCGCACCAGCTGGTACTGCCCCACCCCGACCAGGCGCTGGAAATGGTCCGGCACGACATCGCCGAGATGCGCAAGCTGCTCAGCGCCACCGAACAGAAGCGGCTGCTGGGCGTTGGCGTGGCGCAGCCGTACAACCTTGGCGCGTGGCTGCGCGAGCTGGATGTGCAGGGCGAAGCCTTCCAGGCGAGCTTCCGCGCCTGGGACCAGGCGGACTTCCCCGCGATGCTCAACGCCGCCACCGGCCTGCCGGTCTTCAGCGAGAACGACGGCACCGCCGCCGCGGTGGCCGAGCTGTTCTACGGCCGCCACCATGCGCAGCACTTCCTCTACGTGTTCCTCGGCCCGGCCATCGGCGGCGGCGTGGTGCTCAACGGCGACTGCGTGCGCGGCGTGTCGGGCAATGCGGGCGATATCGCGATGATGCCGGTGCCGCCGAGCACCCTCGCTTCCGCCCCGGGCGTCCCGGGCAACGGCAAGCGGCGCGACATCCTGCTGTCGCGCGCCTCGCTCAATGCACTGACGCGGCACCTGCGCCACCACGGCGTGGTGGTCAACGGGCACGCTGACCTGCAGCGCCAGGTCGAGCTGGGCCACCCGGGCGTCGAAGAGTGGATCGACGACTGCGTCGATGCGCTGGCCCCGGCGCTGCAAGCCGCGCTGGCGGTGCTCGACGTGCCGCTGGTGATCTTCGATGCGGATATCGACGGCGGCCTGGTGCCGGCGCTGATCGCCCGCCTGCAACAGGCGCTGGACGAAGGCGCGCCCGAAGCGCGCGCGCCCGCCACCGTGGTGCGTGGCTGCTTTGGCGCCAATGCCGGCGCGGTCGGCGCCGCATCGCTGCCGATGTTCATGAATTTCTCGCCGCGCGCCGAATTGCTGCGCGGTGCGTCCGCCATCATTCCGGAGGCCAGCCATGCCATTGTCTGAAGCCATGGGGGCAACGCCCCTGCCGCCGCGCCTGCATGCCACGCATGCAAGCGGTCCTGCTCCGCTGCTTGAACTGCGCAATATCTCCAAGACTTTCCCGGGCGTAAAGGCGCTCAGCAACGTGCAGCTGACCGTCTACGCCGGCGAGGTCCATGCGCTGATGGGCGAGAACGGCGCCGGCAAATCCACGCTGATGAAGATCCTGTCCGGCGCCTATATCGCCGACGGCGGCGGCGAATGCCGCATCGCCGGCCACGCGGTGGAGATCGACGGCCCGGCCACGGCGCGCGCGCACGGAGTGGCGGTGATCTACCAGGAGCTGAGCCTGGCGCCCAACCTGAGCGTGGCCGAGAACATCTACCTGGGCCGCCACCTGCACCGCCGGGGCATGGTCGACCGCGCCGCGATGGCGCGCGGCTGCGAGGCCACGCTGGCACGGCTGGGCGCGGATTTCACGCCGCAGACGCCGGTGCATACGTTGTCGATCGCGCAGCGCCAGCTGGTGGAGATCGCCCGTGCGGTGCATTTCGAGACCCGCATCCTGGTGATGGACGAGCCCACCACGCCGCTGTCGACGCGCGAGACCGACCGCCTGTTCGCGCTGATCCGCCAGCTTCGCGCCGAAGGGATGGCAATCATCTACATCAGCCACCGCATGGCCGAGATCGACGAACTGGCCGACCGCGTCACCGTGCTGCGCGACGGCTGCTTTGTCGGCACGCTGGCGCGCGAGCAACTGACGCAGGCGGCGCTGGTCAAGATGATGGTCGGGCGCGACCTGTCCGGCTTCTACACCCGCACCCATGGCGAAGTCGAGCCCGGCGAAATCATGCTGTCGGTGCGCAATATGTCCGATGGCCGCCGGGTGCGCGCGTGCGGCTTCGACCTGCGCGCCGGCGAGGTGCTGGGGCTGGCGGGGCTGGTGGGTGCCGGCCGTACCGAACTGGCGCGGCTGATTTTTGGCGCCGATGCACGCACCGATGGCGCGGTCTTTGTCGCCGGCACGCCGCTGGCAGTTACCAACCCACGCCAGGCGATCGATGCCGGCATCGCCTACCTGACCGAGGACCGCAAGCTGCAGGGCCTGTTCCTGGACCAGAGCGTGCACGAGAACATCAACCTGATCGTGGCCGCGCGCGATGCGCTGCGCGGTGGGCGGCTTAACCGCGCCAGCGCGCGGCAGCGCACGACGGAGGCGATCCGCTCGCTGGGCATTCGCGTTGCGCATCCGCACGTCAACGTGGGCTCGCTGTCAGGCGGCAACCAGCAGAAGGTAATGCTGTCGCGGCTGCTGGAAACCCGGCCGCGCGTGCTGATCCTGGATGAGCCGACGCGCGGCGTGGATATCGGGGCCAAGGCGGAGATCTATCGGCTGATCAATGAGCTGGCGCGTTCCGGGGTGGCGGTGCTGCTGATTTCCAGCGAGTTGCCGGAGGTGGTCGGCTTGTGTGACCGCGTGCTGGTGATGCGTGAAGGCGAGCTGGTTGGCGAGGTGCCGGGGAGTGCCGATGCCGCGGCGATGCAGGAGCAGATTATCGCGCTTGCTACCGGGGCTGGGCAGCCGACGCTGCACTGATTGGTATCGGAAACGCGAAACGCGAAACGCAAACGCAACCGCCAACCCGAAGACAAACCCTAAGGCCAAACCCAACACCCGCCCCACACAAAACCGCCTGGCAACACAAATCCAATCGGCCGACACAGGCCCGACCTTCAGCGATCAGGAGACACCATGCGCAATCCCCTCCATCCCGTAACCCACGCGGCCGCGGCAGCGCCTGCCACGCGCCCTGCCCTGGCCGGCACCAATGGCCGCGCCTCTACGCAGGAACGCCTGCGCGCCCTCGGCATGCTGCCGATACTGGTCCTGCTCTGCCTTGGCTTCACGCTGCTGACCGAGAACTTCGCCAGCCTGCAGAACCTGTCGATCATCGCGCAGCAGGCCTCGATCAATCTGGTGCTGGCCGCGGGCATGACCTTCGTGATCCTGACCGGCGGCATCGACCTGTCGGTCGGATCGATCCTGTCCGTGTCCGCCGTCGTGGCGATGCTGGTGTCACTGATGCCGCAGCTCGCGGCGCTGAGTGTGCCGGCGGCGCTGCTGTGCGGGCTGTTGTTCGGCCTCATCAACGGCGCGCTGATCGCCTTTTTGAAGCTGCCGCCCTTTATCGTCACGCTCGGCAGCCTGACCGCGGTGCGCGGCCTGGCGCGGCTGGTGGGCCATGACAGCACGGTCTACAACCCGGATATCGGCTTTGCCTTCATCGGCAACGGCGACTTGTTCGGCGTGCCGTGGCTGGTGGTGATCGCCTTTGCCGTGGTGGCGGTGTCGTGGGTGGTGCTGCGCCGCACGGTGCTGGGCCTGCAGATCTACGCGGTCGGCGGCAATGCCGAAGCCGCGCGGCTGTCGGGCATCAAGGTATGGGTGGTGCTGCTGTTCGTCTATGCGGTGTCGGGGCTGCTGTCGGGCCTGGGTGGCGTGATGTCGGCGTCGCGGCTGTATGCGGCCAACGGGCTGCAGCTTGGGCAGTCGTATGAGCTCGATGCAATTGCCGCGGTGATCCTGGGCGGCACCAGCTTTGTCGGCGGCGTGGGCTCGATCGCGGGCACGCTGGTGGGCGCGCTGATCATCGCGGTGCTGTCCAACGGGCTGATCCTGCTGGGCGTATCGGATATCTGGCAGTACATCATCAAGGGCCTGGTGATCATCGGCGCGGTCGCGCTCGACCGCTATCGCCAGAAGGGCTCGGCTCGCACCTGACATGCAACCGGACAGGAGAGAGATCGTGATCCAACCCATGCTCAAGGCCCTGACGGCCGGCGCCCTCGCCCTGATGTGCGCGCTCCCCGCCGCGGCCCAGACGCCCGCGCAGCCCGCGGCACCCGCCCCGCAACGCCAGCTCAAGAAAGTCGGCGTCACGCTGGGATCGCTCGGCAACCCGTACTTCGTCGCGCTGGCGCGCGGCGCCGAGGCTGCGGCCAAACAGGTCAACCCCGAAGCCAAGGTGACCGTGCTGTCGGCGGACTATGACCTCAACAAGCAGTTCACGCATATCGACAGCTTTATCGTCGCCAAGGCCGACCTGATCCTGATCAACGCCGCCGATGCGCGCGCGATCGAACCGGCGGTACGCAAGGCGCGCAAGGCCGGCATCGTGGTGGTCGCGGTCGACGTCGCCGCCGCCGGCGCCGATGCCACCGTGCAGACCGACAACACCCAGGCCGGCGAGCTGGCGTGCGGCTTTATTGCCGAGCAGCTCAAGGGTCGCGGCAACGTGATCATCCAGAACGGCCCGCCGGTGTCGGCGGTGCTCGACCGCGTCAGGGGCTGCAAGACCGTGCTGGCGCGGCATCCGCAGATCCGCATCCTGTCCGACGACCAGGATGCCAAGGGCTCGCGCGAAGGCGGACTGAACGTGATGCAGCTTTACCTGACCCGCTTCCCGAAAGTGGACGCCGTCTTCACCATCAACGATCCGCAGGCCGTCGGCGCCGACCTCGCCGCACGCCAGCTCAACCGCCGCGGCATCCTGATCGCTTCGGTCGATGGCGCGCCCGATATCGAGGCCGCGCTCAAGACCGATACGCTGGTGCAGGCGTCGGCCAGCCAGGACCCGTGGGCCATCGCGCGTACCGCAGTGGAGCTTGGCGTCGGCATGATGAACGGCCAGCGCCCCGCCAACCCCACCGTGCTGCTGCCATCGACGCTGGTGACGCGCGCCAATGTCGGCCAATACAAAGGCTGGGCCACGCCGCGCTGAAGGCATGGCCCGCCCCCTCCACCCTTCTGCTTCCCTGACATGATGCATAGCCATCCCCCCGGCGCCGCGGTTCCCGAACCCGCCCCGGAATTCGATTTCGTACTGTTCGGTGCCACCGGCGACCTGGCGCGGCGCAAGCTGCTGCCGGCGCTGTTCGATGCGCACGCCGCCGGTTCGCTGCATCCGCGCGGGCGCATCCTGGCGCTGGGCAGCCAGCCGCTGGCGCATGACGCCTACCTGGCAATGCTCAACGATGAAGTGCTGCCGGCGCTGGCGGGCAATGCCGCGGCGTCTGCCTGGCAGAGCTTCCTTGACCGCATCGTCTATCTGCAGGTCGATGCCAATGCCGATGCCGGCTTCGATGCGCTGGCCGAACTGGTCAACGCGCGCGCGGCACAGGTGGTGGTGTGCTACCTCGCCACCGCGCCGCACCTGTTCGTCAGGATCTGCGAGCAACTGGCGCGCGTGGGCCTGGCCGGCGAGCGCAGCCGCGTGGTGCTGGAGAAACCGCTCGGCCACGACCTGGCCTCGTCCGAGGCGATCAACGCCGAAGTGGCACGCCACTTTGCCGAGGACCGCATCTACCGCATCGACCATTACCTGGGCAAGGAGTCGGTGCAGAACCTGATGGCGGTGCGCTTCGGCAACGTGCTGTTCGAACCGCTGTGGCGGCGCGAATGGGTGCGGCAGGTGCAGATCACGATCGCCGAAGAACTGGGCGTCGAGCGCCGCGGCAATTTCTACGACGGCATCGGCGCGCTGCGGGACATGGTGCAGAACCACCTGCTGCAGCTTCTCTGCATGGTGGCAATGGAACCGCCGACCAGCCTGTCGGAAGACGCCATCCGCGATGAGAAGCTCAAGATCCTGAAGGCACTGCGTCCGATCCGCCCCGAAGACGTCGCCGAGAAAGTGGTACGCGGCCAGTATTGCCGTGGTGCCGCCGGCGGCGATCCGGTGCCTGGCTATTCGAGCGAACCCGGCATCGGCGCCGACAGCCGCACCGAAACCTTCGTCGCCATCCGCGCCGAGATCGCCAACTGGCGCTGGGCCGGCGTGCCGTTCTACCTGCGCACGGGCAAGCGCATGCAGTCGCGCGTGGCGGAGATCGTGATCCACTTCCACGACGTGCCCTATCCGCTGTTCCCGCATCCGCTGGGCGCGACGCCCGGCAACCGGCTGGTAATCACGCTGCAGCCGGAGGAGAGCATCCGGCTGTATTTCCTGACCAAGCAGCCGGGCGATACGCAGGCGCTGCTGCCGGCATCGCTTGATTTGCAGCTCACCAGCGCCGCGCCGCGCGTGCGCCGCGTGGGCGCCTACGAACGGCTGCTGCTCGACGTGATCCGCGGCCGGCTGGGCCTGTTCGTGCGGCGCGACGAGCAGGTGCAGGCATGGCGCTGGGTCGCGCCGATCCTGAAGGCGTGGGAGAACACCACCGCGCCGCCCAAGCCTTACACCGCCGGCACCTGGGGTCCGGCCGCATCCAGTGCCCTGCTGTCGCGCGATGGCATGGCCTGGCATGAAGAGATGTAGTCCAAGCATTGTGGAGCAACTGAGATGACCACTTCCCTACCCGCCTGGCACGCGCTGCGCGAACATGCCGATATCCTGCGCGGCGCCCATATGCGCGACTGGTTCGCTGGCCAGCATGGCCAGGCCCGGGCCGAGCGCTACGTCGCAGAGGCCTGCGGCCTGACGCTGGACTACGCCAAGAACCGCATCAGCGACGAGACCCTGGCGCTGCTGTTCGCACTGGCCGCGCAGGCGCGCGTGGGCGAGCGGCGCGACGCCATGTTTGCAGGCGAGCCGGTCAATACCACCGAGCACCGCGCCGCGCTGCATATCGCGCTACGCGCGTATCCCGAGGATGGCTACCGCGCGCTCGGCGTGCCGGTCGGCGAGGATGTCGCCGCGGTGCTGGCGCAGATGGAGCGGTTTGCCGATGCCGTGCGCGGCGGCACGTGGACCGGCTTTGATGGCCGCGCCATCACCGATGTGGTCAATATCGGCATCGGCGGCTCGGACCTGGGCCCGCGCATGGTGTGCCGCGCGCTGGACGAGCCGCAGGCCAACGGCCCGCGCATGCACTTTGTCGCCAACGTCGACGGCAGCGACCTGGCGCGCACGCTGGCCACGCTCGATGCCGCCACCACGCTGGTGATCGTCTGCTCCAAGACCTTTACCACGCTGGAAACCATGGCCAATGCGCGCACCGCGCGCGCATGGTTCCTGCAGCAGCGGGTGTCGCAAGCGGGACTGGCGCGGCATTTCGTGGCCGTGTCCACCAATCGCGAGGCGGTGGCCGCATTCGGCATCGATCCGGCCAATATGTTTCCGTTCTGGGACTGGGTCGGCGGGCGTTTCTCGCTGTGGTCGGCCGTGGGATTGTCGATCGCCGTGGCGATCGGCTTCGACCGGTTCCGGCAACTGCTCGACGGTGCGCGGGCGATGGACCTGCATTTCGCCGGCGCGCCGCCGGAGCAGAACCTGCCGATGATCCTGGGCCTGCTCGATGTCTGGTACCGCAGCTTCCTCGGTGCCGGCAGCCGCTGCGTGGCCCCGTACTGCGAACCGCTGGAACTGCTGCCGGCCTTCCTGCAGCAACTGGAAATGGAGAGCAACGGCAAGTCCGTGCGGCTGGACGGCGGCGCGCTCGATGCCGGCTCGGCGGCAGTGGTGTGGGGCACGACAGGCACCAACGGCCAGCACGCCTACTTCCAGATGATGCACCAGGGCTCGCAGCTCGTTCCGGTAGACTTCATCGCCACGCTGGAGCCGGTCAGCGACCTGCCCGGCCACCATACCAAGCTGCTTGCCAACTGCTTTGCGCAGGGCGAGGCGCTGCTGCGCGGGCGCACCGCCGACGAAGTGCGCGCCGACGGCGTGAGCGACGAAGCGCTGGTGCCGCACCTGGTGTTCGAAGGCAACCGGCCCAGCAATACGCTGCTGCTGCAACGGCTGGACCCGTTCCACCTGGGCGCGCTGCTGGCGTTGTCCGAGCATCGCACCTTCGTGCAGGGCGCGCTGTGGCGGATCAACTCCTTCGACCAATGGGGCGTGGAACTGGGCAAGAAGCTGGCCGCGCCGATCCAGCGCGAACTCGAGGGCACTGCAGCGAGCAGCGCTGCGGCGCACGACGCCTCCACCGCCGCGCTGATCCGCCGCGCGCAGGCCGTGCGCGCCACGGCGGCCGGCTGAGCCAACGAACCCGATCAAGGAGACCTCGATGTCCATGCCCCTTCCCCGCTACGTCGTCTTCGGCGAGGCGCTGACCGACATGGTCCGCCAGCCCGACGGAAGCTGGCTGGGCCTGCCCGGTGGCTCGTGCTGGAACGTGGCGCGCGCAGGCGCGCGGCTCGGCATCGCCACCGCATTTGCCGGCGCGGTCAGCCAGGACCTGTTCGGCGACGAGCTGGCGCAGGCCAGCACCGAAGCCGGCCTCGACCCCCGCTTCCTGCAGCGCGTAGCGCGCGCGCCGTTCCTGGCCTTTGTCGCGTCGCGCCATCCGCCGCAGTATTTCTTTGTCGGTGATGACAGCGCCGACCTGCATTTCGATCCGGCACGCTTGCCGCAGGGCTGGCGCCACGCGGCAGAGGTGATCCACTTCGGCTCCATCAGCCTGGTGCGCCAGCCGCTGGCGGCGCGGCTGTGCGAAGAAGCCTCGCTGGCCGCAAAGGCTGGCAAGCGCATCGCCTTCGATCCCAACTTCCGCGACCTGATGCGCACGCCCGGTTACGCCGACATCCTCGCACACATGTTGTGGCTGGCCAGCTACGTCAAGATTTCCGACGAAGACCTGGCCGGGCTCTTTCCCGCGCTCGATACCAATGCGGCACTGGCGCAGGTACGCGCCATGGCCCCCGATGCCACGATCATGCTGACCCGCGGCGCGCACGGCATGACCCTGCTGCACGGCAGCCTTGCCGTCGAGCAGCCCGCGCTGGCAGTCGAGGTGGCCGACACCGTCGGCTGTGGCGATGCGGCAATGGGCGGCTGGATGGCCGGCGTGCTGTCGGGCGCCGCGACCGACCTTGCCGCGCAGGCGCGCCTGGCTGCCGCCGCGGCGGCCATCGCTGCGACCCGGGCAGGCGCGTATCCGCCGCCGCGGGAGGAAGTGGGAGCACTGCTGGATAGGGCATAACGGCTGACGAGAACAGCCACAGGGCGATCCCACTAAGTAGCCGGTGTCATCAGGGGAAGCCCGGTGGGGAAAGCTCTCAATCTGCGCAAGATTTTGAAAAAGTAACCCCCTCGTTACATTGCCGGTGGCAAAGTGATGCGCTATCCAAGCGAGCCTTGGCCACATGCAACGAAATTCGGTTGCCCATGCGGACACACGGAATAGGCAAACAGTCGGGCTCGCGTACCTTATCACACTGTGATAGCATACCTATGCGCGACCGTAGCCTCGACACACTGCTGGACCTGGATGGCATCCGCTTCGTCATCGATGACGAAAGCCTGCATTGGGTGAAGATCGTGGTGCGCACCTGCCCTGTCTCGCAGGAACGCCCTCACGGACTGAGGTATTCGCTGACACTGCATGACAAGATTGGCCGCCGTTTGCTTGGCTTCGACAATGCGCACGGCATCAACTCCGGGCCAGGAGTGCGGACGCGCATTGAATACGACCACCAGCACATGGCGGCGGACGTTCGATTCTATGACTACCGGGATGCTTCGACGTTGCTGGAAGATTTCTGGACAGAGGTCGACAAGATCCTGCAGCAAAAGGAGTGAATGATGAGCGGCAACCTCAAGATTGGCATCGCCTCACTGGAAGACTTCAAGGCCCGCACCATGGCTATCGCCCGCGGCGAACTCAAGCCCGGAAAGGACGAGCCTAAGGTCTGGTTTCAATCCTTGGACGTTCTGGCCAAGGTCCTGTCTCCGGCCAATCGCCAATTGCTTGCGCTGATCGCCGAAACGAATCCTGAATCGCTCGAAGAGCTAGCGGAGAAAACAGGACGCGCCGTGTCGAACCTGTCGCGCACGCTCCGCACGATGGAGGGTTACGGCCTGATTCACTTCGAGCAAGGCCCACGCCGCAGGCTTGCTCCGCGCGTTGACTATAGCGGGGTCGAACTCGAGCTCGCCTTTCACTAGCACACGCTGACATGATCGGCTGCATGGCCGGCGTACCGACCATTACGGCAGGAGCGCTGGCGACAGCAAACGCAGCCCGATCTTAAAGAAGCGCTCGCCGATACCGCCGCCGAATACATTCTCATAGGTTGTCCACGTATCGCTCCACTTGTTGAAACGGAGCGCAGCGTAATGCATGCCTGGTCGCCCGGCCAACCGCAGCCATGCGCTACACGCATGCATTCATTCGGAGATATCGCTACCGTTCGCGCCCTTCCTTCTCCTAACATCGGCTGCACCATCTGCCAGGCCGGCATGCGCATCTGCATGCCTTTGCCATGGCAGTGGCCCAAGAGGAGGAAACCATGCAAAACAGCGCTGCGCCCACGAGCGCACCCTTTACGCCAACGGCGCCTGCCACGCCGGCGGCGGCCATCCATCCCGGCCAGCGCCGCCGCGCCATCGTCGCGACGGTGATCGGCAACGGACTGGAGTGGTTCGATTTCACCGTCTACAGCTTCTTCGCGGTCATCATTGCAAAGCTGTTCTTCCCTACCGGCGACGACCTCAGCTCCCTGCTGCTGGCCGTGGCCACCTTCGGCGTGGGCTTCTTCATGCGGCCAGTGGGCGGCATCGTGCTCGGCATCTATGCCGACCGCGTCGGCCGCAAGGCGGCGCTGTCGATGACCATCCTGCTGATGGCGCTGGGCACCACGCTGATCGGCATCGCGCCCACCTACGACCAGATCGGCATCTTCGCGCCGCTGCTGATCGTCGTGGCGCGGCTGATGCAGGGCTTCTCCGCCGGCGGCGAGATGGGCGGCGCCACCGCCTTCCTGACCGAGTACGCACCGGCACGCCAGCGCGCCTACTACTCGAGCTGGATCCAGGCCAGCATCGGCGTGGCCGTGCTGCTGGGCGCCGCCGTGGGCACCTTCGTCACCAGCTCGCTGAGCATCGAGGCGCTCAATAGCTGGGGCTGGCGCCTGCCGTTCCTGCTGGGCATCGTGATCGGCCCGGTCGGCTACTACATCCGCCATCATCTCGACGAGACCCCCACCTTTCGCGACAACACCGAGCGCGCCGATTCGCCGCTGAAGGAAATCGTGCAGGCGTATCCGCGCGAGACGCTGGCGAGCTTCTCGATGGTGATCCTGTGGACGGTGTGCACCTACGTGCTGCTGTTCTATATGCCGACCTACGCCGTCAAGGTGCTGAAGGTGCCGCAGGCCGACGGCTTTATCGCCGGCATGGCGGGGGGCTGCGCGATCATGCTGTTCGCGCCGCTGGTAGGCATGCTGGCGGACCGTATCGGCCGGCGCGTGCTTTTGAGCGGATCGGCGCTGCTGATCCTGGTGCTGGCATGGCCGATGTTCGCCTACATCAACCATGTGCCCGGGCTGTCGTCGCTGCTGGTGTTCCAGCTCGTGTTCGGCGTGCTGATCGCCACCTATACCGGCCCGATCCTGGCGGCGTTCTCGGAGCTGTTCCCGGCGCGCGTGCTGTCGACCGGCCTGTCGGTGGCCTACAACTTCGCGGTGACGATCTTCGGCGGCTTTGCCTCGTTCATCATCACCTGGCTGATCGCCACCACCGGCAGCAGCATGGCACCCGCGATCTACGTCATGATCGCCGCGGCCATCAGCCTGGTCGGCACCCGCTACGTGCGCGAACCTGCTTACCTGCAACAACGCTGACATGACCCAGACTCATCAGATTCTTTTCCAGGGCGGCGACGTGCTCGAGCCCGGCACGGGCGAGCTGCTGCGCGGCCACGACGTGCTGGTGGAGGGCGAACGCATCGCCGCCGTCGGCCCGGCCATCGACGCGCCCAACGCGCAGCGCATCGACGCGCGCGGCAAGACCGTGATGCCAGGCCTGATCGATTGCCACGTACACGTGCTGGCATCGCTCGCCAACCTCGGCCTGAATGCGGTGCAGCCCAATGTGCTGGTGGCGATCCGCGCGCTGCCGATCATGAAGGGCATGCTGGAGCGCGGCTTCACCACCGTGCGCGATGCCGGCGGCGCCGACTGGGGCCTGTCGCAGGCCGTGACCACCGGGCTGGTGCCGGGCCCGCGCATTTTCCCTTCCGGCAAGGCGCTGTCGCAGACCGGCGGCCATGGCGACTTCCGGCCGCGTTCCGATGTGCTGGAGCCCTGCTCGTGCGCGTTCCGTGCCGGTGCCATCGCCCGCGTGGCCGATGGCGTCGACGCGGTGCGCCTCGCCGTGCGCGAGGAAATCCAGAAGGGCGCAACGCAGATCAAGATCATGGCGTCTGGCGGCGTGGCCTCGCCCACCGACCCGATCGGCAACACGCAGTACAGCGAAGACGAGATCCGTGCCATCGTGGCCGAGGCCGAAGCCGCGCAGACCTACGTGATGGCGCACGCCTACACCGGCCGCGCCATCACGCGCGCGGTGCGCTGCGGCGTGCGCACCATCGAGCACGGCAACCTGGTCGACCGCGCCGCCGCCGACGAGATGCGCAGGCACGGCGCCTTTGTCGTGCCGACGCTGGTCACCTACGATGCGCTGGCGCGCGACGGTGCCCGCCTGGGGCTACCCGCCGACTCGGTCGCCAAGATCGACACCGTGCGCCAGGCCGGCCGCGATTCGCTGCGCATCTACGCCGACGCCGGCGTGCCGATGGGCTATGGCTCCGACCTGCTGGGCGAGATGCACGACCACCAGGCCGAAGAATTCCGCATCCGCGCCGAACTGCTCGGCAACCTGGAAGCCATCCGCTCGGCCACGTCGATCGCCGCCGCCATCCTGCAGCGCGACGGCGACCTCGGCACCGTGCGCGCCGGCGCGCTGGCCGACCTGCTGCTGGTCGACGGCAACCCGCTAGACGATATCGGCCTGGTCGCTGGCCAGGGCGAGCACCTGAGCGTGGTGATGCAGGCCGGCCGCATCCACCGCCGCGCCGGCTGATCCGGCGGCCTGCCGGTCCGCCATACCGCCACCCGGCATGTTCCGGGTGGCCCCTATCCCTTCCCCGTTTGCCCGCGTTCTATCATGGCGGCATCTCCGTCCGGAAGCCCCCATGCGTATCTCACCGCTCCCGCCCCTGCCCAACCTCGTCGCCTTCGAGGCCGCGATGCGCCACGGCAGCTTCACCCGCGCCGCCGCGGAACTGCACCTGACGCAAAGCGCGATCAGCCGCCAGGTGGCCCAGCTCGAGAGCTTTCTCGGACGCAAGCTCTTTATCCGCGAACCGCGCGCGCTGCGCCTGACCGTCAGCGGCCAGCGCTATGCCGAGGTGGTCCAGCGGCTGCTGGTCGGCTGCGCCGAAGCCACGGAAGACGTGATGAAGGTGCGCAGCCAGACCGCACTGACGGTGGCCTGCTCCAGCGGCGTAGCGGTGCTGTGGCTGACGCCGCGGCTCGCTTCCTTCCGCGAGGCCCATCCGGAGATCCAGTTGCGGCTGACCGTCAACGACAGCCTGGCGTCGCTGTCGCCGGCGGAGTTCGATATCGGCATGTACTACCTGCGCGAGGGCTCACCGCCCGGGATGGCTGCGCGCAGGCTGTATGGCGAGGAAGTCTTCCCGGTATGCGCGCCGGGCTATCTGGGCGGCCGCACGCTGCCGCCCCCGGCGCTCGTCAATGAGACGCTGCTGATGCTCGACGACGGCCAGCGCCAGTGGATGTCGTGGCAGACCTGGCTGGCGCACCAGGGCCTGCCCGACGCCAGCCCCGTCAACGTGCTGACCTCCAACCAGTACCCGATCCTGCTGCAGCTCGCGATGGAAGGCCAGGGCATTGCGCTCGGCTGGCGCCATATGATCGACGCCTGCCTGCGCGAAGGCCTGCTGGTACGCGCCTGCGACGCCAGCGCCAGCCTTGGTGGCGGCTACTACGTGGTGTGGCCGCGCGACCGGATGGAGCCGGCCGCGGCACGGGCGTTCAGGAGCTGGCTGGTACGGCAGGCAACGCCGCCGGCGCCCTGACAATCGCGTCGCCACCTGACGCCCCGCCGGGAATGGGTAGGGTTATCAGGTATCATTCGCGTTCCGCTGAACATCAGGCCCACCGACCAGAGAGATACAAGCCCGGTTCGCGTCACTCGCGGTATTGAGTCAGGTGATGTAGTCAACGCCTATACATACCGCTGCGCCAGGTAGCCTCGGCTGCCCCCGGCTCTTCCGACGGCTCGTAACAGCTAACCGCTGAAGCGAACCGCTCTACCCGACGTGCGAAGCGTCCATACCAGGTGTCGCTTTGCACTGCATTGGGCGCCAGCCATGGCGCCCGCCGTTTGCATCCCGCGAACCACATCGAGGTCGGATTTTTCCGCCGTGGCAAGCGCTCGTTCTTGCGGCAGGCCCCGATGCGCGGACACATGCAGTTTTCGTCCCCAAACCCGGTTTTCAATCAATCAGATCTAATATGGAAGTGAAGTTCATATCGGCTTTTCATGGTCCTCCCGCCAAGGGATTGGCTCTTTTGACCGCTCTCGCGATGACGCTGGCGGGTTGTGGTGGTGGTGGTGACTCTGCAGAGTCCTCCTCGACGCCGGCCAGTTCCACCACTTCATACCAGGCTGCAGCGGCGACTTCCGGCTTCGATATCCTCGCCAATCTGGACGCCCTGAAGATTACAACCGGCCCCCTTGCCGGTGCCTATCAGGTCGGCGTCGGCAGCAACTGGCTGAACTGGTATTTTGCAAATCTTGGCTTGTTCGGATTCATCAAGGACCGCCCGAACGAAGTGCGGTCCTACATGGATCTGTATATCCGGAACGTCAATCCCGCGAACTACACCATCAACGATGTCAAGTTCAACGGGGATCTGAACGCTCCCATCCACTGCCCCGCCGACTCCAACGATTCGTATGCGTCGACCTTCCTGTCGCTGGCGGCGGAATATATGAAGGTGACAGGCGACACCCAATGGTTCCGGAACCACCTGCCGGTCCTCAAAGCCATTGCCTACGCCAATCTGGTCGAACCGCAAAAGACGGATGGCATGATCTCGGTGTTCCGCGCGGACTACGCGCCACCGACCCATCCCACCTATTGTCCGAGCTTCACGCGATCGAACATTGCGTACACAGAGGACAATACGGAAAACTACCGCGGCCTCGTTGATTTCTCCGATGCGCTTGCCGCACTGGGCGATGCTGACGCGGGCTATTACAAGCAGGTTGCAACATCGGTTGCTGCAGGCATTCAGAACCGCTCCACTGGCTCGGCCTTGACTGTGGCGGATTCCGACACCACCGTTAACCCGGATTTCTATCCCGGCACGGTCACCCAGGTCTTTCCGCAGCTCCACGACGTCCCGCTGGCCCCGGATACGGCGACCACCCAGAGCCGGTATGACTCTGGCTATGCCTACCTGAACTCGCACGCGCCCACCTGGTCCACGCAGATCGACCCGGGCGCAGGCTATCCCTGGATGCTGCTGGGCTACGTCGCGGCGAAACGCGGCGATACGGCACGCGCGCAGCAGCAGATGGCGATGCTCAGGGCCAATAGCGGCAAGGCGATCATCAATGAGCTCGGCTTCTATAAGCGCATTCTGAACGCTGGCGTCAGCGAACAAGGCTAGCGAACCGTTCGGCCCCCCTGACTTGCCGGCGAAAGCCGGCAAGTTGATGGTGTCGTGGCTTCCATCATGGAGCCATGCGCACCGTTGCATGATCGTCGTTGCCAACGCCGACTCACGTCACGCTGAAGACTCGCACCGCGATGCCTCGCTAAGGTATGCTTTCGCCTTCGAAACGTTCTTCTGCAGAGGGGCAAATGCGGCGCGTCGTGTTTAATCAGAAGGGTGGCGTTGGCAAGTCGACGATCGTATGCAATCTCGCGGCGATCAGCGCCAGCGAGGGCTTGCGTACCCTGGTCATCGACCTCGATGCGCAGGGTAACTCGAGCCAGTACCTGCTGGGCGCGCAGGCGGCGGAGGCCAGCCCGACGGTGGCGAACTTCTTTGAAACCTCGCTCACCTACAACTTCAAGCCGGTGGACCTGACCTCCTTTGTCCACGCAACGCCGTTCGAGAACCTGGATGTGATGCCAGCGCATCCCGACCTGGATTCGCTGCACGGCAAGCTCGAGTCCCGCTACAAGATCTACAAGCTGCGCGACGCCCTGCTGGAGCTGGAGGCGGTCTACGACGCCATCTATATCGACACGCCACCGGCGCTGAACTTCTATACCCGGTCCGCGCTGATCGCCGTGGAACGCTGCCTGATCCCGTTCGATTGCGATGACTTCTCGCGCCGGGCCCTCTACACGCTGCTCGATAACGTCAAGGAAATCCAGCAGGACCACAACGACGGGCTGCAGGTCGAAGGCATCGTCATCAACCAGTTCCAGCCGCGGGCCAGCCTGCCGGTGAAGCTGGTGGAAGAACTGGTCAGCGAGGGTCTGCCGGTGCTGGAGTCGCGGTTGTCGTCATCGGTGAAGATCCGCGAATCGCACCAGCACGCCACCCCCATGATCCACCTGGATCCGCGCCACAAGCTTGCGCAGGAATACGTGGCGTTGCACCGCGAGCTGGCTGGCTGAACCGGCGGGTGGATTCTCACCCATCACGCACCACGCCTCAGCGCCAGGCCTGCGTGAACTCGCTGATCACCCGCTCCAGGTGGGTTCGCATGGCCGCGCGCGCCGCGGCGCCGTCACGGGCCATGACAGCGGCGAAGATCCGTTGATGGTCCTCCTGCGACGCGACCCGCAGTTCCGGGGTATGGAAGTGCTCCTCGATCTTGTCCCATAAGGGATCGCTGCGCGCGCTGTCCCACAGCGCGGTGACCATATGCAGCAAGACCTTGTTGCCGGTGGATTCCGCAAGGCAAAGGTGGAATTGCCGGTCTGCCGCCTCATTGGCTTGCTTGTCGTGCATAAGCTCGCGCATCAGACTCAGCGCCGAGAACATCCGGTCAAGGTCGCTGTCCTTGCGTTCGCTGGCCGCCAATCCGGCTATTTCCGACTCGATCAGCACCCGGGCGCGCAGCGTTTCGATGGGGCCCGGCCGCCAGGGCAGCTGGAACGGGTCCGCAGCGGGCACAGCCGCTGCCGCGCATACATAGATGCCCGAGCCGCCGCGTACCTCGACCAGCCCCTGGACTTCCAGCGCAATGATTGCCTCACGCACCAACGTGCGGCTGACGCCGAATCTCTCAGCCAGATTGCGTTCGGACGGAAGCCGCGTGCCCGCGGAGAACTCGCCTGAGGCGATCAGTGCATGGATCTGGCTGGCCAGCGACAGGTAGGAGCGGTCGCCGGCAGCGGCCGGATTCTCGATCGTCGGCGGCAGGGCAAGCTCGCTTGTGGTATTTCGCATGGTGGTAGCTGCGGCGGCCGCACGTTCTGAAATCGTTGACCACCTCGGCGAGATCGGGAATCGGCAGTACTGAGATGGCCCATGGTAAACCATGAAGGCAAAATTGGGCAACCAGTTCATAATCGGTGAACCAGTCTGGTTCACCAATCGACACAAGGAAGCCCCGATGAAGATGTCCTTCCGCTGGTACGGAACGTCCGACCCGATCAGCCTTGCGTATATCCGGCAGATCCCCGGCATGACGCACATCGTCTCCGCCATCTATGACGAGCCCGTCGGCGAAGTCTGGCCGCTGGACAAGATTCTGGCGCTCAAGTCCACCATCGAGGCGGCAGGCTTGCAGTTCAAGGTCGTTGAATCGGTTCCGGTCCACGAGGACATCAAGCTCGGCAAGCCGGCGCGCGAACGATGGATCGCCAATTACCAGCAGAACATCCGGAACCTGGCCGCCGCCGGCATCGAAGTCATCTGCTACAACTTCATGCCGGTGTTCGACTGGACCCGCACGGAACTGTCGAAAACGCTCGATGACGGCTCGACCTGCCTTGCCTTCAGCACCACCGAGGTCGAGAAGATCGACGTGAGCCAGGGCATCGCCCTGCCCGGCTGGGATTCCAGTTACCAGCCCGACCAGTTGCAGGCGCTGCTGGCGGAATATCGCGGGATCGACGAAGACCGGCTCTGGGAGCATCTGGAGTATTTCCTGCGCGCGGTCATTCCGGTTGCGCAGGCGTGCGGCATCAAGATGGCCATCCATCCGGACGATCCGCCGCGGCCCATTTTCGGGCTGCCGCGCATCGTCAAGAACCGCGACGATCTGGCGCGCATCCTCAAGATCGTCGACACGCCTGCGAACGGCCTGACGCTGTGCTCGGGCTCGCTTGGTGCCGGACCGCAGAACAACGTCGAGGCGCTGGTGCGCGAGTTCGGCGGCATGGGACGCATCCACTTCGCCCATATCCGCAACGTCAAGGTGACCGCGGAAGGCGATTTTGAAGAAACCGCTCATTTGTCGAGCTGCGGATCGCTGGACATCGCAGCGATCGTCAAGGCCTATCACGACGTCGGCTTCCAGGGGTATTTCCGCCCCGACCACGGCCGCATGATCTGGGGCGAAACCGGCAAGCCGGGTTATGGCCTCTATGACCGCGCACTGGGCGCGGTCTATATCAACGGGATGTGGGAAGCGATGAAGAAACTGGCCTGAAGAGCCGTAAGACAGCAGCCCTGTCTGAACATCACTGGAGACTGTCATGGAAATCATCAAGAAGTCTGTTGCGGCTTCGCGCCGTTCCGCGCTAATGCTGGGCATCGCCGCGCTCGGGCTTGGCACGCTTGCCGCCACGGGCGCCTGGGCACAGACCACCTGGCCGACCAAGCCGGTTACCCTGCTGGTCGGATTCCCGCCGGGCGGGCAGACCGATTTCGCGGGACGTGCCCTGCTAAACGGCTTGCATAGCGCGCTCGGCCAGTCCGTGGTCATCGACAACAAGGCCGGCGTCAACGGCAACATCGCATCGATAGAGGTGATGCGAGCGCCGCCGGATGGCAGCAAGCTGCTGGTTGGCAACGGCTCGATGACGATCATGCCGCACGTCTACACCAAGCTCGGCATCGTCGACCCGCAGAAGCTGACGCCGATCGGCGTGATGCTGCAGTCCCCGCTGGTCCTTGTCGTGCCTGCCAGCTCGCCCATCAAGACCTACGCGCAGTTTGTCGAGGAGGTCAAGGCGCGGGACAAGGCGGGCAAGACCGTCGACTACGGATCGGGTGGCAACGGTGCGTTGCCGCATGTCACGATGGAATTGCTGCGTGAGCGCATGGGTGGCCCGAAGATGAACCATGTGCCTTACAAGGGCAGCAGCCCGGCGATGATCGACCTGATGGCCGGGCGCCTGGATGCGATGTTCGATGCGACTTCGGTCGTCGCGCCGTTTATCAAGTCGGGCCAGCTGCGGCCGCTGCTGGTCACCGGACCCAAGCGCGTGGCGATGATCCCGGATGTGCCGACGGCCACCGAGAGCGGCATCAAGGACTTCACCATCATCTCCTTTATTGGCCTGTACGGGCCGCCCGGCCTGAGCCCTGACATCGTCAAGAAGGCCAACAGCGCGCTGAACACGGCGCTGAAGGATGCCACCGTCATCAAGGGCATCGTCGACCGCGGCGACGAGCCGGGCGGCGGCACGCCGGAGCAACTCGGGACCCTGACCCGCACCCACTACAAGATGTGGGGCGACGTGGTGAAGGCGAACAACATCACTGCCGACTGAGGCAGCGCAGGCCGCTCACGGTGACGAACACCGGCTCGTGAAGGCGTGAGCGGCCGTCTTGTCCGCCTGTTGTTGCAGCACCGGACTTCCGTCCCGTACGAAAGGCGGACGAACCACTTTCGCAGCGATCATATTGTCGTAGACATCCACGCTCACATACGAGCCGAACTTGACGTCCGGCGTAAGCCGGGCCAGGGCGATAGCGATTCCAAGCGTCGGACTGTATGTTCCGCTGGTGACCTTCCCGATCACCTCTCCCTCGCGGCTCCTCACAGGGCTTTGCGCGCGAGCGACCGCGGCGCTTCCCTCGAAGGCGAGCCCGACGAGCTGCTGGGTCTGGCGGCGGGCGCATAGCGCAGCTTTGCCGACAAAGTCCCGCTCAGCTTCGAGATCGACACTCCAGCCTAAACCGACATCGAAGGGCGAGGTCTGTGGGTCCATGTCCCGCCCGTTCAGGTGCATGCCCGCCTCGAGCCGAAGCGTCTCCCACGCATCGAGGCCCGCCGTACGGATGCCGCCAGACTTCAGCATGTCCCATACCTGAACAGCGTGGTTTGCGGGCATGATCAGTTCGAATCCGTCCTCGCCGGTCTTCCCCGTTCGCGCCAGCATCAGTTCGCCCACAGCAGGGTCGTGGACGGTCATGGAATTGAACGGCTTTACGTGCTCCGCGGTCCGCGTCGAGGGAATCGCTCTGAATACCTTCTCCCGCGCATTGGGACCCTGCACGGCGATAACCGCCAGCGGCTCCACCTTCCCAGTGACAAGATCCTGGCGTCGCGGCATCAGATTCACCGGGCACCTGGTCACAACGATCTGCGAGCGGATCCAATCGAGGTCGCTGATTGCCGTGCGTGCGTTCAGGACGATACGGAAGGCTTCATCCTCCAGGTAGTACACGACAAGGTCATCGATCACACCCCCTTCGTTGTTAAGCATGCACGAGTAGAGTGCTTTTCCTGCCGTTCTCAGTTTGCCGATATCGTTGGCAAGGAGCTTGCCGAGAAACCCTCGGACGTCCGGCCCGACGATGTCGACCACGCACATGTGCGACAGGTCGAACATGGCGGCATCCTCGCGTACGGCGTGGTGCTCTGCGATCTGGGAACCAAAAGCAGCTGGCAGCTCCCACCCACCGACATCGGCCATGCGGGCGCGGAGGGTACGGTGACGCTCATACAGTGGGGTGCGCAGCGGGCGCGAGATCGTCTGGCTCATCGATATCGGAATCCGTAGTCAGGCTGGTAAGGAACGTGCCGCCGGTCACCGTCCCGGCGGCCGGCGTTCGTGGCTGGGTGCATGGCCGAACTGCGCGCGGTACGCCTTGCTGAAATGGCACGGCGAATGAAATCCGCAGACCGCCGTCACACGGGCAATTGAGGCGTTGGTCGTGCGCAGCAGGTCACGCGCGCGCTTCAGGCGCAGCGTCAGGTAGTAGTGGGTGGGCGATATGTTCAGGTAGAGCTTGAACATGCGCTGCAGATGCCGCTGCGACAGCCCCACCAGCCGCGCCAGCTCATCCAGCGACAGCGGTTCCTCGATATTCGCCTCCATCAGCCGCACCACCTCGATCAGCTCCGCCCTCGACAGGCCAACCCGGGCATCGACAGGGATCGGCTGGGCATCGGTCGCGCTGCGGATCCGCTCCAGAATGAACTGTTCGGACACCTGCGCGGCGAGCTGCTGGCCGAAGCGCAGCGCGACCAGGTTCAGCATCATGTCGATCGGTGCGGTGCCGCCGGTGCAGGTGAGCCGGTCGCGGTCGATGGCAAACAGTTCGTCGGCGAAATGCACCAGCGGGAACTCGTCATGCAGCGCGGACCGGTTCTCCCAATGCACGGCGCAGCGGTATCCGTCCAGCAGCCCGCTCGCCATCAGCGCGTAGGCGCCCGTGCAGATGCCACCGAGCGGCAGGTCCTGAGCGGCGAGCCGGACCAGCATCGCGCGCGTGCCGTCGTCGACGGCATCGCGGATGCGAATGCCGCCGCAGACGATCATCACATCGGGCAGCCTGGTCCCATCCAATGCGCGCGTCGGCCTTACCACGATGCCGTTGCTCGCGTGCACCGGCGCACCGTCGGGCGAATAGATCGACCACGTGTAATGGTCGGTGCGCCCGACATAGTTCGCCATGCGCAGCACTTCGACCGCGCTCGAGAACGCGATCATCGAGAAGTCAGGCAGCGTCAGGAAGCCGAAATGCGCGAGGGACGACACCGAAGGCAAAGCGCTGTCGACTGGCACGGCGGCAACGGACCTCACATCGCTCTCCTCGCGAACGGATGACCCGGGGTCAGGCTTGCGCCGTCGTGGCCTTGGCGCAGAACAGTTGCCTGAGCCCCGAGAACAGCGGCGCCTTCGCGGTGCCCGGCGCGCGGCCAAAGCTCTCGGTGATGCGGTCGAGGATGATTGCCAGCAGCACCACCGACAAGCCGCTTTCGAAGCCCAGGCCGATGTCCAGGCGCTGGATGCTCGCGAGCACCTCGTTGCCCAGGCCGCCCGCGCCAACCATCGAGGCGATGATCACCATCGACAGCGCCATCATGATCGTCTGGTTCACGCCCTGCATGATCGACGGCAGCGCGTTCGGGAACTGCACCTTGTACAGCAACTGCCACGGCGTGCAGCCGAACGCCTGGCCAGCCTCGACGATCTCCATGTTGACCTGGCGGATCCCCAGGCTCGTCAGGCGCACCGCGGGCGGCATCGCAAAGATCACCGTCGACAGGATGCCCGGCACGCGGCCGAGACCGAACAGCATCGCGGCAGGAATCAGGTAGACGAATGCCGGCATCGTCTGCATCAGGTCGAGGATCGGACGCACGATGGCCGCGACCACCCTGCTCTTCGCCGCCCAGATGCCGAGCGGAATGCCGAGCATCAGGCTGATGATCGTCGACGACAGCGTGAGGCCCAGTGTGATGACGGTCTGGTCCCAGAATCCGGTCGCGAAGATCACGAACAGCGACGCGGCCGTGAACAGGCCGAAGCGCCAGCCGACGCGCCAGAGCCCGATGCCAATGAAGATCGCCATCATCAGCCACATCGGCACGGCCTGCAGGCTGCGCTCGATCAGTGCGGCGAGCCCCTCGATCGCGCGCCCGATCGCGTCGAAGGTCGCCGCGTCGTGCTCGAGCAGGTAATGGACGGACTGGTCGACCCAGCGGCCGAGTGGAAGCATTTCAGACATGGTTACCTCGCGAGTGGTGCGTGATGGCTTTCAGGATGACGGCGCGGTCGACCGAGCCGCAGTAGCAGCCGTCGTCGTCGACGACCGGCAGCGCGTTCGCGTTCGCGACAACGCGCGCGACGACGTGTTCAAGCGACGCATCGCGCCGGATGCTTTCCACCGGCCGCACGTCTGGCGCGGCGTCGCGCATGACGCAGCCACGGATCTTGCGCTGGGCATCGAGCACAAAGGCATAGCCGGCGTGGCCGTTCAGCGTTTTGGCAATGTTCGCCGCATCGAGCTTCGACACGATCGGCACGGCATCCGTCTGCATCAGGTCGCCGGCGGTCAGGTAGCGGCTGGTGTCGATACCGTCGAAGAAGGTGCGGACGTAATCGTCGGCCGGCCTGGCGATGATTTCCTGCGGCGTGCCGACCTGCACCAGGCGGCCGCCTTCCATGATCGCGATCCGGC
Source organism: Cupriavidus necator (assembly GCF_040578825.1). Classification (GTDB taxonomy): domain Bacteria; phylum Pseudomonadota; class Gammaproteobacteria; order Burkholderiales; family Burkholderiaceae; genus Cupriavidus; species Cupriavidus necator_E. The sequence goes on along the minus strand of NZ_JBEFLI010000062.1, from coordinate 2,204 downwards.
TGCCGATGCGCAGCGCTTCTTCCAGGTCGTGCGACACGAACATGATGGTGCGCCGATGTTCCTTTTGCAGCTGCAGCAGCACGTTCTGCATTTCCTTGCGCTTGAGCGGGTCGAGCGCGGAGAACGCTTCGTCCATGATCATCAGCGACGGGTTGACGGCGAGCGCGCGCGCAAGGCCGACGCGCTGCTGCATCCCACCCGACAGCTCGCGCGGCAGCTTCTGCGCGAACGGCGCGAGGCCGACCTGCTCGAGCACGTCCATGGCGCGGCGCTCGCGTTCCTTCCTGCTGACGCCGGCCACCTCAAGCCCGAACGCGGCGTTGGACAGCACGGTGCGCTGCGGCATCAGCGCGAACGACTGGAACACCATGCTCATGTCCGTGCGGCGCAGCGCGATCAGTTCCGAGCAGCTGACGGCCGCCACGTCGCGGCCACCGATCAGCACCTTGCCGGCGGTCGGTTCGACCAGCCGGTTCACCAGCCGGATCAACGTCGACTTGCCGGAGCCTGACAGGCCCATCAGCACGAAAATCTCGCCTTCCTGCACGTCGAACGACACGTTGTGCACGCCGACGACCTGGCCGGTGCGCCTGAACACTTCGTCTTTCGTCGAACCGGCTGCGAGCATATCGAGCGCCTGCTTCGGATTGCTGCCGAATACCTTGCACAGACCTTCGACCACGACCTTTGGACTATCCATCGAAATCTTCTCCTGATCCTGCGGGGACTCACACATCACATAGCAATGGCTTGCCGGCGTTGCCCGTTGGTCCGGGTTGCCGGCGTATTGCTACCTTTTTTCCTGGAATGCCCCGGGGCAAACCTGATCCGTCGCATCACAAGCTGAATTGCGCGATACCTACATGGTTGCCAGAAAAGGCCCTCGCCTGCCGACGAATTCCGACAAGTGCTTGCAGAAATGCGACACCGGCAAACAGTGGCAACCGATCTCCGCCGCCGCCTGTTCACAAACGACGCCGAATGGTTCTGCAGCGCCTGTTTGCCCGCCGCCGGCGTGGGACACCCGCCTCCCGCACGGCAGGATCCGGCATGACGGGCCGGTTCCATCCACGCGGCGCTTCGGTTCTAGCCGGGCCGCCGTGCCTGCTGTTCTACTTCGCGCATGGTATGCATGCGCGCGCTGCGCGCGTCGGCCAGTCAACCCAACAGAGGAGTCGCATGGACGCGCTGTCACGTTCACAACAATTCATCCTGACGCTGTCGTGCCCCAGCGCACCCGGCCAGGTCGCCGCCGTGGTCGGCCTGCTCGAGCGCCACCGCTGCTACATCGATGAACTGACCGTCTTCGACGACGATCTGAGCAACCGCTTTTTCCTGCGCTGCATGTTTCACCCGACGCAGGCGCAAGCGCTGCGCATCGACATGCTGCGGCAGGAGTTCACGCCGATCGCCGACGGTTTCGGCATGCAGTGGGCGATCCACGACGCCCACGCGCGCCCGAAGGTGCTGATCATGGTGTCCAAGCTCGAGCATTGCCTCGCGGACCTGCTGTTCCGCTGGCGCATGGGCGAGCTGAAGATGGACATCGTCGGGATCGCATCGAACCATCCAGACCTGGAGCCGCTCGCGCGGCAGCATGACCTGCCGTTCCGGCACTTCCCGATCACGCCCGACACCAAGGCGCAGCAGGAAGCGCAATGGCTGGACCTGTTCGAGTCGAGCGGCGCGGAGCTGGTGATCCTTGCGCGCTACATGCAAGTGCTGTCCCCACAGACCAGCGCCAGGCTCGCCAATCGCGCGATCAACATCCACCATTCGTTTCTGCCCGGCTTCAAGGGCGCGAAGCCGTACCATCAGGCGCATGCACGCGGCGTCAAGCTGATCGGCGCGACCGCGCACTTCGTCACCGACGATCTCGACGAAGGCCCGATCATCGAGCAGGTAGTCGAGCGCGTCGATCATTCGTACCGGCCGGACCAACTGCTGGCCGTCGGGCGCGACGTCGAATGCATCACGCTGGCGCGCGCCGTCAAGGCGTTTATCGACCGACGGGTGTTCCTGAACGGAGACCGGACGGTGGTGTTCCAGTAAGACGAACGCACACCGGCCACGATTGCTATGCGATCGTGGCCGGTGTGCGTTGCTGAGAAAGCAAAAACCCCCGCGCGTTTTCTCCCCTCTCCCATTTATGGGAGAGGGGCGGGGGAGAGGGCCGGAGTCTCCACGAAGTGAAACATCACGAT
>NZ_JBEFLI010000061.1:0-44869 GCF_040578825.1 Cupriavidus necator | reverse complement strand
GGGCTGGGGGTGGGGGAAGTCGTCATCATGTCTCCTGCAAAAAAGGAGAAGGCCGTTGAACGATGCTTCCGAGTCTAGGACATGTAGACGGTGTTCACAATCGAAGGTTTGTGTCCCGCCCCGCGGGGTACGCATCAGTGTCCGTACTGCCCGCGCCAACGTTCAGAGCCAGTGGATCGGCGCGGCGGCGCGGGCGTTGGCCGCGTAAAGCGTCCAGCCGCGCGCAAACCAGGCGCGCACGCGAGCAACCGGCGAGGGGCCGGTGCCCATGCGCGCGTAGCAGGCAACATCGCGCGCCGGATCGGTGGCCATTGCTGCGGTAGCGCGGTTCTGCGCGGGTTGGCGATAAAGCGTATCAGCGAGCACTTGCATGGCGACGTTTCCTTTCTGGTGGAAGGGAGATTGAGGTGCCTCGTTCGCCACACTTGGTCCTCAACGAGGGCGGCGCACGAGCCCATTCAGGGTTATCCCTAGTATAGATAAGTTGCGCCGGCATCATCCGGGTCTGCCCCTATAGGCCCTATATCGACCGCGTGATAATGGCCCGGGCCCACAACGGCCACCGGAGCGATGCCACCGCCACCAGGATGATCATTCGCCACATCCACCATTCCTGCCCACGCATGCCGCGCATTGTTGTGCGGTGATGACGCACCGGGCGCCGTCACCTAGCCTTCAGCCTTGCCCAGATCACGCCCCACAGAAGGCACCGACAAGCCGGCACACCGATAAAGAGGATGGACGAGGCGCTGCCTGGCCCATCCAACGAGAACCACGTGAGACAAGCCTGACGACGGCCCGCACGACGGACGTTGCAGCGCCCGCAAGGAGACAGATCATCATGATCGAACAGCCCTATCCGTCGTCCGCGACGGAAGCCGATGCCGCACGCCCCCACGTGCCCCAGGTCCCCGAAGTCAAGAGCCGGCTCGACGCCTATTTCCAGATCACCGCGCGCGGCAGCACCCAGCGCCAGGAAGTGGTGGCTGGCGTGACCACTTTCATGGCGATGGTCTATGCGGTGTTCGTCGTGCCCGGCATGCTGGGCAAGGCGGGCTTCGACAGCAGCGCGGTGTTCGTCGCGGTGTGCCTGACCACCGCCTTCGGCTCGCTGCTGATGGGCCTGTGGGCCAAGCTGCCGATCGCGATCGGCTGCGCGATCTCGCTGACCGCCTTCATGGCCTTCGGGCTGGTGCTGGGACAGGGCCTGTCGCCGGCGGTGGCGCTGGGCGCCGTATTCCTGATGGGCCTGATCTTTACCGCGATCTCGGTCACGGGCGTGCGCTCCTGGATCCTGCGCAACCTGCCGGCGGGCGTGGCGCATGGCACCGGCATCGGCATCGGGCTGTTCCTGCTGCTGATCGCCTCGAATGAAGTCGGACTGGTGGTCAAGAACACCCATGCCGGCCTGCCGGTGGCGCTGGGCAAGATCACCTCGTTCCCGGTAGTGATGTCGGTGCTGGGGCTGGCCGCGATCTTCGGGCTGGAACGGCGCAAGGTGCCGGGCGGCATCCTGCTGGTGATCATCGCGATCTCGGCGCTGGGCCTGGCCTTCGATCCGGCGGTGAAGTTCACCGGCGTGTTCGCGCTGCCGTCGCTGAGCGCACCGGGCCAGCAATCGCTGATCGGCGCCATGGACGTGCGCGGCGCGCTGTCGGCGGCGGTGCTGCCGAGCGTGCTGGCGCTGGTGATGACCGCGGTGTTCGATGCGACCGGCACCATCCGCGCCGTCGCCGGCCAGGCCGGGCAGCTCAACGCCGCCGGCCATATCCACAACGGCGGGCGCGCGCTGACCGCGGACTCGGTCAGCTCGATCTTCTCGGGGATGTTCGGCGGCGCCCCGGCCGCGGCCTATATCGAATCGACCGTCGGCGTGGCCGCCGGCGCCAGGACCGGCCTGACCGCGGTGGTGGTGGGCCTGCTGTTCGTGGCGGTGATGTTCTTCTCGCCGCTGGCCGCGCTGGTGCCGTCGTACGCCACCGCGCCGGCGCTGATGTACGTGGGCCTGCTGATGCTGTCCAGCGTCAGCCGCCTGCATATGGACGACCTGGTCGATGCGCTGGCGGGCCTGGTCTGCGCGGTATTTATCGTGCTGACCTGCAATATCGTCACCGGCATCATGCTGGGCTTCTGCACCCTGGTGGTGGGCCGCGTGGTCGCCGGCGAATGGCGCAAGCTCAATGTCGGGACCGTGGCGATCGCCGTCGTGCTGGCCGCGTTCTATGCCGGCGGCTGGGCGATCTGACCGATGTCCTGACTGATTTACCTGACTGATACCTGCCGCGTCCCGGGCACCGGGACGCCGGCCAGAAGACGTCTCCTCCGCCGTGATCCAGGTGGATTTCAAGCCCGGGCTTCCTGCTTGCCCGGGCTGTTTTTTTGGCTTTCGGCCTATTCAGCAAATAACGAAATAACGCCCTGCCAAATCCTCACTCCGCGCCTTCGCCGGTAGCCTGCATCGCCGCCATATCCATGTACACCAGCTCCCACACATGGCCGTCCGGGTCCTGGAAGCCGTGCCCGTACATGAATCCCAAATCCATCGGCGGCTTGTAGGTATTGCCGCCCGCCGCTACCGCGTCACTGACCATTTGATTGACGCGTTCGCGGCTTTCCATCGACAGGCAAACCAGCACTTCGGTGAATTTGCGCGCATCGCAGATGTCATTGGGAGAGAAGCTGCGGAACTTGGCTTCGGTGAGCAGCATCACGAAAATGTTCTCGCCGACGATCATGCAGGTGGCAGTCTCGTCGGTAAATTGGGGATTGAACGAGAAGCCGAGCCGGGTAAAGAAGGCGATCGACTTTTGCAGGTCGCGGACGGGCAAATTGACAAAGATCTGTTGGCTCATCAAGGGGCTCCGGTTGTCATGTCGGGGCGCCGCAAGGGGCGCCAGACAAACAGTCTAGGCGCTAAAAGCGCGGCTCGCGGATTTTTTGGATTGCCCTTAAAACCGTCCCCAAACATCGGCAATGGACAACGCAATGCGGCCCGCAATGCCGCTGCAATGTCCGGTATTGTGCGGTGTCAAACAGTCGATTCAGCGTCGATTGAGGGTCGATTCAGGCCGCCAATCAATCTGTCCGTGCAATCTCCGTTATTTTTTGTAAAATTTTTATGTGAACCGAGACCTCAACTTCTAGTACCATGCACCGGCCTATTTGCAGAAAGGGGATATAAATGGCGACATACAAGCAACTCCTGGCTGAGAAGGAAGCGCTGGAAGCCAAGCTGAATGAAGTGCGCGCAACGGAAGTGGCCGGCGTGATCGACAAAATCCGCGAGCTGATGACCGAATATGGCCTGACCGCGGAAGACATCCTGCCCCGCCGCAAGCGCGGCCGCCCGGCCGGTACCGGCGCCGCCAAGAAGCAGGCGTCGGCCCTGCCCCCGAAGTACATGGATCCGAAGACCGGCAAGACCTGGTCGGGCCGCGGCCGTGCGCCGGCCTGGCTGGGCAAGCGTCCGGAACGCTTCCTGATCGAGCAGTAATCCGGTTACTGACGATTAAAGCCGGGCGCGCCCTGAAACGCCCGCTTTAATCGTCCGGTAATCGTGCGCTCCGCTCGCCATCGCGCTTATTGCAGCGCCTGGCAGACATATTCCTTGCGCAGGGCCCTGAAGCCCTGCTGCGTCGGCTCCGCCAGCAGGCGCGCGCCGCCCCCGTCCAGCGGCTGCATCCGCAGTACCTGCGCCGAGCACTGGCTCGCCGTCTCGTCGCGCTGGTAGCGGATCTCATACTGGCCACCGGCTATCGGCACGAATGACACGCCCGCGGCGCAGCGCAGCTCGGGCAGCGGCGGTGCCGCGGTCGACGTGACGGCCACATAAAGGCGCCGGCCCGCCTCCACCAGCCGCTCGCGCGTGCGCGCCGGCGGCTGCGGCGAACGCCCGGCCAGGTCTAGCCCACGCTCCCTTCCCATCGCAGACAACTGCCTGCCGGTGCCGGCCAGCACCAGCGGCCGCGCCGGCACCGGGCATCTGGCCGGATCGACCACGGTGAAGGACGTGTTGTCGTCGGTGGTGGTCAGCAGCCGCACGCTGGCGGTCGGAGCGCCGGCGGGCACCCGGTACTGAGCCACGCAGCCGGACAGCGCGGCAGCGGCCAATACGGGCAACAGGGCAAGGCGGGGCGGGACTGCGGACGACCGGTCATGGCGCATGGCGGCTGGCAGGTGGAGTCGCGAACTGGCGTCCCGGCGGCATTCCGGGGATCTTGACGGCTGGATGAGACCAAGATGAAGGCAGATAAGGCTTGGAGACTGCACGATGCCAGTGCGGCGCCTTGCTGCCCGATTCTGCCGGAAACCTGGGTTGGCCCCGGCCTGCCCCAAAACCCGCCCAGCATACCCGTTTCCGGCGCGCCGCGGCAGCGGCACAAACCCATGTTGAAAACCCCGACGTGATATCCACAGAATCTGTGGATATCCTTCCCCTCTCCTCCCCGGAAGCCACGGTCTGTGCGCCAACGCACCGGCGCGCCCAAATTTTAGGCAACGGGTTGCATGCGCCCCGGATGCCAGCAGCGGCGCGGCCTGGCGCGCCATCGCCGCCACCGCCTCCTCCCGCTGCGCTGCCTTGGCCACACTCCCGCCCCCTGCCTGCCCTTGAAGGGCCCCGTCCCACCGCGTAATCTCACTGTTACCGGGGGCTGCCCTGGCGCTTGCGCCAATCAGCCAATAACGACAAATGCCACTACAAGAGCCCATCCAGGCCGGGCCGCTGCCTCGCGACCTGCTGCACGCACTGCGTGAAGGCGGTTACGACGTGTCGGCGCTCGCGCCTGCCCCGGATTCCCCGGAAACCGATCCCGATCACGACGGCGCCGTACCGGCCACCGGCCCGCTGCAGGCCGGCCACTTGCTGTGCGCCGTCTACCAGGCCACCGGCGACCCCGCCATCGGCCTTTGGCTGGGGAGCAGGATGCAACCCGACCTGCTCGGGCTGGCGGGCCTGCCTGCCATCGCCGGCCCGTCGCTGGGCACCGCGCTGCGGCGCATCGCGCGCTACCAGAAGCTGCTGGCGGGCGATCGCCTCGAACTGCGCCGCCAGGGCGACGAGGCCTGGGTCTGCATCCGCCCGAGCGACCCCGAGGCGCCCGACACGCGCCCGCGCATCGACATGGAACTGTGTTCGCTGCTGGCCTTCGGGCGCCAGTTCACGCGCAAGCCGCTGCATCCGCTGCGCGTGTCGCTGCGCATCGGCCAGCCGGCCTGGCACGTGCGCTATACCGAGGCCTTCGATTGCCCGGTGCGCTTCGGCGAGCCGGAAGACGCGATCGTCTTCGGCCGCCGCGATCTGGCGCTGCGGCTGGTGGCGCGCGCCCGCCCCGGCCCGTCGGCAGGGCTTGACTCGCGCGAGCCGCGGCCGTCGGCCGCCTCGCTCGACGACGTGCGTGCCGCGCTCTTCCAGCTTGCCGGCGAACGCGCACTGAGCCTGGCAGCGGTGGCGCGCCACCTGGATGTCAGCGAACGCACGCTGCAGCGCCGGCTGATGGCCGCGGGCACGGGCTTCCGCGCGCTGTGCGAGGACGCGCGCCGCGAGCTGGCCGGACGCTACCTGACCGAGGGCGGGATGTCGCTCGGAGAGATCGCATTCCGGCTCGGCTTCGACGATGCCAACTCGTTCTTCCGCGCCTTCCGCCGCTGGACGGGCATGACGCCGGGCGACTACCGGCGCGCGGCGGCGCAGCCGCCGGCCTGACGCTTGACCAGGGCGACCGCTGCCGGGGCGGCCGGCTGTTGGCACGGCGGGTTGTCGCCCTGGCGCTCCGCCAGGAAATCGACAAAGGCGCGCACGCGCGGCGGCACCAGGCACCGGCGCGCTGGACCGTAGCCGCCATCCCAGGCGTCTGAATCAGGCCACGAGCCCACGCATACGCTCCCCCGCGCACGGGAGAGAGGTGGGGGTGAAGGCCGGAGCATCAACGACGTGCACGCCTCAGCCCGGCTTGCCGTCCACGCGCGGGCGCGCGAGCCGCGGCGCATACGTCAGCGCATAAAGGCCGAAGCCCGCGACCCAGCACACCCCCGCCCCCCAGATCCAGTGCAGGTAGCCGGCCGGCCACAGCACCGGCCCGAATACGCGCAGTACCGCCGCGGCGGCCACCAGCCAGTAGGCCGCGGTTTCCGCGCGGCCGGCCACCAGCATGCGCCCGGTGTGGCCAAGCGCAGTGCGCGTGATCATGGCGATGATGGCCACGCCAAGCACGCCCACGGTGAATGCGTGCGTCGCCAGCCCGGCCATCGCCAGTCCCAGCGCACCCAGCGCCTGCAGCAGCAGCGCGACCGGCAGCCACGCATAGGCCAGGTGCAGCACCCACAGGATCGGCCGGTTGCCCACCGCATGGCCGCGCCATCCGGACACGCGCACCGCCAGCACCGCCGCGGCCAGCAATGACAGCGCCGCCACCAGCCTGGCCGGCAATGGCAGCAGCGCCGACGCCAGCCCCAGCACCGATGCCGGCACCACCATGCGATCGACCTGCCGGTATTGCCGCAGCCGGAAGCCCGGTACGGCGTTGGTCGTGAACATCGGGATCACGCGTCCGCCAATTACCACCACGAACAGCGTCACCAGCGCCACGCCGGCGCGGCAGGCCTGCATCGCGCCGGCATCGTGGCCGCGCGCCTGCAGCCACAGGCTGGCGATATCCGCTACCGCAAGCAGCCACAGCGCCAGCGCAAGCGGATAGTTGCGGCGGTTGCCGGCCTTGGCCAGCGTGCGGGTAAAGGCCAGCGCCGCCAGCGGCAGGAACGCGCCCGCGATCACGAAGGCCGCCGTGCCCGGCGCGATCCACATCCCCACGCGTCCCGCCAGCCACAGCACGAACAGCACCGCCAGCGCGGCCCCGGCCGGTGTGGGCTGCCCTGTCCATGCGCGCCCCGCGGTGAACAGGAAGCCGACCACGATGGCGGCGGCAAAGCCAAACACCATCTCGTGCGCATGCCAGAACATCGCCGGGATCGCGGCTGCCGGACCGACCGCGCTCACGCCCGCCAGCATTGCTGACCAAGCCGCGATCGCCAGCGCGGCGAACACCGCCCCGCCCAGGTAGAACGGCCGGAATCCCAGCGCAAACAGGGCAAAACCGCGTGGCGGCGGACCGGCGGGCGTCTTGCCGGAGGGCGACGGGCGCCGGGCAGGAAGGATCGGGATGGTTTCCATGGCGGAGGAAAGGAGTCAGGTAGACCGGCAGCGCCGGGGCGCGGTACGTGCCGGATTCCTGATCCAGCGCAGGATTGCCGCGAGCACGCGAACGGATGCGTCGGTGCTGCAAGCACGATAGCACCGCCGCCGCGCCGATGACCTCCGTCGGTAGAACTACCTCCATAGGCAGATCGCTTCGTCGCCAGCGCTGTGCTGCCGGCGAATAGGCAGCACCAGTGGCCGCCCCTACTCTGGCATCACCCCCGCCAAAGTTGACACAGGAGCATGGCCATGGCCACCCCAACCCGCGTGCCGGAGCCCGTACCAGCCGGCGCCGCAATGACACTGGCGTCCAGCACATTCGCCTTCACCGTCTGTTTTGCCGTCTGGATGCTGTTCGCCGTCCTCGGCATCCCGCTCAAGCAGGAACTCGGCCTCAACGACACGGAGTTCGGCCTGCTCGCGGCAACGCCCGTGCTGAGCGGCTCATTGATCCGCGTGCCGCTGGGCATCTGGACCGACCGCTTCGGCGGCCGCATCGTTTTCTTCGTGCTGATGCTGGCCACGGTCATCCCGATCTGGCTGATCTCATACGCGCACACGCTGTGGCAACTGCTGGTGCTGGGGCTCTTCGTCGGGCTGGCCGGCGGCTCGTTCTCGGTCGGCACGCCGTATGTGGCGCGCTGGTTCCCGCGCTCGCGCCAGGGGCTGGCGATGGGCATCTTCGGCGCCGGCAACTCCGGCGCGGCACTGACCAAGTTCGTCGCGCCGGCGATGATCCTCGCGGCCGGTACCTGGACCGTGGTGCCGCGCGTGTATTCGGTGGCGATGCTCATTACCGCGGTGCTGTTCTGGCTGTTCTCGCGCAGCAATCCGGCGCACGTGGTCAAGTCCGGCGTGGGCTGGCGCGAGCAGCTCGCCGTGATGCGCGATCCGCGCGTGTGGCGCTACTCGCAGTACTACTCGGTGGTGTTCGGGGGCTATGTCGGCCTGTCGCTGTGGATGACCAAGTACTACATCGGCGAGTACGGCTTCGATATCAAGACCGCGGCTTTTCTCGCCGCCTGCTTCTCGCTGCCCGGCGGCGTGCTGCGCGCCATCGGCGGCTGGATCTCCGACCGCTACGGCGCGCACCGCACTACCTGGTGGGTGATGTGGGTGAGCTGGGTCGGCTTCTTCCTGCTGAGCTACCCGCAGACCGATTTCATCGTCCAGACCACCAGCGGCCCGCAGGGTTTTCGCATCGCGCTGACGCCCACGGTCTTCACCTTCCTGCTGTTCGTGGTCGGCATTGCCTTTGCCATCGGCAAGGCCTCGGTCTTCAAGTTCATCTCCAACGACTTCACGCACAACATCGGCGCGGTTTCCGGTGTGGTCGGCCTGGCTGGCGGGCTGGGCGGTTTCGTGCTGCCGGTGCTGTTCGGCATGCTGGCCGACCTGACCGGCATCCGCAGCAGCTGCTTCATGCTGATGTACGGCACCGTGTGCGTGAGCCTGGTGTGGATGCACTACAGCCAGCGCGCCGAGCGCCAGCGCAAGGCACAGGCTGTCGGCCTCACGCAGGCCGCCTGACAGGCAATCTCTCAAGCGCGCCTGCGCGCTCTCTCAATCAAGGCACACCATCATGACCTCATCCGTACTAACCCGCTGGGAGCCCGAGAACGCGTCGTTCTGGCGCGACCAGGGCGAGCGCATCGCCTACCGCAACCTGTGGATCTCGATCCCGGCGCTGATGCTGGCCTTCGTGGTCTGGATGCTGTGGAGCGTGGTCGCGGTCAATCTCGACCGCGCCGGCTTCCAGTTCACCAAGAACCAGCTGTTCTGGCTGACCGCGCTGCCGGCGCTGTCCGGCGCCACGCTGCGCATCTTCTATTCGTTCCTGGTGCCGGTGTTCGGCGGGCGGCGCTTTACCGCGATCTCCACCGCGCTGCTGCTGATCCCGGCCCTGGGCATGGGCTTCGCGCTGCGCGACCCGTCCACCGGCTATCCCACGCTGCTGGCTCTGGCGCTGTTGTGCGGGCTGGGCGGCGCCAACTTCAGCTCCTCGATGGCCAATATCAGCTTCTTCTTCCCCAAGGCGAAGAAGGGCCTGGCCACGGGCCTGAACGCGGGCATTGGCAACCTCGGCGTGTCGGTGGTGCAGTTCGTCACGCCGCTGGTGGTGTCGATCGCAGTGTTCGGCGCGCTCGGCGGCGAGCCGCAGCAGTACACGGCCAACGGCACCACGCATGACCTGTGGCTGCAGAACGCCGGTTTTATCTGGGTGCCGTTCATCATGGTGTCGGCACTGGCGGCGTGGTTCGGCATGCATGACATCGCGGATGCCAAGGCATCGTTTGCCGAGCAGGCGGTGATCTTCAAGCGCAAGCACAACTGGCTGATGTGCTGGCTGTACGTGGGCACCTTCGGCTCGTTTATCGGCTTCTCTGCGGGGCTGGCGCTGCTGACCAAGTCGCAGTTCCCCGGCGTCAATCCCACCGCTTACGCCTTCCTGGGGCCGCTGGTGGGCGCGCTGACGCGTCCGGTGGGTGGCTGGATCTCCGACAAGCTGGGCGGTGCGCGCGTCACGCTGTGGACCTTCGTCGGCATGATCGCGGCGGTGTTCGCGGTACTGGCGGCGCTGCCGCATGACGGCGCCGGCGGCAACTTCACATTCTTCCTGGCCGCCTTTATCGCGTTGTTCGCGCTGACCGGCATCGGCAATGGCTCGACCTTCCGCATGATCCCGGTGATCTTCCTGACCGAGCGCCAGCGCGCCGCGGCGGGCAAGGGCGATGCCGCGCAGAAGCAGGCGGTGCAGGACGCCGGCAAGGAATCGGCCGCCGTACTGGGCTTCTCCGGCGCGATCGGCGCCTATGGCGGCTTCTTTATCCCCAAGAGCTTTGGTACCTCGCTGGAGCTGACCGGCGCCCCCGACGCCGCGCTGTACTGCTTTATCGCCTTCTACGTCAGCTGCGTGCTGGTGACGTGGTGGTACTACGCGCGCCGCAACGCCCTCATGCCCTGCTGACCGTCTGCCGGCCGGACTAGTTCTGTCGAACTAGTCCGGCGCGCGGCACCTAGCCCGATCGCCACACGGCGGCTGTTCCTCCAGCGAATTGGCTGCCGTCCTCCTCCCCCATAAGCTGAGGGTGTCCCTGCAAGCGCTCCCGCAACAGCCGGAGCACCCGCAGAAAAGCACCCGCGGAGAACAAAGCAATGAGTCATTTCCTGGATCGACTGAAGTTCATGTCGCGCGTCAAGTCCACCTATGCGGACGGCCACGGCGCGGTGGTGAACGAAGACCGCAAGTGGGAAGACGGCTATCGCAGCCGCTGGCAGCACGACAAGGTCGTGCGTTCGACCCACGGCGTGAACTGCACGGGCTCCTGCTCGTGGAAGGTCTACGTGAAGAACGGCCTGATCACGTGGGAAACCCAGCAGACCGACTACCCGCGCACGCGCCCGGACCTGCCCAACCATGAGCCGCGCGGCTGCCCGCGCGGGGCCTCGTACAGCTGGTACGTCTACTCCGCGCAGCGGGTCAAGTACCCGATGATCCGCGGCCGCCTGATGGAAATGTGGCGCGAGGCCCGCCAGACCATGGACCCGATCGCCGCCTGGGAATCGATCAGCCAGGACCCGAAGAAGGCCGCACGCTACAAGAGCGTGCGCGGCCAGGGCGGCTTCGTGCGCGCCGACTGGAACACGGCCACCGAGATCATTGCCGCGGCCAATGCCTTTACCGTGAAGAAATTCGGCCCGGACCGCGTGATCGGCTTCTCGCCGATCCCGGCCATGTCGATGGTGTCGTATGCTGCCGGCGCACGCTACCTGAGCCTGCTCGGCGGCGCCTGCCTGTCGTTCTACGACTGGTACTGCGATCTGCCGCCGGCCAGCCCGCAGGTCTGGGGCGAACAGACCGACGTGCCGGAATCGGCCGACTGGTACAACTCCACCTACCTGATGGTGTGGGGCTCGAACGTGCCGCAGACCCGCACGCCTGACGCGCACTTCTACACCGAGGTCCGCTACAAGGGCACCAAGACCGTGGCGGTGTCGTCCGATTTCGGCGAGATGGTCAAGTTCGGCGACATCTGGCTGGCGCCGAAGCAAGGCACCGACGCCGCACTGGCGATGGCCATGGGCCACGTGGTGCTGAAGGAATTCCACGCCAGCGGCAAGTCCGCCTACTTCCGCGACTACGTGAAGCAGTACACCGACATGCCGATGCTGGTGCTGCTGCGCGACAACCAGGGCACGCTGGTGCCCGACCACTTCCTGCGCGCCTCGCACCTGGCCGACAACCTCGGCGAAGCCAACCATCCCGAGTGGAAGACCCTGCTGGTCGACGACGCCACCGGCGAGATCGTCGCGCCCAACGGCTCGATCGGCTTCCGCTGGGGCGAAGGCGCCCACAACGGCGGCGAGAAGGTCGGGCGCTGGAACCTGGAGATGAAGGACGGCGGCAGCGGCCGCCCGGTCGGGCCGCGCCTGTCGCTGCTCGGCAAGGAAGACGAGGTGGTGGAAGTGGGCTTCCCCTACTTCGGCGGCGAACACGACGAACTGCTGCGCCGCCGCGTGCCGGCACGCCGGCTGACGCTGGCCGATGGCAGCACCGCACTGGTGGCCACCGTATACGACCTGCAGATGGCCAACTACGGCGTGGATCAGGGACTCGGCGGCCCGAACGTCGCCGCTTCCTACGACGATGACGTGCCCTACACCCCCGCCTGGCAGGAAAAGCACACCTCCGTTCCGGCCCGCCTGGTGACGCAGGTAGCGCGCGAATTCGCCGACAACGCCGACCGGACGCAAGCCAAGAGCATGGTCATCGTCGGTGCCGCGCTGAACCACTGGTACCACAACGACATGATCTACCGCGGCATCATCAACCTGCTGATGATGTGCGGCTGCATCGGCAAGAGCGGCGGCGGCTGGGCCCACTATGTCGGCCAGGAAAAGCTGCGCCCGCAGTTCGGCTGGGCCCCGCTGGCCTTCGGCCTGGACTGGTCGCGCCCACCGCGCCAGATGAACGGCACTTCGTTCTTCTACAACCACACCAGCCAGTGGCGCCACGAGAAACTGGCCGTCGACGAGATCCTGTCGCCGACCGCCGACCGCAAGCGCTATGACGGCCTGTCGCTGCTGGACCTGAACGCGAAGTCCGAACGGATGGGCTGGCTGCCGTCCGCCCCGCAACTCGGCACGAATCCGCTCGACGTGGTCGATGCGGCCGAGCGCGCCGGGCAGGACCCGGTCGCCTACACGGTCGAGCAACTGAAGTCCGGCAAGCTGCAGTTCGCCTGCGACGATCCCGACAACCCGGCCAACTTCCCGCGCAATATGTTCGTGTGGCGCTCGAACATCCTGGGCAGCTCGGGCAAGGGGCATGAGTACTTCCTGAAGTACCTGCTGGGCACGCAGAACGCCGTGTTCGGCGACGAGGATGACGCCATCAAGCCGAGCGAAGTCAACGTGCGCCCGGCCGCCGAAGGCAAGCTCGACCTGCTGACCGTGCTGGACTTCCGCATGAGCACCACCTGCCTGTACGGCGACATCGTGCTGCCGACGGCCACCTGGTACGAGAAGGACGACCTCAACACGTCCGACATGCACCCCTTTATCCACCCGCTGTCCGAAGCCGTGCAGCCGCTGTGGGAAAGCAAGACCGACTGGGAGATCTACAAGGCCATCGCAAAGAAGTTCAGCGAGATCGCCGGGCCCTACCTCGGCATGCGCAAGGACCTGGTATGCACGCCGCTGCTGCACGACACCCCGGGCGAGCTCGGCCAGCCGTTCGAACCGAAGGACTGGAAGGCCGGCGAGTGCGACCTGATCCCCGGCAAGACCGCACCGTCGATGACCGTGGTGGAGCGCAACTACGCGGACATCTACAAGAAATTCACCTCGATCGGGCCGCTGCTGGACAAGCTCGGCAATGGCGGCAAGGGCATCAACTGGAACACCCAGCATGAAGTGAAGGAGATCGGCCACCTCAGCCACACGGTGAAGGAACCCGGCGTCAGCCAGGGCCGCCCGCGGCTGGAAAGCGCGATCGACGCCGCCGAGATGATCCTGACCTTCGCGCCCGAGACCAACGGCCATGTCGCCGTCAAGGCATGGGAAGCGCTGTCCAAGATCACCGGCCGCGACCACACCCACCTGGCCGTAGGCCGCGAGCACGACAAGATCCGCTTCCGCGACGTGCAGGCGCAGCCGCGCAAGATCATCTCCGCGCCGACCTGGTCGGGCCTGGAATCGGAAGAGGTCAGCTACAACGCCGGCTACACCAACGTGCATGAGCTGATCCCCTGGCGCACGCTGACCGGCCGCCAGCAGTTCTGGCAGGACCACCGCTGGATGCTGGATTTCGGCGAAGGCGCCTGCGTGTACAAGCCGGCCATCGACACCAAGACCGTGGCGCCGATGCTGGGCAAGAAGCCCAACGGCAACCCGGAGCTGGTGCTGAACTGGATCACGCCGCACCAGAAGTGGGGCATCCACTCCACCTACTCCGACAACCTGCGCATGCTGACGCTGTCGCGCGGCGGCCCGCACGTGTGGATCTCGGAGGTCGAGGCCAAGGCCAACGGCATCCGCGACAACGACTGGGTCGAGGTCTTCAACGTCAACGGCACGCTGACGGCCCGCGTGGTGGTGTCGCAGCGCGTGCCCAAGGGCATGTGCCTGATGTACCACGCCCAGGAAAAGATCGTGAACGTGCCCGGCGCCGAGACCAGCGGCATGCGCGGCGGCATCCATAACTCGGTCACGCGCGCCGTGACCAAGCCCACCCACATGATCGGCGGCTACGCGCAGCTGGCCTACGGCTTCAACTACTACGGCACCGTGGGCAGCAACCGCGACGAGTTCGTGATCCTGCGCAAGATGAAGAAGGTCGACTGGCTGGAAGGGCCGCTCGTGGAAAAGACTGCGAAGTTGACGGTGAATGAAGGAGCCTCGCAATGAAGATCCGTGCCCAGGTGGCCATGGTGCTGAACCTCGACAAGTGCATCGGCTGCCATACCTGCTCCGTGACCTGCAAGAACGTCTGGACCAGCCGCGACGGGGTCGAGTACGCGTGGTTCAACAACGTCGAGACCAAGCCCGGCATCGGCTACCCCAAGGAATGGGAGAACCAGGACAAGTGGCAGGGCGGCTGGAAGCGCAACGCCGACGGCACGCTGGAGCCGCGCCAGGGCGGCAAGCTGAAGATCCTGGCGAACCTGTTCGCCAACCCCAACCTGCCGCAGATCGACGAGTACTACGAGCCCTTCACCTACGACTACGAGCACCTGCAGAAGGCGCCGCTGGTGCAGACCCCGCCCACCGCGCGTCCGGTCTCGGTGCTGACGGGCCGCAAGATGGAAAAGATCGAGTGGGGCCCGAACTGGGAAGACGACCTCGGCGGCGAATTCAGCTCGCGCGGCCGCGACAAGCTCTTCGACGACGTGCAGAAGGAGATGTACTCGACCTTCGAGAACACCTTCATGATGTACCTGCCGCGCCTGTGCGAGCACTGCCTGAACCCGGCCTGCGTGGCCTCGTGCCCGTCGGGCTCGATCTACAAGCGCGAGGACGACGGCATCGTGCTGGTCGACCAGGACAAGTGCCGCGGCTGGCGCATGTGCATCTCGGGCTGCCCGTACAAGAAGATCTACTTCAACTGGCAGAGCGGCAAGGCCGAGAAGTGCCTGTTCTGCTATCCGCGCATCGAGGCCGGCCAGCCCACGGTCTGCTCCGAGACCTGCGTCGGCCGCATCCGCTACCTCGGCGTGATGCTGTACGACGCCGACCGCATCGAGCAGGCGGCATCGGTGGCCGATGAGCGCGACCTGTACCAGTCGCAGCTCGACGTCTTCCTCGATCCGCACGACCCGGCGGTGCAGGCCGAGGCGCTGCGCCAGGGCATCCCGCAGACCTGGCTGGATGCCGCGCGCAAGTCGCCGGTCTACAAGATGGCGTGCGAGTGGAAGATCGCCTTCCCGCTGCACCCGGAGTACCGCACCCTGCCGATGGTCTGGTATGTCCCGCCGCTGTCGCCGATCCAATCCGCGGCCGAGGCCGGCCACATGGGCATGAACGGCGTGATCCCGGACGTGAAGAGCCTGCGCATCCCGGTCAAGTACCTGGCCAACCTGCTGACCGCGGGCGACGTGATGCCGGTGCTGTCCGCGCTGGACCGCATGCTGGCGATGCGCGCCTACAAGCGCTCGCAGGTGGTGGACGGCGTGCAGGACCTGGCCGTGCTGGAGCAGGTGGGCCTGACGCCCGCGCAGGTCGAGGACATGTACCAGACCATGGCCATCGCCAACTACGAGGACCGCTTCGTGATCCCGTCCTCGCACAAGGAGATGGTAGAGGACAGCTTCAACGACAAGGCCAGCTGCGGCTTCACCTTCGGCAACGGCTGCTCGGGCGGCGCGTCGGACGGCTCGCTGTTCGGCAAGAAGCCGCAAGGCAGCGTCCACTTCGCCGACATGCCCAAGTCGCGCAAGAAGGCAGTGATGAGCTGATGGCTGCCATGAACCGCACGGAGAACGACATGCCCCTCTACCCCATCCTCAGCGCCTTGCTCGGTTATCCCGAGCAGGAACTGCTCGACGCCCTGCCGGAGATCGATGCCGCGCTGGCCGAATGGCCGCAGGCGCGCGAGCTGCTGGCCCCCGTGACCGCCCTGCTGCGCAGCGGGTCGCTGATCGCACTGCAGGAAAACTACGTCGCCACCTTCGATCGCAACCCGGCGCACTCGCTGCACCTGTTCGAGCACGTGCATGGCGAGAGCCGCGACCGCGGCCAGGCCATGGTCGACCTGATCGACGAATACCGGCGCGACGGCTTTGAACCCGCCGCGTCCGAGCTGCCCGACTACGTGCCGCTGTTCCTGGAGTTCCTCGGCGCGCTGGTGGCCGACGGCAAGGAAGCGCGCGCCGAGCAATTGCTGGGCGAGGCGATCCACGTGCTGGCCGCGATCGGCGACCGCCTGGCGCGCAACGAAAGCCCGTACGCCGGCGTGTTCGCGGTGCTGCGCACGCTGACCGACGTGCAGCCGCAACCGCAACAGGAGCCGCCGGTGCGCGACATGGACGAGGCGCTGGAAACGTTCGGGCCGGGGGCGGATGGCGTGGAACCGTTGCTGGCGCCGCAGGGCGGGCCGCAGGCGGTGAAATTCTATCCGCGTGGCACGGCGCCGGTGCCATTGCCTTGCTGAAATGCTTACGCGAGCCGACTGTTTGCTCCCCTCTCCCGCGTGCGGGAGAGGGGCGGCGGTGAGGGCGGGAGCTTCGACGAAGCGCCGGTGCTTAAACCACCCCTCATCCTACCCTCTCCCCTGAGGGGAGAGGGGAACACAGCCGGCAACAGCGAAGACACAGGCAAGCCAAACACACGATCGATCCTACCGAGCTAACACACCATGGCAACGCTCCACCAATTCCTCTACGGCATCTACCCGTACATCGCTGCCGCCATCTTCCTGTTCGGCAGCCTGGCCCGCTTCGAGCGCGAGCAATACACCTGGAAGACCGACAGCTCGCAGGTGCTGTACCGCGGCAACCTGCGCACGGGCAACATCCTGTTCCACGTGGGCATCCTCGGCCTGTTCTTCGGCCACCTGGTCGGCCTGCTGACGCCGGTGGCGGTATGGGATGCGCTGGGCGTCTCGCACGGCTTCAAGCAGGGCGTGGCAATGGCCGCCGGCGGCGTGATGGGCACCATGTGCCTGGCCGGCCTGCTGATCCTGCTGCACCGCCGCCTGAGCAATGCGCGCGTGGCCGCGGTCACGCGCACCGGCGACAGGGTGCTGCTGCTGTGGCTGCTGGTGACGCTGCTGCTGGGCCTGTCCACCATCTTCGAATCCGCCGGCCATATGGACGGCCACATGATGGTCCAACTGATGACCTGGACCCAGCACCTCGTCACGCTGCGCGGCGACGCGGCCAGCTATATCGCCGATGCGCCGCTGCTGTTCAAGGCACACCTGTTCATGGGCATCACGCTGTTCGCGATCTTCCCGTTCACGCGGCTGGTGCATGTGTGGAGCGGCTTCGCGTCGGTGGGCTATCTCGGCCGCGCCTGGCAACTGGTGCGCAGCCGCTGAGCGCCGCCACCCGACAAGGAGAACAACATGCCTGTCACCGTCAACGGCGTGGAACTGCGCGACGCCGATATCGAACGCGAGCTGGATCACCATCACGATGCGGCCAACCCGGCGCGGCTGGCCACCATTTCGGCCATCCTGCGCCAGCTGGTGCGCACCGAAGCCGATCGCATCGGCCTGGCCGCCGAAGGCCTGGACGACGACGCACTGGCGCTGGCCCTGCTGGAACGCGAGGCCGGCATCCCCGAACACGACGAAGCCAGCTGCCGCCGCCACTACGACAGCCGCCCCGAGCGCTTTCGCGACGGCGAATGGGTCGAGGCCGACCATATCCTGTTCCAGGTCACGCCGCGCGTGCCGCTGGACGCGCTGCGCGAGATTGCCGGGCAAACGCTGGCGCTGGTGCGCGGCGATCCCTCCTCGTTCCCGCAACACGCGCGCGCGCTGTCCAACTGCCCCAGCGGCGCCAACGGCGGCCGGCTCGGCCGCCTGTTCCGCGGCGAAACCGCGCCTGAGTTCGAGCGCGCGCTGTTCGCCGCGCAGCAGGACGGCGTGGTGCCGCAACTGGTCGAAAGCCGCTTCGGCCTGCATATCGTACGCATCCTGGAACGTTGCTCCGGCACCCGCCTGCCCTTCGACGCCGTGCGCGGCGATATCGCCCGCGCGCTGGCCGCGGCGGCGCGCGACCGCGCCTGGAAGCAATACGCCAGCCTTCTGATCGGACGCGCGCGCATCGAAGGCATCGAGCTGCAAGGCGCCGACAGCCCGCTGGTGCAGTAGCCGCAGCCACCCTGACCGCCCCCCAACATGCATCAGATCGAACACCTGCTCAAGGGCTTTGAGCGCTTCCAGCAACGCTATTTCGACGACGAGCCCGGACTGTTCGACACGCTGCGCACCGGCCAGCGGCCGCCCACGCTGCTGATCGGCTGTAGCGATTCACGCGTCGATCCAGGCCTGCTGCTCGGCTGCGACCCGGGCGAGCTCTTCACCGTGCGCAATATCGGCAACCTGGTGCCGCCCTGCACCGGCCGCCATGAGGGCAGCCTGCACGGCGTTTCCGCGGCGATCCAGTTCGCGGTGCAGCAGCTTGGCGTGGCACGCATCATCGTGATGGGCCACGGCGGCTGCGGAGGTATCCGCGCGCTGCTGGCGCAGCCCGACGACGCCGGCGACCATCCGCCGGATGAAGATGAGGAAGCCGACTACCTCGGCGCCTGGGTGCGCATTGCCGCCCCGGCCCGCCGGCAGGTGGAGCAGACCATCGCCGAGCCATCGCTACGCCAACGCGCCTGCGAACAGGCGGCCATCCTGGTCTCGCTGCGCAACCTGCAGACCTTTCCGTTCGTGCGGCGCGCGCTCGATGCCGGCAGGTTGACGCTGCACGGCTGGTATTTCGATCTCGAGGCCGGCGCGCTGCTGGCCTATTCGCAGCGTGCCGACGCCTTCCTGCCGCTGGTGTGCCCGCTGCCCGTCCAATCTGAGTCCTGACATCATGACCCCATTCATCGTTGGCATCACCGGTACCTCCGGCAGTGGCAAGACCACGCTGATCACCGCGCTGTTGCCGTGGTTTCGTGCGCTCGGCCTGTCCGTCAACGTGGTCAAGCACAGCCATCATCCGCCCGAACTGGAGCCGCCCGGCAAGGACAGTGCGCGTTTTCGCGCGGCGGGCGCGGCAGAGGTGATGGTGGCCTCCCCCTATCGCTACGCCATCGTGCGCGAGCTGGTGGACGAGGCCGAGCCGACACTGGACGAGCAGGTGGCGCGGCTGACGCCCGCGGATATCACGCTGGTGGAAGGCTTCCGGCGCGAGGCGATTGCGCGCATCGAGGTCTATCGGCCCGCGCACGGGCGCGCGCCCTACTATCCTGGCGATCCGTCCATCGTTGCGATCGCGACGGATACTCGGATGGATACCACGTTGCCCTGCCTGCCGCTGGAGGATGTCGCGCAGGTGGGCGCGTTCATCCTGGCGATGAAAGACAGCACACGCCTGCCCGAGATCAACACCCCCGGACTGCGTTCCCAGGCCCTCCTCCCCGTTTGACGCCAGTCAATCCCATGTCGCCAGTGTTTCACCATGATCACTTCAAACGACAGGTGCCCGATACAGACCACCAACGCACCACGAAACAGCTTTCCTCCACTCGCTGATCCACAGCACCATGAAAGCAAAACACTGGCTGTACCCCGCAATCGCGGCAGTGCCGCTCACACTCTGGCTGGGGCTGCCTGAAGCGGCCACTACCGCGGCCACTACCGCGGTCACTACCACGGCCACCACCGCGGCCAAACCCGCAGCCACCAGCGCAAAGGCTGCACCAAAGGCAGAACAGAAGGCCGCCATCCCCACTCTCACCGCAGCCGAATTCGACCACGCCAGGCAAATCTACTTCGAACGCTGCGCCGGCTGCCACGGTGTGCTGCGCAAGGGCGCGACCGGCAAGGCGCTCACGCCCGACATTACCCGCGCCCGCGGCACCGAATACCTGAAGACCTTCATCAAGTACGGCAGTCCCGCCGGCATGCCCAACTGGGGCACCTCTGGCGATCTCTCCGACAAGGAAGTCGACCTGATGGCGCGCTATATCCAGCTCGATCCGCCGACGCCGCCCGAGTTCTCGCTGGCCGATATCGAGAAGAGCCGCAAGGACATCATGCCGGTGGCGCAGCGGCCGACGAAGAAGATGAACCAGTACAACCTGGACAACCTGTTCTCGGTAACGCTGCGCGACGCCGGCGAGGTCGCGCTGATCGACGGCGACAGCAAGCAGATCATCAATATCGTCAAGACCGGCTACGCGGTGCATATCTCGCGCATGTCGGCGTCCGGGCGCTACCTGTACGTGATCGGGCGCGACGCGCGGCTGGACCTGATCGACCTGTGGCTGCCCACGCCGGCCATCGTCGCTGAAGTGAAGATCGGCATGGAGGCGCGCTCGGTCGAGACCTCCAAGTACAAGGGCTATGAAGACAAGTACGCGGTGGCGGGCTCGTACTGGCCGCCGCAGTACGTGATCATGGAAGGCGACACGCTCAAGCCGCTCAAGGTGGTGTCGACGCGCGGCATGACCGTCGACAACGAATACCATCCCGAGCCACGCGTGGCGTCGATCGTCGCCAGCCATTTCCATCCGGAGTTCGTGATCAATGCCAAGGAGACCGGCAAGATCCTGATGGTCAACTACTCCGACCTGTCCAACCTAAAGACCACTACCATCGATTCCGCCAAGTTCCTGCACGACGGCGGCTTCGATGCCACCGGCCGCTACTTCCTGGTCGCCGCCAACGCCTCCAACAAGATCGCCGTGGTCGATACCCGGGAAGACAAGCTGGCCGCGCTGATCGATGTCGGCAAGACCCCGCACCCGGGGCGCGGGGCCAACTTCACGCATCCCACGTTCGGGCCGGTCTGGGCCACCAGCCACCTCGGCGACGAAACCATCAGCCTGATCGGCACCGATCCGGCCGGCCAACCGGCACACGCGTGGAAGGTGGTGCAGACGCTCAAGGGCCAGGGCGGCGGCTCGCTCTTTATCAAGACGCACCCGAAGTCTTCCAACCTGTGGGTCGATACGCCGCTGAACCCTGACGCCAGGCTCAACCAGTCGGTGGCCGTCTTCGATACCCGCAACCTCGAAGCGGGCTTCAAGGTGCTGCCGATCGCGGAGTGGGCCAACCTGAAGGGCGACGGCGCCAAACGCGTGGTGCAGGCCGAGTACAACAAGGCCGGCGACGAGGTCTGGTTCTCCGTCTGGGGGACCAAGGACGGCGAGTCCGCGCTGGTCGTGGTCGATGACAAGACCCGCACGCTGAAGACCGTGATCAAGGACAAGCGCCTGGTCACGCCGACCGGCAAGTTCAACGCCTACAACACGCAGCACGACGTCTACTGAGCCGGCGGCATCGCGCCGCATTGCCGGCGCGATGCACAGGCCTCACTGCCCACAACGGAGAACTCCATGCGCAAATACCTGGCCCTTCCTTCCCTGCTTGCAGCCTCGAGCTGCGCACTGGCGCTTGCCGCCGCGCTGCCCGGCGCCGCCCACGCGAGCCAGCAGCTCGCCTCGGGCAAAGCCTGCCTGTCGTGCCACGGCATCGACAAAAAGATGATCGGCCCCGCCTTCAAGGACATCAAGGCCAAATACACCAGCCGCAAGGACGGCCAGGCGCATATGGCGCAGTCGATCCTGCAGGGCAGCAGCGGCCAGTGGGGACCGGTGCCGATGCCTGCCAACGCGGTCAGTGCCGCCGAGGCCAACACGCTGGCCAAATGGATCCTCTCGCTCTGAGCCGGCGTGCCGCGCTGGCGGCGGTAGCCGTAGCGATGCTGTGCGCCGCGGCCGGAGCGCAGGCAGAGCCCTCGCCCGCGCGGCAGGCGCAGCTGGCGCACTGGCTGCGCGACGACTGCGGCGCGTGCCATGGCATGACGCTGCGCGGCGGCCTGGGTCCGCCGCTGACGCGCGAGGCACTGGCCGGCAAGCCGGCCGAAAGCCTTGTCGCCACGGTGCTGTACGGCCGGCCCGGCACCGCGATGCCGCCCTGGCAACCCTTCATGACGCAGGAGGAAGCCCAATGGCTGATCGATCGACTCCAGGCCGGCGAACCACCGGCCGCCCCGCCATCCGTCACCATCGCGCCGGGACCGTGATGCGCGCCCTTGCCGCCGCGTTGTGCGCCACGCTCGCTGCCACGCTGGCGGCAGGCTGCGCCACCGCCGTGCGGGGCACCGGCGATCTCGGCGTGGTGGTCGAGCGGGCCGCCGGAAGGCTGCAGATCGTGGAGGCCAGCGGCATGACGCGGCTGGCCACGGTGGACGGACTGGGCGACCTGTCGCACGCCAGCGTGGTGTTCTCGCGCGACGCGCGCTACGCCTATGTGTTCGGCCGCGATGGCGGGCTCACGCGCGTCGACCTGCTGAGCGCGCGCATCACACACCGCGTCCTGCAGGCGGGCAACAGCATTGGCGGTGCGATCTCGCAGGACGGTCGCGTGGTGGCCGCGCAGAACTACGCACCGGGCGGCATCCGGCTGTTCGATGCGCAGACGCTTGAGCCGCTGGCGGACCTGCCGGCGATCGGCAGCGATGGCCGCCAGGCCAAGGTGGTCGGCCTGGCCGACCTGCCCGGTCGCCGCTTTGCCGCAAGCCTGTTCGACTCCGGCGAGATCTGGATCATTGACGCCGCCGACCCGCGCCATCCGCAGGTGACGCGCCTGCCCGCAGGCCGGGAGCCCTACGACGGACTGGTCACGCCCGACGGGCGCTGGTACCTGGCAGGCCTGTTCGGCGAGGACGGGCTGGCCCTGGTCGACCTGTGGCAGACGCCGCCGCGCTCGCGCCGCATCCTGTCCGGCTATGGCCGCGGCACCGCGCCGCTGCCGGTCTACAAGATGCCGCACCTGCGCGGCTGGGCGATGGCGCAGGGCATGGCGTGGCTGCCGGCGATCGGACGCCATGAAGTGCTGGTGGCCGATCCCGCGCAGGGCTGGAAGCAGACGGCGCGCGTGGCACTGGCGGGCCAGCCGGTGTTCGTGATGGCGCGGCCCGACGGGCGCCAGGTCTGGGTCAACTTCGCCTTCCCGCACAACGATACCGTGCAGGTGATCGACACCGCAACGCACGAGGTGGTGCGCACCCTGCGGCCGTGCCGCGGCGTGCTGCATATGGAATTCACCCCCAAGGGCGAAGCGCTGTGGCTGTCCTGCCGCGACGACAACCGCGTCGACGTCTACGACACCGCCAGCCTCGCGCGCATCGCCACGCTGCCCGCCGACAACCCCAGCGGCATCTTCTTCACCGCACGGGCGCAGCGCTTTGGCATGTAGGGCACGATCATGCACGACGAGCAAATCCTTTATGACCGCCTGCAGCACGATTTCCCGCTGCAGCCCCGGCCCTACCAGGCGCTGGCCGAGGGGCTGGGCCTGTGCGAGCACGCGCTGCTGACATTGCTGGCGCGCGATTTCGGCGCCGGGCGCATCAGCCGCGTGGGTGCGGTGTTCGCGCCCAATGTGATCGGCGTCAGCACGCTGGCGGCCTTGTCCGTGCCGCCGGCGCAACTGGACCGCGTGGCGGCGCGCATCAACGCCTGCGCCGCGGTCAGCCACAACTACGCGCGCAACGGGCACGCGTACAACCTGTGGTTCGTCGCCGGCGCGCGCGACCGGCGCTTGCTGGACGCCGCGCTGGCTAGCATCGCCGACCAGGCCGGGCAGGCCCCACTGGACCTGCCGATGGCGCGCGAGTACCACATCGACCTGGGCTTCCCCCTCACACAGCGCCGCACCGCCCGCACCGACCGCACCGACGGCACCGACCGCGCCAGCCTCACGGTGCCGCACCGGCGCACGCGCCGCGCCGCCACCCCCGCGCCGCCGGTGGTGCTGGATGATGACGACTGGCGCCTGGTAGCCGCGCTCGAAGCCGGGCTGCCGCTGACGCCGCGCCCGTTCCACGCGCTGGCGTTGCGCACCCGTCTGCCGCTACCCCATATCCTGGAGCGGCTGGCGCAGTGGTCGGCGCAGGGCGTGATCCGGCGCCTGGGCGTGGTGCTGCACCATGGCCGCTTCGGCTATCGCTACAACGCCATGTGCGTATGGGATGTGCCCGATGCGCGCGTCGATGCGGTCGGCATGCGGCTGGCGCGGCTGGCGCGCGTGACGCTGTGCTACCGCCGCGCGCGCCGGCTGCCGGACTGGCCCTACAACCTGTTCGCGATGGTCCATGCGCGCGATCCGCAGGACCTGCAGCCAGCGCTCACGCATATCCGCGCGACCGCCGGGCTCGACCTGACCCCGGGCGCGGTGCTGGTGGGGACACGCTGCTACAAGCAGCGCGGCACGCGCTATGCCACGGCGGTGGCGGCATGAGCGCGATGTCCACGGCAATCGACGCGGTCGACCGCAGCATCATCAACGCGCTGCAGCGCGGCCTGCCGCTGGTGCCACGCCCGTATGCCGAGGCGGCAGCGGCGCTCGGCATCGACGAGGCCGAGCTGCTGGCACGGTTGCGCGCGCTGCTCGACTGCGGCGTGCTGACCCGCTTCGGCCCGCTGTACCAGATCGAACGCGCCGGCGGCCGCTTCGTGCTGTGCGCCTGCCACGCGCCAGCCGCGCGGATGGCAGCCGTGATCGACGCGATCAATGCCCATCCGGAAGTCGCGCACCACTATGCCCGCACTCATCACCTGAACCTGTGGTTCGTGCTGGCCGTGGCGAGCGCGCAGGACGTTGCGCCCGCGCTGGCGCGCATCGCCGCCGCTGCCGGCGTGACGATCCTGCCGTTTCCGAAGGAACGCGAGTTTTTCGTCAATCTCTACCTGCCTGCCTGACACGACCCCGATGCCCGACGCCGAAGCCCCCACCGGATCCCCTGACGCGCTGGACCTTGCCATCATCCGTGCGACCCAGTCCGGCCTGCCGCTGGTACCGCAGCCCTATGCAGCGGTGGCCGCTGGCCTGGGCCTCGGCGAAGACGAAGTCATCGCCAGGCTTGCCGCGATGCAGGCGAGCGGCGCGCTGCGGCGCATCGCCGCGGTGCCGGACCACTACCGGCTGGGCTGGCGCGCCAACGGCATGACCGTCTGGGATGTGGACGATGCCTGCGTCGACACGCTGGGCGAGCGCGTCGGCGCGTTGCCCTTTGTCAGCCATTGCTACCGCCGCCCGCGCCACCTGCCGCACTGGCCCTACAACCTGTTCGCGATGGTCCACGCGCGCACGCAAGAAGACGCCGCGCCGCAGATCACCCGCATCGCCGCGCTGCTGGGCGATGCCTGCCGCGCGCACGACGTGCTGTGGTCCACCCGCATCCTGAAGAAGACCGGCCTGCGCTTGCCGCCGGCCGCCGCACCCGCCGACTAGGATCCCCATATGTTCCGCCTGTCCCGCTTCATGGAGGCCCTGCGCGATGCCGGGCCCGTGCCGCCGCCGCGCAAGCCCGCCGGCCCGGTGGTGATCTGGAACCTGATCCGCCG
Organism: Cupriavidus necator; assembly: GCF_040578825.1. Lineage (GTDB taxonomy): Bacteria > Pseudomonadota > Gammaproteobacteria > Burkholderiales > Burkholderiaceae > Cupriavidus > Cupriavidus necator_E. Next base: position 19,659 of record NZ_JBEFLI010000061.1, on the reverse strand, counting down.
CTGCAACCTGAACTGCCGGCACTGCTACGCCACCTCCGCCGACACCGATTTCAAAGGCGAGCTGGATACCGCCGAGGCACTGCGCGTGCTGGAGCAGTTGCACGATGCCCGGGTGCCGGCACTGATCCTGTCCGGCGGCGAGCCGCTGCTGCGGCCAGACCTGTACACCATTGCGGCCCGCGCCCGCGAGCTCGGCTTCCACCTGTCGCTGTCGTCCAACGGCACGCTGCTCGACGCCGGCCATGCCGCACGGCTGGCGGCGGCCGGCTTCGACTATGTCGGCGTCAGCCTCGACGGCCTGCCCGCCACGCACGACCGCTTCCGCCGCAGCGACGGCGCTTTCGCGCAGGCGCTGGCCGGGCTGCGCGCCGCGCGCGCCGCCGGCCTGCGCGTGGGCGTACGCATGACGCTGACCGAAGCCAACGCGGCACAGCTTCCCGACCTGGTGGCGCTGGCGGCGCAGGAGGGCATCGACAAGTTCTACCTGTCGCACTTCAACTACGCCGGCCGCGCGCGCAGCCACCGTGCCGACGACGCGCGCCACTTGCGCACCCGCGCCGCGCTCGACTGGCTGTTCGGGCACGTCTGGCAGCGCACGCAGCAAGGCAATGCCGGCGACTTCGTCACCGGCAACAACGATGCCGACGGCGTCTACCTGCTGTACTGGATCGCACAGCGCTTCCCGCAGCGTGTCGCCGATATGCGCCAGCGCCTGCGGCACTGGGGCGGCAATGCCACCGGCGTCGGCGTGGCCAACATCGACAACCTCGGCAACGTGCATCCCGATACGATGTGGTGGCATGTGACCCTGGGCAACGTGCGCGAGCGGCCGTTCCGCGAGATCTGGGCCAGCCGCGCCGATCCGCTGATGGCGGGGCTGGCCAGCACACCGCGGCCGCTGCAGGGGCGCTGCGCCGGCTGCGCGCATCGGGCGATCTGCAATGGCAATACCCGGGTGCGGGCGTTTGCGCTGACCGGCAATCCGTGGGCCGAAGATCCGGGCTGCTACCTCAGCGATGCGGAGATCGGCATGGAGGTCGCGGCATGAAGACGATGCTTCGACGGCTGGCCGCCGTGGCGCTGGGCTGCGCGATGATTCCCGCGCACGCCGCGGATCCCGCCGCCTTGTACAGCCAGCACTGCGCCGCCTGCCACGGCGCCGACCGCCTTGGCGGCATGGGCCCGGCGCTGCTGCCGGAAAGCCTGGAGCGGCTGCGCGCCGGCGAGCTCGACCGCGTGCTGCGCGATGGCCGCGCCGCCACGCAGATGGCCGGCTTCAGCGGCACGCTGGCCGAGGCTGACCTGCAGTCACTGGCGCGCTGGCTGCGCACCGCACCCGCTGCCGCGCCGCAATGGGACGACGGCGCGATCCGTGCCAGCCATATCGTCCACCAAGCACCCGGCAGCCTGCCGGCGCGGCCGGTGTTCAGCGCCGATCCGCGGAACCTGTTCGTGGTGGTCGAGGCCGGCACCCACCATATCACGGTGCTCGACGGCGACCGGCTGGCACCGGTCCATCGCTTTGCCACCCGCTTTGCGCTGCACGGCGGCCCCAAGTTCAGCCGCGACGGGCGTTATGTCTATATGGCCAGCCGCGACGGCTGGGTCAGCAAGTACGACCTGTGGAACCTGAGCTATGTGGCCGAGATCCGCGTCGGCCTGAACACGCGCAACGTCGCGGTCAGCGAGGACGGGCGCTGGGTGCTGGCCGGCAATACGCTGCCGCGCACGCTGGTGCTGCTTGATGCCGACGACCTGTCACTGGCGCGCGTCATCGATGTGAAGGGCTCGCGGGGCGAGCCGTCGCGCGTATCGGCCGTCTACGACGCCACGCCGCGCCACAGCTTTATCGCCGCGCTGAAGGACATTGCCGAGGTCTGGGAGATTCCGTATGCCGATGCCGCCGGCAAGCCGCTGCGCGCGCTGACGCCGCGTGTGATTGCGCTGGACGACGTGCTCGACGACTTTTTCTTCGACCCGCCCTACCGGCATATCCTCGGCGCATCGCGCGGCGGCGCGGGGCAGGTCATCGACCTGGATGCGGGCCGCAAGGTGGCGACGCTGGCGCTCGGCGGCATGCCGCACCTGGGCAGCGGCATTACGTGGAAGCGCAACGGGCGCGCGGTAATGGCCTCGCCCGACCTTGGCCACGGCCGCATCACGGTGATCGACATGCAGACCTGGCAGACCGTGGCCACGGTGCCGACCAACGGCCCGGGCTTTTTCCTGCGCAGCCATGAGAACACCCCCTACGCCTGGGCCGACGCGATGATGAGTCCGCAGCGCGACACGCTGCAGGTAATCGACAAGCAGACCCTGCAGGTCGTCGGCAGCGTCACGCCGAGCCCGGGCCGCACCGCCGCGCACGCCGAATTCACCCGCGACGGGCGCTACGTGCTGGTCAGCCTGATGGAGCGTGACGGCGCCATCGTGGTCTATGACGCGGCCACGCGGCAGGAAGTGAAGCGCATCCCGATGGACAAGCCCATCGGCAAGTACAACGTGTTCAACAAGACTACGCGCTCGGCCGGCACCAGCCATTGAAGCCTGGCGGCGCGCGGTTGCAGGAGTCCCACGCATGAACTCTCCCCTCAAGCCCGGCAAGGTCTGGCTGGTCGGCGTCGGCCCCGGCAGTGCCGACCTGGTCACGGTGCGCGCAATGCGCGCGCTGGCGGCCGCCGACGTGTGGCTGGTCGATGATCTGGTCGCGCCGGAGATGTCCTGCTATGCCCGCCCCGGGGCCCATGTCGAGTGGGTCGGCAAGCGCGGCGGGCGCTGCTCGGTCAGCCAGGCACGGATACAGCAGCTGACGCTGGAGCACGCGCTGGCTGGCCGCACCGTGGCGCGTGTCAAGGGCGGCGATCCGCTGCTGTTCGGGCGCGGCGGCGAAGAGGCAGCCTTCCTGCGCGCCCACGGCGTGCCGGTGGAAGCGGTCAACGGCATCAGCAGCGGCATGGCCGCCGCGCAGGCGCTTGGCATCGCGCTGACGCATCGTGCCCACTGCCACGGCGTAACCTTTGTCACCGCGCATACCAGCGCGCATGGCTCGCCCGACTGGCATGCGCTGGTGCGCGGCGGCACTACGCTGGTCATTTACATGGGCATGAGCCGCCTGGCCGCGATCCGCGACGGGCTGCTGGATGCCGGCATGCGTGCGGACATGCCGGCTGCGGTGGTGATGCATGCCGGCGGCGCAGGTGAGCGGGCGTGGACCGGGACGCTGCAGCGACTGGCGGAAGCGATCGATGCGGGGCTGGCGAGTCCGGCGGTGGTGTTGGTGGGGGGTATGTTGGGTGAGGCGGTCGAACACCAGTGCGTGGAGCGTAGCCGCCGCCCGCTGGTGAAGGGAGAACACCTTGCTTAGGCCAGCTCGTGCGGCTTTGGAGCACCCAAAGACGTTGGCTTCGTTTGGCACAGCGCGCCACTACTGCGCTCAGTAAGGCAACCCCACATAATTCTCCGCCAACGCCCGGCACGCCGCTTCCGATCCCACCAGGTAATCCAGCTCGGCCCGCTGCATGCGCAGTGAGAACGCATCCGCATCCGGGAACCGATGCAGCAGCGAAGTCATCCACCACGAAAAACGCTCGGCCTTCCAGATGCGGCGCAGGCAACGCGCCGAATAGGCCTCCAGCTCGCGCTTGTCGTCATGCCGGTAGGCGGCGGTCAGGCCATCGGCCAGCGTCAGCACGTCGCTGGCGGCGAGGTTCAGCCCCTTGGCGCCGGTGGGCGGCACGATATGCGCGGCATCGCCGGCCAGGAACAGGTTGCCCAAGCGCATCGGCTCGCAGACAAAGCTGCGCAGCGGCGCGATGCTCTTCTCGATGCTCGGTCCCGTCACCAGCGATTGCGCCGACTGCTGATCGAGGCGGCGGCGCAGTTCGTCCCAGAAGCGGTCGTCGGACCAGTCCTCGACCCGCTCGCTCGACGGCACCTGCACGTAGTAGCGGCTGCGCGTGAGCGAGCGCATGCTGCAGAGCGCAAAGCCGCGTTCGTGGCTGGCGTAGATCAGTTCGTCCGCCACCGGCGGCGTGTCCGACAAAATGCCGAGCCAGCCGAACGGATAGACGCGCTCGAACACTTGTGTGGCGGCGGTCGGCACGCTCTGGCGGCTGACGCCATGAAAGCCGTCGCAGCCGGCGATGTAGTCGCAGCGGATCTCGTGCGCCACGCCATCCTTGCGATAGCGGACCACCGGGCTGGCGCCGTCGAAGTCATGCAGGCTGACATCCTGCGCGTCGTAGACCGTCTGGACGCCGGCGGCCTGACGTGCCGCCATCAGGTCGCGCGTGACTTCGGTCTGGCCGTAGACGGTCACGCTGCGGCCGACCAGCGCGTGCAGGTCGATGCGATGCCGCTGGCCATCGAACGCAAGCTCGATGCCATCGTGCACCAGTCCTTCCTCATGCAGCCGCGCCGCCACGCCCGCGCGCTCCAGCGCATCGACGGTCACGCTCTCCAGGATGCCGGCGCGGATGCGCCCCAGCACATATTCCGGACTGCGTTGCTCGACGATGATGTTGTCGATACCCGCCCTGGCGAGCAACTGCCCGAGCAACAGGCCGGCGGGGCCGGCGCCGATGATGGCTACCTGGGTGCGCATGTCTTGTCTCCTTGTGCATATCGATTCGCTGGCGCTAACGATAGTCGCCGGAGGTTCGCCCAGGAATGGACAGACCGAACCAATGACAGGACAATCGGAACATTGCTGGTAAACACTGACGCCCCCCGTGAAAGCTGTCCCGACCTACTCCTTGTACGGCGTGAATTCATCCGAACCGCTGTCAGACCAGCTGCACTTCGAATCCATCGCCGCGCGCAGCCGCCTGCACGGGTGGGAAATCAAGCCCCACCGGCACGAACGGTTCCTGCAAATTCTGTACATCCATGCCGGTGGCGGAGAAGCCTTGCTGGAAGAGCGCCGCGAGCCGCTGCGCGGCGGCTCGCTGGTGACGATGCCGCCGCGGCACATCCACGGCTTTGTGTTTACGCCGGACACCGACGGCATGGTCGTCACGATGACAGACAGCCACCTGCGCACACTGCTGGCCGGCTTGCCGGATGCGTTGCCGCTGTTCGATCACCCGCGCCACGACCGCGTGCGGCGCGGCCATGCGCTGGCGGATGCGCTGGCGCTGTTTCGCGGGGAAATGGAAGCGGTGTCCGCCTGGCGCGGGGCGTCGCTGTCGGCGCTGCTGACGCTGGTGCTGATCGGCATTGCGCGGCTGGCCGACGCGTCGGCGCCGGCAGCCGCGCGCAGCAGCAGCCGGCCGGCGCGGCACTTCCAGCATTTCCAGCAGTTGCTCGAGGCGGACTATCGCGCGCAGAAGGAGATCGGCTACTACGCCGGCGCGATCGGCATCACGGCCACGCAGCTCAACCGCGTGTGCCGCCAGACCTCAGGGCAGTCGGCGCTGCAGATGATCCACGCGCGCGTGCTGGCCGAAGCGCAGCGCGACCTGCTTTTCAGCGACCTGGAAATCAAGCATATCGCCCTGTCGCTCGGATTCTCCGATGCGGCGTATTTCTCGCGCTTCTTCGCGCGGCTGGTGGGACAGGCGCCGACGGAGTTCCGGCAATCGGGGCGGGCGCGGCTGCCCGCTTTTGCGGTGCAGCCGGCCCGGGACGCGTCGGGCTGATTGCTCAGGCTGGTTTATCCATCTCGGCGAAGATTTCCTCGGCCATGTGGAATGCCGAGTTCGCCGCCGGCACACCGCAATAGATCGCGGTTTGCAGCAGCACTTCCTTGATCTCGTCGCGCGTCACGCCGTTGTTGGCCGCGGCGCGCAGGTGCAGCTTCAGCTCTTCCGACCGGTTCAGCGCCACCATCATGGCGATGGTCAGCAGGCTGCGCGTATGGCGCGGCAGGCCTTCGCGCGTCCAGATCTCGCCCCAGGCGTAGCGCGTGATCAGGTTCTGGAACTCTTCATTGAGCGGCGTCAGCCGCGCGAGCGAGCGGTCGACATGCGGGCTGCCGAGCACGTCGCGCCGTACCGACAGCCCGGCGTCATAGCGCGCGTGGTCGTCGGTCACCGGCAGGCGGCCCTGCACGAAATCGATCAGCGCCGCGGTGAAGCGGCCGGGCTGCTCGAAGCTGGAGATATGCGCCGCAGGCAGTTCGACGAAGCGCGCGCCGGGAATTGCGTCGGCCAGCGTGCGGCCCTCCTGCGCGCTGGTCGACGGATCGTGGCTGCCGGCGATTACCAGCACCGGCACCGTGATCGACGACACGGCCTCACGGAAGTCGGCATCGCGTACCGCCGCGCAATTGGCCGCATAACCGCGCGGATCGAGCCCCGCGAGCACGCCGCGCAGCCCATCCAGTGCGCGGTCCGCGGTGGCGGCAAACCCGGGCGTGAACCAACGCTCGACGGAAGGGGCGACCATCACCGACATGCCGTCGCGCAGCACGGTGTCGATGCGCGTGTTCCAGGCCTCGGCATTGCCGATCTTCGCGGCGGTGTTGGCCAGCACGATGCGGGAGAAGCGCTCGGGCGCATGGATGCCCAGCCACATGCCGGTGAGGCCGCCCATCGACAGGCCGCAGAACACGGCCTGCGTGATGTCCAGTGCGTCGAGGATGGCGATCACATCCTGGCCGAGCTGCTCGACGGTGAAGGCATCGCCGGGAGCTGTGGAGCGGCCGTGGCCGCGCGTGTCGTAGCGGACGACGCGGAAGCGGCCCGCCAACGCAGCGGCCTGCGGGTTCCACATGGTGTGGTCGGTGCCGAGCGAATTGGAGAAGATGATGGCGGGCGCAGAGTCGGGGCCTTCGACGGTGTAGAAGAGGCGGGCGCCGGCATGGTCTAGATAGGGCAAGGAACTCTCCTTGGATGTTGGGGTGTTGTGGTCAGCGGGCGGTCATCGGTGGGTGCGGAAGACAGGCCGGTGTTATGCGCATGCATTGGAGCTGGCTGCCACCCGTCGTGAACGCTCCCCTCTCCCGCGCAGTGGGAGAGGGAGTACACCGACGTGGAGCCAATGCCGCAGCCCTTGCGAGCGTCGCCAGATGCCTGCATTCGATGCTGCGGATTCAAGCCGCGGCCCTCGCCACCGCCTCCCGCCACGCCGCCACCGCGGCATCCGCAAACCGCGTCGACTGCCCCGCATGATTGCCCGGATCCGCCAGCCGGTCCAGCGCCGCCTCATCCAGCAATCCCGCATGTGCAGGATCTTCGCGCAGCGTCGCCACCAACGCATCGCGCAGGCGGGTGCCCTGCTCCACCGCGCGCCGCGATGCGTGCTCCACCACGTGGTGCGCCTGCAGCCGGCCGATCCTGCCGCCGAGCTCCAGCATCGCCGCCTCTCCGAGAATCAGCCCGTGCGTGAGATCGAGGTTGGCGCGCATGCGCGCCGCGTCGACTTGCAGCCCCGCCACCACCTCGCCCATCTGGCGCAGCGCGCCCGCGGCCAGTGTGACGATCTGCGGCAGCGTATCCCATTCCGCCTGCCAGCCGCCGAGCGCGCGCTCGTGTTCCTGCACCATGCCGGACAGCATGGTTGCCACCAGCGGCGGCACGCGCACCGCTGCCGTCAGCACCGCCGCGCAGCCGACCGGGTTGCGCTTGTGCGGCATCGTGCTGGAGCCGCCGCGGCCGGGGCCGGCGGGCTCGGCCACTTCGGCCACCTCGGTCTGCATCAACAGCGAGATATCGCGTGCCATCTTGCCGAGCGTGCCCGTCAGCATGCCGAGCGTGGTGGCCACCTCGACCATGCGGTCGCGGTGCGCATGCCACGGCAGCACGGGTGCGGCCAGGTCCAGCTCGCCTGCCAGCGCCGCCACCACGCCGGGCGCGGCATCGCCGAGGCTGGCAAGCGTGCCGGCGGCGCCGCCGAACTGCAGCGTACGGGCCTGCGCACGCGCGGCGTCAAGGCGGCCGAGATCGCGCCGCAGGGCGTCAAGCCAGCCGGCGGCCTTGCAACCGAAGGTGGTGGGCAGAGCATGCTGCAGCCAGGTGCGCGCCACCATCGCCGTGGCGCGATGCGCGGTCGCCAGCGCGGCGCAGGCTTCGCCCACGCGGAGCAGGTCGGCGTCGAGCGCGCGCAGCGCGTCGCCGAGCTGCAGCACCAGCGCAGTGTCGATGATGTCCTGGCTGGTGGCGCCCCAGTGGACGTAGCGCGCGGCCTCGGCATCGCGCGCGGCTACCGCGGCGGTCAGCTGTCTGACAAAGGGAATCGCGAGATTGCCGGCGGCGACCGCTGACTGTGCGAGCGCATCGAAGTCAATGACGCTGGCGTCACGGCAAACCTCGGAGATAACCGCCGCGGCAGCGGCCGGGATCACGCCGCATTGCGCTTGCGCGCGCGCAAGCGCGGCCTCCACGGCGAGCATGCGCTGCACGGTGCCGGCATCGGAGAAGATCTCCAGCACAGCCGGGCTGCCGAACATGGGGTCGGTGAGACGCGTAGAGCTTGGCATGGGGGCGAGGGGTTGCGTGTTGGCGTCGTGACATGGACGACGGCCTGTTCATTGGCCGTCCCCGCGCAGGCGGGGACCCAGTGTCTTCGGTGCCATGCTAGCGCAGTGAAAGACGCTGGGCTCCCGCTGTCGCGGGAGCGACGGGCTTGCCGGACAAACCCTCAGATATCGAAGAACACCGTCTCCTCCGGCCCTTGCAGCGCGATATCCCAGCGCAGCGTGCCGTTGCCGGCGTCGCTGGCCACCAGCGTGCCGCGCCGCTCGGCCGGCACCAGCGCCAGCACGGGATCGGCCGCATTGGCCGCGCTCTCGTCCGGGAAATACAGGCGCGTGGCGACATGCTTGACCAGCCCGCGCATGAACACCGACACCATGATGTGCGGCGCCTGCGGCCGGCCCTCCGCGCCGGGCACGCTGCCCGGCTTGACGGTGACGAAGCGGAACGAGCCGTCGGACTCCGTCGGCACGCGGCCGAAGCCGGTGAAGCCGGGCACCAGCGGCAGCTCGCGCGCGTCTTCAGGGTGGCGGTAGCGGCCGGCGGGGTTGGCCTGCCAGATCTCGACCATGCCGTCCGGCACGGGCTCCCCGTTGCCATCGGTGACGCGGCCTTCGATCACGATGCGCTGGCCGGCCAGTTCCGGCGCGCTGGCGGTCAGGTCGGCGCAGTTCAGGCCGCTCAGGCCGATATGGAGATAAGGGCCGACGGTCTGGGATGCGGTGGCGTAAAGCATGGTCTTACTCCATCGGCGTGGCATCGCGGCCACGCAGCACGATATCGAAACGGTAGCCGAGCGCGTATTCGGGCTGGGTCGTCTCCCAGTCCAGGCTGGCCACCAGCCGGTCGCGCGCCTTCTCGTCCGGCACGCAGTTGAAGATGGGATCGAACGGCAGCAGCGGATCGCCGGGGAAATACATCTGCGTCACCAGCCGCGTGGCATAGGCGTTGCCGAACAGCGAGAAGTGGATATGCTGCGGCCGCCAGGCATTGTGGTGGTTGCGCCAAGGATAGGCGCCGGGCCTGATGGTCTTGAACTGGTAACGCCCGCTGGCATCGGTAACGGTGCGGCCTTCGCCCGAGAAATGCGGGTCGAGCGGTGCGTCATGCTGGTCGCGCTTGTGCACGTAGCGGCCGGCGGCATTGGCCTGCCACACCTCGATCAGCGCGTTCGGCACCGGCCTGCCATTTTCGTCCAGCACACGGCCGGTCACGAGAATGCGCTCGCCGATGGGCTCGCCGCCGTTGCCGACGGTGAGGTCGTTATCGCCTTCGCGCACGAACCCGGCGCCGAAGGTGGGCCCGGTCACCTCGGACAGCGTCTGCTGCAGCGCAATCAGCGGCTGGTCCGGCGAGCGCTTCTGCGTCGAGGCATAGGGATCGATGCGGTACTCGGGCTGGGTGTCCCAGTAGGGACGGCGGTACTGGGCAAGTCGGGTCATTGCGCAGTCTCCTCTTCCTTGGAATGTGTGGGGATGGGCTTGACTTTAAGCAATACAGAAAGTCATGTAAATTAAGATTCTTGAGAATTACGATAACTTTTCGACATGAAAACCCCAGCCCCACCCGCGCCTGAAATCTTCCGCAACCGCGTGCGGCTGCGGCATCTCTATTGCTTCGTGGCCGTGTCGCAAACCCAGCACCTGGGCCGCGCCGCCGAGCGTCTGGGCCTGACGCAGCCGGCCGTCTCCAAGACGCTGAGCGAGCTGGAGGACCTGACCGGCACACGCCTGCTGGTGCGGCAGCGGGCCGGCACGGAGCTGACCACCGCCGGCACGCGCTTCCTGCGCCATGCGCTGCGCATCCTGGCGGATATCGATGCGGCGGCCGACAGCATGGCCGGCGCCGACATGCAGCCGCAGGAGCGGATCCGGCTGGGCGCCTTGCCGAGCATCGTGCCGGCGGTGCTGACCGATGCGCTGCTGCGCTTCCGCGCCGCGCATCCCGAGGTCGGTCTCGCCGTGCAGACCGGCATGAACCGCACCCTGATCGACCAGCTCAAGGCGGATGTGCTCGACCTTGTCATTGGCCGGATGGACGACCCGGTGGCCATGGAGAGCCTGTGGTTCGAATCGCTGGGGCCTGATTCGCTGGCCCTGGCGGTGCGCCCCGGCCATCCGCTGGCCGCCGCATCGCGGCCCACGCTGGTCGAAGCGCTGGCGTGGCCGCTGGTGATTCCGGCCGCCGGTTCGATCCCGCGCCACAACACCGAAAGCCTGCTGGCCCGGCACGGCCTGCCGCTGCCGGAGGGGTGCGTGGAAACCTCGGACGCCTACCTCGGCAGGCTGCTGGCGCGGCACAGCGACAGCGTGTGGGCGGCGCCGCTGTCCGCGGCCAGCCGCGCGGTAGCCGAAGGCGACCTCGTCACCCTGCCGATCGAGACGCAGGGCACCGAGGAACCGATCGGCCTGCTGCGGCATGGCGACCGCACGCTCTCGCCGATGGCCGAGGCGCTGGCAAACTGCATCCGCGCCGCGGCCCGGCCTGCCGCAGGTCAGTGACTGGCGATGCTTGCGCCGCGACTGACCGGTTCGGCGCCAGCCGCCCCGCGGCCGCTGCTGAAATGCTTCACCAGCAGTGCACCGGCGGCCAGGAATGCGGGCACGGCGAGCAGCGTAAAGATCGTGTCGAAGCCCAGATGCAGGCGCAGCAGCTCGGCACCGAGCAGCGCCCCGGTGATGCCGCCGAAGCGGCCGATGCCCAGCATCCACGCGACGCCGGTGGCACGGCCCTGCGTCGGGTAGAACGCCGCGGCCAGCGAAGGCATCGACGACTGGGCGCCGTTCATGGCGGTGCCGGCCAGGAAGATCAGCACGCCCAGCAGCACCTGGCTGCCGGTGCCCTGGCCCACCGCGTAGATCAGCGCGCCGGTGGCGGCATAGGTGATGGCAATGACCTTGTTCGGGTTGAAGCGGTCCATGAACCAGCCGGCCGCGATGGTGCCGATGCCGCCGCCGAGCGGGAACAGCGCCGTCAGGAATGACGCGTGCTGGATCGAGAAGCCCGCGTCCTTCATCAGTGTGGGCATCCAGCTGGTCAGCAGGTAGAAGATAACGAGGCCCATGAAGTAGGTAGACCACAGCATCGCCGAACCCAGCCGATAGCCGGGAGCCAGCACGGTGCCGATGGCGGAGCGGGTGGCGGGCGCCTGTTCGCCGATGCTGAATGCGTTCGCCGCGCCCACGTCCGCGCCGGTCACGCGCCGCAGCAACCGGCGGATCTGCTCGGCCGGATAGTGCCGCAGCACCATGTAGCGCACCGACTCCGGCAGCAGGAAGACCAGCAGGACCGCAAGCGCAAGCGGCACGATACCGCCGAGCAGCAGCACGCTCTGCCAGCCGAAGTGCGGAATCATCGCGGCAGCGACAAAGCCACCGGCCGCGGACCCGAGCGGAAAGCCGCAGAACATGGTGTTGACGAGCACGGCGCGGCGGCGTTGCGGCGCGAACTCCGAGGTCAGCGTCACGGCATTGGGCATGGCGGCGCCCAGCCCGAGGCCGGTCAGGAAGCGCAACACAGTCAGCCAGCCCAGCGTGGGCGCGAATGCGGTGGCGAGGCTGCAGGCGCCGAAGAAGAAGACGGACAGCACCAGCACCTTCTTGCGGCCGATGCGGTCGGCCATCGGGCCGGCAAAGATTGCGCCGAAGGCGAGCCCGAACAGAGCGGCGCTCATTACGGGTCCGAGCGCGGATTTTTCGATGCCCCATTCCTGCACCAGCGCCGGCGCGATATAGCCGATGGCCGCGGTATCGAAGCCGTCAACGGCAACCACCAGGAAGCACAGGATAAGAATGAGCCACTGGTAACCAGTGAACCGCTGTCCGTCGATCAGGGCCTGGACGTCCACGACGCCGGCCTTGGCTTGGGTAGATTCGGGCAATGTTGTCTCCGTCTGCCTGGGACATCGCGCGAGCTGCCATGGTGGCAGGGCGCGATGCACTTGTTCTATTAGCGAACTGCTGTTCTCTAAATGAACGAATCTTAGGCAACGGGCATTGTGGGCCAGAATTAGCGTTAACCCGGCAGAAAATGGGGGAGCGGTAAGTCCGGATTGACCACGGTCCGGTCGGTATCTCGCAGCTTATTCACTGAAAAGAGCAATGCTCGATGTTATCCACCAACAACAGGCATAGATGTGAAATTTTTCACCACCCTTGCGTGTATCGATAACAAAATTTCATAAAAAAACCGCCAAGTGTCAATTTACATTCCGAAATCCCTGGAAACCCCCGGGCTAGTCTCCCGCATGGCCAGGAATCAATGCGTCGACATGGCAGTCCAACGCGTCAGGGCGTCATGCACGCCCTGCCAACCCGACGGCCACGAAATCGCTCCCCTCTCATGCAACGCGTGCTCCTCCTCCTCGGCGCCCTGCTGCTGGCCGCCGGCGCCGCCTGGCCCTGGCTGTCGAAGCTGCCGTGGGACCGGCTGAGCCTTGGCCGGCTGCCTGGCGACATCCATATCGTCCGTGAGGGCTTCAGCTTCTATTTGCCGATCACCACCTGCATCCTGTTGTCAGTCGTAGTGTCCGTGGTGATCTGGCTCATCCGGCGCTGAACCGCCGGCGCGGTCAGGCCGGCACCACGCCCGCCTCCTCGGTCCGGAACACCGCCATCGCCCGCTGCATCTGCAGCGCCTGTTCCTGCAGCGACTGCGCCGCGGCCGCGGCCTCTTCCACCAGCGCGGCGTTCTGCTGCGTGACCTGGTCCATTTGCGCAACGGCCTGGTTGACCTGGGCGATGCCGGTGCTCTGCTCGCGCGAAGCGTGGCTGATCTCATCCATCATCGCCGTCACCCGTCCGATCGCGGCTACTGTGTTTTCCATGGTCGCGGCCACGTCCAGCGCCAGCGTATTGCCGGCGGCCACGCGTTGCGCCGACTGCGAGATCAGCGCGCGGATCTCCTTGGCCGAGTTGCCGGCGCGTTGCGCCAGCCCGCGCACCTCGGTCGCGACCACGGCGAAGCCGCGGCCGGCCTCGCCCGCGCGCGCCGCTTCCACTGCTGCGTTCAACGCCAGGATATTGGTCTGGAAGGCGATGCCGTCGATCACCGCGATGATGTCGACGATGCGGCGCGAATCGGCCTCGATCTGCTGCATGGTCTGCTGCATCCGGCCGACTGCCTCGCCGCCGGCCAGCGCAATGCCGGAGGCCTCGCGCGCCAGGTCGCTGGCCTGTCCCGCGCTCCCGGCGTTCTGCTGCACGGTGGCGGTGAGCTGCTCCATGCTGGCCGCGGTCTGCTCCAGCGACGAGGCCTGCTGCTCGGTGCGCTGCGACAGGTCGATATTGCCCTGTGCGATATCCCCCGCCGCCGCCAGCACGTTATGCGCGCCGGCCTTGGTATCCCCGATCAGCGCGCGCCAGCGCTCCACCAGCGACAGCAGATGCCGCTTGACCTCGCTGAACTCGTCGCGCCCGCGCACAGCCATGCGCAGGCTGAGATCGCCCGCGTTGATGCGCTCGACCATGCCGGCCACCTCGCGCACGTCATTGCGCATGCCGCGGCTGAAGCCGATGAACAGGTAGAACGCGAGCGCCAGCGTCACCAGCGCAACGCCGGCCAGCAGCGCGAACTGCCGCTGCTGCGCGGCACTGCGCTGCGCCAGCATCGCGCCGGCGATGGCGGAGAACTCCTTGTTGGCGGCCAGCACCCCGTTGACCGCCGCCGTGGCTTCATCGAAATACGCCTTGGCTTCGATATCGATGCCGCTGGCGCCGAGCATGCGCACCTTGAGCGTGCGGGAGAAGTTGTCCATCGCCGCCAGCTTGGCCAGCGCCGCATCGACCTGCGGCTGGTGGCCGGGCGCACTGCGGCTTACCCGGCCGATATCGCGCCGCACCGCGTCCAGGCCCTCACGGATCTGCTCGGCCAGCGCGCCCAGGTCGGCCTGCTGCGCGGCATCGGCATAACCGCCCCGCGCGATGATGCCGGCGCCGCGGCCGCGCGCCAGGGCGCTCTGCTCGGCCAGCCGGGGCATGGGGCCGACCAGCAGGTTGATCAGGTAATAGGAGGCGGCCTCGCCGTCCAGTGCCAGTTCGGAGCGGTCGGCCACGTCGGCGACGAAGCGCTGCGTCTGCCTGACCAGCGCGCTGTGCCGCTCGAACAGCGGCCCGGCCGTGGTGTTCAGGCCGAGCGCGCGGATCTGCTGCCAGTCCTGCTCCAGCTTGCGCACGCTGCTATCGAGGCCGAAGTCCGGATTGTCCGCGGCGGCGCGGACAAGTTGGGCGAGATTGGCGGCGGCGTTGTTGTCCGCACCATCAAAGGTGGGACGGAAGCTCGCATTGCCTGCCAGCACCGCATTGGCGGCGCCGCGCCGCACCTGGGTCTCGCGCATGAAATCGAGCGCATGGCCGACGATGGCCAGGCCGCGCATTTCGCTGTCGGTGGCACGCAGCGCGTGGGCCGACGCGCTCAGCACCACATACATCGCGCCGCACAGCGGCACGAGGAACAGCACCGCGATCAGCGTCAGCTTCTGGTTGATATTGAGGCGCGCCATCAGGCGCTCGGCGGGACGGAGGAAGGAGGTCATGGGGCTCGATGGAACGGGGTGGTTCCCCGTCCTATCGGCCGTGTTTCAATGGGCTGAAGGGCGTTTGGCGCGCGGCTGGCAAAGTCTTTGATGATGCGCAAAGCGGGTGCACGAAATGCCCTCTGGCGGGGCGAAATGCACGGCTCTGGGGCGCAGATTCCGCGTATTTCTCCAGCCCCGTGCACGCGTCAGTTTGCGCGCGGGTGCGCCAGAAAGAATCGCATCATCTCGGCACTGGCGTCGGGCCCTTTCGGATCGGTGTAGCTGCCGCGGCCGCTGCCGCCCGACCACGCATGGCCCGCGCCGTGGATCACCCAGTACTCGGCGTCGATGCCGGCGGGCGTCCTGATCGTATGCCGCGTGTAGTCGTGGCCCGCGCGCGCGGTCTGGCGCTGCTTCTCCCTGCGCGCCTCGCCTTGCTCGAACGGCGCCACCAGCTTGCTGCCATTGGACGGGTGCACGGTCTTGTCGGCATCGCCATGGAACACGATCACCGGCCTGGCCGGCGGCAGCGGCTGCGCACTGCCGCCCTTCGACATGCCGATGCCCTTGCCGCCCCGCATCGCGCCCAGCGCCGACGGCAGGTCGTGCGCGCTGCCCGCGGGCAGGCCCGAATGGATGCCCGCTGCCGCGAACAGGCCCGGATAGCGCTGGATCAGCACGGCCGCCATCGCGCCGCCCGCAGACATGCCGGCCACGTAGACGCGCCTGGGGTCGATGCCGTGGACGGCGATCACCTCGCGCGTCATGCCGGCAATCAATGACGGCTCGCCGCGGTCCGCGTGCTGGTCGCCAGGCCGGAACCAGTTCCAGCATTTCGACGGGTTGGCGTCTGTCGGCTGGATCGGGTACAGCACGGCGAAGCCGTTCTGTTCGGCCAGTTCGTTCATGCGGGTGCCGGCGGCGAAGTCGTCGGCGTCCTGCGTGCAGCCATGCAGCATCACGACCAGGGGCATCGGCTGTGCACCCCTGGCGAGGGGGATATAGAGCTTGTATGCGCGGCTGCCGGCCTGGTTGGTGTAGGTGCGCTGGGTGAAGTGCCCGGGCTCGGCGCGGACCGTGGCAGGCGCGGGCTGGGATGCCGGCGCACTGGCGGGCGCGCGCGCGGCGGTGCGTTCCGCGACCACATCGGTGCTGCGGGTCCGCATCACCGCGCCGTTATGGGTCAGCAGGCGTTCGACCACCTGCGCCGGCATCGGCGCCGCCGCGGCGGCAGGCTGCACGAACGCTGAGGTGTGCTGGCGCAGCGCGCGCTGGATGGCCTCAGTGGCTTCCATCGGGCCTGCGGTCTGCAGGAGCTGCATGGCCTCGTGCATCGAAGCGAGGAAGGCGTCGTTCATTTTCATCGTTGTTTCCTGCAAACCTGGCGAACCAGGTGCGGCGAGATTGCCGCGAACTACCGTATGCGGCCGGCCAGTGCAGCCTTGACTGCGGCCGGCGCGTGAAAGGCGCCCAGTACCACGACGGACTCGATGGTCGCCAGCGCAAGCTCCGGACTGACATCGGCGGCAATACTCGCGAGGCCGAGCACATGGATCTGCAGCCGTTCATTGGCGGCGCGCGCCGCTTCCAGGTCCTGTCTGGTGAAGTGCTGCAGCCCGAGCACTAGGGCCCGGCGGCTCACCGTTTCCTGGATGACCACCGCGTGGGCGGCGAGCTGGTTGCGGATCGCCGTGCGGATCAGGTCGGTGCGGTTCGAATAAAAGCCCTCTTCGACCAGCAGGTCGATCTGGCCCAGGTCGATCGGCCCGAGGTTGATGGTGATTTTTTCGGTGTCACCCGCCCTGGGTCGTGTGATCGGGAGTGCAGCGGCGCGAGTCTGAGCGTTCATGGGTTAGGTGAGAGCGTTGGAGGTAAAGCACTGGGCAACATCCATATGCCATCCGCTTACCATCCATGTACCATCCATATGGATGGATGACTTATAGGTGAAGGCCAGCGCATCGTCAAGGCAACAATGCAAGATGTGACCGATGGGTGCCGCGCGCGGGACTTGCGGCGCACAAACGTGCCCTGTCGGCGACAAGCTGACGCTGCGCGCATGTCGGGGCAGGCCCGCCTTGCTGGTTCCGCAGGGTGGGGCGTTCAGAGTTGGGGGCTGATCAGCGTCGCCATCCGGTCGCGCAGCTTTTCCGTCCACGGACGGTTGGCCCACTGTTCGTAGCTGACGGGGCGTGACTGTTTCAGGTCGTCCTCGAAGATCCGGGTCTGCTCGGCGGCAAAGCCGGCATCCAGGATGTTGAGCGTGGCTTCGTCGTTGAGGCGGAAGGAGCGGTTGTCGAAATTGGTCGAGCCGACCGACACCAGCAGCCCATCCACGATCAGCACCTTGCAGTGATACATGGTGGGCGCGTACTCCGCGATCAGCGCGCCCGCCTTGAGCAACGGGCCCCAGCCGCCGCGCGAGGCCGAGCGCACGGTTTCCGAATCGATATGCTCGCCCGGCACGATGATGCGCAGCCTGACGCCTCTTGCCAAAGCCGCCAGCAAGGCCTTTTCCGTCAGCTCGTCCGGCACGAAGTAGGCGGCTGACAGGTCGATGGTCTGGCTGGCCGCGGTAATGGCAAGGTGGTACATCAGCGCCATGCTCTCGCTGCCGCCGGTGGGCGAGCTGCTGAACATCTGGGCACGGCCGGTGCCGACCGGCGGCAGCTCGGGAAAGTAGTCGGGGCCATGCGGCACCGCGCCGCTGATCTTGATCCAGTTATCAAGGAAGACCGATTGCATCTGGCCCACCACGGGCCCTTCCACCTGGAAATGCGTATCGCGCCAGTGATCGGGGTCCTGCGCATGGCCGGTCCATTCCGGCGCGATGCCCACGCCGCCGGTAAAGCCGATGGCGCCGTCGATCAGCAACAGCTTGCGGTGCGTGCGGTTATTGAGCTTGCCGATGGTGTACCAGCGCACCGGGTGATACCGGCGCACGTCGACGCCGGCGCGGCTCATGATGTCCAGCACGGACTTGTCGATCCTGGAACTGCCGACCGCATCCAGCAAGACCTGCACCTTGACGCCGGCCTGCGCGCGCTCGGCCAGCGCCTGGGCGAACTCGTTGCCGATGTCGCCGGACCAGTAGATATAGGACTCGAAGTTGATGTTCTTTTTCGCGGCGCGGATCGCGCCCAGCATCGCGGGGAAGATCTCGTCGCCATTGCGCAGCACGCGGTAACGGTTGCCGTCCACCACCGGCGGGCCGAGCAACACGCCCAGTTCGCGCGCGAACTGCGGGTCGGCCAGGCTGTAAAGCCGATCCAGGCGGCGCTCGATGCGCTTCTCGCCGCCGATCAGATTGTAGGCAACGATGCCCGCGAGGGCGCCCAGCAGAACGATGGCAAACGCGAGCATGCGGCCTCTTGTCCGTACCTTTGTGCGTAAGCTCGGGAAAGCGCGGCGGCGGATCACTCAAGCACCTTGATGTCTGGCCCCAGGGGTTCACCGGCAAACTGGCGACCGCTAAAGGATACCGGTCTTTTTCCCGTATCGGTCTGTCCGCAATCCCTTGCGTTGTGGGCAGGGCCGCATGGTTCCACCGACGGGCCCTAACATTCAGCGGGCGGCCGGGCGGCGCGGCCGGCCCCGCCTTGGCGCGGGCAGGTCGAACATGCCGAGGCGCGGTATCGCCTGTCGCACCGCATCGAGAAAGAACCTCAGCTTGGCCGGGTAGAAGCGCGCATAGGGGTAGACCAGGTACATCGGCAGCGGATCGGCCTGCCAGTCCGGCAACAGGTGCAGCAGCTCGCCGCGCGCGATGTCTTCGGTGAAGATCCACGACGAGCCCACGCCGACGCCCAGCCCCAGCCGGGTGGCGGAGCGCAGCGCATACAGGCTGTCGGTACTGACGCGCGGGCGGAAGGCAACCCTGCGGTGCTCGCCGCTGGCCGGGTTCGACAACTCGATCTCGTCGCGATAGAAGGTGCGCAGCGCCAGCCACGGCAGATCTTCCAGGTCTTCGGGACGGCGCGGCAGCGGCCGGTCCGCAAACAGCGACGGCGCGGCGATGACCGCGCGCGGCACCTCGGCCAGCCGCACCGCGACCACGCCCGGCTCATGCACCTCCCCAACACGGATCGCGCAATCGATCGCCTCGGCGATGAAATCCGGGCTGCGGTCGTGCAGCAGCCATTCCACCGAGACCTTGCGGTACTGCCGGAGATAGTCGGCCAGCGGCCCGATCAGGAATTCCTGGCCGAAGGCATGCGGCACCAGCACCCGCAGCGTGCCCTCGGGCTCGTACCCGACGCCACGCAGGTCGGCCTCGAGCGTCGCCCAGTCGGCCACCAGTTCCTTGGCGCGTTCGAAACAGCGCTCGCCGTCCTCGGTCAGGTTCATGGCATGCGTGGACCGTTGCAGCAGCCGCACGCCGAGCAGCCGCTCCAGCGTCTGCAGGCGCCGGCTGATGGTGGGCTGCGTGGTGTGCATCTGCGCCGCGGCCATCGACAGGCTGCCGGATTCGACGATGCGCACGAAGGTCTGCATCAGTTCGATGCGGTCGGCCGTGGTGCCCACGGCCTGGCTGGGCGGCGTGCGCCGTGGTGTTGCCGATGGCGGGGACGCCGGCTGGCGCTTCATACGTGCCTCGTATAGCCATTGTTCATGGCAGACGTCTACCAGAAAGGGGCTGGCTGGACAACACTTCGGTCCAAGCCAACGTGCCTGCCCAAGGAAACAACAACATGTCCGCCCGCCCCCCCGGGGCCGGGGGGGGGGGCGCGC